>RFQZ01000025.1 GCA_009924735.1 Flavobacteriia bacterium | reverse complement strand
GAAGCACTTGCGTTGCTGTACCATTGGTACGTAATCGCACTGCCATTGGGGCTGGTAGCGGAAACACTCAATGCATTGATTGCTGCATTTAAACAGACGGATTGAGCCGATGTTGACGGTTGGGTATTAATTACAGGTCCCGAAACAACGGCCACCATGGGTGCACGAACCATCAATTGAAAATATGCCCCATTTGGGATTTGTCCCACATTGTTGTTGATCATGTGAAGTGTAAAATATGGAATCCAATGGATCCCATCTCCATTATTTCCTGCATGAAAAATGTTTTGATTTAGTCCATAAGCGGTGGTGTTGCCATAGTTTATAAATTGTCCTGCAACCGTGTTGGTTCCGGTCCAATTGGTATTGTTGTCGGTGTTGTCTGCAGGTGTAGCCAAAAGGGTTTGGTTGTTTACAATTCGGGTAATAATTCCAGGTCGGGTGTTTTGAACATCCAATTGACCATTGCTCGTGAGTACTCGGGTTACGGTTGCACTTCCGAGCGTGCTCAGCGCAGCGGGGGTAAGAATACCACGAACTGTATTGTTTAGTGCATTGGATTGCGGAAGATTTCCTCCGTTCGGTCGAAAGTCAATGGCTACTTGCACCCAGCCACCAACTCGAACATAGGTACTGAAGGTCGTTCCAGACAATGAGAAATAATACACGCCGTCTGAAGCAACGTTTTGGGCTTGTCCGAGGGAAGTAAACGGTTGGCCTACGCTTCCGTTTTGGGCTTTGGTGATTGTGTTCAATCCGAACATGAAGAAAATGAAAACCAGTAGGCAAGTACGCATAAAAATAATTTTGTACGAAAATACCTGCTTATGCTTCAAACCCAACCGCTCGCCGTTTATAGGTTTTGTATTCAGTTAAAATATGCATAATTTAGTAACCGAAAATGTAATAGAATCCATGAATATAAGCCTTGTCATCCAATTTGCATCCTTGACATTATCCTTGTTGGTGGCTTTGATTTTATTGATTAACATCAAACGAAACACGTATTTTAACGTCTATATTTTGGTTATTTTCTTTACGAATTTCATACACAACGGTTTTACCTTTAGTTATGATTTGGGATGGCAAAATGAATTTCGGGATGTTCCGAAGCCCTTTAATTTGTTGTTTTTATTAAATCTGGTTTTATTATATCAATATTTTCGTTCGATGCTTCACCTGGATAAAAGACCCCTGCGTTATGTCTTGGTTTCGATAGCTATACCCATTTTACTCTTACTTGTTAACCTAATGGTTTTCAACATAGAAACCGATGTGCAATCGGCCACGGCGATTTTACGTCTAATAAATTTCCCTGTGATCGCAATGTTTATATTTTATCATGTCTACCTGGCTTCAAAGGTTATCTATTCATTCTTTTGGGGGAAACCTACCTCAGAACTGTGGTTTGCCAATGAGCGATGGATTAGATTTTGGCTTTTACAATTATTGATTTTTTGTGCGGTGTTAGGACTAAGTGTTTGCCTGATGTTTTTGTATGAAGTTTATTCACAAAAGGATTTCGTTCATCAAAATATTCATCATGTAAGGTCTTTGATGGCTCTTGTTTTTATGATTCAATTGTTTCTTCAGCCGGAAATATTGTATGGACCGAAGGATATTTCCCCAATGGTTCCAATGGCCGAAGCAAAGCAAAGCAAGTCAATGAAACCCGATTTCAAGTGGCGCACGTCACCCAAAGAGATTAACAATAAACAAGACATCCAGCTGACCTTAAAATTCAATGCCCAAATCAAAGACATTGTCAAAAAGCTAGAATCTAAAACCGCAATGAACCTGATCGTGAAGAATCCAGACATGAACTCCACTGCCTTTGCGGAAAAATTAAACATACCCAGAACCTACCTCCAGTATTTTTTTAAATACCATTCAGACATCTCTTTCGTACATTATCGTTCAAAGATTCGTGTACATTATGCCATCGAAAAAATGCAGGATGATTTTCTCTCAAAAAATACCATGGATGCCTTGGCCAGGGAAAGTGGTTTTTCTTCTTACAACCCTTTTTATGCCGCTTTTAAAATGGAGATGGGGTCAGGCCCCAGTGAGGTTATGGCTCAACTAAAGCAGGGGACGAATTAACGACAAAAGCTCAGCTTCAAGCGACGCGCCTTTGTCATCTGCATACCATTTATGCAATACCTCATGTATTTCCGCCATTGTTTTTCCACCACTCTTTAACGCCCAGAATAAAGTTTGTGCCTTTTCGGGACGGGGGCCCCAAGTAAACAAATCTTCAGATGCGGCATTTCTTACAATCACCTTTGGAATGGCTTTTCCTCCGTTGGTTAGGTAAGAATCAATTTCTGAACTTGTGTCTCGCAATTGTAAGGTATACCTCGCGTTCGCAATTTTTTCAATGAGTCGAATTAATACAGGAAGGTTCTGTGCAGCATCGCCACACCAAGGCTCGGTAATGATGACCCATTCTGTTTCCGTTTTCACGTTTTCTGCAAAGGATAGAAATGCTTCGCTGCATTCAAAATGGTTGTAAACGCGATTGAATCGTTGGGCGTTTAGGGGTAGGTATTGAGCGTAATCTGCGGTGTAAACAGCGGTTGTCTCGGCAGCCTTCGCATGCGCAAGGTATTGACTAAGATTCATGTGGAAACAATTTCGGAAACATACTCGGGTCGGACTCGGTCATTAAAGCATACGCAGTCTCAATGATGTCATCTAAATTCGGTTTGGAAAAATAATCTCCATCCGTGCCATAGGCAGGACGGTGGTCTTTGGCGCTCAACGTAACCGGCGCAGCATCTAAATGATAATAACCGTTTTGCTCAACCATGATTTTCTCCAAAATAAAGGCGGAAGCGCCCGCGCTTACATCCTCGTCGACGATCATTAAGCGATTGGTCTTTGACAACGATTTCGCGATGCCATGTTTTAAGTCGAAAGGAATCAAGGTTTGAACGTCGATAAGTTCTACAGAAATACCCATTTCAAGAAGCGATGGAATTGCTTGCAAGCATAAATTCAACGTGGAACCATAGGAAACCATGGTTAAATCACTTCCTTCGCAGAGCACTTCAATTTCCCCTAATGCGGTGGTAAATTCTCCTAAGTTGGTTGGAATGTTTTCTTTGATTCGATATCCATTTAACGGTTCGATAACCAAAGCCGGTTCATCGGAAGCCATTAACGTGTTGTAAAATCCTGCAGCTTTGGTCATGTTCCTAGGCACACAAACATGAATCCCACGTAAACTGTTGATGATCATTCCCATCGGTGATCCGCTGTGCCAAACCCCTTCCAATCGGTGTCCACGTGTACTGATGATCAAGGGCGCTTTTTGTCCTCCTTTGGTTCGGTATTGCACCGTCGCCAAATCGTCAGATAGGACTTGAATGGCATATAATAAATAATCTAAATATTGAATCTCGGCAATGGGACGTAAACCGCGCATCGCCATGCCAATGCCTTGACCAATGATGGTGCATTCGCGAATGCCCGTGTCAAAAACGCGAAGCTCACCAAAAGTATCCTGCAATCCTTCTAAAGATTGGTTGACCCCTCCAATTTTACCTGCGTCTTCACCAAATACCAAGATTTCAGGATGTTTTTCCATCAGTTTTCGGTAGTTTTCCCTTAAAATGATCCTTCCATCCTCCATTTGGATTTCATTTGAATAGGTAGGTGCAACCGTGGGAACATTGTTGATTTTTTTGGCCGATTCACTATATAAATAGGAATTGTATCGGTCATGGTTCAGTTGTTTTTGTGATTCTAACCACTGAGAAAGTTTAAGCTTTGCAGGCGATTTTGTGTTGCGCAACTGACGAATTACTTTTCTCGCCAATAAAAAGAGGTCTTTTCGGATGGGTTCTTTTGTGTTGTTCAGTGCCGTTATCTCCGCTTGTAAAGTTTCATGTAAACTTTGTTCTTGCGCCAAGGTGGATAGCAAATCATTCAAAACAATGGCTTCGTCCTTGATTTCTTTGGAAAGCAGGTTCCACGCAGTGTTTTTGGCATTCTTCACGGCATTTTTGGCTTTTTCTTGAATTTCATTCAACGTATTTTCATCCGCCAAAGCTTCAGGTCCTCCATCGAAGGTTAAAATCCATTCCTTGAATTTTGCCAAACAATCGAAATCTTTTTCCCATTGCATGCGCTCTTCAGATTTATACCTTTCATGGGATCCAGAAGTAGAGTGTCCTTGGGGTTGATTTACGTCTTGTACATGAATCAACACGGGGACATGTTCCGTCCTTGCGATGGCAACTGCCTGCTCGTACGTTTGACATAAGTGTGCATAATCCCAGCCTTTGGTGGTGAAAATTTCAAAACCTGGTTTTTCTGGGGTGCGTTGAAATCCGGCCAAGGCTTCTGAGATGCTGTTTTTTGTGGTTTGCAATGAGCGGGGTACGGAGATTCCATATCCATCGTCCCAAACGGACATAACCATGGGCACTTGAAGTACACCTGCAGCGTTCATGGTTTCCCAAAAAGGTCCCTCTGAAGTGGAGGCGTCGCCAATGGATCCAAAAGCCACTTCGTTTCCTAAGTTTGAGAATTTGGAAAAGGCATCGGTTTGTAAGCCAGGATTGTTTCTGTACATTTTCGAAGCCATTGCCAAACCAAGAAGTCTAGGCATTTGTCCAGCCGTAGGGGAGATGTCCGCCGAGCTATTTTTTTGGGCGCTAAGGTTTTTCCATTCTCCGTTTTCATCCAAGCTGCGCGTAGCAAAATGTCCTCCCATCTGTCTTCCTGCGGATTGAGGTTCAATGGTAACATCGGTGTGGGCATATAGACCTGAAAAATACTGTTGAACGTTCAAGGCGCCAATCGCCATCATCCACGTTTGGTCGCGGTAATAGCCAGATCGGAAATCACCGTCTTTAAATTGTTTCGCCAAGGCAATTTGGGCAAGCTCTTTACCGTCGCCAAAAATTCCAAATTTTGCCTTGCCTGTTAACACTTCTTTTCTCCCTAAAAGGGATGCTTCCCGGGATTCGCAAAGCAGTTGATAATCGGCAAGTACTTCTGATCTGAAGGTATCAAAATCAATGGATTGAACGGCTGTTTCGGATAATTTCTCTGACATGTTTTTTAAAATATCAACAAATATAGTTAAAGTGCAACTTTTTAGCGGTAGCACCTTTCTTTTTTGCCATTTTTGCAATCAAATTTAAATCTTGTGAAAATAGAACTTTGTGTTTCTTCCATTGAAGCGATTTTAGCTGCCGTTGATTTGAATTTTGACCGCATAGAAATTTGCGCAAATTTAGAACAGGGGGGCCTCACGCCTTCCTCAGGGTTTATCCAAACCGCGCTAAGTCACAACATAGAAACCCACGTATTGATTCGTCCGAGAACCGGAGGATTTGTATATACGCCAAAAGAAATTGAGTTGATACTGGCCGAAATTGAAGAGGTTTCCAAGCTTGATGTTAAAGGCATCGTCGTGGGTGTTTTGGATGAACGCATGCGTTTGAACCACGATGCATTGAAAGAAATACGTAGCGTTTGGGGCGAGCGCGACATTACGTTTCACAGGGCTTTTGACGACTTAATTGAGTGGAAGCAGGAGCTTTCATGGTTGATGGACCAAGGTTTCTCAAGGGTGCTTTCTTCTGGTGTTTCTCGAAGCATCGAAAATGGCATACCAAACCTTGCGGAAATGAAAAAACATGCTTCTGGAAAGATTGAAATTATGGCAGGCGGAGGCATAAATTTGGCAAACATTGGCCCCATTTTAAAAAATGCAAAACCCGATGCAATTCATTTTTCTGGTACAGCAAAGAAAAGCGTTGATCCCGATTCATTGTTTTCAGAAAATCGTTTGGTCTTTGACTCCTCCAAAGCTTCAAAATTGCTCCAAAGCTGTCGGAATTTCATGTGAATTCTGCCAATAATTAAGCTGAAAGACACAATGTCTGACAGGATGTCGCAAATTTTCTTTTTTTTACCTTTGGAACTGTGTTTGACAAAACCGAAGCAAAAATCATAAAAAATGAGCGAAGAAAAAGAACCCATCAATTCAACAAACAGCGAAAATTCGGCTGAAAACGCAGCGACTCAAGAGGAACAAGTACAGGAAAATGTGGCTTTAGAGAACGAAGAAGCAAGTGCGGAAGCTGTCGCAGAAGAAAAATACAACGCGCTCAACGATAGGTTCTTAAGACTCTACGCGGATTTTGAGAACTTAAGAAGAAAAACCGCTAAGGAAAAAGTGGAACTTATTTCATCTGCAAGCAGTGGGATATTGAAAGAGCTTTTGCCGGTTTTGGATAACTTCGACCGTGCCATTGCCAACAATGAACAAGTTACTGAAGTCGAAGCCATGAAAGAAGGTTTTGCACTTATCCATTCCCTTTTGAAAACTACGGTTGAAAAAAATGGACTTACCCCAATCGACGCCATAGGTCAGCCGTTTAATACGGATTTACATGAAGCGATTGCGCATCTTCCCGTAGATGAGAAAGCCAAAAAAGGATGCGTGATAGAACAAGTAGAAAAAGGATATTATTTAAATGACAAAGTAATTCGATTTGCCAAAGTAGTGGTGGGACAATAATAAATCAAATGAGCCAAAAAAGAGATTATTACGAAGTATTAGGCATTTCAAAAAGTGCAGACGAATCTGAAATAAAAAAAGCGTACCGGAAGCTTGCGTTGCAATACCACCCGGATAAAAATCCGGACGACAGTACCGCTGAAGATAAGTTTAAGGAAGCTGCAGAAGCTTATGAGGTCCTTTCCAATGCTGAAAAACGCGCGCAATACGACCGCTTTGGGCATGCAGGAATGGGACAAGGAGGCGCAGGCGCAGGGATGAACATGGATGACATCTTCTCTCAATTCGGCGACATCTTTGGAAATGCTTTTGGCGGTGGATTTGGTGGCAGCAGGGGCAGCAGTGGGGGAGGAAGCCGTGTCGTTAAAGGAAATCCCTGCAGGGGTTGAAGATGGCATGCAGTTGTCCGTTAGGGGAAAAGGGAACGCTGGACCCTTTAATGGCGTGAACGGCGACTTGATCATTGTTATCGAAGAAATAGAACACCTCGAGCTTAAAAGAGAAAGTGAAAACGTTCATTACACGGCCATTGTCTCCTTCGCCGATGCCGCACTTGGTGCAAGTCTTGAAATTCCAACGCTAAGCGGAAAAGCTAAAATTAAAATTGATGCAGGAACGCAAAGCGGTAAAGTCCTACGCCTCAGAGGAAAAGGTCTCCCGAACATTCAAGGATATGGACAAGGTGACCAATTGGTGCATGTGCACGTGTGGACCCCAACCAAGCTTTCAAAGGAAGAAAAAGAATGGATCGAAAAAAATCGCGAGAGTGAGAGTTTCAAACCCCGGGAAAGTGAAAAAGATGCCGGATTCTTTAAACGAATGAGAGACATGTTTTCATGAATTCCTTCGTAAAAGGCTGGTCTCATGGCGATTTTCAATTTAAGAAAACCTTTCTGAGCATCCTTATCATCCTTTTGGCTTTTACCCTGGGGAATGTCCCCATCCTTTTGTTGTCCAAGCTATTCCCTGAATTCTCAGGAGATTCCATGGCTGATTATTTCTCCTATTTTGGTTTTGAAAGTCTTTTTTTACTTCAGATGATTCCTTTTGTAGCGGTACTTCTGGCAATTATTCTGAACAACAAATACATCCACCATCGTTCCTTTCGTTGGTTGTTTTCTGCGCGCGAGAAAATCAACCTAAGAAAAATGGTCCTAGCCTTTTCCCTTTGGGGCGGTTTACTGGTGTTGAATACGGCGATTGATTTTGCCCTTCATCCGCAAAAATTTGAATGGAACTTCTCCTTGCTTCCTTTCCTGTCTACCTTCCTTATCCTGATGCTCTTTCTACCCCTTCAAGTCGCTGCAGAAGAACTGCTGTTTCGAAGTTTTGTACTTCAAGGTCTCTTTGCAAAAACATCGTCTGTGTTGCTCTCGATTCTCATCAGCGGGATCATGTTTGGGTTTATGCATTTTGGAAACCCGGAAGTATTGGCCAATGGCAGGTGGCTACTCATTTTTTATGTCCTCTTCGGAGTTGTCCTCTCCTGGATTGCTTACAAAGACAATGGAATTGAGGTGACCTTGGGTTTTCATTATGCCAATAACTTTTTCACGGGGGTACTTTTAACTTCTGATGACCAAGCGTTTCAAACAAATGCTTTGTTTAAAACTACGGATGTTGGGATGGATCCAATCTCTTTGCTTTGGCTCTTCGTCAACCTTGCTGTTTTCATTCTTATTTGTGCAAGATGCTTTCATTGGCGCTTCCGAAAAGAGGCAAACGAGATTCCAATTGAAAAAAAATAGGTAGCTTCGTTGGTATGATTGAAATCCATGATATAACAAAGGTTTTTCAAGAAAAAATCGCACTTGAAAAGGTCACCTTTGACATCCCGAAAGGAATGGTGTTTGGAATCATCGGTCCAAATGGAGCCGGTAAAACAACCTTAATCAGGATCTTAAATCAAATCCTTATCCCGAATGATGGGTTTGTAAAATACAATGGAACCCTTCTCAATGAAGCCCATGTCAGGTCCTTTGGTTATTTGCCCGAAGAGCGCGGACTTTACAGAGAAATGCGGGTGATGGATCAATTGGTTTTTTTAGGCGAACTTAGGGGATTGTCGCGCAAAGAGGCAGGGGATAAAGCAATGAAATGGCTACAGAAATTTGAAGTTCAAGATTGGGCGAAAAAGAGGATTGATTCCCTTTCCAAAGGTATGGCGCAAAAAATTCAGTTCATTTCCAGTGTACTCCATGATCCCGAGGTAATCATCCTCGATGAGCCTTTGAGTGGATTTGATCCTTTGAACATCAATTTAATTCTCAATGAAATTGAGGCTTTTAAAAATGCGGGTAAATCGGTAATTTTTTCCACCCATAACATGGACAGCGTGGATTCCATTTGTGATGAAGTCGCCCTGATTCATGCAGGAAAACTCATTGCAAAAGACCGGGTGGCAAACCTTAGGTCACAGCATAAAAATGGAGATTTTAAAATACGATTTAGGGGAAACGTAATCGCCTTCGCCAATGCGCTGTGGACTTCTTTTGAAATCATAGAGAGCAAGGAAATTGGAGATGATTTGCGGGAAGCCGTCATTCGTCGTCGTGGCAATGAAACCTTCAATGATGTGTACAACCAACTTTCTTCCGCCCTGGAATTGACGCTCATCGAAGAAAAACTGCCGGGAATGCAAGATGTATTTGTTAAAGTTATTCAAGAACACAACCAACATGAAGAATAGTTTAATCATCGCGAGACGAGAATTCATGGAGCGCTGGAACAATCGGTCTTTTCGGTTTATGTTGTTTCTTGGGCCGCTTTTGCTTTTAGCTGTAATCTACCTTCTGATCATTTCAGGAAATCAGGGGAAATCGAACCTGAATGTGCTGATCGTAGACCCCACAGGGCTTTTTGAAGAAAAAATCGTTTCGCATCCCTCTGAAAGCATAACCTATTATTTCTACCAGGACTATGTAGAATTAGAAGCCTTCAGAGATGAAAAGAAATTTCGGACCTATGACGCCATGATTGAAATCAATGAGAAGGTTTTGATCAATAAAAAAGTATTCTTGTTCTACAGGGAAACCCCAAACGTTCAGCTTAAAATGAAACTAAAGTTTGAAGTGGAAAGAAGGGTGGAAGAGGTGATGATTGAACAATTTACCAACCTTGGAATTGAAGATTTCCGCAAAATCAAACAGCCCCTTAATGTCGATTTCAGAGACGTAAACGACCCACTGAACCAATCCGAAAACGAAATCGCTTGGGTAGGTTATTCCCTTGGGTACCTCATGATTTTTTTCTTGGGAATTTTTGGAACGAACATTACCCGAAGCATCAATCGGGAAAAAGCCAACAGGGTGTCTGAGGTCATTCTGGCCAGTGCCAAAGCACATGAGTTGATGTTTGGCAAGATTTTGGGGATTCTTTGGGCTTCTTTGTTGCAGCTATTCTTCTGGATTTTTATCATCGCTTTGGGATTGTGGGTGTTTGAATATTTTATCTTTTCCGAAACCCTGGGCTTAGGTCACCTTGAGGGGGTGCAGGTTTCCGATCAAGGTTTAAGTCAATTCGGTCAAAGCAACCCGATGATGAATTACAATACCCAAATGGACCTGTTCTTCCATCGAATCAATTATGCCTTCCTGATTCCCAACTTTATGCTCTTCTTCTTAGGGACTTATTGGGTGTATTCCTCCTTTTTCACAGTCATAGGCGCTATGAGCGGAGATGAGTCCGATGGACAGCAATTTGTGATTCCCATTTGGATCCTTTTCGGTGTCAGTATTTTTGCTGGGTACAACGCGGTACAATACCCAGATGCTGCATTGACACAGTTTTTTACTTTCTTTCCATGGACAGCAGGAATGGTAGCCATGGTGAAAATTACTGCGGGGGTAACCGTTGTGTCGTATCTTTTCTTGCTCCTTTCCTGGTTGATCATGGTTTTGGTGGGTGCAGTTTTACTCTATTTTGCAGGAAGAATCTTCAAAAATGGCATCCTTTCCTTTGGCCATAAGTTGACCTTTAAATTGCTTCTCAAATGGCTAAAAATCTAATTCCATGATCCAAGCCGTAATTGATTTGGGTACCAATACTTTCAATTTATTGATTGTTGAAATGCAGGCGGAAGGATATCCAAAAGTACTGCATCGAGAAAGAAGAGGTGTTTCCTTAGGTATGGGTGGTATTACAAAAGGATTGCTTCATCCCGATGCCATGAAACGCGGAATGGACTGTTTAACAGATTATCATGCCATTGCACATCAATTTGAGGTTGAGAAAATACGTGCAATCGGTACAAGTGCCCTTCGTGATGCTGAAAATGCGAGCGAATGGATTCTCGAAATTAAACAAGCATTGGGCATTCAAATTGAAATCATTTCAGGTTTGGAGGAGGCAAGGATGATCTTTAACGGTGTTTCAATGTCAAAACAGTTGTCGGATTCTGGTCTGATTATGGACATTGGGGGAGGGAGTTCGGAATTCATTCATTACAACGATGGTGAAATCATCTCTGAAACTTCATTAAACATTGGATTGTCGCGAATGTATCAATTGTTCAAAGTGTCTGATCCCTTTACCCAACAAGACATCGAAGTGCTTTTTAATTTTTTAGAAGCGCAAGCAGAAGGTAAGCTGGATGACATCCAAGCAAAGGCGCTGATCGGTGCTTCGGGGACCTTCGAAACCTTTTACGAATTGCTGCACAGCGAGATGTCTACCGATCCCTTTGAAGCGATTCAAATGAACATGAATGATTTTAAGGCTATGATTGACCAAGTGATTGCATCTACCTTGGAAGAACGAAGTGTAAATCCCCAAATCACCCAAATTAGAAAACAAATGGCCCCCTTTGCTGCGCTGAAGGTGAAATGGCTTATGGAGAAAATATACTTTAATGAAGTTTGGGTTTCTCCTTGCTCTTTGAAAGAAGGCGCGTTGTTTCTATGAAAATGGAATTTTGTATTTTTAACCCAAAAATTACGCTTTGCCACAAAAGACAGAACCGCTAAAATCCATACTTGGGTTTGAATACGAAAACATCCTTCATACCCTCTCAAATCTAGGTTTGAACATCGTAATCAGCGTGGTGATCCTCATCGCAGGATTCTGGTTGGCAAACAAAGCGGGGAAAATGGTTACGCGACTGCTTCAAAAAAGCAAAACCGATGCTGGACTCATTTCATTTTTAACCAACTTAACCGTCATCGCCTCAAAAATTCTGGTCGTATTCACCGCCATGAGTCAACTTGGAATCGCGATGACATCGTTTGTAACCATCCTGGGTGCGGCAGGCATCGCCATAGGTATGGCATTCTCCGGAACCTTAAGCAATTTTGCGGGTGGAATCCTTATCTTGGTGATAAAACCTTTCAAATTAAAGGATACCATTTCTGCGCTCTTGGTAACAGGAGAGGTAACTGAAATTCAGATTTTTAATACCTACATCAAAACGGCCGATAACAAAGTAATCATACTTCCCAACGGCCCGCTCATCAATGGCACAATTGTGAATTTTACACGGATGGAAAAACGACGCATCGACATCGTTATGCCTGTTAAATATGGTTTAGGTTCCGAGGAAATCGTTTCAAAAATTAAAGAAACCTTGGAAAACCATCCGGCAATCCTTAAAGATCCTAAATCACAAGTATTTTTTACCGATTTTGAACCCAATTTCGGCAAACTAAATGTCATTTGCTGGGTAAAAACCACGGACCATCTGAACGTACATAGAGAACTTTCAAATACCTTCTTTGAATGGCTGGAACCGACACAATAAAGAACCTAATGGCTGAATACGACCAAAACAATACCTTCGCACAGTCCATTGGAATGCATTTGGAAGTCATTGAATTAGGTGTGGTACGCTATGTCTTGACGGTCAAAGAATCACATCTAGCAACCCCCGGCTTTGTTCACGGGGGCGTACTCACAACCATGCTCGATGCAACCATGGGCGCAGGGGCTTTAACCTTGGTGGAAAAGGACCAAAAAGTGGTTTCAACCATTGAAATGCACGTCAATTTTATCAATCCGGCAAAAGTAGGAAGTGTGTTAACCGCAACCTCAGTGGTGGTGCGACAAGGGAAAAAGGTTATTTTTATGAAAGCTGAAATGGTCGATGAACACAACAAATGCATTGCTGTTTCCAGTGGAACTTTTTATCCATTTCTTGCAGAAAAAGCAGGGTATAAATTATAAATTATGTTAGTTACCATTCTTCTTTTAATCTTTACGATTGTTGTACTTCCATTACTCACCTTTTATTTTGGTTTCGGCGAACCCCTAACCATGATGCAAGAACATGTTTTGTTCGACCAGATGGTTTTTGTGGTAGCCGGGGTAATCGCTTATTGCTTTTTGGTAGGCGAAATTTCACGTAACAATTCACAGGTTGACAAGCTTTGGAGCATTGTTCCAATTTATTATGTTTGGCACATAACTTTGGCCTTTGGATGCAACGATAGAATGGTGTTGATGGCTGTTTTGGCAACGATTTGGGGTATGAGGTTGACTTATAATTTTGCCAGAAGAGGCGCGTATACCTGGAGGTTCTGGGCTGGTGAGGAAGATTATCGCTGGGAATTGCTGAGAAAACGTCCTGGGTTTTCAAATAAATTTGTTTGGGCAATTTTTAACTTGTGCTTTATCAGCGCTTACCAAAACATTCTCATTTTTCTTTTTACCCTTCCCATTCTACTGGCATCAAATGACAATCCTTTGAATGTTTGGGACCTCGTGCTCTCTGTGTTGTTTGTAGGTGCGGTTGCTGTTGAATTCATTGCAGATCAACAACAATGGAATTTTCAAAAAGAAAAACACAGAAGAATTCAGCAAGGTGAACCTTTGAATGAATATGCGCATGGCTTTATCCGCACAGGCCTTTGGGGAAGGGTACGCCACCCTAACTATGCGATGGAACAGTTGATTTGGATCTTGTTCTATTTGTTTTCTGTCGTGGCAACGGGCGTATGGATGAATGCAACCATTGCTGGATGCTTATTGCTTGTCATCCTGTTCAAAGGAAGTTCGGATTTCTCAGAGAAAATATCCGCAGATAAATACCCAGAATACAAAGAATACCAAAAGAAAGTGCCCAGGTTTTTACCTTTTACGAAGTTTTAATGGCAATCAGCCTCGTCTTGATTTTTTCCAGTTGAAGAATTAAGTCTTGGTCCGGATTGTCTTGAACCCTTGAAACCCTTTTTTGCTTCAATTGGTTCTTGGCGCCTTCATGTGTGAATCCCTTCGTTTTAATCAGGTTGTAAATTTTATTGAGGGTTTCTATTTCTTTAACAGAATATTGACGGTTTCCTTTTGCGTTTTTTTTAGTAACCACGAGGTCAAATTCTTTTTCCCAAAAACGAAGTAAAGAAGGATTAACATCGAACAACTTTGCAACCTCCCCAATAGAATAGTATAATTTTGTTAATGTGGTACTGTTAATTTCAGGCATGGATGAACACAATAGAATCTCAAAAATAGTTATAATTTCGTAGGATGTTGCGTTGTTTCTGCTTTGTACTCGGTTTCCTATTGCTTTCTTTTGAAGGAAAAACACAAGTCACCAATGATTCGCCCAGCGGATTGCTTGCCGATACGAATTCAAGAAACCCCAACGCAGCAAAGGTTACCGCAATCATTTCATTTGCAAAAACCTTTCTGGGAACCCCTTACCGATGGGGAGGTACAACCCCCTCAGGGTTCGATTGCTCAGGGTTTATAAATTATATTTTTGGTTATTTTGGATTTTCACTGGTGCGAACGAGCTACAGCTTGGCAGAACTGGGGGAAACCGTGACATTGGCAGAGGTTCAACCCGGTGACTTGCTTTTTTTTAGGGCGAGTAGCAATTCAGGAGGGGTAGGGCATGTTGGAATGGTTATCGAGGTTACGCCAGATGCCATTAATTTTATCCATTCATCCACGAACAAAGGGGTTACCATTAACAATTTTAAAACGAGTAAATACTATATTTCTCATTATGTCAAAGCCAAAAGGCTGGATTACGGCCTTCCGAAACAAAAGAAAAACTAACTTGTTTTCAAGAACATGACATCTTTTGATCGAAAAACCTGGCTGTTCATTATCCTTGCTGGACTTTTTATTACCAATGCCGTAACCGCTGAGCTCATTAGCAATAAGTTAATAGCCATTCCCATTGAATTTGTTCTGTTTGGAAACAAAGTGGGGCCTTTTGTTACAGTGATTGGGATTCTCCCATGGCCATTTGTATTTCTTATTACCGACTTGCTTAATGAGTTCTATGGCGACAAAGTCGTAAAGAAACTTTCTTGGATTACCGCAGGACTTATTTTATACTGCTTCATTATTGTAGGATTTTCATTGAACATTCCTGCTTTTTCTTTGCCCAATTCCAATTTGGCAGACGATAAATCGTATCGGATGGTTTTTGGCCAAGCGCAAATGGTCATCGTGGGTAGCATCATTGCCTTCCTCGGTTCCCAGGTATTAGATGCCACGGTTTTTAAATGGATCAAAGCAAAAACCGGAAATAAGTGGATTTGGTTGAGAAGTACGGGAAGTACAGTCGTTTCTCAAGCCATTGATTCTTACGTGGTTCTATTCATTGGTTTTGTACTCAATGGAAAAATGAGCTTTAAAGATTATTTACACATTGCTCCAACAAATTATGTTCTCAAGTTGTTAATTGGATTAGCGCTTACGCCATTCATTTACCTCGGACATTATGCGATTAAAAAATACCTTGCAAAAGAAAAAAGCTAAGTACCTTTTCTTGCTCCTATTGTACGTAATAACCTCATGTTCATTTGCTCAAAATAAAACCATGGAAAATAAACCTTCAAACGACACTTTGGTAACCTTCGGTAACAAAAAACTCCCTGAAAATGTCTGCCACATCATTAAAGAAGGGGGAACAGAACAGCCTTTCACCGGTAAATATGTATACCACAAAGAAAAAGGAACCTACCATTGCATTGGTTGCGACGCTCCGCTGTTTGCCTCTGATTCGAAATTTGACTCTGGTTCAGGCTGGCCAAGTTTCTATGAAGTAGCTAAATCTGGTTCAGTCAAAGAAGTAATCGACCGTTCTTACGGAATGAACCGCATTGAAATCAAGTGTGCCAAATGCGATGCCCACCTTGGGCATGTGTTCGAAGATGGTCCGAAACCTACCGGGTTGAGGTATTGCGTGAATTCACTATCCTTAGATTTTGTGGGTGCTGAAAAAAATGAATTGTCTGAGGCGACCTTTGGCGCTGGCTGTTTTTGGTGCATTGACGCCTGTTTCCAACAGGTAAATGGCATCGTTGAAGTGTATCCAGCTTATGCCGGAGGAAAGGTCCCAAATCCAAGTTATGATGATGTTTGTACAGGAAAAACAGGTCACGCCGAAGTGGCAAGGGTTGTTTTTGATCCAGCGGTGATTTCGTATGACGAATTGTTAGAGTTGTTTTGGTGGATTCACGACCCAACCCAATTGAATAGACAAGGCAACGACGTTGGTACGCAGTATAGAAGCGTTGTTTTTTACCATAACCAAAGCCAGAAGGAGAGGGCTGAGTTTTTCAAAGCTAAATTGACAAAGGAAAAAGTTTGGGAGAAACCGATTGTTACGGAAATAGTTGAAATCAATAATTTCTATAAGGCTGAATTTTATCACCGAGATTATTTCAACAACCATCCTGAAAATCAATATTGCCAGTTCGTGGTAAGACCTAAAGTTGAGAAATTCGAAAAGGTGTTTAAAGCGAAACTAAAAGAAAAGCATTAACGTAAAAGATTGGTTAAATTGGTCACCATCAGGCGTAAAAGTATTGGGTACCCAATAGACAACTTCTTCTCCTGTACAATCCTCAAGCACTGTTACCAACAGAGAATCACTCGATTCACAACCAGCATTGTTTGTTCCGATTACAATAAATTCATTAATTCCTGCCGAAGGCATGTAAGACATCCCATTCGCAATAGGAACATTCCACATGTACGTTGCACCGCCGGTAGCTTCCAACTGAATGGCATTGCCAAAACAAATCACTTTGTCCGGACCTGCATCAATAATTGGATTGTTCGAAATCGTAATCAACACATTGTCAACCCCTGGACAAACTGGGTCAGGAGCCGTATACGTAACCAAATAACTTCCCGGACTTGAAGTGGATAGGTCTATGTCTCCTGTGATTGGGTTTACCGTTATTCCCGGTCCAGCAGTCACAGTGCCACCAAGCGTGCCGCCAATGGTTGCAATTGGATTCGGATCGCTAAGACAATACACTGAATCTGGATATCCTATGCTTGCAGGTGCAGGTCCAACATAATTTCCGGCAAATGGGTAGGTACAACCTACGTCATCCGTAATCAAGCATCCGAATGGACCTGAAGCGTTTAAGTTGTTCATAACGATGTCTCCACCATTCAATGCTGTGTTTACCAAGAATCCTGCAGTGGCAGGCAACGGATTTGAAGCCGTAAATTGGGTTCCATTCAATGCAGGGGAACCACCGTTTACGGTAATGTTTGCCGTTCCATTCGCGCAGTTACATGTGTATGTCGTGGTTACATCTGGTAAATATTGGATGGCAATTGGGTCTCCTAAATCATAGCATGCGAGCGCAGGCAATACAACATAACTGTAAACGCCATCTTGAATGCTGTACATTGTAATGGGGACATAGTACACGGTGTTGTCTGTGAAAGTTCCTGCTGGAAAGGAATTGATAAATGACAAGTCGTTTAGGTCATTTAAATTACCGTCATTGGTTACCAAGCCTACGAAACAAGGGTCGTCTGGAATGGTTAGTCCTTGTTGGTTTGCCAAAATGGGCGTAATTGCAACACTTGGAGGACAAGAATAGGCAAGCCAAATGATTCCTGGGTCATACGTAGGGGCAGTTGGATCGAAATTTGGGGAAGCAGGATTGGTAGCACCAACGATTTCTGCAGGAACATTGAAGTTGTTGTTCGTTGTCACCGAGAAAGCATCGTTGAAGCAAATTTTGTTTACCGCAGGCATTGCTTGCAACGTTGTGGTGAATGTACCTATTTGCGCATTACAGTTGCATTGTGGAGGGGTAGGATAGGAAAGGGTTGCGCTGCAAGAAGGGTCCGTGGAAAAAGTGGCGGTCACAACGCAAGTGTTTCCGTTAGCTGCGCCGGTTAAACTGAAGTTTGCAGATCCACCAAAAGGTGCGTTGAATACCTGAGTCCCTCCGCAAGAATTGCTTAACGTTAACGTTCCTGAGGCAGGTGCATTGTTGAAATTGATGGTTCCTGTTATGGTATATTGATTCGTTGCAGGGTCGCAGTTGGTAATAGATCCGGTGAAATTACCAAAGGAACAGGGGGTTACGTTGCAAGGCGCTGGCGCCGTGTAGGTTTGAAACGTATTGCAATTTGCATTCGCGGAGAAAACGGCGTTTACGGTACAACTTGCCCCATTGGCCGGTAATCCCGTTAGGTTGTAATTGATCGACGTTCCGAAAGGCGCATTGAAAACCTGAGGGGCGCCACCGCAGGTACTCGTAATGGTTAACGTGCCGGAATTCGGAGGGTTTGTAATGCTCAAGGTGCCTGAGAGTGAATACGTATTGCTGTTACATGGACCCGGAATGGCCGTAAATCCAGTAACCCCACAGACAAAGGAACAGTCCGCCGAACCAGACCCACCGGTCTGAGAAAAGCTTATGTTTCCTGGTACGTTGGCGAAATTGGTAAGCAATAAAATGTAAAACTGACCAATTTGCGCATTGGGAATGACGGCGGTTTCAGTTGGGGAAGGAGAATAACTACAGTCAATAGGGGATCCTACAGGAAACGTTCCGCCACCACATCCCGCGGCCAAAGAATTATAAGGACCCCACAATGCGAAATCCACGTCGATGCCTGTGCCTCCTGCCGTTGTCTGACTGATGCTAATGGTCATTGGACCGTTTTGGTCGATTTCCATAAAATACCAAACAGGGTTGGGGGAAGTTCCTAAGCAGCCGACAGGACCAAGGTTTGGGACATTTACGTCATTTGGAAAATTGTAATTTGTACCTGTACAAAAAGGATTTGCTTGGTTACATTGCCCAAAAGCATAAACGCTTGAAAAAAAGAAAAGGATGATATATAGTAGTCTAATCAAAGCTTGTACTTGTTTTTAAATTTTTCTTTTTCCTCTTTTTTCAAAAATCGCTTGTGCTTGTTTACCCATTGAATGGCAACCAGTTTGTTTGCATCAAACGATAAGTCTTTATCGTATTTCGGAAAATGCGTAGGGATTTGGTTTCTTTTGAAGTAATTGCTGAGTTTTTTTATGTCAACAATGTATTTGTCTGCGGCGGCTGAACGTGTTCCTTTCTCGTGAAAAATAACTTCTACGTCTGTGGTAGGTGCCGTTGAATTGGCTGTATGTTCAGGGGAAATTGGAGTGACCGGTTTGTTGAATCCGTTTTTTAGGGGTTGGCTATGCGCAAAGGTAAAAGAGGTGAGAAAAAGTAATAAAGTAAAATATATATTTTTCATGGCGGGCTGTTGACGTCAAATGTAATTAAAAGTTGCCATATTTGAATTTGCATACTTCGAGCTATGCAGTTAATAATCAACAAGGATTTTTTAATAAGTAACTTTTAAAGAATGAAAATCAGGGAAATTGAAATTGGATATCCCGAAAATCAACATATCCTAAGTCCTCCAGATTTTGATGGAGATGAAGCGGTTTATCGACAATTTTTGCATCAAGTTGGGGTCGAAAAACGGTATCTTTCTGAGCCAGGTGAGACCGCCTCGGATTTGGTGTTGCTTCCTGCCCAAAGAATGCTTGAAAAATTGCCTGCAGAGAAAGTTGATTTCCTTATTTTTTCATCTTTGACCTTGGATTTCAAGACCCCAACCACCAGCAGTGTTTTGCATCATAAACTAGGTTTAAAAAAGAACTGCGGTGTCATGGATTTACCTTTCGGCTGTGCTGGATTTCCAATGGCCCTTAGTATGGTGAAAGGACTCTTTTCAAATCCGAACATTCAAAATGTACTCATCTTGTTGGGTGAAATCCCTTCCCAAGCCATTCATTCTGAAGACCGTGAATTGAAGTTTTTATTTGGGGATGCAGGTGTTGCCGTTTGGGTGGAAAAAGAGGAGGTAGAAAAGGAATCAAATTTTGTTTTTGGAAACGATGGTGAAGGTTTTAATTACCTCAACGTGTTAAAGGGAGGGGCCAAATTCCCTTTTGATGAAACGTTTTTGTTGGAATACAAGAATGAACCTCAAATACAGCGACAAGGCAGGATTTCCATGGATGGATTGGGTATTTTGAAAATGGTGCTTAAACACGTGCCCGAAGCAGTTCATTCAATTTTGGAAACCAATAAGGTGACTGCAGAAGAAATCGACCATTATCTTTTTCACCAAGCAAGTAACCTGGTACTTAATACCATTCAAAAAAAGTGTAATATCCCACCTGAAAAAATGATTTACCAGATGAATGATGGCGGCAACACCGTTTCTTGTTCCATTCCAATCGCATGGAAAAAGGCTGAATTGGAAGGAAGGTTTAAACCAGGTGATAAAATTGTAATCCTTGGTTTTGGGGTTGGCTTTTCATGGTGTGGTACCCTTTTGCGCTATGAATCAATTTGATTCTTAATTTTGAGCATGGAGATTCAAGAATTTATTAAGAACATCCTTGCGGCATTTGACGATGTTCCTCATTTGGAGCTTGAGCCAACGTCAAATCTAAGATCCATTGAAGGTTGGAACAGTATGCATGTGTTGTTGTTGGTAGCAATGATCGACATAGAATATCAAGTTTTGCTTTCTGGGGAAGAGTTGAAAAACGTCACTACGGTACAAGCATTATTCACCTTGGTAAAACAACGCCGTGGCGAATAATTCAGCCCATTCTACACGCATTGAAGCAATCTATGCTTGCGTTCCTTCAGAAGTCGCTTACACCAAGGATTATCCAGCGTTTGACGAAAGCGCCGCAGCCATGTTTGAAAAAAACACCGGGATTCATGCCCGAAGGGTTGCGCCTGAAAATGTTACCTGTTCTGATTTGTGTTTGTTTGCTGCCAAGGCTTTGTTGGACGATTTTGACGCAAAGGATTCCATCGATTTGTTGATTTTTGTATCCCAGTCAGCGGACCATTTTCTACCAGCTACGTCGATTATTTTACAAGAAAAATTAGGGATTCCAACCCAATGTCTCGCCTTTGATGTGAACCTCGGGTGTTCGGGTTATGTTTACGGACTCAACATGATGGGTCAATTTATGCAGCAGGGACAATTTAAGAAAGCTTTGCTCTTGGCAGGTGATAAATCCACCATCTCCACCCATCCACAAGATAAAAGTACTTTTCCCTTGTTTGGCGATGCCGGTACAGCCACTTTGATTTCATATGATTCCACCGCCAGTGAATGGTTTTTTAATTCGGGGAGTGATGGAAAGGGGAAGGATGCCATTGTCATTCCCGGAGGGCATTCAAGAAATCCCTATGGTACCTTTGATGAACAAGATGTTGTATACGAGGGAGGAGTACGTTCGTTGAAGCATTTGCAAATGGACGGACTTTCGGTATTTAACTTTGCATTGAAACATGTTCCTTCAACCATATTGTCTGCGTTAGCATTTGCAAGTGTTTCTGTGGATGAAGTTGATTATTTTGTACTTCATCAAGCCAATGGATTGATTACAAAGACCATAGCGAAAAAATTAAAAGTGGAGCCAGCGAAATTTTTGACCTCAATAGAGCACTTTGGAAATACCAGCTCAGCCTCTATTCCTTTAACCCTTTGTGTAAATGCTAAATATTTATTGGGAAATCCTCCTAAAAAATGGCTATTTTGTGGGTTCGGAGTTGGATTCTCTTGGGCAACCCTGTGTTTTGAATCCAAGGTCTTTAAAACCAAGTTGATGAACTATGAAAGGAATTGAAGGAAAAACGTACCTAATCACAGGCATTTCTTCGGCAATCGGTACCGCGGTTGCCATAAAAATTTTGGAAGAAGGAGGAAATGTAATCGGTACCCATCGAAGTAAGTTAACAGGTATTTTAGAGTTTTTGAACGCCAATCCCAATGTAAAAATGATTCAGTGGGATGCCTTGGAAAATCCCGAATTTATTCAGGGAATTGAGATTTTAGACGGTTGGGTAAATTGCATTGGAAGCATAAATCCACAACCGATAAAGTATATGAATGAAACCGGAAGAGAAACGTTGTTCGAGGTGAACTATTTTTCTTGTGTGAAGTTGGCAAACGCAATTTTACTTCATAACCGGTTTAATCCAGGTGCCAGTATTGTTTTTATGTCTTCCGTTTCCAGCATGTTTCCCTACCGTGGTGGTTCGATGTATGCCGCTTCTAAAGCAGCATTGGAATCTTTCGCGAAATCTTTGGCCTTGGAAACTTCAGGAAAGAAAATTCGCGTAAACACCCTCGTGTGTGCCCTTGTGAAAACGCCCATGTTTGATGCTTCTGTGAAAGCCTACAGCGATGAAGACTTAAAAAAAATCGAAAGCAAATACCCTTTAGGAATTGGAGAACCCAATGATGTCGCTGAACCTTGTATGTTTCTCTTAAGCGATGCCGCGCGTTGGATTACGGGTTCTTCCTTGCAACTTGATGGGGGATTGCTTTTGGATACCTCTAATTCATAAAAAAATGGGTGTTCGGTATTCAATTGTAATTCCAACGTTAAATCATTTTTCAGGTGTTCAAGCTGTGTTGATTCAATTGGAAAAACTTTCACTGGATATGGAAATCATCCTGGTGGATGATGGCGGTAAACCCAATGAATGGGAGAAAATAAAAACCTTGACTGCTACATTTCCTCTGAAAAAGGCAAGATTCACCCGTAATTTTGGACAACATGCTGCGCTTCAGGCTGGTTTTTCCATCGCTGAAGGTGATTATGTAATTACCTTGGACGATGACCATGCGGAAATTGTTCCGGTAATAAAAAACCTAATTGCGGCAAACGAATCTTTACCGAAACTGATCTATTACGGTAGTTTTGAGGTGAGACGAAGTTTTCTTCGGAGCCTTTTTACCGCCCTTTACCGTTGGATTTCTGGGTTCATGGGTCAGTACCATGGGAAAGGAAGCAGCGTGCGTTTGCTGCATAAAACACTCTACAAGGCCATTGCTATGGAAAACACCCAAGCTTTGTTTGTGGACGAACGCATTCGATGGTACACCGATGATTTGGGCTTTTGCGATTTACAGGTTTCATTAACGAAAAACAGAAGCCGCTATGGGTTATCAAATCTCTTCGCATTGGCTGCAGGAAAATCCTTTTATGCCACGGACAAACCGCTTAAGTGGATTGCGCGTTTAGGCGCATGGATCGCTTTTGTAAATGCATTGATAGCGGTCTTTGTGTTGTATAAAAAATATGTACATAAAATTGAAGTAGAAGGCTATACATCATTGATTGTGAGTATCTTATTTTCAACTGGTGTTTTGATGTTTAGCTTGGGTGTCATTGCAATCTACATCCGTAAAATCCTGCTTAAGTTAAACCATGCACCTGCCTTTTTAATTCAAGAAACCTTGTCATGAAATTGATTGGTTATGGCATTGTTTTGAGAAGGGTGACCAAAGTTGATGTTCAGCAAATACGAATGTGGAGGAATGCGCCCCATGTGCGTTCGCAGATGTTTTTTCAAGAAGAAATTTCGGAAGTGCAACAGATTGCTTGGTTTGATTCCATTGACAACCCGCTGAACTATTACTTTATCATCTCGGCTGATGGCGAAGATGTAGGTGTGATCTATGCGAAAAATGTAAATCCAACGACCTTAACCGGTGAAGGGGGAATTTTTATGGGGAAACAAGAAATCCTAACTACCCAAATTCCTGCGCTGGCTTCCCTCTTGCTTTTGAGATTTTGTTTTGAAAAACTAGGAGTGAATACTTCCATTGCCCAGGTGAAAGCAGACAACTCGGTTGCGCGTAGCTTCAATGAAATGTTAGGGTATGAATGTATTTCCCAAAATGAAAATAAACTCACCATGGTATTAACAAAAGAAGGTTTTTTGAAGTCCAAAAATAATTGGAATGTCGGGGCACTTAAGAATGAAGAGATGGTCTTGGAAGGAGAGGTTTCTCCAAAAAATCTTCCTCAAATCAACAGCCATTTGGCTTTAAAGGGGTAGAATCTTTTGTTCGTAGGCTTCTAGCCATCTTTCCTTTGTAGCGATGTTGAGCAAAAAAGGATCGTCGAGGTGTTTGACCTTGTAGGAGCTTATTTCTTCCGAGGTGTAGCCCCAAAGCGGGTTGGGTATGTCAAACATGAGTACAATACGTTCAGAATGGCTGCGGTTCCATGCGCTGTGGGTAAAAGAATCGTCGAAAATGATCAATTTTCCTTCTTCATGAAAACGGACCTCGTCTCCAACCATTATTCCACAAGTATTTCCTTCAGGGACCAAGAGAGGTAGGTGGCAACGCAATGCCATTTTTGAATAACCTTTGTGCGGAAGAATTTCAGTTTGGCCCTTCATTTTTGAAAAGTCACAGGAGATCAGGGATGGAATGCTTGAAATAATTTCATAGGTTTTGGGACTAAGTCTGATGTTTTCGGAATGGTTCATTCCAAAAAAACGAAAGGTAAAAACCTCCCAGGCTTTTGGAGCGATGCCGCTTGTGTAATCCGGAAAGGTCTCGAGCCAAGCTGTATTTAAAGGGTTGGATGCCAATTGGTGAAGTTCTTTATTTAGCGTTTCGGTCTCGCTTTCTAGAAATTTTAAATGAGGAAAGTCGGTCGTGTCGTAGAAGTATTTTGGGTTTTTATCGGTCTTCATATTTGTAAAAATAACACATCTTTCAAGTGTGAGGTTAGATTAGTAATTTTGTTCAGATGATTTCTCGCGTGCTTCTCCTATTATTTTCCATTGCTTTGCTTCCAACCATTGCTGTGCATGCGTTGGATCCCATTCAAAAAGGGTTTGAGCAGCTAAAATTAAAAAACTACCATACGGCTTCTGTGAGCTTTTCACAGGGTATGAAAATTTGCCCCTCGGTTGCGGCCTACGGGAAGGCAATGCTGTACTTCAATTCCAAAGATATGGAGAACGTTGACAGTGCTTTGTTGTACATCGGGATTTCTAGGCAAAGCCTGTCTCAAGTCAATGATCTCAAGCAAAAGAAAAAAAGAAGTTATGAAAGCTTTGGATGGAGCGTGGATAATGTACTTGCCTTGGAACAAAAAATACTGGGTAACTACTTGTTTTTGCTCCAATTGAAATCCAACAGTCCCCAACCTTATTCAAGGTTCATTGAAAATCACTCTCAGTTTAAAGAGATTCAAAAGGTGGTGGATCTACGTGATTCGCTTTGGTTGGATTCCTGTAAAAATGAAGGTTCCTTATGCTACCAAAAGCTACTTAAAACTTCGCCTCAGTCCACTTACAAGGACCAAATTCAGCAAAGCATGCACATCCAAACTTACAAGGAATGGGTTAAATCAGGAGAAGAGAAAGAGTTGCAAGGTTTTCTCATCTATCACCCTGGTCATGCCTTGGCTGCTTCTGCAGAAGATGAAATTTACAGGTTGGTCAGCACAACGAGCGATACCAATGAATTTAAACGGTTCATCAAAACCTATCCAGAGAATAAAAATGTGAACCGAATTTGGAAAGAATTTTTCCTCCAAAGTGCAGGAAATTACATTCCTGAAAAAATGAGTGCCTTCATAAAGAATAACCCCGCTTATCCATTTAAGGATGCCGTGATTTCAGAGCTTGAGATGTTTGATAAAACACTTTATCCTTGTGTGAAGGAGGAGCTTTATGGTTTTATGGATGAATCGGGAATGGTTAGGATTTCACCTAAATACGATTGGGTAGGTGAATTCAAGGAAGGGCTTGCCGTCGCTTTGCTATGTGATGCCTATGGTGTGGTGGATAAAAAAGGACAGTTGCATATACCTTTTAACTTCCAATTTATATCCGATTTCCAGGAAGGTGTTGCGATTTTTCAAAATGAAAATAACTATGGATTGATTAACCGTGCAGGTAAAGTAGTGATCAAAAATCAGTACGAAGACATGGGTTGGTTGACCTCGGAATACTTGTTTTTCAAAGAAGATTCATTGTTCGGCGTGTTGGATATTGCAGGAAAAGTTGTTGTGCAGCCTGAGTTTCAAGAGATTCAATTCCTTTCCAAAGCGTTTATTCGCGTGCAGAAAAGGGGATGGTCAGGGGTTTGGAACACGAAATTAAATCCTGTACTTCAAACTGAATTTGACGAAATCGTTCTCAAGGAAAATGGGTTTCTGGTTACAAAGCAAGGTAAGCAAGGTTTGATTGATTTTATTGGGAATCCATTGATACCCGTGGTGTATGATGCGATAGGGGAGGTTTCGGAAGGGTTTGTTTTGGTCCAGAAAAACCAGAAGTTCACGCACGTGAATACGCGCTCGTGGAAATTGAATCCCATTTGGAACGATGTCTTTCCGAATTTCATAAAGTTATCCATGATGGTCAATGGTACCTTTTTAATTCAAAAGAAATCAAAATTTTATGGGTTGGATACACTTGGGAAGTTGTCTAAGCCCTTGGCTTATTTTGAGCTTGGGGATCCTGGGAAATGGGTGCCAGTGTTAAAGCAAAAAGGAGGGAAATGGGGGTTTGTGGATCGAAAAGGTATGGAAATGACACTTTTTGAGTTTGATTACGTTGAAAAATTGAATGATGTGTTGTTCGCTGTTTCAAGCGATGGGAAAACGGGTGTCCTTTCATGTGAGGAAGGCTTTGTGTTGCCGATGGAATTTGACGATGTTGTGCTTTGGAATGGGGACCGTTTGTTGGCTTTTAAAGATGAAAAAAGAGGTATCTTTACAACCATGGGAATGAAGGTGGTTGAATGTGAATTTGATATGATTCAACAATTTAACCCTTTTACATGGGTGTTGAAAAAAGGAAATGAAATCTTGTATTTTTTTCCTGAAACGAAAGAATTTTTAAAAAGAAAAATGTGAAAAGCCTGTCGAGAAGAGACCGTATTGTAATTTCCTTTCTGCTGTCACTCGCTGCTTTTGTATTTCTGTTCATGGCCCTTCAAATGTCCTTCTACGAAAGATACATTCCCATTGAATCCTTCTTTAAGCCAGAGGTGAAAGTAGATCCAAATTTATTGGTAACGCCTGATGAACTCGCTTTTTCCGATGCTTCAAATGCGAATGAGATAAAAAGCATCGCAAGGGACCAAAACGATACCCGATTGAGGTCTGATGAAAATTGGACCCAAAATACTTCCACAGGAGATCCTTACCAAAATGCCAAGCAGTTTGAACAACAATTGTTTTCCGAGGCAGGTGGACAAGTCGAACGGGATAAGATTCAAAAAGAAATGGATGACCGGAAACAAACCAATGCAAAAACGAATCCTGCAACCACGCAAAATTCAAAAGGAAACAAAGGAAATGGTAACAACATTCAATATTCCGGCGATGTGATGGTTGAATTTCGCTTGGACAACCGAACGGCCTTTGAAAACAACATGTGGTATGTTCGAAATCCAGGCTATACCTGTGGATATGGCGCCGCAGGAAAAGTAGTAGTGAAAATTTCAGTCGACAAAACAGGACGTGTAATGCGCGCAGATTATGATCCCTCGAAAAGCAATGGCGCAAATCCTTGTATGATCGAACAATCGGTGAAATATGCAAACAAATCGAAGTTCAATTTTAAAGACAATGCACCCGAAATCCAAAATGGATACATTGTGTATAAATTTATTTCGCAATAATGACTAAAAATTAATCTCTTTATTTGATTATTTTTTAACTTTGTGTAAAAGCAGAAGATATGGTCGTTGGTGAAAATTTAAAAGTCCTTCGGAAACGAAAACGAAAATCACAGGAAGAAGTCGCAATGGATTTAGGTTTCAATCGCTCCACCTACAGCGGTTATGAGAACAACATTGCCCAACCGAATTTAGAAAACCTGTTGATGATTTCTAAATACTATGACGTTTCCATAGAATCTTTGCTTTGTGAAAATTTTGGTGATTATTCTGAATCCGATTGGCAAAAAAGAACCGTCAACGAACAGAACCGCATGCAAGGAAATGGCTTGCGGGTACTGAGTGGCATTGTCAACCAGGAAAATGAAGAAGTGGTGGAAGTGGTGCCTGTCAAAGCCAGTGCGGGTTATACCTCTGGATATGCAGACCCAGAGTATTTTCAGGATTTCCCGACTTTAAGTCTCCCTTTTTTATCTAAAAATAAAAAATACCGCGCCTTTCCCATAAAAGGCGATTCCATGCCACCTGTTTCAGATGGTTCCATTGTCGTGGGTGAGTTTTTGCAAGATTGGACACAATTGAAATCAGGGAATTCCTATCTCTTGGTGTCAAAAACCGAAGGAATTGTATTCAAAAAGGCCTATTTACATCCCGATAAACCCGGATTAATCACTTTGGTTTCGAGCAATATTCATTACCAGCCCTATGATCTTCCTTTTTCTGATTTGGTGGAAGTATGGAAATTTGTGTGTTATGTTGCAACCAAACTTCCAGAGGTTAAAATCGATGACATTGGAGTCATGGAATCCATTCGCCATCTTCAAGTGGATGTGAAACGACTTTTACAAAGAAAATAATAGCTTTCTCAGCGTTTCAAAATTTTAATTGCTTTATCTACCTTTGCAGCCATTATGATGGGTCAAATAAAAGTTTCATTGCCAGACGGTTCTATTAAAGAGTTCGAACATGGCGCTACGTCCTTGGATGTGGCAAAAAGTATTTCTGAAGGATTGGCAAGAAATGTCCTTGCTGCAAAAGTGAATGGCAATGTTCAGGATGCAATGATGCCCCTACCTGCAGAATGTACCTTGCAGTTGTTAACTTTTAACGACGAAGAAGGGAAGTCAACCTTGTGGCACTCTTCCGCGCATCTGATGGCAGAAGCATTGGAATTTTACTTTCCAGGTATAAAGTTGGCCATCGGCCCCCCAATTGCAAATGGATTTTACTATGATGTAGATTTCATGGAGCACACGTTCACTGAAAAGGATTTGGAGAAGGTAGAGCAAAAAATGAAGGAATTGGCAAAAGCGAAAAGTCCTTTCATACGCCAAGAAGTATCCAAAGCAGATGCATTGGCTTATTTTACCGAAAAAAATGACCCCTATAAGTTGGAGTTGATTGCTGAATTGGCCGACGGAAGCATCACTTTTTATACCCAAGGAAATTTTACCGATTTGTGTCGTGGCCCCCACATTCCAGATACAGGTTTTGTGAAAGCGGTAAAACTACTGTCCATTGCAGGGGCATATTGGCGTGGCGATGAAAAAAACAAGCAGTTGACAAGAATTTATGGCATCACATTTTTGAAGGCCTCCGATCTTGCAGAACACTTGGAAAAACTCGAAGAAGCGAAAAAAAGAGACCACCGAAAATTAGGGAAGGAATTGGAATTGTTTACGTTTTCTCAGAAAGTTGGACAAGGTTTGCCACTTTGGTTGCCAAAAGGAGCGGCTTTGCGTGAACGTCTTGAACAGTTTTTGAAAAAAGCACAGCGCGCTGCAGGATACCAACAAGTGATTACCCCGCACATCGCGAATAAAGAATTGTATGTGACCTCAGGACATTACGAGAAGTATGGCGCAGATTCTTTTCAGCCAATTCGTACACCAGACCCCAATGAGGAATTTTACTTGAAACCCATGAATTGTCCGCATCACTGCGAAATATTCAAATCAAAACCTCGGTCGTACAAAGAGTTGCCTACACGTTTCGCTGAATTTGGTACCGTCTACCGCTATGAGCAGTCAGGTGAGTTGCATGGTTTGACACGCGTTCGTGGGTTTACACAAGACGATGCCCATATATTTTGTACCCCTGAACAAGTGAAAGAAGAATTCAAAAAGGTGATTGACATCGTTTTGTATGTGCTAAAAACCTTGAATTTTCATGAGTTTAAGGCGCAAATTTCTTTGCGAGACAAAACCGACAGAAGTAAATACATCGGAAGTGATGAAAATTGGGAACGCGCTGAACAAGCCATTATTGAAGCAACCGAAGAAAAGAATTTATCGACGTTTGTGGCCTATGGTGAAGCTGCGTTTTATGGACCTAAATTGGATTTTATGGTGCAGGATGCCATCGGACGTTCTTGGCAGTTGGGTACCATTCAGGTAGATTACAACCTGCCGGAGCGATTTGAATTGGAATATGTGGGTGCCGACAATCAAAAACATCGACCTGTGATGATTCACCGTGCGCCTTTTGGTTCCATGGAGCGTTTCGTTGCGGTGTTGATTGAACATTGCGGGGGAGATTTTCCATTATGGCTTTCTTCAGAGCAATTTATCGTTCTTCCTGTGTCAGAGAAATTCAATGACTATGCGCAAAAAGTTTCAGAATTCCTAAATAATTCCGATATTCGCGGACTTGTTGACGAACGTAATGAGAAGGTAGGTAAGAAAATTCGCGATGCCGAGTTAAATAAGTTTCCTTTTATGTTGATTGTTGGGGATAAAGAAAGCGAACAGAACACCGTTTCTGTAAGGCAAAGAGGGAAGGGCGATTTAGGTGAATTAACATTGACTGGATTTGCGGAAATTGTGAATAAAGAGATAGAGAACGAATTGTCGACAACTAATTAAATTGAATGAGAAGAAACCCAAGACATCAACCTAGGAAAGAAGAAGTAGCATTACATCGAATTAATGATAAAATCATAGCCACAGAAATTCGATTGATTTTAGAAGGGGAGGAGCCAGTGGTAATGTCAGTTTCGAAAGCTTTGCTCATGGCTGAACAGCAGGAGTTGGATTTGGTGGAAATTTCTCCAAATGCAAAAATTCCGGTCTGTAAAATTTTGGACTACAAAAAGTTCTTATACAACCAAAAAAGAAAGCAGAAAGAATTAAAGGCGAAACAAAGTAAAATCGTCGTTAAAGAGATACGTTTTGGTCCGAATACAGACGACCACGATTTTAATTTTAAACTGGCCCATGCCAGAAAGTTTTTAGAGGAAGGGAGCAAGGTAAAAGCATACGTTTTTTTTAGAGGAAGAACGATTGTTTTTAAAGACAGGGGAGAAATCCTCTTGTTGAAATTTGCGCAAGAACTCGCCGATGTAGGGGTTGTGGAACAATTGCCTAAGTTGGAAGGAAAGAAAATGATCCTTATGATCAATGCGAAAAAGAAATAACGAAGCTAATAGTTAACTTAAAATAGATAGAAATGCCAAAAATGAAAACAAAATCCAGTGCTAAGAAGAGATTCACCATCACTGGAAGTGGAAAAATTAAACGTAAACATGCGTTCAAAAGCCACATTCTTACAAAAATGGCTACCAAGCGTAAGCGCAATTTAACACATGCAGGTCTGGTTCATGAATCAGACATGTCAAACATTAAGTTGCAATTGTGCATGAAGTAGTAGTCGGTTTATAAAATTTTTAACCCGATCCACAGAACCTAAGACCGCTGAAACATCGTGGCTCTGTGTGTCAAAAAATGTAAATTATGCCTAGATCAGTAAATCACGTAGCATCAAGAGCCAGAAGGAAAAACTTGATGAAGTTAGCAAAAGGCTATTATGGCCGTAGAAAAAATGTTTGGACCGTTGCAAAAAATGCCATTGAAAAAGGTTTGTTATATGCATACTCAGGTCGTAAGCAAAAGAAAAGAAATTATCGATCCCTTTGGATTACACGTATCAACGCAGGGGCTAGATTGCATGGCATGAGCTATTCTCAGTTTATGGGACTTGTTCACAAGCATGACATCGCTTTGAATCGTAAAGTATTGGCAGATCTTGCGATGAATCATCCAGAAGCCTTTAAAGCGGTTGTAGATAAAGTAAAACCTTAAGTTCGTATTTAACTATTAGCGAAAAGCCATTAGATTTCTAGTGGCTTTTTTTACTTTTATACCATGGTAAAAATTGGATTAATCGGACTTGGGCATCTTGGGAAAATTCACCTACGAATCCTGAAAGGCCTGCCTCAGTATTTTGACATTGTTGGTGTGTTTGATGCCAACCCAGAAGTATGTGCACAAGTGGCCAGCGAGTATGGTGTGATGGGATTTTCTTCGGCAGACACATTGATTGAAAAATCAGAAGCCATAGACATCGTAACCCCTACTTTACATCACTTCGAACTGGCTGTGAAAGCAATCGACGCTGGCAAACATGTCTTTATCGAAAAACCCATTACCGAATCACTTTCAGAAAGTTCAAAACTCCTTTCCCTTTTACAATCGAAGTCGCTTGTGAACCAAGTGGGACATGTGGAGCGCTTTAATCCTGCCTTTGTTGCAGCGGCTCCCTATTTACTTGCGCCTGCATTCATTGAAACCCATCGGCTGGCGCAGTTTAATCCTCGGGGTACAGATGTACCTGTGGTACTAGACCTGATGATTCATGACATTGACATCATTCTTCACGTAGTGAAATCTCCCATAAAGACAATCAATGCCTCTGGCGTTGCCGTTGTCAGCAATGGCCATGACATCACCAATGCAAGGTTAGAGTTTGAGAATGGTACCGTTGCCAACCTAACAGCCAGCAGAATTTCCATGAAAAACATGCGAAAATCCCGTTTTTTTCAAAAGGATGCCTACGTTGGGGTAGATTTTCTAAACAAATCCATCGAAGTGGTGCGTTTGGAAGAACTCTCGGGCGTACCTGATCCGTATGATTTTGTATTGGATTTAGGCGAAGGAAAACAATCAAAAAAACTGAGTATCGAAAACCCAAAGATTTATCCAACCAATGCGATTGAAGAAGAATTGAAAGAATTTGCAGAAGCCATTCAAAACGGTAAAACCGTTTCAGTGGATTTTGCAGCAGGGCACCTTGCACTCGATGTGGCTTACAAAATAATGGATAAATTAACCTAATACATACTAACTTTACCTTCCAAACGTTTTCGTTGCAATGAAATTTAAAAACTACGTTTTTACCTTCCTATTTTCTTCTCTTTTGGTACTGTCGGGCTGTGTGAAAAACAATCCAGATCCTTCATGGATTTTGGTAAACCAATGGAGCCTTCAATCCAACATAAACCTCAGTGGGGCAGAAGGGGAGTTGACGCAGAATTTTAGCGATGCATGGGTATATGTAAATGATGAATGCATGGGGGTGTTTGAGTTGCCAGTGAAAATTCCCGTGCTTAAATCGGGTTCTGTAAACATCAAAGTATATCCCGCCGTCAAAGTCAATGGGATTTCCGCCACAAAAACGATCTATCCCTTCTGTAGTGTGTTTTCTATGAACGCTACCCTGGTTCAAAATGAAATACTTACGGTTTCCCCAACCACCCACTACGTTGACAATGCACATTTTATCATTGAAGATTTTGAAGGGGCAAATGTAAAATTGGAAAATGATCCAAATACTTCAAGTGCAAATTTCACCTTGGATAATGTAGACCTACAATCGTTTAATGGGAATGCCTATGCCAGAGTGGGATTGAACAGTACCGATTCAAATTGGGTAGCCTACACCACTTTTAATTCATTCCTACCTAAAGGCAAAGAAGTTTATTTGGAAATTGACTATTACAATACCATTTCAGTAACCACTGGTTTGATAGCGATTGCGCCTTCGGGCATTGTCAGGAATGTAAACATTCAACTCAACAAACAAGATCCGTCAAAAGTGAAATGGAAAAAAATGTACATCAATCTGCGAGAATTAATCGGGGCATCGGATGTAAATGCATATTTTGACCACAGTTTTGAGGCTTGGTTGACTACGGGGGCACCCGCCACAGAAATTCGTATGGATAACATTAAAGTGGTTTATTTTCAATGAAAAAAGCTACATGGGTCGGGTGGTTGGTTGTAATTGATTGGGCGTTTGCTACGATTTCATGGTTCTTGTTTTATTATTTTCGCGCCGCTTGGGTAGAACACAAACCCTTCATTGCCACGGATAAGTTCTATTTAGGGATTACGATGGTTCCCTTGTGTTTTGTGTTGTTTTATTATTTGCAAGGGACCTATTTGGAGGTTAAGCGACTGTACCGTTTGAAGATTGCGCAATTGACTTTTTGGGCTTCTGCCATTGGCAGCTTGCTCTTGTTTTTTGTATTGCTGTTAGATGATTTCGTTTTATCCTATCGTGATTATTACCTCTCCTTTTCGATTCTTTTCCTTATACAATTGTTTTTAAGCCTATCCTCAAGAATCGTTTATGTTACCCTTATGATTTCACAACTTCGAAAACCTGGGAATGGTTTTACGACCATAATCATTGGGGGAAGTGAAAAAGCGATAAAGATTGTCAAAGAAATTCGAGCACAAAAAAACAACGTAAATCACATTCTTGGTTATGTCAATGTGAATGGCAACGATAGGCTACTGGACGGCGAAGTTCCTTACTTCGGGCATGTCAGTGACCTCGAAGAAATTTTGAGGAACCATCCCGTTGAAGAAATTGTCATTGCCATAGAAAGTACCGACCACGATCGACTTCAAAAGATTATTTCTCGGATTTACAATGCTAAAATCATTTTGAAAGTACTGCCTGATACCTACGAATTGCTAACGGGTGCGTTGAAAATGACCAATATTTATGGTACCCTACTCATAGCATTTAACCGAGATGAAATGCCGTTGTGGCAACATGCCTTGAAACGGTTTATAGATATTTCCTTAAGCCTAGTAGCCATTTTCTTTCTGCTTCCTGTCTACCTGATTTCAGCCATTATGGTGAAAGTGACTTCTCAAGGTCCCATCTTTTTTCTACAGGAAAGGATTGGAATGAACAATCGCCCTTTTCAAATCATTAAGTTTCGCACCATGTATGTGAATTCCGAAGCAAATGGACCGCAACTTTCCTCTTCCAATGATCCCAGAATTACGAAAGTAGGTAGGTTCATGCGAAAAACCCGTTTGGATGAATTTCCTCAATTCATCAATGTCATCTTAGGACATATGTCTTTGGTGGGGCCAAGGCCGGAGCGACAGTATTACATTGACCAGATCATTGCCGTAGAACCCCAATACCTGTTGCTAAACACCGTTCGGCCAGGTATTACTTCTTGGGGCCAAGTGAAATACGGTTATGCTGAAAATGTGGAGCAAATGCTCGATCGAATGAAGTACGATTTACTCTACCTTAACAACCGTAGCATCGCGTTGGACCTTAAAATTCTTTTCTATACCGTGGCGATTGTCCTCAAGGCAAAAGGAAAGTAAACATTAATTCACAATAACCTTATAATTCCAAATGGTTTTCTCCCCTTGGATTTGTAACAGATACCAGCCATTTGAAAGGGAGGTAGGTAGTGTTCCAATGTAGGTTTCAACACCCTTGTCACTCCAAACCCGTTTTCCATTTCCATCAAACAATGTCAGCTTTGATTCCGGAATGTTCGATACCTGAAGCAATCCGCCTGGACGCAGTGGATTGGGATAAACGTTGGGGATGTTTGCTGATTCCACTTCCTGAATTCCTACGTTGCTTCCAATGTTGATGTTGTCTAGGTACAAATTGTTTCCAAAAGCACCCTTGTTTCTAAAAGCTACTTGTACATTAGGATTTCCTGCGAAAGCAGATAGGTTTACTGTATCTGTACGCCATTGCGTTGCGTCAGGGATGAATTCCGCTTGATTGTCAGGCGCTGTTGCAAGGGTTGCACCTCCGTCGTAATAAACATATTGATAGGTGGCTCCACAATCCGTTGAAACTCCGATGAACAAGGAGTCAGAGTAGCCACCGCCCCAACGCGCATAGGCGACATCAAAAGTAAGTAGGGGTTGGTTTGTCAATTGGTTTCCATTGATGTTAAAAATCAAATCGTCAAATGACCCTTGTGAATCAATCCCGTAGTTGTCGAATTTTGCTGATTTGGACGAAGTAGCATATCCACCAACACTCGAGGATAAAGTCCATGTCCCTCCGTTGTCTTGGTTTGCAATGCTCCAACCATTGGGTAAAAAAGTAGTTTCAAAATCTTCTTGAATGATTCCTGGCAAGGCAAATTGGTTGACATAAACCATTAAACTGTCTGTGTCGGTATTGCCAAACTGATCTGTTATTTGCAACACAGCAAGATGTCCCCCTCCTTGGTTGAAAAATACGGCAGGGTTTCTCTGATTTGAAGTGGATGGGCTTCCCGTAGGAAAGGTCCAACTCCATGAGCCATTTGCATGGTTAAAGAAAGAATGGTCCTCGAAATAAAAGGAGTCTATGGCACAAACAACGGTTTGCGCTAATTGGTTAACATTGATTCTGCAAATCGGTTGACTTGGGACTTCATTCATCGCGCTTTCCCATATGCCTTTCCCGTAGCTTGCCAAGCGAATTTTATGGTCACGGTAAAAAGGTTTTAGGATGTTGCCACTGATAAATTGTGGTAAACCTGCATTGTCGATTGCCCATGGCGTCGTTGCATTTCGATAGTAGACAGAATTCTCTGTTGCACAATAAATCCCGCCATTTGTCCCTGCGATGTGGGTGATGCTTTGTACGCTTTGATTGTTCAGCGCGTTGTTCGTAATGTTAAGGAACGAGGCTCCACCGTTGGTGGATTCAAATGTTTTATTTCCATTTCCTCCACTTGGATAGGCGATGTAAATATGTTGGTCGTTCTGAGGGTCCAAGGTCAGCAGCATTCTTCGACTGTTTCCAGGAGGGATGGGAAGTGAGTTCCACGTTTGGCCTCCATTGGTGGATTTCCATAAAATCCCTAGGTTTCCTCCTGAGGGTTGTTGGTTAAGGTAGATGATGTTTGGGTCGTTGTTGCCGATTTCAATGTATTTAACTTGATCTGACGCACTGTTTCCGAAGGAATGAAGTAAGTTAAAAGAAGCGCCTGCATCTGTTGTTTTCCACAGTGAATTGTCTTTTCCGATGTAACCAATAGAATAACAATTTGGATGAAATTCAAATTCACTGGATTCCGCTGCCCAGTAACTTTCGTTCGGGGCCATGCCAAAGGGTGCGCCATTCACCGTTCCATTTAATGTTAGCGGTATGGTTCTTCCTCCAATGTCAGAATAATAGGTTTTTCTGTTTTCGCCCGGATTAACATAACCCGTAGGGGCTTCTCCGCCTCCAAGCATTAAGAAATTTCCGTCACCGTAATTTTCATGGTATGCAAGATTTCCATTGTGGTACAATCCACCTACCAATACATCCTCATTCCATCCTGACCCAAAACCCCAATAATCGCTTCCATGCACACCTGACATCGAAAAAACAGGCTGGGTAGCTACAAAATCAGTGGATTTATAGATTCCCCCATCGGTTGTTATCCAAGTTGTACCATTTACTTGTCTAAAATCTTGGTTGTCAACGTGCATAGACAAAGGACCACCTACATAACCCGAAACCGAGGTAAAAGTCGCACCGCCGTCCATGGATCGGTACATGTTCAGTCCGCCGATTAGGATTTCATTGGCATTGTTCGGATTGGCAAGAATGGCGCAATTGTAAAATCCCTGATGGTAAAGCCATGTAGGTGTTCCAATGGCTAAGTTTGGGTGTGCTGCTGTGTAAGGGCCTCCATCATATCCATAGGCATTCACCCACGAAAGACCTGCGTCGTCACTTTTGTAAATACCTATGAAACCTAAGTCATTGGGTTTGGATTCGCCAATTAGGTATACATAAATTCGGTTTGGATTGTCAGGTGTAACTGCTATGCGAGCCCCCCCATCGTTTCTTGCGGGATCATTGGAGTTGTACCAACCATTGGATTGTACAGTCCAACTTGCGCCTGCATCTGAAGAGCTAAGGAATTCACAGATGACGGTATTTGGATTGTGTTTAACCAAATACACCTCACTGGCGTTGTTGGCTTTGCATTTAAGGTCAAAGCATGCATCGGTATAGATTTGACTCCAATTGCTTCCGCCGTCATTGGAACGATACAACCCTTTGTCTGTAGCTGCCAAAACAATGTTCTCAAAGCCAGGGATCATTAAGATTTCATTCACGCCAAAATTTGTATTGGGGAGCACATTTACCCAGGTGCTACCACCGTCAATGCTTCTGAAAATACCAGCATTTCCTCCAGCAAAGAAGATTCCAGGGTTGGTGGGACTGATTTCCACAGCTGTGACTCCGCTTTGAAAATTCAAAGACATGGAGGTGCATGTCCAATTTAAACCGCCGTCCGAACTTTTGTAAACTTCCCCCGGTTCTGTTCCACAAATCATTGTTAACGGAGATCCTGCGCATTGGTCGACTGAATACACATTGGTTTGATCCGAGCCTTGGCTTCCACTTTGTCCGTGCGTAGTTATTGGGCCAACGACTGACCAATTGGATGATTTAAGTGGGGTAGGTTTTGAAGGGGTTTGGTCGTTGTGCGCAGGGGAGTTTTCAACGATAAACCCTTCATCATTGATCAAGTATTGATTTTTTCGAATCCACCGCTTGTAGTATTGGGTGTGGTAATTTTTTTCAAAGGGATGGTCGTTAAAATATTGAGAATAAAGTTTCGACACCTCAAACAGGTTGGGTTGTTCGCCATACATCATTTTAGCCCAAGTGGGTAAGGATTGTATTTCGTAGGCGGAAGGTTTTTGCATGTTTTGACCGAATGTCATTCCACAAGTGAGGAGAAAAAGGAATAGAATTGAAAACAGTTTCATAGAAAAAATTTTGTCTAAAATTATCGATATTTTTTATTGAATTTTATTTTTTGTGCCTCAAACAAGTCATCTAAGTTTGGAGGGATTTCGCGCTTCCAACGTTTGTGCGACCACATCCATTGGGATGGATTTAATCGAATGTCTTTTTCCAAAAGCGCAGTGTGGGTAGAAGTAATAAATCCATAGTCCTCCGTTTTTGGCGTGTCTGTAACCAATTCAAATACAACTTCATACCTGCCATTTTTTACACGATTCATGTGGTAGTAGAATACTACAGCGTCGCTTTGGTTGGCCATGTTTTCCGAGCCAAATTGTACCGCCGTCGTTTGGTTTAGAAAGTTCATCCAAAAACTCTTGTGCGAATCACCTGGGCTTTGGTCGGATAACATTAGGATTACAAAAGGATGGTTACTTGGATTCGAAAGAAATTCCTTGTGGTTTTTGGAGTGAATGACCTTGAGTCCAAATCTTTCACGCTTTGCAGTGAGTTTATGGTCCCAGAATCGGTCTGTCATCGGCATGCCTAAGCCAAAAAGATTTTTGGTGAATTCACCCCCCAAAGAAGTGATGACCCATTCCCAGTTCCCAAAATGTCCTCCGACGATGACTACGTTTCGTCGTTGATCCAGATATGCACGGACCTTTTCCGCATTCACAAACTGTATACGTTGTTCTAATTGTTTTGCTGAAAACCCCATGTTTTTTACGCTCTCGATAATCAAGGTTGACAAGTGCCAATAGAATTTGGTTCGAATGCGATTTTTTTCTTCCGTAGATTTTTCAGGGAAACTTTTGTCAATGTTTTCCATCACCGTTGATTTCCTGTAGCGCATGCCATGGTAAAGTAGGATGAAAAGGAAGGGTTTCACGCCTGAAAGGACGCACAAGGGCAATTTAGACAAAGGCAATAGAAGTCCGAAATATAAAATCCTACGCATTGGCATCGTATTTTTCTTTCCACAATTGGTAGATGTTCTTTGCGATTTCTTGTTCTTTTGGGCTGCTTCCGGCTTTAAAGAAGTTCGTGCTTTGCAAAGCGTCGGGTAAAAACTCTTGTGTGATGAAATTCCCAGGAAAATCATGTGCGTAAAGGTAACCTTCTCCGTATCCTAGATCTTCCATGAGTTTTGAAGGTGCATTCCGAAGGTGCAAGGGGACAGGGAGGTCTCCGGTTTCGGCTACGGTTTTTTGAGCCAAGTTAATGGCTTTGTAGGAGGCATTTCCTTTAGGGGATGTGGCAAGGAACAGTGCGCATTGCGACAAGATGATTCTGGATTCAGGCCAGCCGATTTTTTCCACTGCGTCGAAGGTTGCGTTTGCCAACAAAAGTGCATTTGGATTTGCCAACCCAATGTCTTCTGATGCCAAGATGAGCATGCGACGGGCTATGAATTTCGGGTCTTCTCCTCCGGCAATCATTCTTGCGAGCCAATAAACAGAACCATTTGGGTCACTTCCTCGAATGGATTTTATGAAAGCGGAGACAATGTCGTAATGTTGCTCACCATTTTTGTCGTAATCAGCTAAGCTTTGCTGTGCATTTTTCAGTACAAAATCATTGTCGATGATCAGCGGGTTTAGGTTTTGGTTGCTCCCAACAATGAGCTCCAAAATGTTTAGCAGCTTTCTCGCATCTCCCCCTGAAATGGCCAAGAGCGATTCGGTTTCTTTTAATTGAACGTTTCGTTGTTTTAACCAAGAATCATTTTGGATTGCCCGGTTCAGTAAAAGTTCTAAGTCTGATTTTTCGTGGTGTTTTAAAACATAGATTTGACAGCGAGAGCGTAAAGCGGATATGACTTCGAAGGAAGGGTTTTCGGTAGTGGCCCCAATCAGTGTGAGGGTACCTTTTTCAACTGCGCCCAGCAGTGAATCTTGTTGCGATTTAGAAAAACGATGAATTTCATCGATGAATAGGATGGATCCACCTTGTTGGAACATTCCTCCGTTTTCTGCTTGTTGAATGATTTCGCGAACGTCTTTAACACCTGATGATATGGCAGAAAGCTTGTAAAAAGGTCGGTTCATGGTCCTGGAAATCAGGTTTGCCAAGGTCGTTTTGCCCACCCCTGGAGGTCCCCAAAAAATCATGGATGGAAGTACGCCTGCCTCCATGGATTTTCTCAAAGGGGCTTCTTTTCCGAGAATGTGTTCTTGTCCGACATAATCGTCCAAGGTAAGTGGACGCATACGTTCAGCCAGTGGAGTATTCATGGGTTAAAGGTACAAATAAGGGAAGAGATGAACAATGTAGAAATGATTTTCAAGAGTTCTCGTCTCCTGTTACCATTGATTTGCAATCCGTGGTAACAGCGTTAAGTCGTAGCGTAGATAACTACATTGGTATGTACAATTAATTTAATCTCAGTAAGAATTGGTTTAGCTGTAAGAGCTTTTGCTACACCTGCGAGAACTCTGGAGGCTGTTGTGTAAATAGAAGTATGCGAATGTTGAGACATGAAGATTTGCTTCGATTAGGAAACAAACTTCTGAAATGAAAAAGAGTGGAAAAGTCGGATTTGGGTTATTCAAGAAAGATTAGGATACAAAATGAAAATACATCTTTTTATTGAAATTTTAGCTAGGAATACTTTCTAGTGAAAATAGAATACGTTCTAGTTATAAATCTAATAAACTCACTCCTTTAATTCCGTATAACACTAATATACAATGCTTTACACGGATAATAGGCGATTTGTTTTGAAAAAACGAAATATCGTAATGTAAAGATTCGTTAAGAATTAATCTAATTTCGTTTCGACGTCGACATCACATCAATGAGCAAAATCTTATAATTAACAAAATTAAATTATATAAACATAACTATACTGATATTATAGTAGTAATGAGATGGGTATATATTTTACAATGCGAAGATGGTTATTTTTATGTCGGCGAAACATCTCGCCTTTATAGAAGATTTTGGGAACATCAAGATGGATTAGGTGGATTGAATACTTCCGTTTATCCACCAATAAATATCGTAGCAATATATCCAGTAAATAGATTAGGTAAATTTTTTGACTATACTAAAAAAGTTAGCAACAATGATTATCAGCTAAACTACAATATTTACTTTGATAGAGGTGGAATTATTGAAAACTTTAACATTGATAATGATGAAGGTGGATATGATAGTTTATGGGTTGAAAATAATATTACAGAAAAGATGATGGTATATAATGAAGCACACTGGAAAAAAATTAGAGGTGGAAAGTATGTAAAGTTTAATGTAGAATATAATTTTCCAAATAATAAATTCGTAAAAGAATTACCTGATTGTAATTGTGGATTTCCTTGTGATGTAAAGCAAAATGAAGAAAATAATTATTTATATTTTAGATGTGCTAAAAAAAATATGTGGGACAAAATGCGTGAAGAATTTGGAATACATGATGAACCATGTAAATTTTTTATGAAATATACAAAAGATAATAAATATAAGATAGAATACGAGAAAAGAAAACAAACAATTAAATCTCTAACAAGCAAGTCGCATTGGTTAAAAGAATTATCGGGTGGTCATTATGAACATTGTATTGGTGGTTGCGGAAAAGAATACGATGAAAATAATACTATTCGTTATTTAAGAACAGCAATAAATCTTTGCTTTGATTGTTTTATAGATAAAAACGAAGAGTTAGCAAAAAAATATAATCAATATATTCCTCTTGGTAAATGTCTAATTCAACTATAGACTTTCATGTAAAATGGGCGTTTTAAATGTGCAAAGGTGTAAAAATAAAGAAAATGTTAGAAGGCCAACATGAATATGAGAACGAACTACGATCAGCATTCGATAAATGCAATGATAACATCGAAGAATTCAAACGGTTATTACGGGAAATGGGTGTGGAAATAAAAAATAAACAATTTGATG
>RFQZ01000024.1 GCA_009924735.1 Flavobacteriia bacterium | reverse complement strand
TTCAAAAAATGTTCTTCCATATATTTTTTCATTTGACATTTTGGCAGAAAATTTCTTTCCCAACGACATGAATTTGCGCTTTTAAAAATGCCTACACGGTTTTTCAACCTATATGCCAAAAGCGAAGAACGGAAATTTTGTCTGATTTACCTTGTCTTGCGTGACAAAAGAATTGTATTTTTATAGACTGAATTTTTACAATTATGAATAGATTTTTACTTTTTGTTTTATTGGCAATGCTCGGCAATGGTGTTTGGGCGCAAGATACTACCTGGGTGCAAACCTTCACGTATGACTCCATAACCAACCGACACGATCAATTTGTATTTCCGGCATCTTTGGATTCGCAGCGTTTTGAAAAGGTGCTCATGTACTACAAGCTAAAATGCAGCCCTCTTACCACATGGGATCAATACGACTGTGGAGAATGGGATTACCTAACATATACAAGGGTTTTTGACCATACAGGAAGTTTTGATTCTGTCAAAAAAGACGGATTTAAATACATTTCGAATTTCCATACGCCGAATGTTATTCAATACAATGATTCTACCGTTTCCAGTCAAATCATGGATTATTACCAGCGTCCTCAAAATTGGAGAACCGGAGATGCCCTTCAAGATTTTACAATTAACACAGGAAATGCCTTGTCAAATTTGCCTTTTCATACCCAGTCCAAAGGAGGAACTTACCAGTTTTTGGTAAGTGCGGCCTCTTTGCTTTCAGCAGGGGTGCAGCCAGGAAACCTTGAGTCGATCACCTTGAATTTTTCCAATGTAGGACTGAACGAGGGGATTCCATTTCCTAAAATCGGAATCATTGATACGACCCTTGCGGCGTTGACCAAATTGGTTCCCAATGGATTTGTAAACGTATTTAATCAACAAGTAGACTCAGGAAACCTTGTGAATGGTCCGAACAAATTTTTGTTTTATCAGCCATTTTCTTGGAATGGTACAGATAATCTTTTGGTAGAATTGAAATTTTCCACAGATTTTCCAACGCTTTCAAGTCCAGGTGTTCAATCCGAAACCACAGCTGCTTATGCAACGCCGTATTTTCAAGGACGCAATGGAGCGCTGGAATTTGATGGTACCAATTACGCGATGTTGGAAATGTCAGATACCCTATTGGGTGGGGATCTTTCCGTTGAGTTTTGGATGAAAGGAAATGGCATATCTGGAACAAATACCACCCTGTTGGAGGCGTATGACACCTTGAACAACCGAGTGCTAAACATTCACATGCCTTGGAGCAATAACAACATGTATTTTGATGCGGGAAATGCAACGGGTTACGATCGAATCAACAAAGCTATGTCTGCTGCTGAAATACAAGGACAATGGAACCATTGGGCCTGTGTAAAAAAACAAACAACGGGTCAGATGTTTATCTTCAAAAATGGACACCTTTGGCATTCAGGAACCAATTTAAACCGTACCGCAGGGTACATCCATCGCTTTATTTTAGGTGCAAGTGCGGATCAATCCATCAAATGGAAGGGACAATTGGATGAGTTTAGGGTGTACAATATCGCGCTGGACTCAACAACCATTCAGGCCCATTACCAGAAAAAAATAGACAACAGTCATCCCAATTTTTCCAATTTGATGGTATATTATGATTTTGACGATGTGAATTATGCCAAAGACCGTACTCCGAATGATTTTAAGTTGATGTTGTCTGATGGTTTTGACCTTGGGAACGGAAGCATGATCAAAGAAGTGGCACCTGTTGCTGGGGTACAGATGCTAAATGAACGTCCTGTCATCGCTTTTGGCCAAGGAATCGTTTCGGGGGGGATGCAAAGCAGTACGTTGTTACAGCCTTTGCTTCGTGAGCCGATTACCATTTTTGAACAAGCACCCGTGCATCGCCATTTCGAAATTGTAAACAGTTTTCAAGGGGTAGAAAAAGATACTTCCTATGTTTTCAACCAGGCAGGTAGCGTCGTTTCATCCAATGCTTTTGGGCACAATTTGCAATGGGTAAATGATTCAATATTCTATTTTCAAAAACCCTATGAAATCATTAACGATGTTGAGATTGCAAGGTACATTACCCCGTATGGGATCAATTTCGATTTAGGTCCAAATGGATTTGCATGGATTTATGACGTAACGGATTACCAAATGTATTTGCATGATACTGTTGATTTGGCGGCACACAATACCCAAGAGCTTTTGGATTTGAAATTTGCTTTCATTTCAGGAATACCACCACGAGATGTGAAGGCGCGTCAACCTATTTGGTCGGATTTCAGGTCCTATAATTTTGCCAACATGGCCAATGATGTCGTCCTTCAAAACAAACCTATAGTGCTCTCAGATTCAGCCCAAATGTTTAAAATAAAAACACGAATGTCAGGTCATGGTCAAGTGGGAAATGGTGCGTGTTGTGAATGGGTTCCGAACGATCATAGAATCAATGTGGACGGCGTGAATCGCTTTAATTGGAACATTTGGCAAACCAATGAATGTGGGGACAATCCAAACATTGGACAAGGCGGCACTTGGCCGTATGCCCGCGAAGGATGGTGTCCTGGCGATCGAGTGAAGGAACATGAATTTGAATTGACACCCTTTGTGCAACCCGGAGATACCGTTATGTTAGATTATCAAATCAATCCGGTCCCACCGGGTGATCCAGGCCAAGCAGGAGGGAACTACATCGCTGCGTTTGACTTGATTTCTTACACACAGCCAAATTTTCAAAATGACGCTGCCATTGCGGATGTCCTAAATCCAAACAATTGGGAGTATTATGGCAAATTCAATCCAACCTGTTCAAATCCCAGGGTGGTTATCAAAAACACCGGTCAAACCAACCTAACTTCATGCTTCATCCGATGTTGGATTACCTATGGCAATGAAATTCAATTGAATTGGACAGGAAATCTTGGTTTCTTAGAGGAAGAAGTCGTCGAAATCCCTGTGTTGGACAACGGATTTTGGATGGACATGGATTCAACAGAAACTTTTACGGCATATGTTAGCAATGTCAATGGAGTTCAAGGGAATGACGATTACCTGCAGAACAGCGTAAAACAAGTTAAGTTTGATGCACCAGAAGTTATCAATGGTCCTTTCTTTGTCTGGCTCAGTACCAACAACAAAGCCGTAGAAAATTCCTACAAACTCATCGATGGATCGGGGAACATTATCTTTCAAAGAACCCAATTGAATAATTTAACGCAATACAAGGATACTTTTAACCTTGCGCCAGGTTGTTACAGCATCATCATAGAGGATACGGATCACGACGGCCTTTCTTTTTGGTATTCTTCCCAAGTGGAAGGCGAAACGGCCGGGCAAATGAGAATCAGGTATGTGGGAGGTAGTTACATTGAAATGTTCCCTGGGGATTTTGGTCACTACCATCGATATGATTTTTCGGTTGGATTTGGGGTAGGACTCACAGAACAAAAACTAGATCATCAAATTGCCGTGTTTCCAAACCCAACCAAAGGGGAAACAACGATTGAATTGTCAGGATTTGTAAACGGTAAGGCTTCCTTGGCAATCTATGACCTCATGGGTAGAAAAATGCTGACGTCTCCAATGAATTCTTCTCATAATTTTGCAGATTGCCACCTAAATTTATCGGATTTTCCGAACGGAAATTACATCCTAAGAGTGGTTACCAATGATCAAGTGTATACAAAATCCATGGTAAAACAATAAGCCATGGGTCTGATAAAGCTCATAAAAAATTACTTTCCTGATGTATGGCAATACCTTGTCATTATCTTTATTTTCATCATCGCAGCGCTCATCATTCTTTAACCAATGAAACATTTTACCATCGCTCTTTTTCTCCTCGGATTTATTCAAATGCATGCCCAATTGAACATAGATTCTTTATCACACATCTCTTACCAACAATTGCATGGGGCGAACCTCAACGATGTTTGGGGGTATGAAGATGAATTGGGAAATGAATATGCCATCGTCGGTACCTCAAAAGGAACTTCCATTGTTGACATTTCCAACCCTTCGGCTCCGGTGGAAATATTTTGGTATCCAGGTACGGAATCCATTTGGAGAGACCCCAATGTCCATGGTAATTATGCCTATGTGACCACGGAAGCGGATGATGGGATGTTGATCATTGATTTGAGTCCCTTGCCTCAGTCCAATAACCTTCCCGTTACGGTTTATTCAGGTCCTCCAGGACAAACATGGACCTCTGCGCATACGTGCTTTTGTGACGAAAATGGCTATGGGTATGTTTTTGGCAGCAACCGTGGGAATGGGGGGGTTATCATTCTCGACCTAAACAACAATCCCATGCAGCCTGACGAAGTCGGAGTGTTCGACAATTGGTATTGCCATGATGGCTACGTCCGCAATGATACCATGTACCTCGGTCATATTTTTGATGGGTTTTTTAGCTTGGTTGATGTAACATCCAAAAGCAATCCTGCGCTTATCGCTACCCACAATTCCCCAAGTAATTTCACCCATAACATTTGGCCTTCCCAATCGGGACAGTATGTTTTTACTACGGATGAGGTCTCAGGCGCATTTATCGGCGTGTATGACATCTCGAACCCTGCTGCCATTTTTGAAGTGGAAAGAATTCAAAATTCCCCAGGCGCTGGGGTGATTCCACACAATACCCATGTGCTGGGAGATTATCTGATAACCAGTTATTATTCGGATGGCATTGTTGTGCATGATTGTACCCATCCAAACAATTTGGTGAAAGTCGGTCAATTCGATACCTACGTAGGACAAACCACTGGCTATGACGGTTGTTGGGGGGTATATCCATTTTTTACCAGTGGAACCATTGTCGCTGCTGACATCACCGAAGGATTGTTTGTCCTCGGTCCGCACTACCAAAAAGGAAGCTATCTCGAAGGAAATGTTACCGAGGTGGGGACCAATGCACCGCTGAACAATGTAAAAGTTACCCTAGGGGCGAATGATCAACCGGATTTTACCCTTGCAAATGGAGATTATGCGACAGGTGTCTACCAAACGGGGTCTGTAAATGTGCTCTTTGAAAAAGTGGGATACATTCCTTTTTCTACCTCGGTTAACTTGGTGCAAGGACAAACAACAACGCTAGATGCTCAGCTTGTACCGATGGATCCCTACAATGTACTTGTGATTGTGAACGATGCGGTTACAGGCATGCCGATTTATGACGCACAAGTTCAATTGATTCACCCGTTGATTTCACACAGCGGCCTAACGAATGCACTTGGTGAAGAGAATTTCACCCTTTATTACCAGGACAATTACCAAGTGATAGCGGGGAAATGGGGGTATAAAAATACCTGCAGCCAAATGTTGATTGATTCGCTAACCGGAACCATTACCCTTTCGCTTCAGCCAGGGTATTACGATGACTTTGCCTTGGATTTTGGATGGTCCGTAAATGGAACGGCGCATACGGGAATGTGGGAAAGAGGCGTGCCGCATGCAACTTCAAGCGGTTCCGTGGTAAATGCTGATGTCCCTTGGGATTGTGGGCAAAATTGTTTCGTTACAGGGAATGATCCGAATTTACATCCAGATTTCGACGATGTAGACCAAGGGATCACCGTTTTGAATTCGCCCATCATGGATTTGACAGGGATGCCGACGCCGCATTTCAACTATGGGAGAGGGTTTTATTGCTACTATGGTCCTCAATTGGTTGATGACACCTTGAAAGTTTTTGCAAGCAACGGGATTGAAACCGTATTAATTGACCAAGTAAATCCTCCCCAAGGAACAGCCATGAATTGGGAATACAAAAGCGTCTCACTGGCAGGATTGCTTGCGATTACACCCAACATGCAAATATTGCTTACGCTGTCGGACGAGGATCCGAATGTGAACATCACAGAGGCTGCTTTTGATGAATTTTATGTTACAAATTATAGCGTTTTAGGTAACGAGGAAACAAGCATGGATATCGAAGTCTTTCCAAACCCCGCTAAGAATGCAGTTAACGTTTCAGGAGTGATTCCCGACGAAAATTGTATATTATTTGATGTCTTTGGAAGGTTGGTCTACCAGGTGAAGCCAATCCATTCCTCTCTTCAATTGGATTTAACATCTTTACCGAATGGAATGTATTCCTTTATTCAAAGGGATCGAAGTGTGCGAATTATCAAACAAGATCAGTAGTTTTGTCCTAAATTTATTTGAACATGCACCAAACAAGACCACAAATCTCTGTTGTCATTCCCTTGTTAAACGAAGTAGAATCTTTGCCTTCGTTGCACGAATGGTTGTTGCAGGTGTTTAAGAACAATGGTTTTTCTTATGAAGTGGTTTTTGTTGACGATGGCAGCGATGATGGTTCATGGAAAATGATTGAATCCCTTTGCGACGCAGATCCGAATACTTTTGGTGTGAAATTTCAACGAAACTACGGTAAATCAGCTGCAATGCAAGTGGGTTTTCAGCACGTGAAAGGAGACGTAGTGATTACGATGGATGCGGATTTACAAGATTCTCCTGATGAAATCCCTGAACTCTATAAAATGATTGTGGAGGATGGATTTGACCTCGTGTCAGGTTGGAAACAAAAAAGGTATGATCCCCTATCAAAAACGCTTCCTACCAAACTTTACAACTGGGCTGCAAGAAGAATTACAGGCATTCATTTACATGATTTTAATTGCGGTTTAAAAGCCTATCGACTCCCGGTTGTGAAAAGCATCGAAGTGTATGGAGACATGCATCGTTACATGCCCGCTTTGGCAAAATACGCCGGTTTTAAAAAGATTGGAGAAAAAGTCGTTCAGCACCAAGCCAGAAAATTTGGGGTGACGAAATTTGGATTGAACCGGTTCTTAAATGGCCCACTGGACCTCATGACTGTGGCTTTCATGGGTAAATTCGGTAAGAAACCCATGCATTTCTTCGGCGCCTTAGGCACCTTGATGTTCATTGTAGGCTTTGGGTTTGGGTTTTTCCTGGGAATCGATAAGCTGTTCATTCATACCCATGGGATTAAATTGGCACAACGCACAGAATTTTTTGTTTCCCTTACGGCCATGCTGATGGGATTGCAGTTCTTTTTGACAGGTTTTATCGCCGAGTTGATGGGACGAAATGCGTCGTCAAGAAACAATTACCTCATCGAAGAAAAATCAGGATGGGATTGAAGCTTTGGGGATTGGATCAAGGGTGGACCCTTTTTCTAGACCGCGATGGAGTGGTTAATGAACGTATTTTTGATGGCTATGTCTTGAAAAGTGACGATTTCCATTTCACCTACAAAGCCCTCGAAGCCCTGCGTTTGGCTCATTCAATGTTTAACCGAATCATCTTGGTCACCAACCAACAATGCGTGGCGCTTGAATTGATTTCTTTGCCAGCATTGCAGGAGATCCACCAACATATGTTGACTGAAATTGAAGCGAATGGAGGAAGGATCGATGCGGTTTTTGCAGCCATTGAACTTAAAAAAGATCCAGATAACCGAAGAAAACCCAAGCCAGCCATGGCGTTTGAAGCAAAAAACATTTTCCCGGAAATAGATTTTTCCAAATCCATCATGGTAGGAGATACCGATGGCGATTTGAATTTTGGAAAAAACCTAGGCATGCGCACCGTACTTGTTCAAAGTGCCGAAATGGTTTCTGTAACACCCGACCTTGTCGTTGGTTCTTTGTATGAATTTATCCTTTCCCTATGCGAATAGTATTGTTATGCTTCTTACTGATGCAATGCGCAAGCATTTTGTCGCAAAATAAAACCGATGCCAAAGGAAACAAACAAGGCCCCTGGGTAAAATACCACCCGAATTCTAAAGTTATGTTGTATTCAGGCCAGTTTAAGGACAACCATCCCGTGGGTGAATTCAGGTATTTTTATCCCTCAGGTGCCGTTAAAGCCATCGTTCAACACGAATCCCTTCATCACAGTTTTGCATGGTATTATTACGAAAATGAACAATTGATGTCACTCGGGAAATACGTCGACCAGTTAAAAGATTCTGTTTGGATGAATTACAACGCTGGTGGCTTCTTGGTCAGCAAAGAACATTTTAAAAACAATAAATTGAACGGCGAAAAAATCATTTATTACGTTGCAAATCAAGTAGAAACAGGAGAGATTAAGGCCCTCAGTGTAGAACATTTTTCCGACAGTGTCCTTCATGGAAGTTACCAGGCGTTTTTCTCTTCCGGAAAAATGAAGGAGCAAGGAAATTATACCTTCGGGTTAAAAGAAGGTGTTTGGGAAACTTTCCACCCCAACGGAAGTATAGCTTCGCGTGTAAAATTCAAACAAGGAAAAGCGTATGGTTACATGTATGTCTATGATGAGGAGGGGGAGGAAAGCTATAAAGTTTTTTACCTAAAGGGAGTGAAATTGTCCCAAGAAGCTTTGAAAAAATACCTGGATAATTGCGTGAAAAATGGAATTACTCCTGAGGAATAACTATCTTTAAAGCATGAAAAGGTTGCGTTTTTTGGGGACATCGATCGGTCTAATGATGCTTTTAGTGGCCTGTACTAAAGACAACCCAAATGTCTCACTTGCAGACTACCATTATGATTATTTCCCTGTTAAACTCGGAGCCTATTGGATGTATGATGTCGTAGAAATTTCCCACGACCAGAATGCAGCGATAGAACACGATACCATTTCATACCAACTGAAAACCGAAATAGGGGATACTTTAATCGACAATGAAGGGAGAATTACCAACCGTTTTTATCGCTACAAACGAAATACTTCCTTTGATTCTTGGGTGTTGACAGATGTTTGGACAACGATTTTGGTTGACAACCGCGCAGAGCTTGTTGACGAAAACATTCGCAAAGTGGTGCTGCGTTTCCCAATCAAAGCCAACATGGTGTGGAACCCCAATCAATTCAATTTTTTAGCTTCTCAACAAGCGTATTACGAGGATATTCACAACCCTAATTCCGTAAGTGGCTTCTCCTTAGACAGCACTGTAAAAGCTTTGAGTGTAAAAGAACTCAGCCTTGTTTCTTATGCCCATCAATATGAAGTGTATGCGAAAAAAATAGGGTTGGTGCGGAAGTATTACAAAGATTTGAAAATTTCAAATTTTGACACCTTGAACATCCTTTCAGGCAAAGAACTTTATTATACCTTGACGGATTATAGCCATTAATCCTTATTTTTGGTGCAGATGGAATTTTCAGAGGTAAAAAGAGATTGTAAATATTTTAAAGGTCACATCCCTTGTGATTTCAATAAACAAAAGGGAAATGTTTGTCCGACATGCGACGAATATCAACCCATTGAAACACGCATTCTAATCATCAAACTTGCAGCCTTAGGCGATGTGATTCGTACCACCCCACTGTTGGCGAAGTTCCGTTCGAAGTACCCCAATGCCCACATTACCTGGATGACCCAAAGTCCAGAGATATTGCCAAAAAATCAGATTGACTTGATTCTTCCGTTTGATGCAATGTCAATTTTTCTCTTGGAAAACAGTCTTTTTGACCTTGTCGTGAATTTGGATAAGGAACCTGAAGCCTGTGTGTTGATGGCCAAAATTGAAGGGAAGCACAAGTATGGATACACATGGTTGGATCATGGTGTGGCGCCATGTACCCCTGCGGCAGAGCATAAATTAATGACGGGTTTCTTTGATGAGTTGTCGAAAGTAAATACCAAAAGCTACCCCGAAGAAATTTTTGAAATTTGTCACGAATCCTTTGATTATGAGCCTTATGCCATACAACTTAACCAAGAGAAGTACGAGGAGTGGAACCACAAGTTTAGTGCGTTAAAAGGAAACAAAAAAGAAGTGGTTGGACTCAATACAGGGTGTGGTCCAAGATGGAAAACCAGGCTTTGGGACGATGAGAAATGGGTCTTGTTGGCTACGTCTTTAATCGAGTTGGGCTATTTTCCAATCTTCCTCGGCGGAGCCCTTGAACATGAGAAAAACATCAGACTGTCCAAAGAATCAGGCGCACATTACCCCGGGCATTACGACCTTGAAACCTTTATTTCTTTGACCCATGCGTGCGACATCGTTGTGACCCAAGTAACCATGATGATGCACATTGCTACTGCACTGCAGAAAAAGATGGTGCTAATGAATACCATTTTTAATCCCCATGAATTTGAATTGTACAACCGCGGTGTGATGGTAGGTCCTCCAAAAGCCTGTGAATGTTATTATGGCAATGTTTGCAAACGAGGGGTTCCTTGTATGAATGACATTCAGCCTGAATCCATTGTCACTGCCATAAAGACCCTTTCCTAACCCATGCGTTTTGTCTTTTTATCCACTTTTTATCCCTTTCGTGGTGGAATAGCCCAGTTCAATGCGTTGGTATATCGAGAACTCGAGAAGAACAATGAAGTGGTAGCCGTTACCTTCAAACGTCAATACCCAAAATTGCTCTTTCCAGGTAAAACACAATACGTTACCCCAGAAGATACAGCGGATAAAATACCTTCCTTCCCTTGGCTCGATACCATCAATCCTTTCAGCTATGTTTCAACGGCGAAAAAAGTTCGAAACCTGAAGCCGGAGGTGGTGATAACCAAATATTGGATGACGTTTTTCGGGCCTTCGCTTGGGTTTGTGTTAAGCCGACAATCTCGTTTTGCCAAAAGAATTGCCATCCTCGACAATGTCATCCCCCACGAACGACGGTTTTTTGACCACGCGTTTAATCGCTACTTTTTAAACCGAAACGATGGGTTTATTGCGATGACAGAAAAAGTAAAAAATGATTTGCTCTCTTACATTCCAGATGCGAAATGCATGCTGATTCCTCATCCCATCTATAACCATTTCGGCGCAAGATTAGCCAGGGAAGAGGCTTTGAGAAATTTGAACATTACCGTTAAAGAAGACAGCCGCGTACTTTTGTTTTTCGGAATCATTCGGGATTACAAAGGATTGGATGTTTTGATTGAAGCTCTTTCCTTATTGGGCAATCGCTATGTGTTGATCATTGCTGGTGAGGCCTATGGAGATTTTAAGAAATACGAGAAATGCATGGAGCGATTTGAGGTGAAGGAACGATGTTTTGTTTTCGAGCGGTACATCGGAGATGAAGAAGTACCAAATTTCTTTTCCGCTGGCGATGTGTGCGTATTACCCTATAAATCAGCAACCCAAAGTGGGATTACAGGGATTGCACAACATTTTGAATTGCCGGTAATTGCTACCAACGTGGGTGGATTGGCGGAAACCATAGCGCATAACAAAACAGGTTTAATCGTTGATCATGTAGACCCGGCCGAACTGGCAAGTCAAATTGGATTTTACTTTGACAATCAATGCAGGGAATCCTTTGCGGTCAATATTCAAAACCAAAACAAGGAAAACAATTGGGGCTCCTTTGTGAAGAAATTGGAGGCCTTCGTCCAAGAAATATAAGGCAATGGGTCGGGCTAAATCCGCACTTGCCAATTAGTAATTTTTAAAAGTTGATTTTACAAATCGTAAATCCTATATTTGCACCCTTGTAATTTACAAATAAAGCAGAATAAATGAGAAATAAGGGCTTTTTTTGGTTTTTAACCATATTATTGCTTGCCGTGTCTTTGTATCAGTTGTCTTTCACCTGGTATGCCGTAAAAGAAGAACGAAAAGCTGAGAAAGAGGCGGTTTTAAAAGTAAACCAGCTTCGCGAGGAATCCTTTAAAAATGAAGGAGATCAAAAAGGAATAGGCTTCTTGCCAAACAATACCACTGTAGATTTTAATTCACCTGAAGGTGAAGCGTTGGCAAAAGCAGCGTTTATCAATGAGATTTTACGTGAGCGCGGATCAAAAGAGGTGTATCCAATCTTTGGTTCTACCTTCTCTGAAGTGAAAAAACGATCGCTGGCTTTCGGTCTTGACCTTGTCGGTGGAATGAGTGTGACCATGGAAATCTCTACGGGAGACCTTCTTATCAGCCACGCGCAAAGTCCCAATTCCGTGAGGTTTAAAACCATCTATGCAGAAGCAAATCGCAAATACAATGCAGGAAAGGGTGATTTCTTGGATTTGTTCATTCAGGCTGCGGAGAAAAACAATACAAAACTTAGCCTCATTCTTAAGGGCGATGGCATCGGAGTGAACTCTACCAACAGTGAGATCGAAAGGTATTTCAAAGACCTTCTTAAATCTTCCATGGATGGAGTAGAACAAATCATGTATCGCAGGATCAACCAATTTGGTGTAGCACAACCTAACATTCAAAAAGACCTTGCCACCAATCGACTTTACATCGAATTGCCAGGGGTGCAAGATGAAAATACCGTAGCGCAAAAACTAAAATCTACCGCTAACCTTGAGTTTTTTGAAACGTTTGCACCTAGTCAAATAAAGAACGAATTGGCCAACGCAGATTTAATCAGTAAAAATGCTGAAAGTACAATGTCAGACACTACAGACACCGCAGATACAGCCTCAAACATGCCTGCAAAGGAAGAAGGAAGATTGTCTTTGGGGGGTAGCAGCAAAACCAAAAGTTTGATGGATTACATTCAGCCTGTGGGAGATTATGCCATTGGTTCTGTTTTGGCAATGGACAAAGGTGCCGTAGACCAAATTTTGAAACGAGAAGACGTAATGGCAGCCTTGCCGCCAAACATTCGATTCATGTGGGGTGCAGAGCCTAATGAAATGGATAAGAAATCCAAGCAAACGGGGTACATGCTTTATGCGTGTAGGGTTCCGGAAAATGGCAAAGCACGTGTGAATGGACAACACATTTCCAGCGCTTCAACCGGTTTCGACCAACGCGATGGTAAAATCACAGTCGATTTGAAGATGACACCCGAAGGTACAGATGAATGGGGACAAATGACAACGGAAAACAAAGACAGGATTGTTGCCATCACCATGGACAATGTGGTGTATTCTGCGCCAACCGTAATCAATGCCATTACTTCTGGAAGTACACAAATCTCTGGAACGTTTACCTTCGAAGAAGCAGAATCTTTGGCTGGTTTGTTAAATGGAGGGGCTTTGCCCGCTCCGTGTTTGATCAAAGAACAAAACCGTGTAGGTCCGAGCATTGGGGCAGAGAATTCGCAAGCAGGATTGGTTTCTTTCGGCTTTGCCTTCTTAGCGGTATTGTTATACATGTTCTTTTATTACGGAAAATCCGGTATTGCGGCGAACATCGCTTTGTTGGCCAACGTCGTTTTCATCATGGGTTGCTTGGCATCCTTCGGTGCTGTACTTACCTTGGCAGGGATTGCAGGTATCATCTTGACCATCGGTACCGCCGTCGATGCGAACATCCTAATCTTTGAACGTATCCGTGAGGAACAACGTGCAGGGGTGGAAACCAAAACCGCCATCGACATCGGATTTAAAAAAGCACTTCCTTCCATCATCGATGCGAACATCTCCCACTTACTGGTAGCCGTCGTATTGAAGTATTTCGGAACCGGTGAGATTGAATCCTTTGCAACCACTTTGATTGTCGGAATCTTTACTTCTGTATTCTCCGCAATCTTTATTTCACGTTTGGTTATCAACTTTTGGATGGAAAGAAACAAAGGCGTGGCTTTCGATACAAAATACTCTAAAGGTTTGTTCCAAAACTTCCATTTCAATTGGATTGGTGCACGTAAATATTTCTACATCTTCTCGATTTCAGTGACGGTAATCGGTATGATCAGTTTATTTACCCGTGGATTGAAACAAAGTGTTGAATTTACCGGGGGAAGAACTTTTTCGGTGAAATTTGAGAAAAAAGCAGACATTGAAGCCATACGCTCAGAGCTTGAAAAGACCTTCGTCGAAAACAAAGAAGTCGCTTCCATTGAGTTGAAGACCAAGTCGAATGATTACAATGTGGAAATCATGACGAATTATAAGTTGAAAGACGATGGGGCAACCGAAGAAGTGAAAACCAAAATGAGCGAAGCCTTGAATCGACTGAAAGGAAAACTTGGCTCCCATACCTTTGAAGGACAAAGGACGGTGAGTGCTTCTGTCTCCAGTGAGTTGTGGAATTCCTCAGCCATTTCATTAACAGTGGCTTTGATTGCAATATTCCTTTACATTCTCTTCCGATTTGGTTACTGGCAATACTCCTTGGGTGCGATTGTAGGATTGATTCACGATGCCTTTTTCGTTATATCCGTTTTCTCGCTCTTGCATGGCTTCCTTCCTTTCAGTCTGGATGTAAATCAAGCCTTTATTGCCGCCATTCTAACCGTTATAGGTTATTCGATGAATGACACCGTAATTGTCTTCGATAGGATTCGTGAAAACCTCCGCGCCAGCGGTCCGGAAGACCATCATTATGAAATCGTGAACCGTTCCTTGAACACCACCCTAAGCAGAACCTTCAATACCTCAATGATCCTATTCGTTGTTGTTTTGATCATGTTTATTTTTGGTGGACCAGCGATCAAAGGTTTCCTATTCGCATTGTTGGTTGGGGTAATCATCGGTACCTATTCGTCATTGTGTGTGGCAACGCCTATTCTTATCGATTTCTCCAAACGATTGAAAGCGTAAGCATACATACTTGCTCATTGTAAAACCACCTCCAGAGGTGGTTTTTTTATGTCTGATAATTTGATCGGTAGGGTGGATGGGTTTTTAAACGCTGTTTGTTCATAATTCCTTTGTTTCGTGTGTAGACTGACCGGCTATTCATTCTAAATTTGAGTTCACCGTATTATACATGGCCGAAAATCAATATACCGAAGACAACATACGCTCACTTGACTGGAAAGAGCACATCCGCCTACGTCCGGGAATGTACATCGGTAAATTAGGGGATGGCGCATCTGCAGAAGATGGTATTTACATTCTGGTCAAAGAAGTCATTGACAATTGCATTGATGAATTTGTGATGGGTAACGGTAAAAGAATCGATGTTAAAGTTCAAGATGGAAAGGTGACGGTAAGGGATTTTGGACGTGGCATTCCCCTTGGGAAAGTCGAAGAAGTGGTTTCCAAAATGAATACAGGGGGTAAATATGATTCGAAGGCCTTTAAGAAATCCGTGGGACTGAATGGGGTAGGTACAAAAGCGGTAAACGCATTGTCCTCCCATTTTAAAGTGTATGCGGTACGTGATGGTTCCTTGAAAGCCGCTACTTTCTCCATGGGTAACCTGGTGAAATCTTTTGAAATTGAAGAGACTACAGAGCAAAATGGTACCTACGTAGAGTTCATTCCCGATGAACAGGTATTTAAAAAATATGCCTTTAAAACCACCTATCTCCAAAAGATGATGTGGAATTATTGCTACCTAAACCGAAATTTAAGCATCTATTTTAATGGAGAGAAATTTCAATCCAAAGATGGACTTAAAGATTTGTTGGAAAACAACATGGATGGCGATCCTTTGTATCCGATTATCCACTTGGAAGCAGAAGACATTGAGGTAGCTTTTACGCATGGAAGGACCTACGGAGAGGATTACTATTCTTTTGTGAACGGACAACATACGACACAAGGGGGGACGCATCAGAGTGCCTTTCGTGAATCCGTTGCAAAAGTAATCAGGGACTTCTACAATAAAAATTACGAAGCTTCTGACATACGTCAATCCATTGTAGCCGCGGTTTCCGTGAAAGTCGTAGAACCCGTATTTGAATCTCAAACAAAAACGAAGCTTGGCTCGCAAGAAATCGAACCCGATGGAAAGTCTATGCGCGCTTTTATCAATGATTTCCTAAAGGACCACCTCGATAATTATTTACATCGAAATCCCGAAGTTGCAGACATCCTTGAGAAAAAAATAAAGCAGGCAGAACGCGAAAGAAAAGAGCTTGCCGGGATTCGTAAAATTGCACGCGACCGTTCCAAAAAAGCAAGCCTTCATAATAAAAAATTACGCGATTGCCGCATACACCTTACCGACTTAAAAGACGACAGAAGGGAAGACACCACCTTGTTTATAACCGAAGGAGATTCGGCAAGTGGTTCCATTACAAAGTCCAGAGATGTGGGTACGCAAGCCGTGTTTTCGCTTCGTGGTAAACCCTTGAATGTTTATGGTCTTACCAAAAAAGTGGTTTACGAAAATGAGGAGTTCAATTTGATTCAAGCAGCCTTAGACATTGAAGAGGAAATGGACAACCTGCGATACAATCGCATTGTCATTGCAACCGATGCCGATGTCGATGGAATGCACATTCGGATGCTTCTACTCACTTTTTTCCTGCAATTTTTTCCAGACTTGGTGAAAAGAAACCATGTGTATGTATTGCAAACACCGTTGTTCAGGGTGAGGAATAAAAAGAAAACCATGTACTGCTATTCCGATGAGGAGCGAAAAAATGCGATTTTGGAAATTGGCAAAGGGGCAGAAATAACGAGGTTTAAAGGATTAGGGGAGATTTCACCCGATGAATTCATACATTTTATTGGAAACGACATCCGTTTGGAACCTGTAGTCCTTACAAAAGAAGCTTCCATAGATTCCATTCTTTCTTATTTCATGGGGAAAAATACGCCGGAGCGACAAGAGTTTATCATTGATAATTTAAGGGTGGAAAAAGACGAGGCAGATGCAACGGATGAGACAGAATTGGAATTGACATAAAGCAAAAGGGTGGACGAAATAGACGACATACAGCCAGGGTCAAACGAAGAGCACAATCCGTTTGAAAACAAGAAAATCGATGAGAAAATTGTCCCGGTTAATGGGCTTTATGAAAATTGGTTTCTTGATTATGCGAGCTATGTGATCCTCGAACGTGCGGTCCCTGCCTTGCAAGATGGTTTAAAACCTGTACAACGAAGATTGCTACATTCCATGCGTGAATTGGAAGACGGTCGCTATAATAAGGTTGCCAATGTCATCGGGAACACCATGAAATATCACCCGCATGGAGATGCTTCCATCGGCGATGCCTTGGTGCAGTTGGGACAAAAAGACCTTTTGATAGATTGCCAAGGAAACTGGGGAAATACGATTACAGGAGATGGCGCGGCTGCGCCGAGGTACATTGAAGCGCGTTTGTCGAAGTTTGCCTTGCACGTAGCATTTAATCCGAAAACAACTACTTGGTTGTCAAGTTATGATGGCAGGAACAAAGAGCCAGAAACACTGCCCGTTAAATTTCCTCTGTTGTTGGCACAAGGAGCCGAAGGCATCGCAGTTGGAATGGCCTGTAAATTTCTTCCGCATAATTTCATTGAACTGATCGACCAATCCATAAACCACCTTCGAGGGAAAAAAGTCGAAATTCTACCCGATTTCCCGAATGGGGGTATGGCTGATTTTACGAATTACAATGACGGTTTGAGAGGTTCACGTGTGCGTGTGCGGGCGAAAATCCGAAAGGTGGATACCAAAACCTTGATCATTCACGAAATTCCCTTTGGAACAACGACAACCTCCCTGATTGAATCCGTGCTTAAAGCCAACGAAAAAGGGAAAATCAAGATTAAAAAAATCGAGGACAATACCTCCTCGCATGCGGAAATCATCATTCACTTAGCACCAGGGGTGTCGCCAGACAATACCATTGATGCGTTGTATGCTTTTACCGATTGTGAAGTTTCCATCTCGCCGAATTCATCCATTATCGACAAGGATAAACCAAGGTTTTTAGGCGTTTCTGAAATCTTAAAAATCAACACGGACCACACCGTTGATTTGTTGAAACTGGAACTGGAAATTCGACTCGATGAATTGGAAAGACAATGGCATTTTTCCACCTTGGAAAAATTGTTCATCAACCACGAAATGTACATCGATTTCAAATTGTATAGCGACAAAACGGCCTTGTTTGCGTATTTGTACGATCGATTTAAACCTTTCGAAGAACAATTGATTCGTGAAATTGAAGATGAGGATTTACATAAGTTGACCCAAATCCCCATGATCCGAATTACCCGATTTGACGCCAACAAAGCTGACGATTTGTTGTTGAAAATAGAAACGGAAATGGCTGAAGTGAAGCATCACTTGGAAAACCTAGTGGATTATGCCGTTGATTATTTTAAAGACCTTAAAAAACGCTTTGCTGCCGGAAAAGAAAGAAAGACAGAAATTAAGGTGTTTGACACCATCAGCGCAACAAAAGTCATCATTGCCAATCGCAAGCTTTACATCGATTTAGAAGAAGGCTTCATCGGCTACGGATTGAAGAAAAACGAACCCATTTCAGATTGCTCGGAAATTGACGACATCATTTGTTTTTTCTCCTCAGGAAAAATGATGATAACGAAGGTGGCAGATAAGAAGTTCGTCGGAAAAGGACTCATCTATGCAAATGTTTGGAAGAAAGGCGATACCCGCACCATTTACCACCTATTTTACCAAGATGGGTTGAGCGGGATTACCATGATGAAAAGGTTTTTTGTGAACTCCATCACACGCGATACCGAATACGACCTCACCAAAGGAGCCAAAGGGTCAAAAATGACCTATTTTTCGGTGCATCCGAATGGGGAACGAGAAGTGGTGACCGTGTTGCTTCGACCAAGACCACACCTCAAAAGGTTGCGTTTCGATGTTGACCTCGGTGAATTGATCATTAAAGGGAGAAACGCTGCAGGAAATCGCGTGACCAAAGAAATCATTCAAAAAATCATTCAAAAAGAAGTAGGAGGAAGTACCCTTGCGTCTCGAAAAATATGGTACGATACCGTTGTAGGTCGACTGAATGACGAAGGCAGAGGTAAATTCTTGGGCGCGTTCAAAGGGAACGATAAACTGCTGACGCTTTACAAAAATGGCGAATACCGCTTGTCTACCTTCGACCTCTCCAACCATTTTGATGAAGACATGATTCACCTCGAAAAATGGAACCCAGCGCATCCCATTTCTGCCGTTTACTACGATGCTGACAAAGAATTGAATTATGTGAAACGCTTTCTTTGTGAGGTTCAATCCGATAAAAGGGTGCCTTTCATCTCCGAGTCGGAAGGTTCATACCTACACGTAGTTTCTACGGCGTACCGTCCAGAAATTAAAATAGTATTCAATAAATTACTTCGCGAAACCAAAAACCTTTCCGATGCGGTGTTCAATGTTGCCGACCTCATTGAGGTAAAAGGGATGAAGGCGCAAGGAAATCAGGTAACGAAGTTCAAGGTGAAAGAAATTGTGCTTACCCATGAAATCGGGGAGAGTCCAGAAGCCTGGCCAACCGAAGAAGTTCCTTTCGAAATTGAAGGAATGATAGAAGACGTGGAAAGCGTGGATGGTGCAGATGGTTCAGAAAACACAACACCTGATGCGCCAACAGATGGAAGTGTGGAATGGGATTTTACCAAAAAAGATGACGATCAGCCAACCTTGTTTGATTAGTTTCCGATAAACACTTTAACCGTTTTTCCATTCGAGCCTTGAATCATGTAAATTCCTGAGGGAACATTAAGGCTTAATCGAGTCTGTCCGTTGCTTAAACGATGTTCAGAAACTTGCATGCCCAATGCGTTCATCACTTTGTAGGAAGCAGGCAATGTATTTTCTATAACCAGTTGGCTGCCATCAAACCATGTTGTGTTTTGGTAGATGCCACCGGAAACATTGGTTTGCGCAAACATTGAAAATGAACAAAGCGCCGCTAAAAAGAATAGGGTAGTTTTCACATGCGATTAGTATATGATGAATTTTTGATTAACCGGAGTTTGGTTGACTCTTTTTAGGATAAAGAATCCAGGACGCAGGTCAGATACATTGAATGCATTTGCAGCGAAAGCCTTCAAGACAAGAACCTTTCCGTTTAAGTCACAAAGCGCTATTTCATTGATGGCAGTGGTACTCAGCAATGTGAGCGTATTTTCCACTGGATTTTCAAAAGTAAAATCTTCCATTTCATTCGCAGCAACCCCAGCAACCTGATTGAACTTTAATACGGTGCCTAACAGGATGGTGCAAGAAGTGTCAAATATTTGGTAATTGATCAGCCCTTTGGTTACATCGTCGTATCCATCTATGATAGACTGTTCAATTCCTGCAGAATCAAGACCGCAAAAGCAGTTGGTTAAGAGCGAATAATTTACATTGGTATTGTTGTTTACATTGTAATTGATGTTTCCGCAAATTTCGTTGTTGGTAACAATCGGCGCATTGACAACGCTTGAAATCCCTGAAATTCTTACGCCACCTATGTTGTTATTGATTTGGTTGTTCACCAATTCTGTCAAAACAGACACGTCAACCGCCACTTCATTGTAATTGAATACGTTGTTACTTATTTTACAACCATAGGAGCTTTGAATGCCCGTAACGTTGTCTAAAAAAATACAATTTTCGATCTTTCCATTGTTGGGAAAATTTATGGCGGTACCATTGTTCAGGAATTGGCAATTGGTAATGGACATAGAATCGAAAACCCCCGCAGAAAAAACAAGTGCGTTGGTGTTTTCTAAAAATGTAGATCCCGTCATCGTAAAGGCTGTAGCGTAGGCATTGATGGCAGTACCATTGTCCTTAAAAAAGCAATTGTTCAAAGTAAAATAGCTCCAACCATAAACGGCAGCATTGTTTCCTCTGAATTGGCAATTGTTTAAGACGGTTTCATTTCCTACGGTTATGGCTTGGCCACAATGGTTAAAAGAGCAATTGGTATAGGAGTAAAGGGCAAGCGGCGCTTCGTAATCAAAGGGCGTTTGCGCATTGGAGATGGAGAAACGATTTGCATTCAACACCCCTCCTTGAGATGAAGTACAGATAAATCCAAGCCAGCCTATGTTGGTGGTATCGATTTGTGTGCGGATGCTAATCGGTAACTGATCGGTTCCCATCATATTTAAGGTTCCCCTGGTTTCGATGTAGATGGAATCATTAACCGTATTGTTCACAATGATTTGTACCCCGGGCGCAATGGTTAAGGTGTTTCCTGGGAAGACCACTACGGGCCCTGTTACCACATATGGACTGTTGTTAACCGTCCAATTTGTATTTTGGTAGATTCCCCCGGAAACGAAAGTTTGAGCATTCACATTGGCGGAAAACACCAATGCCAAAAGACCAAGAATCAATATTTTCATAGCTATTTTTTTAAGCTAACAAATCGAGGCAATTAATTGTTTTCAGCTTGTTAAAATATACCAGGTTATGGCAGACAATAGAAACAGCAGGAGTCCTAAACTTAAGGCAATGAGCAACCGTCGGACAAAGGTTTTGCGACTTTCTACAATGGGAAGCATTCTTATTTTCACCTCAGCGCTTTGGTTCGGGGTAAGAAAGGTAACGACGATCCAAATAAGTGATGTGATAACCGTTACCACCAGCACGCGAGATTCTTCCATGGGATAATGCTTGAACGGTAAGCTTGAGTGAAAACTTGGGTAGAGCAGGGTAAAGAGCGCCGAGCTCAACATGGCACTCAGTTGTGACCACGCATTGATTCGGAACCACACCCACCGCAAGATATATACCGGAGCGACCCCCGCGGCAATTGAAAAAGTCAGTTTTACCAAGCTCTGTAAACTCTCAATCTGCCATGCGAAAACGATGGATAACAGTGATAGAAAGAACATTGAAGCAAAGGAAACCGCACGGATTCGTTTTTCGGATGCAGCAGGATGAACATACGTTTTGTAGGCATCGATGGTTAGAAACGAAGCGCCCCAATTCATCAAGGACTCCGCATTTGCAATGAACATTCCGAAAAACCCCAATAAAACAAAGCTTTTCAATGCTTTAGGTACAACCGCGAAAATACGTTCAATGTATTGAATCTCTTCATTCCCATTTAAATCGGTGGAACCTAAAATCAATAAAATATGTCCCAAAAGGAAAAAGCTTAACAAAAAAGAAACGAGTATCGGAACCAAACCTGTTAGGATGGCATTTTTTTTACCTTTTACAGCTGTGAACCTTGCCATTTCAGGACCGCCTCCGTCAAATAAATAACAGCTCCACCATTGAACGCCCACGAAAACAAGCAGGGAAAACCATGCGCTGGAATCCGTTGAAGCAGGTAACAGTTGTTTTTTTTGAGGATGTTGTTCAAAAAAGGAAAAAAGTCCATGCCAACCGTTGTTTGCCTTCCACAAAGAAAAAAGAATGATACCGAAGCTTATGAAATAAATGATGGAATGCAATACATCCACTTTCAATTTAAGGTCGAAGATGTTTTTCAACGCGAACAAGCACAATACCAATCCGGTTAGCAACAGGGAAACCTTGGGGTCAATGTCAAAATAGGTTTGTAACACGCGGGCAAAACCCAATACGTGAAAACACAGGGACAACGAAACCACCAATCCACCGACATACATTGCCCGAAAGAGGTGCAGCACTTTTCCACTTTTTCCCGGAAATCGGAAACGTAAGAATTGGTTGTCGGTAATGAAGTCCATTTTCTGCCACAATGGAGCAAAAACCAGTGGGACAACAAAGATTCCCAGCCAACCTGCCCAAACCATCCACAAACCTTGCATGCCATGCTCAGCAATGATCCCCGTGAGCAATTGTCCTTGGTCAACGGAGAGGTAAAGCATGTAGAGCGACAATCCGGAAATGATCCAAGAAACTTTTTTACTGGATTTGAAGGCAGGGTGCAGCCAATCTTTTTTTTGAAGAAGGGTTAAAGAAAAAATCACCAGGAAATAAAGGACAATGACCCACACAATTGCAAAGATAAAGAAGATATCAGAAGTATAAACTTACGCTGAAAGAGGGGGAGTAGAGAGTTGAAGCATTGTTAAGAAAAAATAATTCCTCCGCCTTTTTTCGTTTGATTGTACTCAAGTAAAATTTCTTTTATTTTTCTTACATCGCTTTTCGAAAAGCAAAATACGGAGGCTTTTCCGCCAACGACCTTAATGTGCATATCGGCCCCAATTAAATGTTCGTCAATTGTGATACTACGAATGAATTTAAATGCAGATGTATTCTAATAAGATTTATCGCAACACTATCCCATGTATTTAAGCCATCATGGAACAATATTAAACTCTATTGCTGTTAACAAAACCCCCGTTATATTCTGTATTGAAATTTGTTTACCTGCGTTTAACCATATTGGGAAATCTATATTTGGAAGTGTAACACTACCAGAATATGTAGCAGGGCAAGGATAGCCAGCAACACTGGTAATACCAAATTGGTGTGAAAAAGATAATGAACCAATATTCAAATATGACTGCGCGGACCATGTACAAGCGCAGGGACCATTAATTGTACTGCACGATTGTGATTGCAAAGTTGTATTATATATTGGAAGAGATTGTGATGTAAAGGACTCAATTTTTAACACTTTATTTGCAGGTACGGTATACGTAGTGCCGGGAGTGAGGTTGATAACTTGAGAGAATTGAAGATTACCCTGTGACCAACTCCCTATGGAATTAACCAACAACATGATCAAAAGTATTGCTTTTAAATTGGGTTTTATTTTAGTGATTTAATTATTGCGGCTATCTCAATTTCGGCTGTTTCCCATGCGTTCATGCCTGTTTTCTTATTTTGCCTTGCATTAGGATGTATCACTTTTTGAACATTAAATGAAGATGCAAAGTGCTTTTTGAGGAAATTATAGCTATCGTTTCCTAAACCAATAATAATATCGGGCTGTAATAAATCCACCTCAGCCTTCAAAAAAACTAAATTATCATTTTCCAATTCAGCTTTTTTCCAAAATCCTACTTTGGCATGGAGGTCGCTCTCAGATTTTGTTTGTTTAACTTCGTAAGCTTTTACCACATCCGCAAAATAAGTTAAGATCTCATCGTTTCTAATCAGATTTTTAAATGACCGGTAATATTTATTTTTCTCTGACCAATATTCTATGCCAAAAGGAGTGCCGAAAATAAATTTATGTTCATTCCTTGATTCTATGTTGTACTTGTCGTGGCTATTTCTCGGTTCTCGCCCCAATATCATAACTTTTAGCTTAACCTTCGAGGGATCCCCAAACCAAATGGGTAGGTCAACCCTTATATCCCCCGGGTTTGCTTTAAAATCAATATCAATAATGGTTGAGTTATCGACGAGATAATGGTAATTATCTCCCAAAAGCCTATTGTTCTTCATAATTTTGACGGATGCCAAGTCGTAGAAGGACTCAAAAGGGTATTTTGACCTGTATAAATTTAGAATTTGTTTCATCGCTGTATGCATATAATTACATTATTATGGCGCCACGTAAATTACTACCACATCTTTTACTTTATTAAATTTCATTTTTCCCACAACAAAACTAAAGGCTTTGAAACAAAAAAATTAGTTACATATGTACTTAATCCATCTTAATCTAAGCGCGACCACACGTGACTATTTGAATTTGGTTAATTTTATATTACATATCTTTTATGCCAAAACCTTCCTATCCTCTTGCCGAATATTTAGTGCATGGTCTGAAATGGATGATTGAGGCGCAGATTAATTTCCGTTTGGTTAACAAAAATTCGTGCGAACAATTGAGGTTGCTGATGCTGGGAAAGTCCCAAACTACCGTTTCTACCCACACCCTTTACCGCATCTTCTTGCATCCACAAAATGAAAATAAGCCCTATTTGCACACGTTGGATCTGTTGGCGCAGTTCATCGATTTCAGCGATTGGAACCAATTTTGTGATTTTTACCAAGAATTGTATTCCTTTCAGGTATTGTCAGGGATTACGGCACCCCATCATGCCCACAAAAGCCTCTTGAGATTCTGCATTTACAACAAGGATTTCAAATCGGTTTATCCGTTCCTTGAACAGTTTTCCAACGATTTATCGGAGCATAAAAAACATTTGTTGGGCGAGGAAATCTACAATATCCTGAAACAAAACCCGAATTCCAATATTGCTTTTTTTAAGAAATTCAGCGGCCTGCCGGTGGTTCGTGAAGGATTCTTCGAATTGATGGCAGACCCCGATTTCACCATTCCTCAGTACGAATTTGGACTGCATTGTTACCTAAATCCGTTAAACCCGGAAAGATCCCACGCGGAACTTCAGGAGTATATTTTTGCCAGTGCATTGCTTTTACGGCATTATTTTTACCAGCGCAATTGGAAAAAGGTCGTCGAACTTGGCGCCATACTCTATCGCAACTCATTATACGACGAGCAAGCTTTGGTACCTGTACATGTCTTCCCGAAAATTCGCTATTACGCTTATTATTTGTTGTATCGTTTTGCGGAAGCGGGATTTGATCACGCCTATTGGGAGCGGTTTTATTCCTTGTTTCACCGGATGATGCAGCCCGCCAACCTTCATGAACGGCGCATGATGCTGCATACGTGTTATGAAACCCTGGGCATTAACCCGGAGCTTCAAGCACAGGTGCTGGTGGCATGCATGCAACGGTATCCGGAAAATTTTGCACATGTTAATCCTGGTGTAGAAGGCTTAAGTCCTACGAAGGTAATTCGGTTGTTGGACCCAAATGCGGCGACGTATTTTCAGGGACAGAGGGTATTTCAACCGAAAGGGTAATGAGGCTATGCAGTGGGGAGAATAAGGTTAGTTATCTAATTTTCCAATTAACGGTAATTTATAGACAAATTTAATTTCCAAACAATCTAATAAATCACCCAATTCATTTACTTCATTGAAAATATATTTATATGCCTCTCTGTCTAATTTCACTTTCAAAATCCTTTTTTCTTTCTCTAGTAAGATTTTATTTTTATTAAGTTCATTTTCAAAATATTTGAATTTCATATCAATTCGCTGGTAAATCTCGGGCAATTCAATCAATTTTATTTTTTCTAGCTCAAGTTGTTTTAACTGTTCCTTAGTTTTTTCAAGTTCCTTATTCAATATTTCAAGTTTGAATCGAATAATAAAAAAATTACTATCGATGCTAGATAAATTTAATTTAACATTCGCTTGATTTGAATCTACGTACAGCATTTTTTCGTTGAACATCTTGTGAATTGATTTAGCTGTATGTTTATCAAATTTAATTTCTTCAAAAGAAGCATCATCATATATTTTAAGGAGTGTAATAGAGTCTCCTTGGAGCGTAAAATAATTTAGACCTCTCTCATCAATTTGACCTGTTTTTTTCAATTTGATAAAAAGCTTTTCAATATCTTTTTTAATTTTTATATCCGACTTTAAAATTGATTTGTTCTCCAATAAGTGATATAATTTTTCACTATACATTTTTACAGAATATTTTTTCAACTCATTTTCATTAAAAACAATGTTAGATTGCAATTTTTGCAAAGTGTTTTCAATATTTAATTTTTCATCAATCAGATAATTATATCTTTTAAATTCTTCAGATTCTTTCATCGATATTAAAAGTTTATTTTGACTCTCAAGGCTATCTTTCAAATTTTTACAAGTCGCATTAAAATAATCGAATTTTGGATTGATGAATCCATTTTCAATTGGCACAAAATTACTTGCATTGATTACATTAGTATCAACAAAATAATTGGTTTGACCAATTATTACTTTTGTTTTTAAATCCTTTTTACTAGAGGAAATCTTAATGCCATGAAACCATATTTCTTCCTCTTCTACTAAATAACCGTCTTCTTTATATTTATCGACTATTTTTCCGTGCAAGAAACCATTTTCATCTGTTTGAAAAAAAGAAAGGGTTGAATAATCATTGTCGACGCGTGTGCCTTTAATTATTTGACCAACCTTATTAAACTCCAATATGTAGTTTTTATCGTAGGTGAATTTATCATTATTGTATGCTAAATAATTGTATTGTTTTGATTTGAATTTCCACGTGCCAATCATCACATTTTCATATAACTCTCCACTCATGGAAAAATTTCGATCACCTTTAAAATGGGCACCTTTGCGTTCCATTAAAAAAGTTCCATGCATCAAACCTAATTTTTTTGTTCCTTTAACAGACATTGTTCCTTTTGGCATTCCTTCATGAGGATCTCGCGTTCCAACAAATGAATAAGGTCCATTATATACACGTTGGCCATTGTGAATGGTGGAATTTGTAGTTAAAGTTCCTTCTGTAGCACACCAATTCTCAGAAACAGAATTGGATTGTGAAAAAATTACAGCGCTGAAAAAGCAAATTTTAACTATCGCAAGAGCTTGGAATGTTTTCATCGATATTAAAATTGGAGTAGTAAAAATTAAGTTAAAATAGAATGACACTTTCTATTGATTCGCTTTGTATCTCATATCTGGTGTACCATCCTTTTTGCGTGGACCAGATTTTCTAGCAAAAGCGGAGCCTATTGCAGCTCCACCTTTTTCGAGTGCTATACAATTATCCCAAATTCTTTGTAAACCGTCATTTTTTGTAGCAAATTGAACCTCTGTTTTTTCACGAATTGTATAATTATAGTAATTATTATTTCGCATGACCAATGTGCCTTCCCGCCCGTCGGAAAATTTAATTCCTATGAATTTATCATCATCTCTATCCCTAAAATCGAGAATATCGCTAGGACCTTTTTCGAGAGATTCCTCTGTGTACCTTTTGGGAAAGGTATATTTTTCATATTTCACGAGATTCTCGTTAACTTCATTTTGGTCAGCATCGCTTAATGAAATTGAATCAGGAGCTAATAAAGAATCTGTATCATCGTCATTGGTTGTTTTGGTTAAATCTTCTTTGTCTGAGAAATTTTTTGACAATTTTTCCTCACAACTAGTTGTGAGAGAAATAGTTATTACTGCAATAGCTAGTGTTGTTACAATTTTCATAGTTTTGGCTTTTTTTCTTTAAAATTAATCTCAATCCAATACTAAGACAACTGCATCTTATTGCAACTTACCGGATGCTGAAATCATGAGAAAGAAATTCGTTTCTTTGAATATGTCAAACCCGAAGCAAAAGGAAGTGTACCAAAACATCTTCACTGACATTCTGCGTGAAAAGTTGATGGAAATTTCCGGTATCATCGTGTCCAAACACAAAGATTGTGAGGGCTTAGCGCTGAAAATAAGCAACTCGGGAAATTTAATTTCAGCCCATACACTTGCGCGCTTCTTTGGCATTTTACCCGCTCGAAATACCTATCCTGCCACTTTGGACATCCTGGCCAAGTACATTGGTCATGACACATTTAATCATTTTATCCAACACGAAACGCGCAACCTGGATAGAGGTTTGAGAATGCCAGAAAATGTTTTCGGTCTGGGTGCCTATTCAATGGGTGCATTGGAGCTTGCCATTGAGACAAACGACACAATGAATATTCTTGAACTTCTTGAATCTGTAGACCTAAACAGTCCTGAAAGGTTGAAAGTAACGGCTTTACTTGGCAGGAAAGTCCGAGCGGCTAGAAATCAAGGTGAATTATTGGAAACATTAATTTCCACAGAGAGTGGTAGGCGATTATTCTATGAAAGTTTTGTGGATGAGGATGACCCCAATGGCTATTTTTCATCGGCTCTTGAATCTTATTATCTCCAGCATGCTTCAATTCTTAACAATAAAATATTTGGGTACTGCTTTCTAATTTCAAAGCGTATTTATGCAAATAAATCAGTTGACAATCTAATCACCGATTTTGAGAATTTTAAATTACTGGGTGATTTAAGTGAACTTTATTTTCATGAAATTTCCCGTTTCATGGAGTGTCAAATTTTAATGGATGGGCTTTCGGGCAAAATTAAAGACACATACACCCTCTACATAGATAAACTTTTGTCTTTCGAGGAAGTGTATGACGCTCCTTCTTATGCGTGGGTCCTTGCCCGCTCAGTAAAAGCCTTAGCATTTAATGGATTGTTAAAAAAATCACTTCAATCGGTTCCGTTTTCTGAGGCAATTTTTCGGTGTTATCGCAGAACAAATATGGATTCAGTTGCTTCCTTGATTCTTCAATTTATAGTTCATTCATGTTTCAAAAATCGGGATGAATTGTTTTTGTATCCACCGCTTCGCTTGCCTTCCCACAGCCATGAAAATGAAACCCATGCGCGTATTCTTTTGGAATCTTCAACTTCTTTTATCTATGCGGAAGGAAAGGTCCAAGATGTACTGAATAAAAACATCCGAACCTTCGCCAATCAAACCCATCAAACATGGGTGCTTGAAATGATGGGGTGAATCAAGTTTTCCATTTCTTTTTATCGACCATTCATGTTTTTGTGCCAAAATCACCGAATTTTGTACCATGAGATTAACGCTCGCACTTTGGTACGTGTTTTTGCTTTCCCCTTTTTTTGCACAGCGATACGGGCAATCCTCCTTGGGTTACCACTTTGACGTCCAAAGAATGGATTATTTTCACACCTTAAGTTTTCAGCTGGCTTATCGATCGGTTGGGGTGGAGGTATATGCCGGATGTGGCCATCGTAATACACTTTCCAATGCCACTTTTTTCCCGCAGGTTGGATTGCAAGGACAATGGTTTCCACTGGCTGAAAAAACCAGATTCTTTCAAGGTTTTCATCTTCATGTTGATTATTCCATGGCAAACCTTGCAAAACCGTTCTCATACCGCTATTCAAGATTTCAGCTCGGGTATGGGATTTTTTGGCCCGTGACTAAGAAATTGAGTTTCGGACAGTTGCGCATCACCCATCAATTCGGAATTGCATGGAACCAAGAGCTACAGCGCACTGCGCAAGAAAGAAGTACTTTTTTGGATCATCGATTTTCCCTAGGTTTGAACTATGTACTTCCGAAGTAGCCTTATGCTTTGCTCGCTTTTGTTGTTGTTGGGCTGTGACAAGTCCAACGGTAACGTAACTTCCAAAATCATTGGCCATGCAGCCACAGGGTTAAAAATGCCCAATGCGATGTACCACGACAATTCTGAAGCAGGAATCGTTTATACCCAGAACCTCCCATTCTGTGACGGCGTTGAAGTCGATGTAAGAATGGATAAATCAGGGAAATTATGGCTTTTTCACGATGAGACCCTTCACCCGGAGACAGCGGAAAACGGATGCGTTGAAACCCATGACAGCGAAGCTTTGTCACAGTTTAGGTACCGTGGCATTCACCAAGAACCCCTGTTTTTACTGACTGCAGAAAGTGCAAACATTTTTAAGGGAAAATTTACTTTTTTTGACCTTAAGCCTTTGAACGCCTGTGAAAATGCATTGAAGGATCCTGAGGTTTTTGGAAAATGAACCGAAATTAAGAGGGGTCGTGGTCCGAAACAAATCCATTCGCTTGGAGGAGGTTAATTTTCTTAAATCCATTCACAAAAAAACGGTGATTTTTGAAGTAAGGTCGGCGAAAGGGATCAAGGAAGCCCTTAAAAAAAATCCAGACTACGTGTTAACCGATGATGTCAAACTGACCGTTGGGCTTATTTACTAGTTTTTTTATTCTTTCGCATGCGGATGTTGAGCATTTCCACCAGCAAGGAATACACCAAGGCAAAATACACATAACCCTTCGGGATGTCTTGATCAAAGGCTTCCGCGACCAAAAGGACCCCAATCGTTACCAAGAAACTTAAGGCAATCATTTTCACCGTTGGGTTTGCACTGATAAACATACTGATGTGCTTCGCAAAAAGCAGCATGATGACCATGGATATGATTACGGAAGCGAAAATAATCGCAAGGGGATTTGAGTGGGTTTCTACCTGAATTCCATTCGTCATCCCAATGGCAGAGATTACAGAGTCAAAACTAAATACGATGTCTATCAAAACGATTTGTAAAACGATGGCTCGGAACGAAGTGCCTTTTGTTTTTGATGCTTCATCATGGCCCTTGATGCTGTTGTGCATCTCGACGGTGCTCTTGTAAATCAGAAACAACCCGCCTGTTAACAGTACCAAATCCTGTCCTGAAATTTCTTGTTCGAAAACAACAAACAAGGGTGCTGTCAATTGCATGATCCAGGAAACGATGGTTAACAAAAATAAGCGAACGATTAATGCCAAGCTAAGCCCTAGGTTCCGAGCTTTTCTTTTGGTTTTTCCGGTTAGTCGGTCCGTGACAATGGAGATGAAAATGATGTTGTCTATGCCCAATACGATTTCAAGCAGGGTAAGTATCAATAAATAAATCCAACCTTGCACATGCGTAAAAATGTTAAAATACTCCATCATTTAATAAAGGTAAAAAAATCGTTTAGAATCTTCGGGTTTACTTCTCTCTCGGTTTGAATTTCCAAGATGGATCTAAGGTCTGAAGCTAGGAATGTAGGAAGTGCGTCGGCGAATGCTTTGGCAGTTGATACAGCGCTGTATTCCCATCCCAATTGCGCTGCAAAGGCTCCCGTATGTCCGTGTTGCGCCTCAAAATACCTTTCCAATTGGTCTGATTCTCTTGGACCTGGAATGATCCTAAAAATACCCCCGCCGTGGTTGTTTATCAAAAGAATTTTAACATTCGATTGGGTGGTTTGGATTTGAAGTGCCGCACTGTCGTATAAAAAGGAAATGTCTCCCACAATGATTACGTTTAAACCTTCATCCTTCGTGGCGTATCCCAGGGCGGTGCTTAGGCTGCCATCAATGCCACTCGTACCCCTGTTTGCGAAATAGTTACATTGGTGAATGGGGTCGAACAGTTGACAATACCGTACCACAGAGCTGTTGCCCATGTGAAGGGTGGTGCCTTCTTCCAAGGTTCTCATCAAAATTTGATACACTTCAAAATCGGTAAAATGCTCCGTTTCTTGCGTGAATTCTGCCAAGAGGTCTTTTCCTTTGTAATCCAATTGTTTCCATTTCCCGAAGAAATTAGACTGTGATTTCAAGGGTGCCGATTCGTTTAACTGGCTGAAAAAGTCAATTGGATCGCACAAAAAAGAATGGGAGAGCTGTTGATACGTATCCATTTCGGGAAAGTCAAATCCCACCTTGATGTGCATTTCCAAAGGCGTGGTTCGCAAGAAATCTTTGATTTTTTTAGAGACAACGGCCCCTCCAATGCTGATGAGGATTTCGGGTTGAAATGCTTCCAAAGTGGATGCCGGTAGGCTTGCCAATGACCTGTCAATACAGGCGTTAAAGCGTTCGGATTGGAGATTGCTGGTATTTTCAACCAGTATAACAACGTCGTTCCGTTCGCTGAAGGTCGCTAAGACACTCTGCAGTTTAGGGTTGGGAGGCATTTGGCCACAGATGACCATGGTTTTTTTACCTTCGATTGCCTGCTGAACCAGCTGGAGGTTGGCTTCGTCTACAGAACGGTTGATGGGAAAATGAATCGTTCGGGATAGGTTGGAGGTTTTTTCCGATTCGCGGTACAAAGGTTCGGACAAACCAACGTTCAAGTGAACGGGTCCTCTGTTCATGCCCGTCGCCTTCGAGAACAACAAGGCAGTCTCTCGTTGGTATTGCCATTGAGTGGTAGGCGTGAGGTTTCCATCTTCTAAATGACAGGAATACCTTACAAATTCTTTGAACAATCCCAATTGTTGGATGGTTTGGCCATCTCCTTGGTTGATCCAAGCATTGGGACGGTCGGCGGAGATGACAATTAAGGGGATGTTCCTGTAATAGGCTTCCGTTATGGCGGGTAAGTAGTTGGCTGGTGCGGAGCCCGAGGTACAGCAAAGTGCGACAGGGGCTTCGGTTTTTTCTGACAATCCAATGCCGAAAAATCCTGCAGAACGCTCGTCGTGGATTACATAGGTTTCAATCGAGTCATGCTTCGAGGCGGCGATGGCAAAGGGCGCATTCCTAGAACCGGGAGAAAAAACAATGTGCTTTACCCCATGTGCAACACATTGGTCAATGACCAATTGTACAACCCACTTATCGCTGCTTACCATGGTGTAAAATTAATCGATTTCGATGAGGTCGAACAGGGTTTTGCTTTTATTTTCAGTTTCCAACCATTCAAGTTCGGGATCTGAATCTGCTGTGATACCTGCGCCCACAAAAGCATACAATACATTGTCAATGATTTTTCCACAACGAAGGTTTACATAACAGTGGGTATGGTCGTTTTCAAACCATCCGATGAACCCTGAATAGAGCAATCGGTCATGTTCCTCTACCAGTGAAATCGCTTCTGCTGCCATGCTTCGAGGGAGTCCACAAACGGCAGGAGTAGGGTGGAGGTGTTGGATAAATTCCTTCTCAAATTGAGGGTCTGCGTAAAAGCCGATGTCGGTGCGAAGGTGTTTTACAGGGCCGGCGACATGGTCGTAAGGACCCATTTGCTCCACCGTTTCGATGTTTTGAGCGGATAATTCCGAGCAAATGAAATCGGTTACCAACAACTGTTCATTTTTTTCTTTCTCCGTCCATTCTCTGTTTTCACTTATTTTCTGGGTACCTGCCAGGGACATCGTGAAAAAATGTTGTTTTACCCGTCGCAGTAAAATTTCGGGGGAAGCGCCTACCCACTTTCCTAAAATGGCATCGTCGAAAGCATACACAAAAGCATTGGGATAGGCTTCGCACAGCTTGTCGAAATAGTTCGCCTGTTGGTTTATTGGAAAGGGCTTTAGGGTGATGCGAGAAAGTACCACTTTTATCAAGCCGACTTGGATGGCATATTTGATGCGCATGACTTGATCTTTGAAAGCCGATCGGGAAATAATTTTTGGGGTTTCAGTTCCAACGGGGGAGGATGGCACAGCTTCTTCTGTAAACACATATTGGGTCTGACCGGAAGCGTTTGACACCACGAAACCTTTCAAATCGAAGGGTTCTGTACGTTTTGTGAATTGACCTAGTAAGGTTACTTTTTCGTTTCCTGGGATTCGGTATTGAAGCATGGTTTATTTTTTAACCATCAGCATGGTCAGTCGACCTGTACACACCAATTTTTTTGTGGTTTCTTCAATGATGTCTACGTTCCATACATGGGTGGTTTTTCCTTGGTGCAGCAAGGTGCCCGTACCTAAAACAAATCCTGAGCGCACGGCGCGTACGTGTTGTGCATTCATTTCCAATCCAACTGGACGTTCTTTGTCGAGGTTTGCCATCAGGTAGCTGCCAAATGAGCCGATGGTTTCGATCAAAGCAGCACTGGCACCTCCGTGTAAGAGCCCCATGGGTTGGTGCGTTCGATGGTCAACCGGCATCCGAAACGTAAGAAATCTGTCGCCTAACACAATGCATTCGATGCCCAAAGTTTCCATGAGTGTACTTCGATTCAAGGCATTTACTTCGGCCAGATTTAACGTAGAAAAATCCATGGAACAAAAATAGCATTTCTGTTTCAAAGCCGTGGAAAAATCCAATTTTAGTCAAGGGTTATTGAATTTACATAAAGAATTATTACTTTTGCCTCGGAGAATTGGCAGAGTGGTCGATTGCGGCAGTCTTGAAAACTGTTGTACCGCAAGGTACCGTAGGTTCGAATCCTACATTCTCCGCCAAAGAAACCAAAGCCAGCCGTGAGGCCGGCTTTTTTTGTTCGCATAAGTGTCAAAAGCTTGCTTTTGTAAGCGGCATTGCGACAAAAAAAGACGAAGCTGCGTAGCGGCTTGGCTTTGGTTTCTTTGAAGCCACTCCCTCAAGGAACACGTGTCCGACGCTTCGGACACGTAATCCTAAGAATATCGACAAAAAAAAGACGAAGCTGCGTAGCGGCTTGGCTTTGGTTTCTTTGAAGCCACTCCCTCAAGGAACACGTGTCCGTTGTGGCGGACACGTAATCCTAAGAATATCGACAAAAAAAGCAATCGTGCTATTCTCTAAAAATACAAATGAACTAACACCTAATTTTTTGCAAGAAATGGTCAAAGCATTGTGAATGCAAGGTTTTTGGCCTTGAAATCCTAATTTTTAAAGGGATGTAAAGATTTAACGGGGAGTTTGGATGACTGTAAGAAATAGTATAAATACTACAGAAAATAGAATTTATACCCACATGAAAATTGCATTAAAATCACTTTTTAGGATCAATTTAGCCTCATTCTCATTTGAAATTAAGACCTCTTTAAAAAGTTCAAGTTAATTGGTTTCCTAGGGTATAACTGAAACTTTCTTGAAAGACCAAAATAAATACCAGAACATAAAAAATTTTGATTGATTTCATACGCTTGAGTTGAGTTGGATTTATAAACTTTTATTGTATTTTTATTCAAATATAGACTTTGTTTACTATGAGTAAAGCGTGCGCTTATGCTCAATATATAGTGCTTTTTGTAAAATAAATCTGAGCCAATCCCTAAACCAAAATTCAAAGCATTTTTGGTTTCAGCGGTAAAAGCGCTTGAGCTGAAACTCATATGAAGGGAAGGTGAAAAATTCAAGTTCGATGACATTGTTCCTGCAGGAGAAATTTCTTTGGGACCTGCTCTATGGCATAAGCCTATTGAACCATTAATAAAAAAGTTTGTTTTGTCATTCTTTCCGAAAAGTTGATACTCGTAATTCAATGAAAACCGTTTTTGAAATGTTTTATCCTTAGAATCGGAGGAATAGTTAATAAATGAATTACTTACAGGATCGTAATAACGAACATTTAATATGCTCTGACTGGAAACAGCATCGTTCAGTGATTCGATGTAAAAACGATGATCTTTAAATTCTAGACCTAAACTTATGGCAGTTCTTTTGGGTTGATCAAATGTGATGTAAGGTTGTACAATACTAAAATCAGGAAAATCTAAAGTGCCATTTATAGGTGAGTCTTTATAATATGACTGAGTGAAACTCAATTTATAATTTAGATTAATCGAACCGAAAAAAGTCACTTGGGAAAAAATATTCCCAAGTGACACATTAAAAATTATAAAAAATACATATTTCATCTAAATTAAACTAAAATAACCCATTCTGTAAAAACTACATTGTACGGATTGGAACCAACAGGATTTGAGTAATCTTCAGCTCTTCCTCTAATTTTGATATTGTAATTTTCCAAGGCTCTTATAGAATTATACATAGTATACCCATATTTTTTGTATATAGATCCAATTTGTAAAGGCTGAGGTGTCAACCAAGGATGATTAAAATTAGTTAAGGGAGTTCCACAACGCTGCTTAAAATTACAATTTTCTGCAGCAATATAGATTTGTACATTATTGTAAGCATTTGTATTGCTTAACGTGACTTCAGCTATTAATTTATGTGAAAAACCATATTTTTTATAGATAGCACGAGCCGTCATTGATGCAAATTGATTTATAACTGCAACAGGAGTGTAATTAGAAGTTTTTTCATGTGCATATGGTGCTGAACAGAAAATCCCTTTTTCACTTTGTCTTCCCGTCTCTACCATTTCTAAAACATCTTCATCTGTCGAGTATACCATAATTTTCTTGTTTGCAGTATTCTCAGAAATTAAGTTATTATAATCTGTCTCTTTATATGTAGAAGATAGCACAAAAACTTTTTCTTTTTCCTTATTCAAACGATAAAGATAATTTCCAATTTGAACAATCATATCTTTATTTAATACTTCATTTAGAATATTATCATTGATATAATCAATTTGGTTGGAGCTCAAAATGTAATCAGAATATCTGGAATAAACTTCATTGGCTAATTCTTGTTTGATATTTCTCATTGCTGGTTGACCATCTTTTGAATTGGCACTATATTCGTCGACGTGTTTTGAAATATCAAATTCAATGAAATTTGCGAAATCATCTGAGGTGTTAAAAATTAACATTTTACCATCACTATGAAATCCTGTCAAACTTTTTATTTGTGATGAATTATTCTGGGAGTTAGTTACCGTTGAAGAGTTTTTATTCAATACCTCTTTTTTGCACCCAGTTGTTCCAATTCCTACTAAGGCAAGGAATAATGCTCCAAAAATCAACTTTTTCATACTATTAGTTTTAAGTGCCCTACTTTTTTTTCAGGAGTGTTCGGGTCATTTTTTTCTCCTATATTTAATTTTTGAATCGAGCCAAAAGTAAGATTCAATATAATTTTGTACAATGGGATTTATACTAATTTTCATAGGTACAAACCCCTTAATTTTCTCATGTTTTCAAAAATCGACTAAATTCCTTTTGATTTTGATTGAGATTTTTTCAGTTGAAATCAATATCTGATCGTGTCAGACATATTAAAAAATCACAATAGAATTTCCTGGAAAATCTAGAATGAAATGGATGAAAAATGGAGTAGGCATTACTTACGATGACGGAGGATATCCTCAGTTTTGGGGGGTGGATATTGGTTTTAAACAAGGTAATGGACATGAATTAAGAAGTTTTCCATCTGTTGAGGATGTAAATGCAGCAAAAAAAATGTCAACGCGTATTCGTTGTGTTTCCAATGAAATGGATAGCAATGATGGACGTAAGGATTAATTCCTCATCGTAACCAACACTTTTAAAGGCTTTGTATTAGAGTTCCGAAGACAGCTAAGCTGCTCCGCAATTTGTTTGTCTATCTGGGCTTTTCCCACTTGCAGTTATTCATTTACCCTGGCGCGTGAAGGGTTGTATTTTCCCTTAGGTATTGAGTGCAATTAGGAAATAGATAGGCATGCCAATGGTTATGTTTACAGGGAAGGTTACCGCAAGTGCCATTGGGAGTAAAAGTCCAGGATTTGCTTTTGGGACTGAAAATTTCATAGCAGCAGGAACAGCGATGTATGAAGCGCTTGCGGCCAATATGGCAAAAATAAACCGATTGGTGATGTCGTGGGTTACCATTGAGCTTGCCATTGCGACAATACTTCCATTAATCAATGGAACCAACATGGCGAAAACGACGGGGAACCATCCAAAAGAGAAGAATACCTTTAGCTTTTTCCCGCTTGTAATACCCATGTCCAAAAGAAAGATGGAAAGAAATCCTTTAAAAAGGTCATTTGTAAACGGTTTTATTCCTTCAGCTTGCTTGGCATTTGCAACATAACCAATGATTTAACTGCCAAGAATAATTAATACACTTCCATTGGTAAAGGAATGCCTGATCACACTTCTTTTTTTAATGTCATTCGATTCATCTTTGTTGAATATGGAAATTAAAATCAGTCCAATGATGATGGAAGGGGATTCCATCAAAGCCATGATTGCAACCATGTGTCCGTGAAGTAAAAGTTGTTGTGATTCGAGGTAAGAAACTGCGGTGACAAAAGTTACCGCGCTTACAGAACCGTAGGCTGCTGCGATGGCACCGGCATCAAATACGCTTAGTTTTCTTTTGAGTATAAAAAAGGTATACAGCGGGATCAGTAGGCAAATAAAAACCCCAAACAACATGGACCAACCAATTTCCATTGTAAACACCTCATGCGATAACTCTTGTCCACCCTTGAAACCTATGGCAAACAATAGGTACAATGAAATGAATTTTGATGAGTTCGCGGGGATTTCTAAGTCACTTTTCAGGTATACGGCCAAAACACCAAGCACAAAAAATAGCAGTGCCGGGTTTGTCAGGTTTTCAATGAGTAAGTTATAATTCATGTATTTATTTTTTGCTATCTGTGTTTTTCAAATTTTAATCTTTTGCCCTGTGTATTTTCATTAAAAACACCATCGTCGTAAACCAATTCTCCATTCACAAATGTTTTAACAATTTTACTTTTGAAGCATTGATTTTCAAAAGGCGACCACCCACATTTAGCGTGAATGTTCTCAGAGCTTACGGTCCATTCCTTATTCATGTCTACAAGGGTTAAATCGGCATAATAGCCTTCGCGAATGTATCCCCTGTCCTTTATTCGGTATATCTCGGCAACATGGTGGCTCATTTTTTCAACCGTCTTTTCTATGCTTATTTTGCCTTGATGTACCAATTCAAGCATATAAGGCAAAGCGTGTTGCACCAAAGGTCCGCCTGACAAAGATTTGAAATAACTGCCGTTTTTTTCTTCGATGGTATGAGGTGCATGGTCTGTCGCTATGATGTCCAATTTATTGTCTAAAAGTGCCTTCAAAAGGCCGTTTTTATCTGCTTCTGTTTTAACGGCCGGATTCCATTTGATTTTTGCGCCTAATTTCGCGTAATCCAAATCGGAAAACCCAAGGTGGTGAATGCACGCTTCTGCCGTAATTCTTTTCTCTCGAATGGCCGTTTTAGCGTCGAATAGGTTTGCTTCAGCAAGGGTTGATATGTGAAACAAATGTAGACGATTGTTATGTTTCTTAGCAATTTCCAAGACGCGTTTTGTCGCGGTTAAACAAGCAGCTTCACTTCTTATTTTTGGATGGCAATCAAATGGTATAAACTCCCCAAACTTTTTTCGATATTGGTTTGTGTTGTCTTTAATGATTGAATCGTCTTCACTGTGCAAAGCCACCAATGCATCCGTTCTTGCAAAAAGTCTTTCTAAAAACTCAGGGTAGTTTGCCAATATGCCTTCGTCGTTGTTAAAGTACAACCCATCGTCCGTTATGCCGCAAACATTTTCATTGTCTGTTCTTAAGGCTTCCTCCAGGTTGTTTTGATTGATTCCCATGAAAAAGGAATGGTTGGCCAAAGAGGTTTTTGACGCCAAAAGGTATTTTTCTTCCAAGAGTGCTTGCGTTAAGGTATTGGGAATGGTATTTGGCATTTCCATAAAAGAGGTTATGCCCCCACTTACTGCGGCGCGTGATTCCGAATATATGTTTCCTTTGTGTGTCAAGCCCGGTTCTCGAAAGTGCACCTGGTCATCGATAACGCCGGGTAGAAGGTAGCGTCCTTCAGCATCTGTTACGACGTCGCCATTTTTAGCGGTGATGGCATTTGAAATGTTTTCAATCCGTTCACCAACAATTAATACATCCGCGACTGTTATTTTTCCTTCATTTACGATGTGTGCCTGCTTTATTATTCTTCTTTTCATATTTGTTAAGTTATGGATTGCATGCATCACAGTACATTGGGTTTTCGGTTTGTTTACCGTGAGGGTATTTTTTGGAAAGGGTGAAAGCACATTTGTCGCAACCATAGATGTGGTTCAAGGTGCTTCGTGTCGGGAAATGGCATCTTTCGCAGGGCAATCCTTGTTGAGCTTCGGTGATTCCAAATCCCGGTGCTTTGCATTCTGGACATTGGCTGTTGATTTTTTCAGCGAGTTTGAGGGTGAGGCGCTCAATCACTTTCAATCTCGTAGGGTTAAACATTGCCCGCATATCCGTTTCAACATAGGCCGTTCCGAAATTGGTTATGAGGTCGTTGAAAGCTTGTTTTAGCTCAATTGGATTCGTTATTCCTTTCACGATTTTTTCAAAATCATCTTTTGATTTTCTAAGTATTAAGCCATGTGATGGAAAATTTGCTTTAACAGCAAAGTCATTAAGATCCTTTTCGGTTTTAATTTCTGAGGCATTAAAATTGGTTTCTGTACTGAGTTCCCTAACGATGATTTCAAGTTTATTTTTCCTGTCCATAAACAGTAGAAATTCGTCATCTGCCGGGACGAAAAAAAGAGTGGGGTGAGGACCAAAAGATCCTTCGCTGGCGACAGCTAGGTCACAATTTGCAGCTTCCATTGCCCTTAGGCATTTGGTTCTTGCTGTAGTTACAGGGTCGTGCTTTCTTTCAATTTCCCCTGTAAAGGTTCCCAGTTCATCTGTGTCGAAGTCTGATGTAACGAAACATTTTACCTCCAATTCTTTTTCTAAAATCGGAGCCATCACTTTTTCTTTTTCGTGCTTTGTTGCAATCAGTAATTCTCTTCCTTTAAACATTAGTCCTCAAAAGGATAGATATAGATTTCAGACCGAACCGAAAGCATCTCTTTTGCTTCATCGGGTGTAAAGATGCCGTCAATGAGCGTTAATGTCTCAGTGTTTTTCATCGGGGGTTATTTTTTTGGTTGATAATTGTTTAGATGCAATGGCTCCAGTTATGATGCCCATCATAGCGAAAATTTCACCGTTGACATCGTCTTTGGTTAAAATAGCCAATAGGAGAAATCCAACCATGTTACCCATAAAATGATGCCTTTCATTACAGTCAAGTTCATGCTACTCAATTTTAAGAATGGCTTCAATTGTGACTGTATCGGTATTGGAATGGAATGTTTTTTTGAATTCAAAAAGCTCCTTTTGCAGTTGTTTGATTTTTTCTTCCCTTGTTTTTATATCCTCCTCACTGCTCTGATTGTTGATTCTATGCTCATGGTACTTTATTTTTAAGTGTACCAAATGTGCCATAAGTTCGACCGCATCGGATGCATTAATGGTTCCGTTTAATTGTTGGATCTTCATTTTTTCTTTTGGTTTTACGTAGGAATTGTTTTTGTCAAAATGGTCGCGAGAAAAGCGTTGTTGCTCCCAACAATGGGGGAACAATTGATTGGGACATCACCCCCATACTTTTGTTCTGTCAGTTTTATAATTTCTGGCAACAAAAGGGATTTTGATTGGGCAGTTATGACTGAATACACATTTTGAATGATTTTTTCTTCAGCCATTTTATAGGAAATATTGTTTTCATCAATGGATGCTGAAGCAATGAGTTTTTCAGCCAACAAAAGCTCCACCAATTCCTTGGCATTGTGGGTGCTTTTAAGATATATAAATACGTTTACCATCCTTTTGTATCTTAAGAATTACTGACCTTGTCCGAGTGAGTAAGCTGCCTTACCATCAAATGCATATAGGTTTTCGGTTTTAATGGTGTCAATGTTTTGATTTAGGCCATTTTCAAGAAGTTGAATGATCGTTGTTTTATTCATTTCATCACCTTCATTTGGCTTGAAGCGACATCTCCAATGGTCCGTGCAAAAGGTTTCGTTAAATCCGTCCGGCCATACTTTGATTCCTCTGTTGGTGATCATTGACAAAGTGGCACCCGTGCATTCCATTTTTTTAATTGTTTCTGCCAAAACATTCGGATCGGTTCCATTCCAATGAACAAATACGTCGACGCCAACCAATTCCTTTTTTGCAGCGGGCTTGCGATTGTATTTTGGTAGGGTTAACGCTGAATTGTTTGCGTAAGAAACCGATTTAAGAATAGATGGCTTGTTTCCAAGGTTGCCAATAACGGCCTCAGCAAATGCTTTGGTTCCCACTTTTTGTTTGCTTATTCCTTCCTTAAAAATATCATAGGTGTGGATGCCATCTTCCAATGTTTTAAGCCAAGCATTTTGAACTTTTTCTGCTACCGATGTTTGACCAATGTGATTCAACATCATGATGGCGCCTTGTAGCAATCCCGACGGATTGGCAACATTTTGTCCGGCTCTTCTGGGAGCAGAACCGTGAATGGCCTCAAACATGGAACATTCTTCCCCAATGTTGGCAGAGCCAGCCAAGCCTACGGAGCCTGTAATTTGCGCTGCCACATCACTTAAAACATCCCCGTATAAATTGGGCATAACAATAACATCAAAAATTTCAGGTGTGTCAGCCATTTTTGCGGCCCCAATGTCTATGATCCAGTGCTCATTTTCAATTTCTGGGTATTCTTTTGCAATTTCATCAAACACTCGGTGAAACAACCCGTCGGTTTGTTTCATGATGTTGTCTTTTGTGAAACAAGTTACTTTTTTACGGTTTTGTTGCTTGGCATACTCAAAAGCATAACGAACTATTTTTTCACAACCGGGTCTGCTAATCAGTTTTAAGCATTGCACAACCTCGTCTGTTTGTTGATGTTCGATTCCTGCATATAAATCCTCTTCATTTTCTCTTACAATGACAATGTCCATTAAAGGATGCTTGGTGCTCACAAATGGATGTAAACTCATGCAAGGTCTTACGTTTGAATACAAGCCCAAAAATTTACGAGTGGTCACATTCAGGCTTTTGTATCCGCCTCCTTGCGGGGTGGTAATAGGGGCTTTTAAGAAAATTTTGTTGCGCCTAATGGTTTCCCATGATTCAGCAGCAATTCCAGAGGTGTTTCCAGCTAAATATACCTTCTCGCCAACTTCGATTTCATCAATTTCAATGTTGGCACCTGCGGCTGTGATAATCGCCAAAGTGGCGTCCATGATTTCAGGTCCAATTCCGTCCCCTTTTGCTACTGTTATTCTTGTCATGTTGTTTTATTTTTTTAATGCCTCAAAAATGGGGGTTCTAATTGATTAATTTTTATTAATCTTTGTGATGAAATACATAAAAATAATTTATGAATTAGAAGATCGTGATGTATTAAAAACATTAAGAGATAG
>RFQZ01000023.1 GCA_009924735.1 Flavobacteriia bacterium | reverse complement strand
ACTGGGTGTAATAAGAGCACCATCGAACCTTCAGCTTGTAATTGCGGAAATTTATACACAGGTGAATATAATCCAAGTAACATCGATTATTCTGCCGATGAATTAAATGACGCAGATAAGATGCATAAAGATGTCGATAAATTTGTTGAACTTGGGAAAGCATGTGCAATAAAATACGGCAATTTGAGCGATGTTGAAAAGGAACTAGCAGAAGGCTCAACGTCATTGTCGACTGTACCAAATATTGACCAAGCGGTTGATAACGCAAAATCTCAATGTAACTAATTTATTATTTTTCTAATGAATTATTTTATCTATGATAATTGGCAAGCTAAGGATAGAAAAGGTGCTATTATTCATAAATGGAATTGTGGACATTGTCACATGGGTTATGGAAAATTAGGTTCGGCAAAAAAGGGTGAAAACGGTGTTTGGATTGGGCCATTTGATGAAATACAATTTGCAAGAAATTATTTTCAAATGAAATTTAATTCTTCTCCGATAGAGTGTTCATGCATAAAATAAATGAAGAACCTATTCAAAACAATTCGCTTCCGTTTGCGTAGTTTTTTTATTTCCAAAAATCTGGAGTGGGGTAGAAGATATTGTTAGGCTGATTACAAAGCGTTCAGCCGCCGTTTTGCAACTACGCAATCATAGATTTCACCTTGTCCAATGCTTGTGTGATGTGTTTCACCGGTTGCGTTTGGCTGTTGTAAATCCCTTGAATTTTCCCTTTCAAATCGATGATGTAGGTGACCCTTCCAGGCAAAAGTCCAAAAAGATTCGTGGGCACTTCAAACGCTTTTCTAACCTTTTGGTCCGAATCGGATAGCAAAGAAAAAGGTAGGTTGTATTGCGTACTAAAAGTTTGATGAGATTTCGCATCGTCCGAAGAAATGCCAAAAACTTCACATCCAAGGTCTTTGAAATCTTCGTAGCGGTCGCGGAAACTACAGGCCTCCTTCGTACATCCAGGCGTATTGTCTTTGGGATAGAAATACACGACCAGAATTTTTTTTCCGATGAAATCTGCAAGGTTGATTTCTTTATTTTCTTGATTCACCAAAGTGAAAGTAGGACAGGTGTCTCCGATTTTTAACATGTTTATGGGTTTAATGCGCTTTTGTAACGATCTAAAATTCTGTTTCGAGCAAAGCTATGTTCAACAATGGGTTTTGGGTAGCTTGGTGTACCAAATTCTGGCACCCATCTTTTTACATAGGCAAATTTGGGGTCGAATTTTTCTTGTTGAGCGGTGGGATTAAAAACCCTGAAATAAGGCGCTGCATCCGTGCCAGAACCTGCTGCCCATTGCCATCCGCCGACATTGCTGGCCAGTTCAAAATCGAGTAGTTTTTTGGCAAAATACGCCTCTCCTTGACGCCAATCAATCAAAAGATGTTTGGTTAGAAAGCTCGCTGTGACCATGCGTACACGGTTGTGCATAAACCCCGTCGCGTTAAGTTCTCGCATGCCTGCATCTACAAGTGGATAGCCAGTTGTTCCTTCGCACCAGCGCTGGAAATCCTCTGGATTGTTTTCCCAAACGATGGCATCGTAAGCGGGTTTAAAAGCCTGTGTTACGGTATGTGGAAAATGGAAAATGATCATTTGGTAAAATTCTCGCCAAATGAGTTCGTTCAAAAAGGTTTCGTTCAAACCGCAGGCACGCATGACAAGTTTTCTGATGCTCAAGGTTCCAAATCGCAAGTGAAGGCCAAGTTTAGAGGTTCCTGGAATGGCGGGAAAATTCCTTTGGTCGCTGTATTTTTCTATCAACAGGTCCTCGACGCGGGTGGTTGGAAAAGCAATGCCAGAAGGGGTGAATCCCAATTGCAGTAAAGTGGGTATTGGTTTTTCCATTGCAATTCCCTTTACCGAACGCAGTGATGCGACAGAATCGTAGGTTTCAATGGGGTGTAGTGACAGGGCTTCCTTCCATTTTCGGGAATAGGGCGTGAATACAGTGTAAGGTAAGCCATCGGCTTTAACGACCTCATTTTTCTCGAAAACCACGTGGTCCTTTGCGCCAATAAATTCAATTCCTTGTGCTTTCAACAATTCGTGAATGAGTTTGTCGCGCTGTAAGGCATAGGGTTCGTAATCGCGGTTGGTAACGACTGTATCTACGTTCAGTTCCGCAGCGAGGCGAGGAATGATTTCTGTCGGGTTTCCTATTTCTACTTGAAGATATACCCCAAGATTTTTATATTCTGTAGCAAGCCTTTCAATTTGTTCATGGATAAATTCAACCCTTGCATCGTTGGGTTCCAATTCACTCAAAATTTGTGTGTCAAAAATAAACACGGGCTGCACCGCTTCGGACTTTGTACAAGCTTTGTACAATCCGGCATTGTCTTCGATGCGTAAATCTCTACGGTGCCAAAAAATAGATTTTGTCATAGCATACTAACAACCCTTGCGAGCTTATGTTTTCGTTTAGGAAGTTACAGGTTATTTCCCCGCGTATTCTACCCAGTTACTTTCGGTTTCATACAATTTAAGCGACAGCTTTCCATACTGAGAAAACTTAGGTTCGAGTAGATCGTAGCATACACATGCGATGTTTTCAACCGTGGGATTTAAGGAATGAAATTCTGGACAGTCTAGGTTGAGGTTGCGATGGTCGAAGCGCTCGATGATTTCTTCCGAAAGAATGCGTTTGATGACTTTCACGTCTAAAATGAATCCCGTTTCAGGGTCAATGGGTCCTTCAATGCCTACTTCCATAACATAATTATGTCCATGAAAATTAGGGTTGTTGCAAAGGCCAAATACCTCTTGGTTTTTTTCATCACTCCAATCCTTGCGATAAAGCCTATGTGCTGAGTTGAATGTTACTCTTCTTACGATTTTCATGCGAATGTTGTTTGTTTAAATTGTTGTTGATATTCCAAAATGATTTTCTTAAACCATACCGTGAATTGTTTTGGATTAGCCTCCATTTCTTTCTTTATCGCATCTAGGGATTCCCAACGATATTCAGAAACTTCCAATGGGTTGAGCTTGGGTTCATCATCCGAATGGCCAATGAGCACGTGGTCAAGTTCGTGTTCAATTAATTGATTGTCAAGTTCAGCGAAATAGGTAAAGTGAAACAGTGTTGACAAAAAGGTTTGCATTCCCATTTCTTCTTGGAGCCTTCTGTTTGCTGCTTCGATTACGGTTTCTCCAGGTGAGGGGTGACTGCAGCAGGTGTTGGTCCACAATCCTTCAGAATGGTATTTTCCTACGGCTCTTTTTTGCAAAAGCAATTCGTTGTTACCGTTGAAAACAAAGACAGAAAACGCCCTGTGAAGCTTTCCCTCGCGATGGGCTTCCATTTTTTCCATGGAGCCTAACTCGTTGTCATGTTCATCCACCAAGATGACGGATTGCATGCTCATAGAAGGTTTAAATTATTTTTAAAGTATGCAGCAAGAAGAATTTGCATTTTTTTGTTGTTTGGAATGCGAATGCGTTCGTTGAGGATTACTTCCGCTGACGTCTTTTTAATTTTCAGGAAAAGTTTGTAATAGTATTGGTACGCCAAATATACCCCAGCGCGTGCCTTTTTCGGCAACTGTTGAATGCCTAAGAAACCTTCTTGAAAATCTTTTTCGATGTCAACTTCAATGGCTGCCTTTATTTCATCGTTAAAATGTTCCATCTGAATTCCAGGGAAATACACCCTTCCGAGGTGGTGGAAATCTGCATTTAAATCGCGTAAAAAATTAATTTTCTGAAAGGCAGAACCAAGTTTCATGGCTGCATCTTTCAGTCGGTTATATTCTTGTTCATCGCCGGAGACAAAGACTTTCAAACACATTAAGCCAACAACTTCCGCAGAACCAAGAATGTACAGCTTGTATTTTTCTTCGTCGTAGTCATGTTCAGTAAGGTCCATTTCCATGGAAGCGAGAAAGGTGTCTATTAACTCCATCGGAATTTGGTACTTGTTGACCACCCATTGAAAGCTATTCAAAATGGGGTTGAGGGATATCTTTTGTTCAATGGCACGGTAGGTTTGCGCTTTGAAATCTTCTAACAAAACCAGGGCATTGAATTCTTGAAATGAGTCTACGATTTCATCTGCAAATCGAACAAAGCCATAGATTGCATAAATCGGTTTTTGTAGGTCTTTGTTCAGTGTTTTTATTCCTAATGAGAAAGAGGTACTGTATTTCTTTGTGGTCAGTGTACTCATTTCGATACTCAGTTCATCGAAAATCATTTTCATAGGCGAAAGTTTTTATTTATTTCATTCGCAACAACCTCTCCTGAAACAATGCACGGTGGCACGCCCGGACCTGGTACGGTAAGTTGGCCTGTAAAATAGAAGTTTTTCAAATGTTTGCTTTTGATGCGCGGTTTGAAGATGGCCGTTTGGTTTAGCGTATTTGCCAATCCGTACGCATTTCCTTTGAAGGCATGGTAATCTTTCTTAAAATCCGTGATCGAATAACTTTTTTGGTAAGCGATTTTACCTCGGATGTCATTTCCGGTGAGTTCAAACAATCTTTCTGTAATTTTTTCAAAATACTGTTGACGCGTTTCTTCGTTGTCTGGTAAATTCGGTGCAATCGGAATTAAGAAAAATAGGTTTTCCATTCCTTCAGGCGCAAGGGTAGGGTCTGTAATGGAGGGCACACTCATATAAAACAAAGGATCGCTTGGCCAAATCGGGGTTTTGTAAATTTCTTTGCCATGCACTGCGAGGCTCTTGTCAAAAAACAAGTTGTGATGTTCCAAATTCTTTACGCGTTCCGTCAGTCCGATGTAATAAATCAAGCAAGAAGGCGCCATCGTTTTTTTATCCCAATAGGCATCAGAATAATTGGACGCATCTTTTAAAATGTTTTTGTCCGTGTGGTGATAATCCGCACTGGAAATGAAGACATCACTCTCATACCGAGTACCATCTGCAAGTACAGCTGCAGTGGCATTTTTTCCTGTTTTTTCAATGTCGACCACCTCCGCATTGGTAATGATTTTCACCCCTTGCGAAACGGCAATTTTTTCAAATGCTTCTATAAATTTATACATCCCTCCCATTGGGTACCAAGTCCCCAATTCGATGTCAGCATAGTTCATTAAGGAATACAAGGCAGGTGTTTCTTCAGGCAAAGCACCTAAAAACAGCACAGGGAATTCCAAAAGCGATAGTATTTTTGGATGGGAGAAGTACTTGCGGATGTACTTCGAAAAAGAGGTTGTTAAGTCCATTGAAAAAAGTCCTTTCAACAGGCGGAAATCGACAAATTCTGTAAGTTTCAAGCTGGGTTTGTATACCAAATCTTTCATACCTACTTCATACTTATATTTGGCTTCAGCCAAAAAAGCCTCCAGTTTTTTTGCGCTACCGGCTTCAAGGGATTCGAACCAAGCGCACAAGGCGGATAATTCTGCGGGAATGTCTGTGTAGGTTTTGTCAGGCCAGTAAACGCGGTAAGAAGGATCCAAGCGTTTGAGTTCGTAAAAGTCGGAGGCTGTATGCCCAAACTGGTTGTAAAACCTTTCAAATACATCGGGCATCCAATACCAACTTGGACCCATGTCGAAGGTAAACCCCATTTCTGTGAATTGACGGGCGCGGCCACCAATGCTGGAATTTTTCTCCAGTATGGTAACTTCCCAACCTGCTTTTGCCATGAACGCCGCTGCGGACAATCCAGAAATTCCTGCCCCTAATACCGTTGCCTTTTTGCTCATATTAATTTGCCGAAAAATGATAACCAGGAAGTTGTTCCATCAGTTTTTTTCGCGCGATAAAGATACGGCTCTTAATTGTACCAATTGGCAAATTTAAGTGAATTGCGATCTCTTTATATTTGAATCCTTCGAAGTGCATCTCGAAAGGAATTCTCAGTTCGTCGTTCAAACCTTCGATTTTTTGTAAAATATCTTTTACTGAAATCTGCTCCAAAGGTGATTCATGCGTACTCATGTTGTTCGCCATCAAATACCCGTCGTTTGAAAAATCAAAGATGGTTCTCGACTTAACTTTTCTCCTGTATTGGTTGATGAAAATGTTTCGCATGATGGTAAAAACCCATGCCTTAAAGTTCGTGTTGGGCGTGTAATAACTTCGGTAGGATATCGCTTTCAGCAAAGTTTCCTGGGTAAGGTCTTGAGCGTCTTCTTGGTTTCTGGTGAAATTGTACGCAAAGGATTGTAAATTCCCCTGAAGGTCAGTAAGTGCTTCGTTAAATTCTATGGTTGACATAAATTCTGTTTAACAATGTTGTTACAAAGTTAAACAAAATGTGTTTAACAAATCACAAAAAATATTAAACAAAGTGAAAATATTTTTAGACAGATACATTTTTCAGCATGACATCTACCAAAGCAGCTAAGTCATACTTGTGTTGCCAACCCCAATCTTTTTGAGCGTAGCTGTCGTCGATGGAATTCGGCCAAGAGTCTGCAATGGCTTGCCTAAAATCGGGCGCATAGGAAATGGCGAATTCAGGCATGTGTTTCTTGATTTCATCGGAAAGCGTCTTCGGATTGAAGCTGATGCCTGCCAAGTTGTACGCTGAACGGATTTTGATTTGTTCGCTTGGGGCATCCATTAGTTGCAGGGTTGCATGGATGGCATCCTCCATAAACATCATCGGAAGGGCGGTGTCTTCCTTGAGGAAACATTCGAAATTCCCAGACTTTTTTGCTTGGTAAAAAATATCGACTGCGTAATCTGTCGTTCCTCCACCGGGTAAACTTTTGTAGGAAATCAAACCTGGATAGCGAATGCTCCTGACATCCACTCCAAATTTGTTGAAATAATATTCGCACCAACGTTCGCCTGCTTGTTTTGAAATACCGTAAACGGTAGAGGGTTCCATGATGGTGTGTTGAGGCGTATTGTCTGCTGGGGTGGTGGGACCGAATACGGCAATCGAACTGGGCCAAAAGATTTTTTTAACAAACCCTTCTTTGGCAAGGTCCAAAATGGTGAACAGCCCTTCCATGTTTAATTTCCATGCAAAAGCCGGGTTTTTCTCTGCGGTCGCTGACAACAAAGCGGCGAGCAAGTAAACCGTAGTGACTTCATGGTTTTTAAGGTATTCACAAACAAATTCCTTGTTCAAAATGTCCATTTGAACGTAAGGGCCTTCGTTAAGGATTTCAGGACAGGTTTCTTTCAAATCTGCCGCGATAACCTGATCGTTTCCGTATTTTTGACGCAGTGCCAACGTGAGCTCGGTACCTATTTGACCGCATGCGCCTATGATGATTGTTTTTGCCATAATGAGTAGAACAAATTTAAGTAAGTTCTTTTCTAAAATTGTTTTTTTTTAAAAAACTGATTAAAATCATTTGGGCGTTGCTTTGAACTGAGGTATTTTTGGTTGGATAATCATTAACTTAAAATAGTACATATGCCATTTTACAAGAAGCTTGGACAAATTCCACCAAAGAGACACACGGTTTTTAGACAACCCAATGGTGAATTATACCACGAGCAATTGTTTGGAACCGTAGGATTTGAAGGCATGTCCTCCCTATTGTACCATGTTCATCCACCTACCGTGGTGAAAGAAATTTTGGGTTCTGAATCTGTTGCTCCAGAAATCGCAGTGGATAAGAACCTAGCGATGTTTTCCTTGCAAGGTTTTCAATTGGAACCCAATGCCGACTTTTTAAAAAGCAGAACACCCTTACTGGTAAATTCAGATTGTTACATCGAATTGGCTGCACCTACAGCTTCCATGACCGATTGCTTTTATAAAAATGCGGATGCCGATGAGGTTTTCTTTGTACATCAAGGCAGCGGCGTGTTGAAAACCCAGTTGGGCAACATCAATTTTGCTTACGGCGATTACTTGGTGATTCCAAGGGGAATGATTTATCAAATTCATTTTAACGATGCAAACAATCGACTTTTTATCGTGCAATCCTTCAGTCCGGTGTATACCCCAAAACGCTACCGCAATTGGTTTGGTCAGCTGTTGGAGCATTCTCCGTATTGTGAACGTGACATTCGTCCCCCGCATGAATTAGAAACGCATTCCGATGTCGGCGATTTCTTAATCAAAATTAAGAAGCAAGATATGGTTTACAACTATGTGTATGCCCACCACCCTTTCAATGTAATTGGTTGGGATGGCTATAATTATCCGTACGCCTTTTCCATACATGATTTTGAACCCATCACCGGTAGGGTACACCAACCGCCCCCCGTTCACCAAACGTTTGAAACGTCAGGTTTTGTAATGTGCTCATTCGTTCCAAGATTGTACGATTACCATCCGGATTCCATTCCTGCACCTTACAACCACAGCAACATTGATTCTGATGAAGTACTGTATTATGTGGATGGTGATTTTATGAGCAGAAACAACATCGAAAAAGGTCAAATCACTTTACATCCTGCGGGAATTCCCCACGGTCCTCACCCAGGCGCTTATGAAAGAAGCATTGGCAAGACAGAAACCCAAGAACTTGCCGTGATGATCGATACCTTTCGCCCCCTTAAACTCACAACCCAAGCCCTTGGATTGAAAGTGGAAGGATATGAAAAATCTTGGATTCACTAGAATAAATAACTTTGTAAAAAAAACAGCATGAGCGAAGAAATAAAAAACCTGAAGGACATTGCCAATTATGAGTATAGCTTGAAAAAAATCTTTGACGAGGCAGGTGATTTCCTCCCGTTGTTAGGGACTGATTATGTCGAGTTATACGTTGGGAATGCAAAACAATCTGCACTGTATTACAAAACGGCATTTGGATTTCAATCGGAAGCGTACGCCGGATTAGAAACAGGGATGAAGGACAGGGTTTCTTATGTATTAAGACAAGGTAAAATTCGATTGGTATTGACTACGCCTTTGACAGAAACAGGTGAAATCAATGCGCACATCCTCAAACATGGGGATGGCGTAAAGGTCGTTGCGCTTTGGGTAGAAGACGCTACCAAGGCCTATGAAGAAACCATCAAACGAGGTGCGGTTTCCTACATGGAACCAACCAGAGAAGCAGATGAACACGGGTATGTGGTACGTTCTGGCATCTATACCTACGGTGAAACCGTACACATTTTCGTTGAAAGACAAGGTTACGAAGGGGTTTTCTTACCTGGATTTAGAACATGGACAACCCACTACAATCCAGCGCCGGTGGGTCTTAAGTTCATTGACCACATGGTAGGGAATGTGGGTTGGAACGAAATGAATCAATGGGTGGAATTTTATGCAAAAGTGATGGGCTTTGCCCAAATCATTTCTTTTGATGACAATGACATCTCAACAGAATTTACAGCACTCATGTCGAAGGTAATGAGCAACGGGAATGGCCGCATCAAATTCCCAATCAATGAACCTGCAGAAGGAAAAAAGAAATCACAGATTGAAGAATACCTCGATTTTTACAATGGACCAGGGGTTCAGCACATTGCAGTGGCAACGGATGACATTGTGGCTACCGTGTCCGCAATGCGCGACAGGGGTGTTGAATTTTTGTACGTTCCAGAAACGTATTACGATGACTTATTGGAAAGGGTAGGAGCCATTGACGAAGACATTGAATTGCTCAAGTCGCATGGTATTTTGATAGACCGAGACGACGAAGGGTATTTGCTTCAGTTGTTTACAAAACCTGTTTTGGACCGACCAACGATGTTCTTTGAGGTCATTCAACGCAAGGGTGCCCAATCTTTCGGAAAAGGAAACTTCAAGGCATTGTTTGAAGCGATAGAGCGCGAACAGGACAACAGAGGGACACTTTAATCGGTCGCTGCTTCAACTGGAAAAGCAAGGTCTATTTGCTTCGAGTCCATTCCAATTAAGAAAGTTTTGGTTTTCAAAGCCTACTGCGTCATTCCGTCAAATGGTCGGACACAAATCGCAATGAAAAGGTTTTTATCATTTCTCGCACGCTGCGAAATTGAGCTAAAATTTCTGTTTCCGTTCCGATTGCCTTTGCAGGATCGGGAAAGTTTTGATGGAACATTAAAGCTCTTGTTGGAAAATACGGACAACGTTCCTTTGCATTGTCGCAAACGGTGATAACAAAATCGAAGTCTATGTTGAAATATTCTTCCACGTTGTTTGAAGTGTGTTTTGAAAGGTCAATGCCGTCCTCTAACATGGTTGCAATTGCGCGGGGATTCACCCCGTGCGTTTCAACTCCTGCACTGTAAATTTCTGCTTTATCCCCCGCGAAAGTTCGCAGGTACGCTTCGGCAATCTGACTTCGACAACTGTTTCCGGTGCATAAAACCAATACTTTTTTCATCTGTCTATTTTTAATACGCTGATTGCTATCCAAAGAAGGTTTATGATTGTGAACCTTGCATCAAAACCATAAGCAAAATTCAGGGAAACAATCCCGAGGATGATCAACAGAAATCTTTTGTGTCTGCCTAAATAAGCGATGATTTGTCTCATACGTTAACAGCAGCCACTCCCTGGCGTGCAAGCATTTTGAGTGGGTAATTCTGGTGCACTTTCTTTCAGTGGTTCTTTTGGTATGCCACAGCTGTCAGAGGCCAAACAGGCTGTCTTTTTGGAAAGAAGAATAAAGTTTCTACCATTGAAACCTAAATCATATTTCCCGATGGTCTCACTTTGATATTCAACTTCAATTTCCAAATTCTCCATTCCTATTTTTTCTTCTGAAAGTTTAATGATGTTGAGCAATTTTCCGGGTTTTAAACGGTGATCATAATCATTGGCGTCCCATAATTGAAAATTTGCCACCTTCTCTATCCTGATGTCACCGCCGCAGTCAATGTAGTGTTTCGTGACAACCCCAACTTCTGTTACATGGAAATGTTCGGGAACAAGTGTTCCGTTTTGAAGCTCAAATGTTAAGGTTTGAACTGTGCCTAGGTGTTTCTTTATTTGTTCAAGTGTCATTTTATTGTTTTTTTAAGATTGGGTTAGCAGCATTTGTTCTGTTTTATTTTTCTCGAAATCGAAGCGAAATAGGATTGAAGTTTTATCAAGGCTTCTTCATCTATGCAATAACAAATTGCATTTCCATCAACATTTCCTTTGATGAGTCCAGCATTTTTAAGTTCTTTTAAGTGTTGAGACACGGTGGGTTGCGCCAATGGCAATTCATTCACGATGTCACCACAAATACAATTCTCTGCCTTCATTAAATATTCCAAAATCGCTATTCTTGCTGGATGCCCTAAGGCTTTGGCGAGCAGCGCAATTGCATTTTGATTGTCTGTAAAATGTTCGGTCTTGGTCGCTCCCATGGTAAATTGTTATATTGCAATATTACGATAAATATTATACGTAAGACAATATTTCATCGAATTTGTTTTACCGAGAACACTTAAGGAAAGCGATTGGTGTCATCGTAAGTGCATCCGAACGATGGGTAAACCAACTTGGGAGGGTAGATTTAGATTTTTCCTAAACGTTTTGTGCCTACAAGGGGATCAAGGGCACATCTTATTGTAATCAATGACTGCTTCTTCGAAGGTACAGCTTTGGTATTTGGGATTTGAAAAGTATTCTTTTTCGTATTGGTCACATTCAAACAAGTACGCCCTGATGGATTTCACTGCTTTAATTCCTCCGAGCCCGGAAACTTCGTAAATCGTACCGTCGGGCATCTTAACGTGTCGCATGTACATGCCTTCCCTGGTTTCTTTCATCACCCCTTGTCCGTTGAAGGATCCATCAAAATTTTGTTTGAGCCTGTAGCTTGTCTGAACATCGTCAAAGACATCCACTGTGATTTTACCGCTTACGATACGTTTTCCGTAACGGTAATACCCGTCTGGTTTTTTTAGATTCAAAGGCATTCTTAAATAGATAGCACCGTCTTGGCAAAGCATTGTGATTTCCGGAATGGCATCTTTCTTCAATCGAACGGTTTCATTTGCTTGGTTGACATATTCAAGGTCAATCATTCTTCCTTGCGCATTGGTATCGAAAAAATTAATTTGGCTACATGCTACGGTGTCCTTTGCCGAGGTGACAAAGTAGTTTTGAGCGAAATAATCCATTTGGAAAAACAGAAATAAGCAAAAGATAAGCTTTGGTTGAAGGGTTGCGTTTGTTTTCATGTTGCAAAATTACTTTTTTAGGCAATCATTTTTAACCTTTTTTTAGGTATTAAGGTATTTTTGGTGGTACATGTTAAACGTCATTTTCCCTTGGGTTTTTTAAGCGTCATTTTGAGGAAGGTGAATCCAATCGTTCCAGCAATGAATGAAGCAAAGAGAATGGCAATTTTGGAATGGTTTACGAGCGCTTCATTTTCAAAAGCAAGAAGGGTTATAAAGATTGACATGGTGAAGCCAATACCCCCTAAAAAACCGGCACCCACAATGTTTTTCCATTTCAAGTCTTTGGGCAACACACAAAGCCCCGTGCGAACCCCAATAAATGAAAGGAGCCAAATACCTAAAGGCTTTCCGATGATAAGTCCTGCCATGATCCCCAAGGTGTTTGTTTGTCTCATACCCATTTGCCAACTGTCACCCACTGCAATGCAAGTATTGGCTATGGCAAACAATGGAAGGATAAAAAAAGCAACGGGTTTTTGTAAGAAACGCTGAAGCTTGTCGGATGGAGATTTTTCTCCATTGTTGCCAAATGGTATGGCAAATGCCAACAACACCCCTGTTACGGTTGCGTGAACGCCTGAATGCAACATAAAATACCACATAACTAACCCGCCAACCAAATACGGAATAAGGTTGCGAACTTTTAGTCTATTAAGAATGAGTAGAAATCCGAAAACAGCAATGGCAATGAAAAGATGCAGAAGAGAAATGGAGGTGGTGTAAAAAATGGCAATGATCAGAATGGCTCCTAAATCGTCCAGTACTGCCAAGGCTGTAAGGAAGATTTTTAATGAAGTCGGCACCCTATTGCCTAAAAGGGATAAGATGCCAATGGCAAAGGCAATGTCTGTGGCCATTGGAATGCCCGCACCCGCTTGGGTGTTGGTCCCGAAGTTGAGCAATAAAAACAATCCTGCCGGAAGGAGCATTCCGCCCAAAGCGCCAAAGAACGGCAACGAGGCATTTTTTCTGTCGGAAAGTTCTCCGTGGCGTAACTCTTTTTTTAATTCCAAGCCAATCAACAGAAAAAAGACAGACATGAGTCCGTCATTTATCCAATGTACGAGGCTTTGGCCACCCAAGCCGATATGCCAAAATTTGAGGTAGTCTGTTTGCCAGGCAGAATTCGCAAGCACAAGCGAAAACCCGGTCGCGAAAACCAAAATGAGTCCAGATGCTTTTTCGTTCTCAAAAAAAGGGTTTAAAAGGCGTTTTGGTTTCATATGGTTGCGCAGCTGTCAAGGTATGTAATGCCAAGCCATCTGTTTTCAGATCTTTGACCATGTCCATGGCGTCTTTCCGGTGGGTACGAATCCCAACTTTTGCGTTTTCGCACTCTGATTTCGCACGTTTCACCAAGTCGCGGCGACGTTCTTCCGTTAATGGGGGTACAGAAATGATCAGCTGCTCTCCGTTGCTCTGTGGATTCAATCCCAAATTCGCATTCATAATGCCTTTGGCAATGTCGTTCAACAAGGGCTTTTCCCACGGTTGTACAATGATGGTTCGGGCGTCTGAGGTGGAGACATTGGCCACTTGTTGCAAGGGCGTCATGGATCCGTAATATTCTACCATCACGCCGTTAAGCATTGCTGGGGTTGCTTTTCCTGCGCGTACCTTGGTCAATTCAACTTCAAGGTGAGAAAGGGTTTTTTGGCTACAAGATTTAAATTCATCAAAAACCAAGTCTAATTCTTCCGTCATAAGCGTATTAATTTTGTACTAAAGTACCAACTTTTTCTTCGTTCATTAAGGCTTTCAAGTTCCCCGGCGTATCCATGTCAAACACGATGATGGGGAGGTCGTTTTCTTTGCAAAGTGTAAAGGCGGTAAGGTCCATGACATTCAATCCCAAGCGATACACTTCGTCGAAAGTGATTTCCTCGTATTTCGTTGCGCTCGGATCCTTGAAAGGATCTGCCGTATAAATGCCATCCACACGCGTTCCTTTGAGGATAACATCGGCGTTGATTTCAATGGCACGCAATGAAGCCGCAGAGTCTGTAGTGAAATAAGGGTTGCCGGTTCCTGCACCAAAAATAACGACACGGCCTTTTTCGAGGTGTCTTACGGCTCTTCTTCGAATGAAAGGTTCGGCAATGGCCTTCATTTCTATGGCCGACAATAACCTTGTTTGCATGCCAATGGCTTCGAGGGCCGCTTGTAAAGCCATGGAATTGATCATCGTAGCCAACATGCCCATGTAATCTCCATGCGTACGGTCCATGCCGCCTTGTTCTGCTTGTACACCTCTGAAAATGTTACCGCCTCCAATGACAATGGCGATTTCAATTCCCATGGAATGGATTTCCTTGATTTGTTCCGCGTAGCTGGAAATTCTATGATTGTCGATGCCAAATTGCTTGTCGCCCATGAGGGATTCACCACTCAGTTTTAGCAGGATTCTTTTATATTTCATGATTCGTATAGGTCAAAGATAATTAAAAACGCTTTTTATAGGCAAAAAAAAACCCCGATGGCTCGGGGTTTATTGATTAACTTAATGAAAATCTTTTAAAGTCAGTGACGGTGAGGCCTTTCTCAGTGTTGTTGAGAAACTGCTCTACAGTAAGTTTGTTATCGCGCACAAACGCTTGACTCAACAAAGTATTTTCTTGGAAAAACTTGTTTAACCTTCCCATGGCAATTTTTTCTGCCATTTCAGCCGGTTTACCTTCTTGGATTGCAAGCTCTTTACCGATTTCAATTTCTCTTTCAATGGTTCTTTCATCAACGCCATTTTTATCAAGCGCGATTGGGTTCATCGCAGCAATTTGCATGGCAACTTGTCTTCCCGCTTCTGCCGCTTCTTCTGTGTTGATGTTAAGTCCTACCAATGTAGCCAATTGATTTCCAGGGTGATTGTAAGAAACAACTTTGTCTGCTTTCAATACCGTGTAATTGGATAGGTCTAATTTTTCACCGATCACACCGATTTGCTCAGTGATTTTTTCGTCAATGGTTAAACGATCGTCATATGGAAGCGATTTTAACACTTCAGCGTTTTCAGGTAATTTATCCAAGGCGATGTCTACAATGCTTTGTACCAAAGAAACATATCCGTCATTCTTCGCAACGAAATCTGTTTCACAGTTTAAGGTTAAAATTACACCTGATTTTCCGTCGTTTGATGCTTGAGAAATGATGATTCCTTCTTTCGCTTCGTTTTCACCTCTTTTTGCGGCGATTTTTTGTCCTTTTTTGCGAAGGATGTCAATTGCAGTTTCGAAGTCACCATTTGCTTCTGTTAATGCATTTTTACAATCCATCATTCCAGCGCCAGTTTGCTGTCTTAGTTTGTTTACGTCTGATGCAGTTATTGCCATGATATAAAGGTTTATGGTTACGAATTAATTTTCTTCAGTGTGTGTGTCTTTTTGATCTGCAGGCGCTTCAACTTCTTCGGTAACTGCTTCAGGAGCTGCTTCTTCAACAACTGCTTCAGGAGCTGCTTCTTGAACAACGGCTTCAGGAGCTGCTTCTTCAACAACGGCTTCAGGAGTTGCTTCTTCAATAACTGCTTCAGGAGCTGCTTCTTCAACAACGGCCTCAGGTGCTACTTCTTCAACAACTGCTTCAGGTGCTACTTCTTCAACAACGGCTTCAGGTGCTGCTTCTTCAACAACTGTCTCAGGCGTTTTAACTTCAACGGCAACTTTAGGAGTCTTGATTTCTGCAACTACATCATCAGAGCCTTCAGAGGCATCCTCTTTGTCTCCTTTGGTATTTTTACGGTCTTCTAATCCGTCTTGGATGGCAGAACAAATTTCTTCAAGAATCAACGAGATGGATTTGGTCGCATCGTCATTTGCTGGGATAGGGAAATCAACCAATTTTGGGTTGGAATTCGTATCTACAATCGCAAATGTTGGGATGTTCAGTCTTTTTGCTTCAGCCAACGCGATGTGTTCTTTAAGGATATCAACGATAAAGATGGCAGCAGGTTGACGTGTCATGTCAGAGATGGAACCAAATGTTTTTTCCAATTTTTCTCTTTGACGGGTTTTGAAAAGTTTTTCACGTTTGTTCAAAGTATCCCAAGTACCATCAGACTTCATTTTGTCGATGGTGGCCATTTTACGGATGGATTTACGTGTGGTTTGAAAATTGGTCAACATTCCACCAGACCAACGCTCTGTAACGTATGGCATTCCGATTTTGGCAACGCGTTGTGCTACAATTTCTTTCGCTTGTTTTTTGGTTGCAACGAACAAAACTTTTTTACCAGATTTGGCAATTTGTTTCATGGCAGCGCAAGCTTGATCCAAATGAACGATGGTTTTGTTGAGGTCGATGATGTGAATCCCTTTCTTTTCTTCAAAGATGTAAGGCGCCATGGCCGGATTCCATTTTCTTTTTAAGTGTCCAAAATGAACACCAGCTTCTAAAAGCGTTTCGAATTTTAATTTTGACATATGTTTTTGTTTACTTTCCTAATTTAAGCAATTGCTGAGGGGATAAGGTGCTCAACAATTTGGATACTAAACTTCCAAATCCAAGTGATTAACGCTTGGAGAACTGGAATTTTTTTCTTGCTTTGGGTTGTCCTGGTTTTTTACGTTCGACCATTCTCGGGTCTCTTGTCATCAGGCCTTCTGCCCGTAACAATGTTTTGTATTCCTCATTGATTTCAACCAATGCACGTGAGATGCCCAAACGTACAGCTTCGGCTTGACCGTTGATTCCACCACCGTTTACGGTAGCTTTCACATTGTATTCTCCTGCGGTTCCTGTAAGTTGGAAGGGTTGGTTTACTTTGGTTTGAAGAACATCCACCGGAAAAAATTCCGTGAACGTTTTGTTGTTGATAGAAATTTCTCCGTTTCCTTTTGAAAGATAGACCCTTGCGACTGCAGTTTTTCTTCTACCTAAAGCGTTGATAATGTCCATATCTTATTTAATAGTGTCTAAGTTTAATAATTCGGGCTGTTGCGCTTCATGGTTGTGCGTCCCACCTTTGTATACCTTTAAATTTGTGAACAGTTTTCTGCCCAACGTGTTTTTTGGCAACATTCCTTTTACCGCTTTCTCAATCAATCTTTCAGGATGTTTTCTCAACATGTCTTCAGCAGAAGTGAAACGTTGTCCACCTGGGTATCCAGAGTAGCGAATGTATTCTTTTTGACTTAGTTTCGTTCCCGAAAATGAAATCTTCTCTGCATTGATGATGATGACATTGTCACCACAATCTGCATGCGGTGTATAGTTGGTTTTGTATTTACCTCGGATGATTTTAGCAACTGTACTTGCCAATCTACCTACGGTTTTACCTTCTGCATCGATAACAAACCATTTTTTGTTTGCGGTTGCAGCGTTTCCTGAAATAGTTCTGTAACTTAAAGTATCCACTGTGTAACGTTTTTGTTCTTTTTCCCAAATTTAAGGGGGTGCAAAGATAGTCGTTAAGTTTTAATAATGCAAAGCGAATCTGAAAATTCCTTAAAATTTATTTCGCTTTAAATGCTTGAATTGCATTTCTTGTAAAATCACTCAAAACTAAGGTTCCGCTGATTTCCGCACGTTCCATTAGCAAGGTGTCCCAATGATCGGTGCCTTTCCAAAATATTTTCTTCAGCGATTTCATGGCTTCCGGATTGGAATGCGCCAATTTATGGGCTAAAATTTGGATTGCGTTGTCCATGGTTGCGATGTCGGTGAAAACTTCGGTATACAATCCTTTAGATTGCGCCCATTCTGCTGATCGCCACTCTGTCGCATTGATGGCCAGTTCGCTCATTGCGGAAAGCCCTATTTTTCTTTCAACGGCAGGACCTACTACAAAAGGACCAATCCCAACGGCCAGCTCAGAAAGTTTTACCGCTGCCTTGTCTGTTGCAAAACAATAATCGGTTGCGGAAGCAATGCCTACGCCACCTCCCACTGCCTTTCCCTGAATTCTTCCAAGGATGAGTTTATCAGCAGTTCGACATGCGTTGATTACGTTTGCGAATCCGGAGAAGAATTTCTTGCCTTCCTCTAGGTTTTGAATGGAGATCAATTCGTCAAAACTTGCCCCAGCGCAAAAGGTTTTCTCTCCTTCTGATTTCAATACAATCACATGAACCAGTGGATTTTGATTTGCTTGTGAAATCGTTTCTGCCAAGGTTTGGAGTAGGATCCCGGGCATTGAATTGCTGGCGGGGTGACCGAATGTTATGGTTGCAATGTTGTCAGCAACTTCGATGCTAACGTTCCCTTCAGTGTTCGTCATTATTTCAAAGCAAGGTTATCGGTTCCAATGAGTTGACCATCGCAGAAAATGCGGACTTTATAATTTCCTTTTTCTGCATCTTGACCTTTCAAGTCGTAGTATATCGTAAGGTCAATCGCTTGGTTGTTGTAATCGATTTCTTTTTTGTCGGAATACGCTTGTTGGCCTTGATCTGTATCCATAACATAATTTGACTTGGATTGGAGTACGGCCCCGCTTGGCGCTGTGATTTGAAGGTAAACCACCTTTCTGCCTGTTGAAGCGATTTGGTTTTCACCAATGGTAAACGAAGAACGTATTTGAACAATGTTTTTCGCTTTGGTGGATGGTTCTGTCGTATTGTTCATTTTCATGCGAAGACCTTCCGTGCTAAATCCATAGGCTTGAAGCTTAGATCCTTTTTTGATTTGTTCTGTTTTTTGTTCCGACTCTCTTTTGAATTCATCGCGCTCTGTGGTGGTTACCGTAAGTTTTGTATTAGTTTCGTCCAAAACAGAGGTTAGCTTGATGTTTAGGGTATTCAATGAATCAATTTGGCGTACATAACTTCTCATGATCGAACGCAAAGCCTCATTTTCTTTTTTCAAGTTCATTAAGTCTCTTGCGGAAAGTTTTTTGTTGGTATTCATTTGTTTCAACAATGCATTGATGTTTGCCTTTTGCTTGTTGAGGCTATCAGCCTTGCTGTGATCCATTTCAATCAGTTTGTCATAGGTATCCAACATGTTCTTGAAATCCGTCTTCAAATCATGCGACAATCCACCCACATATCCTTCCAACATTTGGTTCATTCCTTCCATATCGGATTTGAGTACCAAATTGTCGTTTTTACAATCGCTAAGCTCGGTTCTTTTGTTTGACCACATGTAGGTGACAGCTCCCAAACTAACCAATAATAAACCGATGATAACGAGGTAAAGTAAATTTGATGATTTTGATTGATTCTCAGACATTTTTCGTGATTTTATATAACAAAAGTAGGAAAAAATATGGTACTACAAAGTGTTTTGTACGGCAATGTTTCGTTGAAATCTTTTCATAGAATCCATTCCGACAGCCGAAAATCTTGGGTCTGTGGTAGATGGAAAAGGTCCTCCATGGTGCATGGATTTCACGATTTTAACCCCCGTGGGTACCCCATTAAAAACCAGTCTTCCGCAGTGGTTCTCAAGTTGGTTTCGCCATTGGGGAGACAGAGAATCTTCAGCCCCTAAAAAAGTTGTCGTAAGTTGACCTTTCAATTTCTTGTAAGCTCCCTGCAAACTTTCTTCGGATGTGTAGCGCACCCAAATGCAAAAAGGACCAAAAACTTCTTCTGAAAAAGTTGGGTTTGCGACAAATTCTTCGATGTTTAAGGATAAAAATGCCTTTTGACCAAAATGGTCTGGCAAGATTTCAGCTTCATAGGATACGTTTGCAAGTTTTTTTAACCGTGCCAGATGTCCAACGTAATTTGAATGGATGGCAGGATGTAACATGGGGTGTGGTTCTATACCTTTCAGAAATGTGCTAAACATACCGAGTGCTTCGTCCCATATTTCTTCAGGGCAAAACACCAAACCAGGTTTCGTGCAGTATTGTCCTGCTTCGTTTGCAACGGCCAATGCCAAATTTTTTACATGTTTTTCAAGTCCCGAAACACTGGGATGTATAATGACGGGGTTCAAACTCCCCATTTCTGCGAAGAAAGGAATGGGTTCCTCTCTTTGTTGTGCCAAGCGAAACAGTGCCATGCCCCCTTTAAAACTCCCGGTAAATCCAACCGCTTTGATCCTCGGGTCTGACACAAGGGATTCTGCCAAGCTGAAACCATCGTCTAAAACGTGGCCAAAGACACCTTGCGGGAGGTGCAATGCTGAAGCTGCGTCGTGAATAACTTCGGCACAAAGCAGGCTGGTTCCTGGGTGGTATGGGTGTCCTTTGACAATTACAGGGCATCCTGCCGCAAGTGCGCCCATCACATCACCACCGAGGGTAGCATAAGCAAGGGGAAAGTTTGATGCGCCAAACACAGCGACGGGACCCATTGCGATGCTGCGTTTTTCAATTCTACGGTCCGATAAAAGGTCAATCGATGGCTCAGAATGCAATAAACTTTGAATAAAATGGGAAATTTGTTCAAGGCACCTTTCGAATTCCACTTCAAAACGAACCAGGTCGAGGCTGCTTTCCTCACAATAATTTTTGGCAATGACCTCCTTTTTCGCCATTGCATGGGAGAGGATGGTCTGAAGCAATTGAATTCGCGTTTGATTGTCTTTCAATGCGCCTGATTCGTGAGCTTCCACTGAAGAGGTTAAGCAGCGGTCTAGGGATGCTAAGGAATCTGAATGATAAAGTGTTGGGTTGGACTTGCCGCTACGGCAATTGAAAGACTGAAATCCAGGCATCAAGGCTTAGGCTACTTCGATAGAAAATTCGTAGGATTCCATGATTTGATTTGCCAACATTTGTTTGCAAGCTTGATCTACTTTTTGTGTGGCGTTTTCCATTGAGTCTGCCTCAACAAACAAGCGAATGTGACGGCCAATGCGCACGCCTTGAATTTCGGAAAGTCCAATGGTGGACATGGCAAGGGTTACTGCTTTTCCTTGGGGGTCTAAGAGTGCCTCCATGGGCATCACATCAATTTCAGCTTTGAATTTCATGATTTTTCGTAATAAAATGATCAATGAAGGATAATAACAAGTACAAAAGTACAATTATTGGCAACGCGTACATCTGTAAAAACAAGATTGTTATCAACGAAATCGCCAACAATGCATACCTGAACTGATTTCCTTTCCACGCAAAGTGTGAAAACTTAAGGGCAATCAGGGGGATGTTTGCAATTAATAGCAGGGGAAAAAACAGGGAAAGGGATGCCATAAACACGGGATTTAAAAACCAAGGCGATGCATCAGCCATTTCGGGAGAAAGGGTTACGGAATACAAAGGAAAAAAGAGAAAAAACAAGGTGTTAAGAGGGGTAGGGATTCCGATGAATTTATCGGTTTGACGTAGGTCAAGGTTGAATTTCGCCAACCTGAAAAGGGAGAAAAAAGGAATGCTCATCGCTGCAAATGCATACCATTGGGATGCGTCGGCTAGGTCGCGGAAAAGCACATTCGCATCATGTTGGCTCCATCGAATGGTAATAAACATCAATACGCCAGGCGCCACACCGAAGGACACAATGTCTGCCAACGAATCCAATTGTTTTCCAAATTCAGTAGTCATGTTAAGTTTTCTTGCCACAAATCCATCGGCGAAATCCAACACCAAAGCAATGAACAATAAAGCGATGGCAATCTCCATTTGTCCTGAAGAAGCGCAAAGGATGCTCAATATGCCGCAGAGAAAATTTCCGGAAGTAATTAAGTTTGGGAGATTGAACATAACTTACCTAAATAGATTCGAAGGTTGGCGAATTTACAGCAAAATACTTTATATTTATGCTTCGAAATAAAAATGGTCGCAACTAAAATATTAATGAGAAATATGGGTTTAGTGGCTCAAAAATTTACAATGAGAAACCTTTTTGCGATTCTTTTCACTGGTCTTTCCGTTTTCACCTTTTCCCAAGCCCCGAAATATTCAAATGAATTCCTACACCTTGGGGTAGGGGCAGATGCCTTTTCCATGGGAAATGCAGTCGTTGCTTCGACAAACGATGTTGGTGCAGCCTATTGGAATCCTGCGGGATTGACATCTGTTAACCAGTGGCTTCAAGTTACGGCCATGCATTCAGAGTATTTTGCGGGAATTGCCAAATACGACCACATTGGTGTCGCGCATTCCCTCGGAGAAAAAGGCGTAATTGGTTTTACCTTCCTACGCTTCGGGGTAGACGACATCCCTAATACCACGCAATTGATTGACAATGACGGGCGTATAGACTACGATAAAATCACCACCTTCTCAGCTGGGGATTATGCGTTTATGGGTTCTTTTGCCAAGAAATTAAAACCGGTCGGACTTTCGGTTGGAGGGACAGCTAAAATCATTCACAGACGCGTGGGAGATTTCGCAAAATCTTGGGGTTTTGGACTGGATGCAGGTGTTAAGTATTCCCCCAACGAGCATTGGAATTTCGGGCTCATGGCCCGTGATGTAACCTCAACGTTCAACGCGTGGATTTTTAACCTTTCACCAGAAATGCAACAAGTTTTTTTAACCACGGGCAACGACCTGCCGGCAAATGGATTGGAGTTGTCCTTGCCAAGATTTATCGGAGGAATTGCCTACAACCATGCCCTAGGGAAGGCAGAAAAAGGATTTTCCTTTATGACCGAAATGGATTTTGATTTCACAACCGATGGGAAAAGAAACGTTGCCATAAGCCTGAATCCCATTTCCATCGACCCTCACCTCGGCGTACAATTTGGGTACAAAGACATTGTAAGGTTGCGAGGAGGGGTTTCCTCCATCCAAAGATGGAAGGAAAAGGAACAGCCTCTCTACATTCAAGACAATGGCAATAATGTTCTGGACTCTAACGAGTTTATTTTTTTCTATGCAGAACGTAACGATGGTTGGCTGGATTCCACTTTGTATGACGACCCTGCTTGGATGGGAAATCCTAAATACAGCCTTTACAACGATACCCTGCGTTACTTTTTTACATGGAATGCCAATGCTACCGGTTTGCGATTTACAGATGAAAGTGACATCGATTTTATTTCCTATCAACCTGCCAATTATCTGTTGTTTGAAAAATCCCAAGTGAATAGCCAGGCTTACAATGAGGGCGAAACCTCAAGTCAGGCAGCAAGTTCTTTTTTTGTTCCTGGGGAAGGTTGGGGAAGTACCATGCAAAACGGCGCAAGTGGCTACACCTGGAACTATTCGTCCACAACCTTGGATAACCTTTATTCAGGGGTAGATGCCCCGCTGGTTCAATTCAGGTCGGTTGTTGTAGGGGGGTCAAATGCATACCATACCGGTCCAGGAAATCACCACAACCAGCACACGCTTGGGGTCACCAACCAAGTTTTATTGGATACGATTTTTACGGGGTATACATCGGTGGCTGTGCAGAAACAATTTCCCGTAAGTTGGTTACCTGCCAGTGGTGCCACCAATTTCAAAGTGAATATTTTAGGGGATTTGGGTGTGGCTTCGGATTATCAAAGCATCAATTTTTGGTCTTTTGTTTATCCCAGGACGATGTCGCTCGGGGGTGCCAATAAAACCGAATTTCGTGTGAACAATGCGTTAAATCAACCCAAGGTACACCTGTCCTTGTTAAATGCAAACCTCACTTCTCCTATGATGTTTGTTTTTGGGACCACTCCGAAAAAAATTCCCGTAGTGCAAAGTGGAGTGAGTTATAAAGCGTTAATTCCAAATGACCCAAATTATGCGACGCAGAAAATTGTCGTACAAGCAGCAAGTACAATAGCGAGTGTAGTTCAATTGACACCGGTAAATCAATCAGGTTATTTTACAAATTTCGCAAATGTTCCCAACTTGGAAAAAGCCCTTTTGTTTGTCTACCCAAAATCGTTAGAATCAGGTGTAATTGATTATGCGAATTACCGAAGCAACCCTTCTGGTGGGGATTACAATGTGATTTTATCCTCTGTGGATGAGTTGTTTGATCAGTTTGGCGGAGGAATTCGCAAACACGTAAATGGCATCCGAAGGTATGCCCATTTCATGCATACAATAAGTCAACAAAAACCCATAGGGTTGTTTTTGATTGGGAAAGCCATTCGGGAGGCGAATGTTTCAACCACCCTTGCGACAGGACCTGGGACCAGAAACAATACAATTAACTATGCCATGTCTTTGGTTCCTTCCTTTGGTCAGCCCTCGAGTGATCAAAACATGACCTCCAATTTACCCGGAACCAATAAATGGACTCCGCTGATCCCAACGGGAAGAATTTCAGTGAATAACTTAGCAGAATTACAGGTTTACTTGCAGAAAGTGCAGGCATTTGAGTTGGCGCAAGATTCTTTATCGATGTACAATTCCGAACAAAAAGACTGGCAAAAACAAATCCTACATTTCGCAGGCGGTGGAAATGCCAACGAGCAATATATTTTTCAAACCTATCTGAATGGTATGGCGGCCATCGCAGAAGACGATTATTTTGCGGGTGAAACAACCACCATTGTAAAACAATCCGGGAATCCGCTGACACCAGTGCAGGTGCAAGCAATAGCCGACCGCATAGCATCAGGAGTTACCGTTATGAACTTTTTTGGGCATGCTACCTCGTCACAAAGCGGATTTGACATCAACATAGATGAACCGCAGTATTGGGGGAATCAAGGGAAATATCCATTGCTGATCGCGAATTCATGTTACAATGGGAACATCTTTTACAGCGTGCCTACCAAATCGGAGGAATTTGTACTCGCACCAAACGCAGGGGTAATTGCATATTTAGGGACAATCAACTACGGTTTCTCAGGTGCACTCAACGACTACTCCAATCAATTTTATCGTCAATTCAGTACGCACAATTACGGCGGGACCATTGGGGAGCACATCCGAAATACCATTGATTCTGTGATGAATCCAAACCAACCCTTAAGCGAAGAGTCCGTGTTTTCACAAATGACCCTACATGGAGACCCCATGTTGCGGTTAAATCCCCATACCAAACCAGAAATTGAACTGACCATTGACCACGTCGCCTTCGGGCCCAATGACATCGATTTGGCAACCGACTCAATTGAGATCAGTGTTTTACTTCGCAACCTTGGACAATCCATTACGGGTGATTTTGCATTGCAAATTTTGCGGAATTTCCCAGGGTCTGCAGCTGATTCAAATTATGTTTTCACGGTGAATGGATTGGATTATGAAAAACAAATTCAGGTGAAAATCCCCCTTTATCCGTTAATAGGCATTGGATTAAATCAATTCACAATCTCTGCAGACATCCCTTCATACCATGCAGAAGTGTATGATGAAATTAATAACAACCAAGTGGCAAAAACCTTTAACATCGACATTGATGGCATTGAACCCATACTGCCAATTGATTTTGCCGTGGTACCAAAAGATACACTCCGCGTATTTGCCTCAACCTTGAATCCATTGGCTGCCATGAATGGGTATCGCTTTGAAATGGATACAACGCATACTTTTAACAGTCCCTTTTTGAGGTATGCCATCGTAAATGGCACCGGAGGTGTCAAATCTGTAAATTGGAACCAATGGACAGATGTAAATACTAACCAGCCTGCGCCTGTTCATTTTACCGACAGCACGGTGTATTATTGGAGGGTTTGTGTGAATACAGGTTTACCGCAGTGGAAAAAAAGATCCTTTCAATACATTCCGGGTAAAGAAGGTTGGGGGCAAGATGATTTCTTTCAATTTGTAGACAATTCCTTCAATGGGATTAACATGAATACGGTCCAATTGCAACGACAGTTTGTGCCCATCCAAAAAGGGATTTCATGTTTGGTAAAAACGGCGACAACAGCTCCTCAGATTTATGACAATGCTTGGTATATCAACGGGGAACAACAGGAATATGAAGTGTGCAATATGACCCCAAAACTGCACGTTGCCATTTTGGATAAAGCCACGCTGATTCCTTGGGAAACACGATATACCTATCCCAACGGAACGGTCGTAAACCCAAACCATAATTTTGGAAATGCCAACGACAACTCAGGGTGTAAGCCAAGACCGATGAAATATTTCACCTTTCATCAAGACAATGCCACGCAGTTAAGTGCCTTTCAAAACATGGTGCAAAACGCTGTTTCAAACGGGGATTACATCCTGGTGTATTCGCCAATGACCACCCGTTACGATTGGTGGAATTCCATTAATCCGGGATTGTATCAAACTTTTGCGAACCTAGGTTCGGATAGTATTGTGCCAGGAAGGGTGAATAAACCTTTTATTTTCCTCACTCGAAAAGGAGACCCTTCGTTCGTGGTTGAGAAATTTACCTATGGAAATGAAGACCTTTTCATCGATACCTTATTGATTGGTTCTCAATTGGCAGGGTTTGAAACCACCCCAATGATTGGTCCGGTTAGCGATTGGCAATCTTTGTTTTGGAAACGCGACCCCTTGGAGGCGTTGCCAGGAGATTCTACACGGCTTCGGGTTCAGGTCTACAATCAATTTGCCTCATTGGACCACGTGATTGATACCTTTATGACGCCACATGATTCAATCATTCAATTGAACAATTTAATTGACGCTTCCCTATTTCCATTTGTTAAACTAAATTCTTATTACCAAGACTCCTCCAATCAAACGCCGGCGCAGCTGGATTTTTGGCATGTCGTCTTTGCGCCTTTGCCGGAAGCTGCCATCGATCCTTCCACAGCCCTATTTTGGTCTGCGCAAAACGATTCTGTGCAAGAGGGACAGCCCTTGTTGTTTTCTGTAGACATTCGAAACATCAGCCAATACAACATGGATTCTCTCTTGGTGAACTATTCCATTATTGATGAAAATCAAGTCGTTCACCCCATCGCATATCCGCGGCAAGCCCCTTTGCTGGCGAATGGGCACTTACTTGATACCCTGACCATCTCCACCTTGAATTTGAAAGGACTGAATTGGCTTCGTGTGGAAGTGAATCCTTATACGGACCAAACCCTTTCACAAACCGATCAGCCCGAATTAACCCACATAAATAACATTCTTCAATTGGGATTCATTGTCGGCGGAGAGGAGTTGAACCCAATCTTGGATGTTACCTTCGATGGGCAGCATATTCTTAACAATGACATTGTATCTCCAGAAAGTGAAATCCTCATTTCCTTAAAAGATGAAAATCCTTACCTAGTGATGAACAGCGACGCAGATACGGCATTGTTTGCAGTATATGTGACCGATCCAGACGGGATTCAAAAAAAGGTCCCGTTCATTGACGGACAAGGTAATTCCATTATGCAATGGATACCCGCCAACGCTAGCAACAAGAAGTTTAAGATCATCTATCCTGCACTTTTTGCCAAAGAAGGTACCTATACTTTACTGGTTCAAGGTGCAGACCGTTCTGGAAACCTTTCTGGGGATTACGAATATAAAATCAATTTTCAAGTGAGTTTGGTTTCAAGTATTTCTCAAATCATGAACTATCCCAATCCGTTTTCTACCAAAACACAATTTGTTTTCACGTTGACGGGGTCCGAAATTCCAGATCAAATGCAGATTCAAATCATGAACATCAGTGGAAAGGTGGTTCGTGAAATTACCGAAGACGAACTTGGTCCGTTAAGAATTGGCAGAAACATCACAGAATTTGCTTGGGATGGCAGGGATGAATACGGAGATTTATTGGCCAATGGGGTGTATTTATATCGGGTGAAGGTTCAAGCCAACGGATCAGAGCTTAAACAATTGTCGACAGGCGCAGATGCTTATTTCCATAAAGGTTTGGGAAAAATGTACATCATTCGTTAGAAAATCTTACAACACAAAATCGCTGTATCATCGCTGTACGGCAAATCCCCTTTCCATTCGTCAAGTTTTGAGAAAAGAATGTTGTTCATGTCCTCCATTTTCAAAGAAGAAAAGGACTGAATGTTCTTGATCAATCCTTCAATCCCAAAGAAATCTCCTTTTTCATTTTCCAATTCAACAACCCCATCGGTGTAAAGAACCAAGGTGCTTTTTGGAGGCAATGTTATTTGTCCGACTTTTATGTTTGGCAATTCATCCAACATGCCCAATCCAATGCATCCATCGTGAAGCAAAAGGTATTCTTTCCCCATCAGCAATACGGGCTGGTTGTGTCCAGCGTTGATGTATTTCAGTTTGCGGTTGTAGGCGTTGTAATGACCGATAAAAAAGGTGATGAATTTTTCCCCTTTTGCGGTTAACATGACTTTTTTATTCAGCTCTTCAATAAGGAAAGAAAGGTCGAATCGTTGGTAGCGAAACAGGGTACGAATGGTTGCTTGAAAGTTCGCCATGAGCAAGGCAGCGGCAACCCCTTTCCCAGAAACATCGGCAATGCACAGAATGTATTCGTCATCCCCCAAAGGAATGAAATCGTAATAATCGCCCCCTATGGCATGTCTGGGAATGAATTTAGCACTGATGTCCATTTTGCGATTCGAAGGAAGCTCCGCAGGGAAAAGTAACTTTTGAAGTTCCGAGGCAACTTCTAGGTCTTTGTTGATCATCTCCTTGGCAACAATGGTTTTGACCAGTTTTTTATTTTCAATAGCCACGGAAATCACATTGGTTAAGGTCTGCGCGAATTCGAAATGGGTTGAAGTTTCGATGCCTTGGTGTGTGGACGGGATTTCTGTCAGAAGTAAAAATGCCAGGGCTTTTCCTCCGTGAAGTACAGGAATGACCGAATGGAATTCACGTAAAAGGGTAGAGTTGGAATCTTCAAGCACTGTGATTTCTTTGAAACGCAACAGTTGCTCAAGGTGGTGTTCGGGTTCGATTTTTCCTTTGACCCCAATTTTTAGAAGGCATTTCCATCCTTCTTGGTCAATAAAAAGCACGAATTTTCGAAAGAGCAATTGTTCTTTAAGGATGAAGGCATAGATGCCGAGTAGTTTTTCAACGTCAGCGTTGGTGTTGATTGCTGTGGTAATTTCTAGAAGCGCATTTAATTTCAATTCATTGATTGAAACCTGTTTTTGTAAGTTCTTTAGAATTAACTCACTCATTTCATTTTATAGATCAATTCGGGCAATTGTCTGAGCGCAGCCATTTCTTTAAATTTCTCTCTCGCTTCTCCACATGGGCTGCCAAAATAGGTTTTATTTGCTTCTAGGTCTTTTGATATCCCGCTTTGGGCAAGCACGGTGGTACCTTCACCTATTGTGATTCCGCTGGTAACCCCTACTTGTCCCCATAAGGTTACATTGTCCTCAATGACAACACATCCAGCGATGCCAACGTGTGCAGCGAACAAGCAGTTTTTTCCAATGATCGTATCATGTCCAATTTGAACTTGGTTGTCAATTTTTGTCCCTGCACCGATGCGTGTCACATCGGTTACGCCCCGGTCAATGGTACAACCCGCCCCGATTTCTACATTTTTTTCGATGTGAACAAAGCCACAGCTGTGCATTGCATGGTAGGCTCCGCCTTGTTTTTTGTAATAAAATGCGTTGTAACCTAGGGTTGTGTTGGGCCCTATGACTACATCGTCCTCGAGGATGGTTCCGTCCATAACACACACACCGGGGTAAAGGGTAACATTTTTTCCAATTGAAACATTGGCGCCAATGTAAACACCCGGGTAGATTGCAGGTTGAGAAGGTGTAATCTGTGCTTGTGGTACTACCGCTTGGGAGAAATGTCGAGTAAGTGCGTTAAAATCGTCAAAAGGATTTTTTGAAAGCAAAAGGCCTTTTCCAGTAGGGCAGGGCACCTCCTTGTCGATGATGATTGCCGTGGCCTTGGATTGCAGTGCTTTGTCGTAGTATTTCGGGTGGTCTACAAATAGAATGTCGCCATGGGCTACCCGATGGATTTCATTGATTCCAAACAATGCCAGATCGGCATCCCCGAAATAAGCGCAGGAAAGGATGGAGGCAATTTCCGAAAGCGTGTAGGGTTTATCGAATTTCATGGTTCGTTTTCTCAACGTAAAGTTAGAAAGATGCTGCCTTTTCGATACCAAAGATTGGATTAGTTATCAGCGTTAATGTGTTAGTTTGTAAAAATATTGCGATTTGTTTTTGGTTGTTCCCAACAAATGTCTAAATTTGCAATCCATTTTAAGGAACAAAATGAAAAAAGACGTACACCCGGAAGATTATAGATTGGTTGTTTTCAAAGACATGTCCAACGACTATGCATTTATTTGTCCATCTTGCGCTTCGGCAAAAGAAACCATTGAATGGGAAGATGGAAAACAATACCCATTGGTAAAATTGGATATCTCTCACAAATCACATCCATTCTTTACTGGAATTGCACAGTTTGTGGATACGGCAGGACGTATTGATAAATTCAAGAATCGTTATGCGAAAACCATGAAATAATGTTCACCCTAAACATATTGAAGAGGCTCCATTGTGAGCCTTTTTTTATGCCCTAAATTTTGCGGTGGCACGTTGTAATCGATCCAGAATGCTTCTTCCAATACCTTCATTAGGGGGGCGCTCAATGTAAATTTTAGGGGCACCACTTGCATCGGCGGTATGTAAAAAAGCATATAGATTTCTTGCCACTTCTTTCAAACTTTGATTTTCACTGAGTACCCTACTGTTTAAGCCCACAAAGCCTGAAGGGATTTCAAATAAGAACAAATACACTGCATCTCCTTCATACAGAGGGAATTCATCCATAAAATACAAAGGGGTTTGGGTAGCGTAATGAAACTTAACCATGCCGGAGGTAAGTGGTTTTTCGGTTGACCCATGGACAATTTCCGGTATGTAACCCAGAACGGTAGCGATGTCGTCAAGTTCCAAACTTCCCAATCGATACACAATGGCCTTGTCTTCTTGAAAGCCGACGATTGTAGATTCGATGCCCTCGCAGCATGGCCCTCCATCCAATATCAATGGAATCTTTCCACCAAGTTGATGCACGACATGCGAAACTTCAGTGGGACTTACCATTCCGTAGGGATTCGCGCTGGGCGCTGCCAATGGAAATGAGATTTGGTTTAAAAGGGTTAACAACAAAGGGTGGGCGGGTATTCTTACACCAACAAAGGGGGACGCTCCCGTTAGGTAGCCAGGTACTTTTTCCGTTTTTTTTAAGAGCAGCGTTAAGGGGCCGGGCCAAAAATGCGAAGCCAATCTTTCTGCATCTTCCGGGAATTCGCTAACATAAGGGAGGACATCGTTTAGCTTTCCGAAATGAAGGATGAGGGGATGGTTTTTAGGGCGTTGCTTAATTCGATAAATTTCTGAGACCGCGTGGGCATCTAAAGCGTTGGCGGCCAAACCGTATACCGTTTCTGTGGGAATGGCAAGAATTCCTCCGGTTTGAAGCATTGCGATTGCACGTGTAAGTTCAGTCGTGGTTTCTGTCAACATGGGCCAAAGATACGATACAATTTTAGCAATCATTATTGCAAGGATGGGGCATGTTTATTACGTGTTTAAAAAAAGCTCAATGAAAATTTCAAAATTGGAAGAGTGTTAGCTATCTTTGTCTTGTTTAAATCAATTCTAAATAAGTGAAAATAATTTTAGCTGACAGTAACGATTTGATTCGCATAGGGTTGCGGGCTGCGTTAAGCAGTCAAAAGGAAATCTCCATTGTGGGTGAAGCAAAGGATTCGATGGAATTGATGGAGTTGGTGTTGTCTTTTCAAGCAGGAATTGTTTTGATTGATTACACATCCCCTGGATTTGACATCGATATTGTGCCGAAAATCATCAAAATGAACAACGATTTAAAATTCATTGCGATTACCGCCGAGCAAAGTGCCCAAACGTTGGTAGATGCACTTCGAAGCGGGGTGATGAGTTATGTGAAAAAAGATTGTGATTTAGGAGAGATTACGGATGCGGTTTTGGAGACAAGCAAAGGAAATCGATTTTTTTGCGGAAAGATTTTAGAAAAAATACATGAAGCAAATTTAGACATCAATGACATCGACTTTGATGCGTTTTCTTGCGAGCCTGTGGTTTTGACGGAAAGAGAGAATGAAATCATCGTGTATATTTCTGAAGGATATACCAATGAGCAAATCGCGGAAATGCTTTTCCTTAGTAAGCACACCGTAAATACACACCGTAAAAACATCCTGGGAAAATTGGGCGCAAAAAACACAGCTGGCATTGTCATGTATGCAGTGAAAACACAGCTTGTGTCTCCAAATAAGTTCCTTTTTGCCCCTAATTAAACCTGCATATAAATTTCAAATTCACCCTTCTTTGGGTTAGGTAGTTTGGAACGCAGTAATACTTTCCTTCCACGTCTTGAATCCATTGTTTTGAAAGGACATTGTTCACACCCAATAAATTAAACACCTCCAAAGAAATCATGGATTCTGGTACATGCTTATGCCACCAAGTGTCTTTTTTTGAGGTAAGGTTGTACGAAAAACCCAGGTCTACCCGGAAATACCCTTTCATGCGCAAGGTGTCCTTATAACGACCGCTGCCGGGAGGACCATAGGGTAGGGGGGCGCCATATTGCAATCCCATCTGTACGGTGAAATTCTCCAATCCTGGCATTTGGTCTTGTACCAAGGCGCCAAAATTATAAAGTTGGTCCGTAGGTCTTGGAATATAACCAGGATAAACCACCGCGCTGTCAACCACCGTTTGATCTTCACTGATGCCAAAGATTATTTTATCCCCTGCCGCATTATAATATTCCTTGTAATTGTCGTCCAATAAATTCTCTTCCGTTCGCATAATTCCCATTTTAAAAAAAGATTCAATGCCGGGTACAAATTCACCATGTACATTTAGGTCAAGTCCATAGGCATAGGCTATTGCATTGTTTTCTGCATAATAACGCGTGCGGACATTTTCAATCTCATATGGATTGACATCCCACAGGTATTTGTAATAGACTTCCCCGGAAAATTTGAAAGGACGTTCACGTTGCCACATGCTGAAATATACATCTGTACCCAAGACTACGTGAAAGGATTTTTGGGATTGAACCTGGGTGTTAAGTGAACCTGCGATGGTCCTGAATTCGCGGTAAAACGGGGGTTGGTAATACAAGCCTGTAGAAAATCGATAGCTTAAATTCCTTCTTATGATTTTGTTGTTTTTTACCATGTAGGCCCTTGGGTAATAACTTAGGGAAAGCCTTGGTGTGACGAAGAACTCGTTGTTTACGGAAGTGTAACCCGTACGTGTTCCTATGCTGATGGCCACTTTGGTTGCGGTTTCGCGAAGGGTGTCGGTGAAGTATTTCAAGGATTTAACGCCGTTTATTTTCATTTTCTTCGAACGGGTAACAATTTGACCAAGAAGGGTTTTTGAACGGCTATAATCCCATTGTGAATACCCAGTAAATTTATGGTTTGTAAGTGCCAAGGTACTTTTCAAGGTTTCATAAAGTTCCACCTCATTGGCATTGCCTTGTGGCACGCTGTATCCCGCCGAATCTAACATTTTCCATTCGCTGATCCTGTCGTTGAAAATATCAAGTTCATAGCCAGCGCCCCATTTCACTGCTGAATAGACAAACCTTTGATGCGAAAAATCAGTGTAGTCTTTCCTAAACACATGCGAACCTTCATGATAGGCATTGTAAACAAAAGCATTGAGTCGGTTTCTGGCATGGTTTAGAAAGGTTCCGATGCCCAAGACCGCGATGGAATCTCCATAGGTTTCTTTGGAAGGATCAGTTTCCAATTCATTGATGTAGTACTGGCCTTGAATGTCAAAAAACTCTCGTTCATCCGAACGAAAGCCTGTTAGGTAAAAGTCAATGTTGGTTTTTACGTTGGGGCTGTATTTCAAAGCTGTTCCGAGCATGGCTGTTTGAAAGCGCGTACTTTCTCTGCCATCAAAATAGATTCGAAACGAATAAGCCTCATTGGCTGTACCAAAATCCGTTTGAGAGGTTTGGGGAGCGAAACGGTAATTGTTCGAGGCAAAATGTCCGAGAATCGACCATTTTAATTTTGGGGTAAGTGCATAATCGGTTAAGAATTGTCCGTCTGCAAAAACCGGGTTGTAGGCGCCTTTGGTAGGCAGTGAATTTAACAAATACCCATTTGCCCGGTAACGCGCACCCACAAGATAGGTGAATTTTTTTCCAAGGCTGCCTTCCACGTGACCTTCTTCACTGAGCAGCGATAGGGCGACAGAACTTCGAAAAGAGGTTGGGGTTTTGTAATGGATGTCTAATACAGAACTTAAGCGATCTCCATATTGTGCGTCAAAACCACCGGCAGAAAATTTTACGGACTCGACCAAAGCAGAGTGGATAAAACTCATTCCTTCTTGTTGCCCAGATCGGGTTAAGAAAGGACGGTAGACCAAAAAACCGTTCACATACACCAAGTTTTCATCGTAGTTACCTCCGCGCACATTGTAGTTGGAAGTAAGCTCGTTGTTGGAAACCGCTGGTTTTGTCAGTGTGAGGTATTTTTCTACGCTGACCATCTGTTGGAGGTCAATGTTTGGCAATTCAATTAGATCGAAAGGATCTTCTTTTATCCTTTGCAATACAACCAGGTCACTCGACTGAATTTGAAAAAGTACGGTAGGTAAATGTTGGGTTAAGGTACGGTTTACGATGAAGGTTCTTTTTTCCGTGAAGGATTGGTATTGATAGGTGAGGGTTAAGGTATCTCCAAAAGAATTTTGAAAGGAATAGCGGCCTTTGTCATTGGTCGTTATTTTAAATTTTGGGTCTTTGTCCTGGGTGATGATTACCTCCACAAGCGGCTTTCCTTTTTTGTCTACACAGGTTCCCTCAATCGATACCGACTGAGCAAAGCCAAAGAAGACGAAGGAATTTAGAACGGCAAGGGTAATTAACTTCACGAAACAAAAGTAATCGAAACGAACAAGTTGTTCAATTATTTTTAATTCCGTGGAAATTCCAATTCTTTATTAATCCACCGGATGTATTTATTAAATCGAATATATTTTATATCTTTGTGCCCCTAAAATGGAGGTTGTAGCTCAGTTGGTTAGAGCGTCGGTTTGTGGTTCCGAAGGTCGCGGGTTCGAGACCCGTCTTCCTCCCAAAAGTCCCAATTAGGGACTTTTTTTATACCTTTAACTTTCAATAAAAACACATGCGATTTTTATATCTTTCATTGATTTTTTTACTGCTCTGTGGCTGTAATGAGGCTACTAAAGAAAAAAAATATGCCTCAAGCATCGTGGCCAATGAAGAAAATGAGAAGGAATTGTCATCAAAGTTATCAGATGTGCAAGCGGAAGAAAAAGAGCGGATGTCAAACCTTACCCTGGTGGCATTTGACCGCCTGAAACATGATTTTGGCAACATCAAGGCAGACGCGGATTATACAACAGAGTTTACCATAAAGAATACTGGAAAGAAGCCATTGCAAATTTTTGATGTCAAAGCTTCCTGTGGTTGTACCGTGCCGAAATGGAATAAAAACCCAATTTCTCCCAATGGCTCGGATAAAATTAAGGTGACTTTTCATCCCAAGTCGACGCAATTGGGTGGACAGAACAAAACGATTTCCGTGCTCACAAATTCAGATCCGGGCATTGTCATATTGGAAATCCTTGCCAACGTAGAACCCTAAATAATATGAAGATACATACAATTGAAACAGGATTTTTTAAGTTGGATGGTGGCGCCATGTTCGGTGTGGTACCCAAAACATTATGGCAAAAAACAAATCCTGCTGATGAAAACAACATGTGTTCATGGGCTTTGCGTTGTTTACTTGTTGAAGATGGAAACCGTTTAATGCTCATCGATACGGGCATTGGGGATAAGCAATCTGAAAAGTTTTTTTCACATTATTATTTGTTTGGATTGGACAGCCTTATGGGCAGCATTCGAAAGTTGGGTTTTCATGAGGACCAAATCACCGATGTTTTTATGACCCACCTACATTTTGACCATTGCGGCGGAGGCATTGCTTGGAATGATGCTAAAAATGGTTACCGTCCTGTTTTCAAGAACGCCACGTATTGGAGCAATGAAAAGCATTGGAATTGGGCAGTTACACCAAATCCGCGCGAAAAGGCGTCATTTCTTTCAGAGAACATTCTTCCCATTCAAGAGAGTGGACAGCTTAAATTTATTACGCGAGACAGTGATTTTGTACAAAATGTTTTTCCAGGAATCGATGTATTGTTTGTGGATGGTCATACGGAGAGCATGATGATCCCTTTTCTAAGGTACAAGGATAAAACGGTGGTTTTCATGGCGGACCTTTTGCCGAGCGTTGGACACATCCCTTTGCCTTATGTGATGGGTTACGATACAAGGCCCTTGATTACGCTCAGCGAAAAAGCTAAATTTTTGGAAGAAGCAGCTGCAAAGGAATATGTTTTGTTTTTAGAGCATGACAGTGCCAATGAATGCTGCACCCTACAAATTACAGATAAGGGAATCCGCTTGCGAGATACCTTTGGTTTGAATGAAATCCAATGAAAACGCCCCAGGACATCGTTTCTTTAATGCTTCAGGAAGATGCCTACAGTCGTTGGTTGGGATTGCATCTTTTGGAAATTTCGGCAGGGAGGTGTTTGCTTGAATGTCGAATGGATTCGGAAATGTTAAATGGATTTCAAAGGGTTCATGGTGGGATTACCTACGCTTTGTCGGATTCTGCAATGGCTTTTGCTGCCAATGCACATGGATACAAATGTTACAGCATCGAAACCTCGATCAGTCATACGGCAAGGGTAGAGCTTGGTGATGTTTTGAAGGCACAATGCCAAGAAATCCATCGGGGAAAAACCTTAGCACTGTATGAGGTGAAGGTGGAAAACCAGGATGGGCGATTGGTCGCGCATTTCAAAGGAACCGTTCACATAAGTGGGGAAGGGTGGTGAAATTCACGGTCTAACCTATGTATCAATGAAACCATCCAACAAAATTGTCAATTTTCACAGGCTTATTTACACATAATAGTTTGAATTCTAAAAAAAACGACTTAATTTTGTGTCCGCTTTCAAGTAAGCACACGTTTTTCAAATATCGCTGTTGCGGTAGTCAGCAATGACAGAAAATACGGTTTGGTAGTTCAGTTGGTTAGAATACCTGCCTGTCACGCAGGGGGTCGCGGGTTCGAGTCCCGTCCAGACCGCTTCTAGTGTTTCTCAAACAAACACAAAAGCACGTAAAACCCTTGAAAACGCTTAGTTTTCAAGGGTTTTTTCTTTCTAGTAAGTTTCATTTAAAATCAAAAAATCACATAATATAGGTAACCTAATCGGTTACCAAAAAAAAAGATTGTAATTTTGGGTAACCGAGACATAGCTCAAGAAGCTGAATTTTAGACAATTACAGCGTTTGTATTTGAAAAAGTTTTGATATCGAAAACAAAAACAGGTAACCGATAGCGGTTACCTTTTAAAACGAAACTTTTAAAATATAGTGTTATGAATCAAAATTATGCCCTCCTGTTCTGGTTGAACAGAAGCAAAGCAAGAAACGGTAAAGCACCCATTTACTGTAGAATTACCATTGACGGTAAGAGAACAGAAATTTCAATGCGTCAAAGCGTTGATCCTGTCAAGTGGATTACCCAAGCAGGACAAGCAAAACCCCACACCACCGAATTGCGGATGCTCAACAATTATTTAGAAATGGTAAAATCCAAGGTGTACAAACATTTCATGGAACTCAACGCCAAAGACATGTTTATTACCGGCGAAATGCTAAAGAACCTATTGTTCATTGTTGACGAAAAACAACACTCTATCATTTCCACCTTTGATTATCACAATCAGAAAATGAAAGAACGCATAGGAATTGACGTAGTGCCATCGACCTACATTAAATTCAATACCGTTTTAAGCAAATTGAAATTATACCTGAAAGCAAACCACAAACGCAGCGATATGTTTCTCACCGAATTAAACCATCGCTTTGTAGTTGATTTTGAACATTACTTACGCGTAAAAGAACAAATCGCTCACAATACAGCAATGAAATACATTACCATGCTTAAAAAGGTGGTAAACATGGCTGTTAACAACGATTGGTTAGACAAAAATCCTTTTGTGGCATTCAAATGCACCAAGCACAACGTACACCGAGAAATACTTGACGAAGCAGAAATCATCCGTTTACATGAAAAAGAATTTGATCATGAACGCTTAGAAGAAGTGCGGGACATCTTTCTATTTTGCTGTTATACCGGATACGCATTTGCAGATGTTGAAAAACTCAAACGCACCGATTTGGCAATAGGAATTGATGGAGATACCTGGATCTTTGCCAAGAGAAAGAAAACAAACACGGTTTCCAACGTGCCTCTCTTACCCCAAGCGGAAGAAATCATTCAGAAATACAGCAACCACCCACATTGTGTTAGAACCGGAGTACTTTTACCGGTAAAATCAAACCAAAAAATGAACGCCTATTTAAAGGAGATTGCTACGTTATGCGGAATTAAGAAAGAACTGACCATGCACATCGCTCGACATACATTTGCAACGACCGTTACCCTATCCAACGGTGTGCCTATTGAAACCGTTTCTAAAATGCTCGGCCATACCAAATTAGCAACGACACAGATTTACGCAAGAGTTTTGGAGCATAAGGTTAGTGAGGACATGCAAAAACTGAAAGAAAAATTTTCAATAAAAATTCAGAAAAAAGACGTGATTTAATCAGCTAATTTTCAGTCGTAGAAACTTCAAAACTTAAAATTTTGAGGTATGAGTACGTACAAAGGGATGTTCACAGCGTACAATTCAGAAATATCAGAGTTGTACAAGAAGCGAACTGATAACAAGGAAAGAGCTGATAATATCGTTGAACTAAGCGACGTGCTTCTCGGAAAATTGAGAGCGACTTTTGAAAAAGAAGGCTTTACCGACAAGCAAGAAGAAATTCAATTTTTCAAGGAAATAAAACCTAAGATTGTGGCTCATCGCATCGCAAACAGCATGTTGCTTGACTTATATTTCAAGCAGCGTTTGGGCGAAGAAGAACTTGAAAAAAACAAGTTGGAAAAGCTAATCCAACTTAGAACGTACTTTGCGGAACACCAAGAATTTTACAAGTACATCAGTTCAGGAAATCACTGCCGTGACGACCAATACTTCACGCTGGTTTCAACGAAGAACGACATCATTACTAAAATTCTTCCGGATATTGACCGTAATTTTTCAACCGGTTACGATATGTTGTTGGCCAATATGTATGCTTATGACATCATGCGTGAAAAAGCCGAAAGTTTGGATGAAAAAGAGTACAAACCCGTTCCGCAATTAACGTGGTCCTTGTCTAAATACGACTTAGTTGAATTAATTCTGGCACTTCATTCTTATAAAGCATTTAATAATGGAAAAACCGATTTGAAAGATGTTGCCTCAGCATTGGGGCAAATCTTCAATATGAACTTAAATGACATCAATAGAGCTTCTTTTTCTATAAAAAACCGAAAAAAAGAAAATACCAAGTTTTTGTATGAATTAGCAGGGAATCTCAATCGAATTATTTCAGATTCAAATAGATAGCAATTAAAATCACGGAAATTGTATGTTTTTTAAGGTAGCTTTCCTATTAAAAACCTGAAATTTCAAGTAGTTATACGTGTCATTTTCCGAATAACTACGCAAGCCATCTCTGTTTTTAGGTTGATTTAATTCGGTGATTTTTTCACTGATGAACGAATTGTTACTTTTTGAAACCTTGAAAAACATTGTAAACAAAGACTTTTCAATCAAATCACTTTAAATGAATGAATTATTTCTACCAACTGCGGTAATGTTGGATAATTATTGATTGGACGACCTAGAAATTCGCCACTCGATATCAAAACTTTTAAAAATGCAAATTTCAGTAGTAACTAAAGAAGACCTGGAGGTATTCAAAAATGACCTTTTAGGCGAAATGGAAAAAATCCTCAAGAGCCATAAACTCAAATCAGAGCAAACTGCATTTGGGAATTTTCCAAAGGATAGAAAATGGATGAAATCCACCGAAGCACGAAAGATGCTAAACATCTCTCAGGGTACATTCCACAAACTTAAAATCAATGGCATTATCCCCTACAGCCGAATTGGTAAAGTGTGTTTGTACGACTACGATGAATTAGTAAAAATTATCCAAGCAAATAAAATCCACAATGGCATCTTTCGATTATGAATTACATCGCACACCTGACAGCTGTCATGGAACGCATCACCAAGGACGATCGGCTCAATCCAAGTCACGTCAGTTTGTATTTAGCACTTTTTCAATTCTGGAACATGAATCGCTTTAACAATCCAATTTCCATTCATCGGGAAGACACCATGCGTTTGTCCAAGATAGGTTCCAAGAACACCTATCACAAGTGCATTACTGACTTGAGTAATTGGGGATTCATCAAGTATTGCCCTTCTCACAATCCTATGAAAGGAAGTACCGTGAAGATGTACAATTTCGGTACAAGTAGTGGGACAACTACTGGGACAAGTAGTTGTACAACCTCTGAACAAGTACCGGTACAAGCACTGGTACCTTCTATAAACAATACAAACAATAATAAACTATCTAAACAGAATAAACAAGGAGAGCGTAAAACCAATTTTACGCCACCATCACTGGAAGATGTTTTAGAATTTTTTAAAATTCAAAAGTTTGAATTGGAAGAAGCTGAACCTTTTTTCTTGTACTACCAAGCCAATGGCTGGCTTGTTGGAAAAGCAAAAATGAAAAACTGGCAAGCGGCCGCCAAAAATTGGATCTTGCGAAGCAAGAAGTTCCAATCAGAAAAAGCGGGCAAACTCGCTCCTCATCAATTACACGCTAAACCCACCAATTATGAAGAAACCTTATAACCCGGCAACGGAGAAGCCTTTTTTCATAGACGAGGAAGGCGCTCGTAATTACAATTTTGGAAATACAATTCAATTTTTACAGCACAAAGGCAAACAAAGATTTGGTCAAAACTTCAAAATTCAAAAAGAAGATTTGCCAATCATTTCAAAACTTTTAGTCTATTTCACAAAATGCGATGATTTATGCAAGGAAAAAGGCATTGATCCAAAGAAGGGCATTTTACTCGCTGGTCCTATCGGCTGCGGTAAAACCTCACTCATGACCCTGATGACAGAATTCACCTTTGAAATCAACCGCTTTTTCATTCGTTCCTCACGAGCCATTGCAGCTGAGTTCCACGAAGAAGGTTATCAAGTTATTCAGAAATATTCCTGGTCACCAAAGATTTATTGCTTCGATGATTTAGGCGTGGAACAAAACACGAAGTACTACGGGAACGAATGCAACACTATTGCTGAAATCCTCCTGAATCGCTACGATTTGATGATAAGGCAAGCATATGTCACACACGCCACCACCAACCTCAGCGCATCCGATTTGGAAGCACTTTATGGCAATCGCTTACGCTCCCGAATGCGTGAAATGTTTAACCTCATCTCATTCCCAAACGATACTCCTGATAAGCGAAAATGAACGTATTTCTGCGCAAATCCAATAGTACTTATACTATATTTCTTAGTACATGTACTAAATTTTTTCCCTTAAAGAGAATTTCAAAAGCGATAATTCATAACAAATTAAAGGCAAGGGCACCTGTGAGCTTCAAACTTATTCAGAGATAGCTCCTAAGGGTAAATCCTCACTCACTAATCAATAATTAAATTTAGAAAATCATGATTAATCTTATTCAATCTCCACTTAACAAAGCACAGTATTATCCCGAAGCACACACGAAGAAACAGATCGTGTTGCACCATACCGTCAGTGGCCCAAGAGCAACTAGCGTTATCAACAGTTGGGGCTATACCCCTGTCCGAGTTGCAACAGCTTTTGTCATCGATGGCGAAGGAACCATTTACCAATGTTTCAGTTCCGCCCATTGGGCACATCACTTGGGCACTCATAACCCAAACAACACCCAATTAAACCAACAATCCGTAGGAATAGAAATATGCAATTGGGGAGCTTTGGTTGAAAAAGGCGGTAAATTTTACTCCACCTTCAACATTGAAGTTCCCAAAGAAGAAGTCATTGATTACGGCATGCAATGGCGAGGACACCGCTATTTCCAAAAATACAAAGACGAGCAATTAGAATCCTTAAAAATCCTTCTTGAATATCTGTGTGAAAGATACAAAATTCCCAACACTTACCAACCCGATATGTGGAAGCTAAACTCCCAAGCCCTCAATGGAACACCTGGCATCTGGACACACGTCTCCTTCCGAGCTGATAAATCCGACTGCCACCCCCAATTAAGTTTGATTAATTTGTTGAAGTCCTTGAGTGAGGTAAGTTGAAGTCAATTTGTTATATTCTTTCTTAAAATGCGTTTAAAAGTAAACAAATTTGTTTACTATAAAACTAAATGCTAACTTTGAAAAAAAGCCAAGGAATATGTTGCCAGAAATTTCAAAAATAAAAGGAATTCATCCCGGAGCAATTTTAAGAAGAGAACTGAAAAATCGAGGAATGAAAAGTAATGAATTAGCCGAATTGGTTAATGAATACAAACAGACCATTAGTGCCATTCTCAATGAAAGAAGAAGTATTAATCCTGGACTTTCAATCAAATTGGCAGAGCAATTAGACGTTGCTGAGGATTACTTCATGCACTTGCAAGCCAGTTACGATGTAAAAAGAGAATTGGAACAACATCATCCTGAAAAAAGAACCCCAAATCTTAAGAAGATTCGCAAGATACTTTTTTGGGACACAGATTTCGATCAATTAGATTGGGAGAGACAAAAATCAGCAATTATCAAGCGAGTATTCGAACGAGGAAATGACATCGAGATTAGAGAGATTATTTCTTTTTATGGCCCGTCAACGGTTAATAAAACAATTCACTTGGCTAAGAATGATTTCCTTCCGACCTTCAATCAAAATGTAAGAAAGTACCTAACTAAAGACAACGTATAAATTGAATATACTTTATAGAAATACCGTTTCAGACAACCTTTGGGAATCATTGAAAAAACTAATGGAATTAGAAGAATTAAATTCTTTCCGTTTGGTTGGCGGCACTTCCCTGAGCTTGCAAATAGGACACAGAATGTCAGTCGACATTGATTTATTTACTGATGCAGTATATGATTCCATCGATTTCAATCGAATTGATGAGATAATTTCCTCAACTTTTCAACTAGTTGATATGGGGTATGGAGGGAATAATTCAATGGGCAAATCATACTATGTAGGAACATCAAAAGACGATTTAGTTAAATTGGATATTTTCTATACGGACCCATTTATTTACCCGAAAATAACAATGGAAGGTGTCCGTTTTGCGGGTTTAGAAGAAATCGCAGCAATGAAACTAGAAGTGATTGGTAACGGAGGAAGAAAAAAAGACTTTTGGGACCTACATGAATTATTGGAACATTATTCACTTGCTCAAATGATTACATTTTATGAAAAACGATATCCTTATAGTTTTTC
>RFQZ01000022.1 GCA_009924735.1 Flavobacteriia bacterium | reverse complement strand
GAGGCTCAATTGAGCCTCTTTTCACTTTGTAACAAAGATTTTTTAGTTTTTAACAACTACTTTTTTCGTAGAAGTAACACCGTTAGACATTACGTTTACGGTATACAAACCATTGCTTAATTTTTCAGTATTTACGGTCAACGTAGAAGTACCATTCAAAGAAGTTAAAGTGTTTTGGTAAACAACTTTTCCTGAAATGTCCATCATGGATACAGCAACCGAACCGTTTGTGTTTCCAGAAATTGAAACGGTAGTATTTCCGTTTGCAGGGTTAGGATACACTTCAAAAGCATTCAATAAAGAATTCTCAGCAATGTTTGCATTGGAGAAATTCATTCTTACCATAGGTGTAGAGGTTGTGTAGTACCAAGTCGTATTGGTCATGTCGTAATAGTATGAAGTTTGCGCTTCAGAAACACCACATGTACCTACCACTAAATCATCTGTAGCACCACCGTCTCCGTTAGAACCAGCAACGACCAAATAAGATTCGTTTGCATTCAACGTAAATGCACCTCCTTGTAAAGGCAAGGTAATCAATGCGTCAATTTCGTTTGCTGTTAACGTGTATGGGGCAGACTCGTCAACATAAACAAAACTACCGTTTGCTGGGTCAATAGAGTACAATTTAACATACATTTCGGTTCCAACATTTGTATTTGGGTGAATGTAAACATCAATGGCAGAAAGGTCATCTCCAGCATACATATCAAAGATGTTCCCTACTTCAAAACCCATCCCTTGGTTGAATGAACCACTTGCCAAGTTGTCTAAGTCACGTGCATAGATGTTTTGGTTTACTGCGATGGTTGCTGCATTCGTAACGGTATTGTTCGCTGGATTTGCGTCAATGTTTGCAGATTGTACCCCAGCATTTACAGTGTAATTTGCAACCGTAGCAGGAGGTGTGAAAGAAGCAGTACAAGGAACTGTATCAAATGCAAAAGCGTTGATCATCATTGGAGCAGAACTTCCAGAGTATGCGCCTGCTTGAAGTCCAAAGGTTACTGTTTGATTTTGCGCACCAAGGTTTGTTACAATCCCAGAAAAGTCAATCGCAGTTACTTGAGCAGTAGGTATTTGGTAGTAAGGCAATCTTGCTCCCCAAGATCCTGTTGAACCCCAGTAGATACCTGTTACAGCTAAATCAAAATCGTCTGGTGTGGTGATTTTAACATCATCAACTGCCCAGAACCAATCATAAGCACCTGTATATTTAAAACCGATACGAACACTGTCTTTGTTACCGATTTCGTTGGAAAGATTCAATTGAACCGTTGCAGGGTTGGTTGTGTTTGTATTGGTGGCCATCGTAGCGTTCACCTCGATTTCTTGCCATGAATTCCCACCATTTGTAGAATACACTACATAAGTGTTTTCCATAAACCTTCTGTGAGACTGTTGGAAAATAAGCAAGACATTGGGTTGACCTGTTAAATCAACATTTTGGTTGTAAACGATTCTTGCATTTTGGGTAGCATTGGCTCCGGCTGCATCCGAATTAATCAAAGCATAACCATTTGCTGCTGTTGTAAAACCAGCAGGCTTAAGAGCCGTTACAGGAACAGCATTCAAGTTTGTCGTAATGGCCCAATCACCTGTAGTATGAGGAGGGGTTCCGGCAGGAAAATTAGAAGGTGTCCATTGTGCAGGGTTCGAAAAATCATTAGACCAAAGCGTAATGCCTTTGGTGGTTGCGATGTTTCCTTTGGGTGCTTTAATTTCAAGCGATTCAAATTTTTTGGATGTTAACGCGGTTGCATTGTGTTTTTGCGCCATTGCGGAAACACCAATTACCAACATACCAAAAAAGCTAATGTAGACTTTTTTCATAATGATATAATTTTAAGTTAATTCTAAGGACAAATCTAAGCATTCGGGATTATAATTGCAATAAGATTTTTAATACTTTTTATTTACGTTTCACGCGAAAATAAATAGTCCAAGAGAGATTGCAATTCTGCAGTGTCAAGCGTATTAGATAGCGTGGCTAAAGTTTGTTCCGCTTGGGAATGGTATTTTTTTTGGGTGGCTTGGCAATATTCAATTACCCCGCAGGATGTAAACAAACTTTTAATTTTTTCTATTTTGGTCGCCGGGTCTACTTCCAGTTTAAGATTTTTATAGCTTTCCTTTTGACTTTCGTTGGAAAGTGCTTCAAATGCTGTGACCAAAAGCGTCTTTTTGTCGCACAAGATATCCCCCCCGATTTGCTTGCCAAATTTTTCTGGATCCCCAAAAGCATCTAACAAATCATCTTGAATCTGGAAGGTTATGCCAAGTTGTTCTCCAAAAACATACAAAAGATCAACCGTTTCTTGCTCTTTCTCTGCAAGGATGCCTCCAAAAGCACAAGCACAACCAAGTAAAACCGAAGTTTTTAACCTAATCATTTCTATGTATGCTGCTTCGTCAATGTGATCTTCTCGCTCAAAATCCATGTCCATCTGTTGCCCAATACAAACCTCAATCGAAGTCTTAACGAGATAAGAACTTAGCTTTTTATAGGTTTCAGGCGGATAGACATTAATTTGTTCGAACGCATGCATCAGCAATACATCCCCAGATAAAATGGCAATGTTTGAATTCCATTTCTCATGGATGGTTGGAAGTTTCCTTCTCAAGGGCGCATGGTCCATGATGTCGTCATGTATCAACGAAAAGTTGTGAAACCACTCAATGGCCAAGCCAGCATGAATGCTATTTTCTTTGGATACCCCACAAATTTCACCGGCCAACAAGGTAAGCAAGGGACGAATGCGTTTGCCACCTAAAGTCAAAAAATAACGCAGGGGATCGTATAAATTCTCAGGCTGTGTTGGAAATTGTACGCCAGCAATCTTTTCCTCAATGAAAGCTATGTTTTTCTCCTGAAAACTCATTTGACTTTTATTAAATTCATAAGGTATGTGCCATACCCACTTTTCACCAATGGTTTTGCGATTTCCATGAGTGCTTCATCATCAATAAATCCATTTCGATAGGCAATTTCTTCGATGCAACCGATTTTTAGTCCTTGACGCTCCTCGATGACTTGAACAAATTGACTTGCCTGCATCAAGGAATTAAAGGTACCTGTGTCTAACCACGCTGTGCCTCGGTCCAAAATAGCCACTTTCAAATCCCCTTTGGATAGGTAGGAGGCATTCACATCAGTGATCTCATATTCTCCTCTCGCCGAAGGCTTAAGATTTTTCGCGATTTCAATCACTGAATTGTCATAAAAATACAACCCTGGAACTGCATAATTTGACTTTGGGTTTTTTGGTTTTTCTTCAATCGAAATGGCTGTCATTTCTTCGTCAAATTCAACTACGCCATAGCGTTCTGGGTCGCTCACATGGTAGGCAAAAACAACACCGCCCTCTGGGTCACAGTTTTCTTTTAGCAAATGATCCAATCCGTTTCCATAAAAAATATTATCTCCTAAAATCAGGGCGACTTTATCTTTCCCAATAAATTCTTCGCCGATGACAAAGGCCTGGGCCAATCCATTTGGAATTTCTTGAACGGCGTAACTGAATTCGCACCCCAAAGCCTTTCCATCCCCTAGCAGTTTTTCAAAATGGGGAAGGTCGTGGGGCGTAGAAATGATTAGAATTTCTCGGATGCCTGCGTCCATCAGAATGCCAAGTGGATAATAGATCATCGGCTTGTCGTAAATGGGCATCAGTTGTTTTGAAACGGCCAAGGTAAGTGGGTGCAACCTCGTGCCTGAACCTCCTGCTAAAATGATTCCTTTCATGTGTACTTGTGGTTAGTAATTAGTTTACAGCCATCGAAACAAATCGTCAAATACACGCTTTCCCCAAGGCTGATTTCCATAGTCTTTTTCCAGTTTTGCTTTCAATTCTTTTAAGGTATATAACTTGTTCTTTCCGCTGTCAAGGATCAGGGATTGACCCAAAGGAACCGTTGAAAAGTCGACTTTGTCAGCAAAATAAATGATGCCTCCATCTTCGGTGGCGATGCCCATGATCACACCGGGTAAACCACAAAATCCTTCAGGACCAATGGAAGGGATTATGTTTGGGGCATACCACGCATAAATGCGCGTAGAATCATCTTTTTGATAAATGGCTTTGCGACAATCGAATCCGCAAATGTTTCTTTTGTTCTCTGTAAGTTTCCATTTTCGTTCGGGCAAGCTGTCACTCACATAAACTTGGGTACCGAAAAATGAAAGGATGGAGACTTGTTTTTTTTGAGTTAAGTACTGATAATATTCATTTTTACTGGTGAGCCAAGCCATTTCATCTGGCGTATTCGAAGGGATGCTTTTGAAAACGGAAACCGTGTCGTTGAAGGTTAAAGAAAATTTATCGTTCTTAATTTTGTTGTCTTCGTTGACAAATCTTCGCATCCGCTGGTCGGTGTATTTTTTCAACAAATTGGTGCGACGCGTGTAGTAAATGGTTCCGGAATTGTAAAATTGACCAAAACTGATGCCTTCCAACAGGAGGAATAAAAGCAAAATATACGATCTAATGCCAGCCTTCAAAGTCATCTTCCTTGGTTTTGTTTTTATTGAAACGATAGGTCAAGCGCAGTAAGAAATACCGCGTAATTACCCGAGTGTAGTTGTCAGTGATAATGTTCCCATTCACCTGCCGCTGTAAATTCAAATTTTGATTGAACAAATCGTAGGCGTTAATGGAAAGCAACAAATTTTCAGTGGACAAAAATGCCTTTTGGATTTCCGCATTTACAACCATAATGTTTCGATTGAAACCTGAAGCCCGTTGTGAATTGATGGTATATTTCGCGTCTGCAGTAAATTTAAAATGGAAAGGCAAGGTCCACTTAAATTCTGCTCCATATACTTGGGTGGAATAAGGTGTATTCGAGATGGATGAAAAAGTGCTTTTTGGACTGGAGTAGGTGTATTTTTGAGATACAGAAACTTCAATTGAATCAAATTTTAATTCAAGGTCCAACCCTCCACCCAAGGTTGGGTTGAAAGTAATGTTTTGCGTATTGTTGATTTGGTTGGTATAACGAACAATGGAACCGTCTAAGCTCGGATTGATGTCAAGTTTTCTATTAAATACGGGAAGTCCAACCCCTGCGTAAAAGTTTGCAAAGACATTTCCATCCACATTAATGGTATTAGAAACCGTTCTCCCCAAGGTGTCATAAAAAGTGTTTGATGCAAACGCGTTGTTCGTATAACTTGAATTGATTCCTGTCCATACATATCTTCCAGTCATCGCTTCCCACTTGTTAAATTGAAAGTTCAAATTGTGCGCATAATTTGGTGATAAATTCGCATTTCCAATTTTAATTCGGTTTGGATTTGTATTGTCTTGAACCGGTTGAATGTCATTCATGGAAGGTTGGTCCGACTTCGTGAAATAGGTTAAGTTGAGTCGGGTTCCCATCGAAGGTTTGTAATTGTAACTCATTCGAGGCAGTACATTGTTGAAGTTTTGGAAGATGTTGGTGTCGCTGATTAAATTGTTGTTGTCCAGTTGTATGTTTCGAAAACCAACCCCCGCACTGAAAACATGTTTACTCGATTCATAAATTAGGGAAGTGGTTCCCCTATGTTGGGTCCTAACATTCTGAAATTCATTGCTAAAGAGGGCTACCTCAGTGGCATAATCCCCTGTGCCTTTGTCATAGGTTTTTCTGTCTTGGTAAGAACTTCCAAATTCTAAGTAGTATTCAACTTGTACTTTCCATTTTGCTGAAAGGGGCTCACGGTAAGTTAGAATGCCATAATTTAAGGTGTTCCCATTGTCATTTTGTTTTTTCTGATCCACCGTGACCGATGTGGCACCAAAAATAGATTCTGTAATCAAAGAACCGTCGGTAGCATTGTCTGTTTTGTTTAAAATGTATTTCAATTCAATTTCCCTTCTTGGTTTTTTGAAAAGTCTTTTAAGGGTGCTTTCTACCCGAAGATTGTAACCTTTTGATTCATTTTTGTTGGCGACATTCGTTGAGAAGGTAGGGATGAAATCTTCGGTTTTAAAAGCATTATTGGTGTTGTTTTCTGTCGTAGCGATGTCGTAACTAAATGTTGGTTTGATGTCGAAAAACGTCAATGAATCTATAGCCGTTGCATAACTAAAATTCAGTTTATGTGAGATGTTCTTCGAAACATTGGATACAGAATCCTTCGTGTAATAGGAAGTATCCGAAAGGAAATACTGAGATAAACTGCTTTGGGTCGCATTGAGTTTGTTTTCACTGAAACTGTAGTTAAATCCAACCTTTCCTGTTTTTCCAATTTTGTTATTGTAGTAAATACCTGCCTTTGTGGTTTGAGGAATGCCTGAATTGGTCCGCACAGCACTCTGGTCCCACATGTTCATCCCGCTGCCCTCTCTTTCGTTTTCCAATCCAAATTTGTTCATGTCTCCCCATTTGAAATTGGATTTTGGTGTATTTGATGTTAGCAAGAACACAGAGAATTTTTGTTTTTTATCAAAACGATTGAAAAGCAATTCACCTTCGTAAAATGGAAGTTGTGAAGTTGGATTACCGATGATCCCGGCGTCTGATGCCAAGGTGGCTTTTCCGAAATAACCTTTTTTTGCATCCTCTTTCAATTTCAAGTCCATTACTTGTATTTTCTCATCTGTTCCAGTGGCATTGTCTTGTTGTTTCTTTTCATAAATCTGTACAGACTCCACGCCTTTTGCGCTTAGGTTTTTGGTCGCAATGGTTGGGTCTGTTCCAAAGAACTCATCCCCATCCACCAATACCTGACTGATCTCCCTTCCTTGTGAAGTTATTTGTCCGTTTTCATCAATTTTTATCCCTGGCAATTTCTTTAACAAGTCTTCAACCACTGCATTTTCGGAGACCTTAAAGCTGTCAGCAACATATACCAAGGTATCCCCTTTGTAATAAACCCGGTTGCGATTTCCTTTAACAATGACTTCGGCAAGATCCTTTACCTTAATGCCCATCCGAATCATGGGAATGGTAACTTCAGGGTCGCTGGGATTCCCGAAAATATACATGATTTTAGGGTCAAACTGCGGGTGTTCAACCAGTAAATAAAAAGAATCCATGGGGGCATTGAATTTGAAATTCCCACCCGTATCGGAACGCATAAAATCTATGAGAAGAGAGTCGTTGAGTCTCACCAAGGATACAGAAGCCTTTGACAACGATGTTGTACCTGTGGAATCAAATACGGTCCCCGTGATTGAAATGGTTTGCGCATGAAGCACATTCATACCTATGAAAAGGGCTAGGAGGATCCGTATGGTTTGTTTCATGAAAATGCTATTCTTGAATTAACTTGATACCTGTTAACCCTTGGTATGAGAAATTGTTCGCTTCGGTGACTTTCGTAAAATCGATTCTTAACTTTTTATTCAAATATTTCGACTCGTTTTTTGCCATTGTTTCTGCCAAAGGATAGTTTTTATTATACGCCAACGCAGAATTTTGACCGTTTTTTCCAGAGGTACCTACAATAATGAACGTATACGCTTCTGTATCGATCGATCCTTGAAACCTGGTCTCAAATGGACCCTTTTGGTTAATGATGGAAAGTGCTTTCGCAGGGTCAAAGTCTACTTTTTTGACGTATAACGCTTTTGTATCTGTCAATTCTGCTTCAGAATTGGCCAACTTCGAAGCTGAATAGATGATTTTTTTGTTCGTCCCGAAATAGGAAAAAACTTCGCCAAATCCCATGGAATCTTTATTGAAATCAGTGACCCTTTGTCGCGCAAAAAACATGCTTTTGCCAGAAAAATAAAAATCTGTGACCAGATTAACCCCATCCGTTCGAGACTCTTCCAGCATAAGTTTTACTACAGAGTTTTTAGAATTTAAAAGACCGGTAACCATGCACCTGTTTCCCTTTTTGTCGCCATATTCCAAACTGTATACTTCCTTAAATTCTTTTGAGGAATCAATTTTCTTAACCAAGGAATCGTATTGGTCTTGATCGGAAAAAACTTTTTCATATTTGGACGCATCGGGTATTTCTGTATTGTCGAAAGACAAACGTTTCCTATTCTGGTTTTGGCAACCCACCAAAAGAACTACAATACAAAAGCAGATGATGCTACGAATGAAATTACACATAAGAACAGATGAAAATTCTTTGCAAATATAAAGAATATATCAATGATTTCATTTGAAGCCCGCACTTTCAAAATTCCATTTACCTTTGTTTTGATGGGAATTTTACTTGGAATTGATTTTGGTTTGAAAAGAACCGGCTTGGCGTTGACAGATGATCTGAAAATGATTGCATCCCCCTTGGAAATGGTAGCCTCCGAAAAATTGATGCAGCGACTGGAAAGTTTGGTAGTACAGTACAAAATCGATGGCATCGTGTTGGGATACCCTTTGTCTTTGGATGGAACTTTTACCGATGTTACCCAAAATGTATTGTACTTGAAGGAAGCCATCGAAAAACAGTTTGTAAACATCCCGATTTACTTGCAAAATGAGCAGTATACATCAAAGCGCGCAAGTCAAGCCATATTTTTAGCCGGAAAGAAAAAAGATTTGAAAAACAAAGGTTTGGTGGATAAAATCAGCGCGGCCATTTTACTGCAAGATTATTTGGCGCATTTAGCGGATTAAAGAAAAGGAATGTATTTTTGTACTTGATATAAAATTATGATTTTACCCATCGTAGCATATGGAGATCCCAATCTGAAAAAATCATCAGAAGAAATAGATCGAGATTATCCCGAATTAAATGATTTGATTGCGAACATGTACGAAACCATGTACAACGCAAAAGGCGTAGGCCTCGCTGCACCTCAAATCGGAAAGAACATTCGCTTGTTTATCGTAGACGGAAAACCTTTTGCAGATGAAGAAGGGGAGGAGCCAGACCCAAGAGCGGTAGGAATTGAATCTTTTAACCAGGTTTTTATCAATCCAATCATCGAGAGTGAAAGTGGCGAAACGTGGGCGTTTCAAGAGGGATGTCTTTCCATTCCAAAGATTCGCGAAATGGTCCAAAGGAAGGAAGAAGTTAAGGTTAGTTACTACGACCAAGATTGGAATTTTCGAGAAGAAACGTACAATGGTTATGCGGCTCGCATCATTCAACATGAATACGACCACATTGAAGGGGTACTTTTTACGGATCTCATTAGCCCATTGAAAAAGAAATTGATTCAAAAAAGATTGAAAAACATCACGGAAGGATTGATAGACATTGAGTATAAAATGAAATTTCCAAAATTTAAAAGATGAGACAAGCTGCGATAATGATCGTTATTTTGCTAGGGACCTATTTGGTATCTTGTGGTTCCAATGCTTCGGAAAAAGGGTCACAAGTAAAAATCTCTCGGGATTCTCTCAAGGATAAGATCAAAGAAATGGAGGATTCCTTAATGCAATTTCAAAATGTTAAAGCTTCACCTGCCCAAGTAAGCTTAAGTCAAATAGAATTAATCAATAGGCTTACAAATTATTACAGAAATTATCCCGAAGATCCGTATGCTGCGGATTGTCTCTTTAAGGTTTTAATCAAATACAGTGACATGGGAGCTTTTCGAAAATCTGTTGCGTATGGCGATACCCTTTTGGAAAAATTTCCATCGTATAAAAACCGAGATTTCATTTTGGAGAGCAATGCGTCCACTTATGATGTTTTTATCGAGCCTCGAGATACCGCGATGGTCCGTAAATATTACAATATGCTTTTAAAAGACGTGAATTTCTCCGCTCAAAAGAAAAAAGACATCCGTAATCGTTTGGCACACCTTGAAATGGATTTATTTGAATTTTCTGCTTACAACATGAAAAAACGAGCGAAATAGTTTGCTGTTAATGTTGTGTTAAAATTCTCAGAAGCCAAAATCTCGTATTAACTTTGTTACAGTCATAAAAAAATCTATACTATGAAAAAATTAATTTTTGCTTTAAGCGTAATGTTTGTTGCGGTTGCAATGAACCAAGTGAGTGCCCAAATTGAAAAAGGTGCTAAAATTTCCTTCAACAAGGAAGTTCATGATTATGGTAACATCAAATACGATGGCGAGCCATATTGTACATTTGATTTCACCAATACAGGTAACGAGCCATTGATCATTTCAAATGCGAAAGGATCTTGCGGTTGTACCGTTCCTGAATGGCCGAAAGAACCAATTGCACCAGGTGCAAAAGGAACCATTCGTGTGAAATATGATACAAAACGTTCTGGTCCTATCAACAAAAGCGTTACCATTTCTTCAAACGCAATCAACGAACCAGAGAAAGTGATTCGCATCAAAGGAGAAGTAGGTCCTGCACCTGAGTCTGGGGTTCCAGTTAACAATTCTGGTGCACCAACCAACAACTAATTAAGAACATTCAATGATTAAGGCCCTTCGGGGCCTTTTTTTTGTATCCAATTTTCGTTTTTCGGAGGTTCCACTTGCAATTCATGCAATTCTTTTGTCGTTGGATGAAAGAATTTTAAGGTTTTCGCATGCAGACAAATTGAACCGTCGGAATTGCTACGTTTTGCACCGTACTTCACATCACCCTTCACCATGTGTCCGATTTTCGCAAATTGACATCGTATTTGGTGATGACGTCCCGTTTCTAATTCAATTTCAACCAGGGTGTAAAAATTATAGAATGCAATGGCTTTGTACTTCAACCGAGCTTCCTTCCCATCTTTCTCACTCACCACATAACTCTTGTTTTGTTTTTCGTTCTTTTTTAAAAAATGAACCAAGGTTCCTTCTGGATCTGTTTTTCCTTCGACCAAAGCGACGTAGGTTTTCGAAATGGTTTTGTCCCTGAATTGCGCATTCATTCGTTCCAAAGCTTTTCCTGTCTTTGCGAACAATACAATTCCACTGGTGGGACGGTCTAATCGGTGTATAACGCCGCAGAAAACATTTCCAGGTTTGTTGTATTTTTCCTTTAGGTACTGCTTAATTTCATCGGGTAACGTAACATCCCCGGTTTTATCACCTTGTACAATGTCTGAAGGCGCTTTGTTGATTACTATTAAATGATTGTCTTCAAAAACAATTTTAGAGGGTTCCAATGCCATCGATTAATTTGCTTTGGTATACCTCCAGTTTCGGATGCCAGCCAATATACTCAACACGAAGAAAACGACAATGGTGTAAATCAACCAATTTGGAAAACTAGCCAAACCATCTCCTTGGGCATAAGAATGCAACCCAACCAACATGAAATTCACTCCGAAATACGTAAACAATATGGCGGAATATCCCCAAAAGGATGCAATGTTAAAAGCAAACATCCCTTTTAACTTTGGAATAAACCTAAAATGAAGAATGATTGCGTACACTAAAATAGAGACCAATGCCCAGGTTTCCTTTGGATCCCATCCCCAATATCTTCCCCAAGATTCGTTCGCCCAAACACCACCTAAAAAGGTTCCAATAGTCAACATAAACGTTCCAACGGTCATGGTCATTTCACTCGTGTGGGTGATTTGCGCAATTTGACTGCTTAGACGCACCCCATTTTTTTGGCTTCGGAACAAGTACAGCACCAGGTTTAAAAGCCCTAAAATGAACGATAAGCCTAAGAAACCATAGCTTCCCGTAATGATTGCTACGTGAATCATTAACCAATAAGATTTGAGTACGGGAACCAACGGTGTGATTTCTGGATCCAGTAAATTCAACTCAGATACAAAAAGCATCATGGCCGCTAAAATCAATGCGCCCGACATAACTACTTCAATTTTCCGGATGAAAACCCAACCGGCAAGTACGGTAACCCAAGCAATGAATAGAATGGCTTCATAACCATTACTCCACGGAGCGTGGCCGGAGATATACCATCGGAAACCCAATCCAATGCCATGGTAAACAAAGAAGCCGGCAGTCAAGATTAGCAAACCTTTGCGACCGATTTTTAGCACCTTTTGGAATTTCGCGGTTGGACTCCAGAATACGGACAACAGGTAAATCAACATGAGCATAAGCCCAATCAAGATGTATCCGTTGAAGACCTTTTTGAAAATCATCATCTTATTGTACGAAATCTCAAAGGATACTTTTTTCTCTGATGGAACTACTTTCGATCCGATTTTACGCTGAATTTCTTTGATTTTTGGAAGCAATTGGTTTGCATCCTTATAATTTCCAGATTGTGCCGCTTGGTCAATGGCGGTTAGGTATTTCAAGGTGACAATGGAAGAAATAGAATCAGCTCCCATAATTTCCATGCTTAAGGGCACATACCACTTGTTTCCAGGGTCATCTTTTTTGGGAACAATCTTCATGTATTGCCAGGACAATATCCCTTGAAAAACTTCAAATCGCTCGGTTAGTTTGATCAGTTTCTTCTCGAATTCATCTTGTTCCTTTTCAGCTTTTTTGTGCGTTTTCTGATAAAGTTCAAGGAATTTATAATTGTTGTGGACGTCCAAAAGATCCCTGAAAGAACAGTATTTTTTTAATTTCAACCTTTCCCTAACGGCCTTCGGTACAGAAATCATGGGTTGGTTTTCCCAGTATTTGGAATACATGTGCATTCCTAAAACAACTTGAACGGCATCGAGTCCCTTGTAGCTGTTTGTGCCATACGTTTTACGAAGCAATTGGTCTGCCAAGGTATGGAAAGGAATGATTCTTCCCCTGTCATCTTGTACCAAAACGCGCGCAAAGAGCTCGGAATGTTCCGCGTTTATTTCACGGTGAATTTTTGAGTAATCAGGTGGGTTGTTGTTTCCAAAAAGTGGATTACCCAAAAGCAGAAAGAGCATGGGCAATGACAAAGTCTTTAGTTTATTAATTTTTGAATTCAACTCACGAAATCTTCCTTTGGGAGCGAACAAAGACAGCAACATCCCAATGGCCATGAGTAAATATCCCAAATAGGTAAGATTGGTTCCCCATGAATCATGGTTCACACTCAATTTCGTGGCTTCTTCGTTTTCGGGCGTAGCCGGGTTATCTAATTCATAGGCGGATTGAAAAAAGCGGTATCCATTGTAATCCGTAACATGGTTCATGAAGATATGGCGATTGCTTTTGTAATGGTTTTTGTTATCGATGATCGTGAGGTAACTTTCAAAAGATGAAGGAGATTCAGAACCAGGGTATTTGGCCAAGATGAAGTCGCGACATGCCACGGAAAAAGGGATGGGTTTGCGGATGGCGCCATATTCCAACTGCACCTGCACGCCGTTCACGGTTAGGAATTCAGGAACAGGTAATACATTCATTCCCCCTTGTAACCTCACCACTTTTGAATCCTTTCCGGAAGTTACTTTTACCGTTAAGTAATCTGCGCCCATGCTTTTGATTTTTGCTTTGACAAAGGTTTTTTTCGCATTGGCAAAGATGTTTTTTAACACAAACTGATTGTTCCCGGATTGATAAAGTGTTTTCGTTTTAAGTTCAACCCAACGGTTCATTGGAACCATCTGGTATGCAGTATCGGGAATGGGTGCACCTGTTCGTCTGGCCTCGGCCATTCTTGTCATTGGCAGGTAACGCAATGGAACATCACATTTTATTAAGTGTTGTCCTTTGGTTGATTTTATTAAAACGCCAGGTGAATTCATCGGTTTTTGGTAGGCAATCGGTAAAGTTCCGGCCATGAAAATTTCACCTTCACCTACATAATTTGATTGCATTTGTCCAACTACGATGTCCAAGACAGAAGAGGAATATTTTCTATTAAATACGACGGTGTCTACTACAGCGGATTGAAAATCTACATAGGAGACTTCAACTTCATTGACGCCAACGCCAATGGTGTGTGAAAAATCATTGTTCACCCAATCCCAATCTGCTAAGAAAGCTGGAAACGCGGCAATTTGAACGTCACTTTGGTTGGTGGTAGAAACCAGCAACTTAGGTTCAGCGGTATGTATGAAATTTGATTCTTTTCCTTCTCGAATGACCATCACTCCTTCATAACCGGTATATCTCGTTACGGCAGCGCCTAACATAATGATGATGAAAGCCAAGTGAAAACTAAACATCGCAATCTTTTCTTTTCTCCACATTCGATGCGCGAAGATGTTTGCTATCAAGTTTAGGCTTAGGTAAACCAAGAGTATGGTAAACCATTTTGCATTGTAGACCATGATTTTTGCTGCTTGTACGCCGTGAATGGATTCTATGAACGTTGCAAGGCCTATGGCTACAAGGAAAATGAGAAGCCCCAATGACATCATTTTCATTGAAAATATATATTTGGTAATCTTCTCCATATTGAATTTTGGTACAAAAATAAACAATGCATAATTTCAAAGTCCAACTTTCCTCAATTAAGTTTGAACTTAACATTTTTTGTACGGGTTAATAAAAAAAAAGTCCCGCCGAAGCGGGACCGTATATAGCCATTTCTCTCTATCCGTAATCGGTAAAAGAGAAACGAGAAAGGGTCCGAGGACCCTGTAATTACATCATTCCGGGCATTCCACCACCCATTCCGCCCATTCCGCCTGCGCCTGGCTCCTCAGGTTGGTCAACGATGACACATTCTGTGGTCAGTAGCATAGAGGCAATGGAAGCAGCATTTTCAACTGCAATTCTTGTCACCTTCGTAGGGTCAATTACACCAGCAGCGTATAAATACTCAAATTTATCGGTACGTGCATTGTATCCAAAGTCGTCTTTTCCTTCACGTACTTTTTGTACAATCACAGCTCCCTCTCCACCTGCATTCGCGATGATTTGACGTAAAGGTTCTTCAGCGGCTCTTTTTACAATGGCGATACCTGTGTTTTCATCTTCATTCAAGCCAATTAAATGCTCAAGTGATTCAATGGCCCTAAGCAAAGCTACACCTCCACCAGGAACAATTCCTTCTTCAACCGCTGCGCGGGTTGCGGCCAAGGCGTCGTCAACACGGTCTTTCTTCTCTTTCATTTCCACTTCAGTTGGCGCACCAACATAAAGTACGGCAACCCCACCGGCTAATTTCGCCAATCTTTCTTGAAGTTTCTCACGGTCGTAATCAGAAGTAGTGGTTTCGATTTGAGCCCTGATTTGTCCAACGCGTGCTTGGATGTCTTCTTTGCTTCCTTTTCCGTTGATTATCGTTGTGTTGTCTTTATCGATTTCAATTTTTTGAGCAGATCCTAACATATCCATGGTAACGTTTTCCAAGGTCATTCCACGTTCTTCCGAAATCACTTGTCCACCCGTTAAAATTGCGATGTCTTCTAACATTGCTTTTCTTCGGTCTCCAAATCCAGGAGCTTTTACGGCCGCTACTTTCAATGAACCTCTTAACCTGTTAACGACCAACGTTCCAAGGGCTTCTCCGTCCACATCTTCTGCAATGATTACCAATCCTTTTCCAGCTTGAACAACAGGTTCCAAAATAGGAAGAAGGTCTTTCATACTTGAAATTTTCTTTTCTGTGATTAAGATGAGTGGGTTCTCCATTTCGGTTACCATTTTGTCAGTATTGGTAACAAAATACGGTGAAAGGTACCCTCTGTCGAATTGCATACCTTCAACCGTTTTAACTTCGGTTTCAGTACCTTTTGCTTCTTCAACGGTAATTACACCATCGTTTCCAACCACTTTCATGGCTTCTGAAATTAACTTGCCGATGGTTTCGTCGTTGTTTGCAGAAATGGTTGCAATTTGTTCAATTTTGGATGCGTCGGTCCCGACTTCTTTGGAAAGAAGTTTGAGTGACTTAACGACTTCAATAACCGCTTTGTCAATTCCTCTTTTTAAGTCCATTGGATTTGCGCCTGCAGCTACATTTTTCAATCCTGCTGTAATGATTGCTTGAGCAAGTACAGTAGCTGTGGTTGTGCCGTCTCCAGCGATGTCTGCTGTTTTTGAAGCTACTTCCTTTACCATTTGCGCACCCATGTTTTCCATTGGGTCTTTAAGTTCGATTTCTTTGGCTACCGTCACACCATCTTTGGTGACTTGGGGTGCGCCAAATTTTTTCCCGATGACTACATTTCTGCCTTTGGGTCCAAGGGTAACCTTTACTGCATTTGCCAAAGCATCCACACCGCTTTTAAGTTTTTCCCTTGCTTCTACATCAAATAAAATATCCTTTGCCATTTTTGTTGTTTTTAAAAATTATAAAATTCCGTAAATATCAGATTCTCTCATGATTAAGAAGGTTTTGCCTTCCAATTTAATTTCAGTACCAGCGTATTGACCAAAAAGCACTTGGTCTCCTACCTTCACAATCATCGGTTCGTCTTTTTTCCCCAATCCAGCTTGAATAATGGTGCCTTTCAAGGGTTTCTCTTTTGCCGTATCAGGAATGATAATTCCACTTGCTGTTTTTTGTTCTACGGGTGCCGGTTCTACCAGAACTCGATCCGCCAATGGTTTAAAGTTTACTGACATAATTATAGTATTAAAATTAATTTTCCCTGATGCTTCCAAATTTATACCAAGGTAAATAGTGCGACAGAATTTCTTGAAAACAAAAAAAAGTGTCAGCATGTAATGACATACTGACACTCATAAAATGTTAAGTAAGCTTATTGACCTGGCGTATTTTGATTTTGTTGGCCTTTTTGACCTGCAGGCGCATTTGAAGTTTCTTGGGCTTCAGGGGTTTTTGGATTTGAATTATCCGTACTAGGTTGTTGTAAGGTGATGACGATGCTACACGCAACGATGGTAGCTGCCAAACCCCAGGTTAATTTATCGATAAATTCATTGGTTTGTTTTACGCCACCCAATTGGGTTGAGCTTCCAAAGTCAGTACTCAAGCCGCCTCCTTTTGGATTTTGAACGAATACAACCAAGATAAGTAAGATACTTGCTAGGGTAATCAATACAGATAAAATGGTTTCTATCATGAATTTGTTTTTTTATTGAGTTTCTTAATTTGGGTTGCAAAGTAAGTCTTTTTTTCGGGAATAGACAAAATTAATTGTTCATAAACTTGTATCGCTTTGGGATAATTCCCTTGGAGCACAAAGATTTTTGCCAGGGTTTCACTCACCGGTACACGATCACTGTCTACGCTTTCCTTGGCTTTCTTTTGAGGCGAATAAAATGCCGTCTGTACTTTTTCAGTCTGAATCGAAACCGGGTTGATAACCTGTGTAGTTTCCTTGTTGGCATTGAGCCACCCAGAAAAGGATTTTGAAGTTATACTTGTTTCAGCTTTGGTTTCAGGTTCTGTGGGTTGGGAAGCTAGTTTCTCGATCGGAGGCGCTGTTGTCACTTGAGGTTCTTGTTGGGCGAAAAACTCAGCAGTAAATTTTGCAGAAACCACTGCGGATTGAATGAGTTCCTCCAACGGATCGGGTTTGGACAGTGTTATTGAACCATTATCAGGTGCTTCGGTCACCTTTACTTTGGGCAGTGGCGCAATTTCGATGGGAATGATTTCTGTTGGAATTTCAATTTCAGGTTCTGCTGAAAGTACTTTTTCCTCTTCGTTGTTTAAGACCGTTCCTTCTTGGCTGGAAATTGTTTCTGTTGGAATTTCAATTTCAGGTTCTAATGCAGGCATTACGTCCGCTTCATCCTCTAAAACCGAAGAATCTTCCTCAGAAATTGTTTCGGTAGGGATTTCAAGGTCGGGTTCTACGTCAATGGTTTTTTCTGGGATGGGGTTTGAGAGTATGTGAAAGAGTTTTTCTCGATTAGAAATCTTAAAGGCATGTTTTAACAGTTCGGATTCCAAGCGAATGTCTTGATGTAAGTGCAATGCTTCCAAATAGGCCAGTGAAAACAAACCGGCATAAGGATATTCCTCTGATAACGACTTGAGTTGCGCGATGTCTTGTTGACCGATTAATTCGGGGTAAAGGCTTAAATTATTGATGTTTGATTTATTCCAAGTCACCAGTTACTCATTAATTTGTTAATAATGTCTTGAACCATTTGTTCGTTTAGGGTTGTCAAAAGTTCTGATTCAACGGACGCTAAGTTGGTTGTGGCATCAAAATCCGCGAAGCGAGTAATGTTAAATTGCATTTGATCGGCTTTTGGAACCGTGGTATTGATGGTAAACTGTACGGTTAGGGTGAGCCTGTTTTTTGCCGCATTGTCCCCGTTTTGCAGGGCAATGGGAGAAACGGAATATCCTTGAATCATCCCTTCCATTTGGACTTGTGCATCCGTGTTTTTTGTCGCCAAACCAAGTCTTGTATTGTTTTGAATGCCATCTTTTATCGCCTCAGTAAGCGCTGCTGGGTAATTCAAGGGACAAGTTGGCGCATTGTTTTGCAAGGTAATTATGTGAAAGGTTTTCCATTCCTCTGGCATTCCTCCCGTATCCGTAAACCCCACGCTGCTTGGCCAACATCCGCAAAGTAAAAAAACCAGACTTAAAATGCTCAAATACCTCATAATGAAAGAAGTTCGTATTCTTTGATTTTTCGATACAAAGTACGTTCAGAAATTCCCAATTCTAACGCCGCGTACTTTCTTTTTCCGCGGTGTTTTTCCAACGCCTTGATGATCAATTCTTTTTCTCTTTCTTCCAAAGATAGCGATTCTTCATAGTCCTCATGTGCGACAAAAGATTCTTCTTGTGAAGGTATGGAGAGGTTGTCTTCTTCTGGAACGTGGGGCGCAAGACTTCTGTTTGGGTTGGGAAGGTTCCCGAAATCATGATACATCTTACTTAAAACATCATTTTGGTCAGGGGAGAGGTGAAAACTTCCCGATTGTGCCAATAAATCCACCACCAATTTTTTTAGGTCGGTGAGGTCCTTTTTCATGTCGAACAAAAACTTGTACATCAATTCTCGCTCGGAAATTGAGTCTTTTTCCTCTATCAAAGCAGGGGTTTTGGGATTCAAAACAGGTAAATATTGTTTGAGCAGTTCCGCATCAATTTCCCTTTTGGTTTCAATCACACTGATTTGCTCTACCATGTTTTTCAATTGGCGGATGTTCCCTGGCCATTCGAAGGAGTTCAATACTTCAATGGCTTCCTGCGTAAGTTTTATGCCGGGCATTCTGTATTTATCTGCAAAATCGACGGCGAATTTTCTAAATATCAAATGAATGTCCTCTCCTCGTTCACGCAAAGCGGGCAGTTGAATGGGTATGGTATTCAATCGGTAGTAGAGGTCTTCCCTGAATTTACCGCTGGCGATGGCTTTCTGCATGTTTTCATTGGTTGCAGCGACCACCCGAACATTTGTTTTTATTGCCTTCGAAGCTCCAACACGAATAAATTCTCCTGTTTCCAACACCCTAAGCAATCGCACTTGGGTTTGCATGGGTAATTCCGCGACCTCGTCCAAAAAGATTGTGCCTCCATTCGCCACCTCGAAGTAACCTTGACGGCTACCTGCAGCCCCTGTAAAGCTGCCTTTTTCGTGGCCAAACAATTCTGAGTCGATCGTTCCTTCGGGAATGGCGCCACAGTTGACGGCAATGTATTCTTTATGTTTTCGGGCACTTAAATGGTGAATGACTTGGGGAATGATTTCCTTTCCTGTCCCACTTTCGCCTGTAACCAAGATTGAAATGTCTGTAGGAGCCACTTGAATGGCAATTTCAAGTGCGCGGTTGAGCTGAAGGGAATTTCCAACGATCCCGAAACGTTGTTTGACTTGTTGAAGGTTCATTTTAAGGTCGTTTATGCTACAATTTCACCGAAAAGGGTAGCTTGGGTACAGTGGGTTATTTTTACTGAAATGTATGATCCTTTTTGCGCATTTTTCTTATCGAAGATAACCATGTTGTTTCTCGAATTTCGTCCACAAAATTGCGCGTCTGATCTTTTGGATGGACCCTCAACCAAAATCTCAAAGGTTTTTCCAATTTGGTCTTGGTTTCTTTTCAAGCTATGCGCATTTTGTTTTTCAATGATTTCGTTGAGGCGATTTCCTTTGGTTCCCTCTGGCACGTTGTCCTCAAATTTTCGTTCCGCTAAGGTTTTTGGTCTTTCGGAGTACTTGAACATGTACGCATAGTCGAAGACCACTGAATCCATTAGGGATAATGTATCTTGATGTTCCTCCGGAGATTCATCGCAAAACCCTGTGATAATGTCGGTGGATAGGGCGCAATCCGGAATGATTTTGTGAATGGCCGAAATGCGTTCAAGGTACCATTCCCTCGAATACCCTCTGTTCATTCTTTCCAATACTTTGGTGTTTCCAGACTGTACAGGCAAGTGAATGTAATTGCAAATGTTCTCGTGTTTGGCAATCATTTCAAGGACTTCATCGGTCATGTCTTTTGGATGAGAGGTGCTAAACCGAACACGTAGCAGTGGAGAAACAAGGGCGACGTTTTCCAATAAGTTTGCAAAATTTAAGGTGGGTTCATTTTCTATTTTGATTTCTCCTTTGGCGCTCATATTCCATCGGTAACTGTCTACGTTTTGACCCAACAAGGTGACCTCACGGTATCCCAAAGCGAACAATTCTTCACATTCCTTGACAATGGATTTGGGATCTCTGGAGCGTTCTCTGCCACGCGTAAATGGCACAACACAGAAAGAGCACATGTTGTCGCAGCCTCTCATGATGGTAACAAAAGCAGAAATACCTCCTTGATCCAAGCGAACAGGAGAGATGTCCGCGTAGGTCTCCTCTCTAGACAATAAAACGTTTACTGCTTTTTGTCCTGTACCCACTTCAGCAATTAAATTTGGTAAATCCCGATAGGCATCAGGTCCAGCAACCAAGTCCACTAATTTTTCTTCTTCTAACAGATTTTTCTTCAAGCGTTCGGCCATACATCCTAAAATTCCCACGACCAGGTTTGGGTTTTCCGCTTTTTTATGTTTGAACTCTGTCAGTCGATTTCTAACCCGGGTCTCTGCATTTTCTCGAATCGAACAGGTATTTAGTAAGACCAAATCTGCTTCTTGTATATTTCGTGTAGTGGTATATCCGCTTTCACTTAAAATTGCGGCAACCACCTCGCTGTCAGAAAAATTCATTTGGCAACCATAGCTCTCCAAAAACAGCTTTTTGTTTCCGGGTATGGTACCCGTAGCTTCCATTTGAAGCACTTCACCTTGCCGTGCATCGTCCAATAACTCTTTGGGTGTGTTTATAGAATTCATGGTACAAATTTACCGAAAAGTAAAGAGTGTCAAAATGTCAGTCCGAAAAAAATGTTTTAAAATCACTTGTGTCTTTTTAATTAAATTAACCATAGGTTAAATATAGGGGTCTTGAAATTACTTAATTGGGAAAGGCGGTTTTTGCATTGTTTTAGTTATAAATTTGTAACGAAATTCAAAACCTATGTCCAAAAACCTTGTCATTGTTGAGTCCCCTGCGAAAGCCAAAACCATTGAATCCTATCTTGGTTCGGACTTTATCGTTAAATCCAGTTTTGGCCATGTGCGAGACCTTTCTAAGCGTGGGTTGTCGATTGAAATTGAAAATGCTTTTCAACCTGTCTATGAAGTTTCAGAGGACAAAAAACAGATCGTTAACGAACTCAAAAAACTTGCAAAGGCTGCCGAAATGGTTTGGCTGGCAACGGATGAGGACCGTGAGGGAGAGGCAATATCTTGGCATTTGTTCGAAGCTTTGAATTTAAAAGATGAGACTACGAAGCGAATTACTTTTAATGAAATCACCAAAGGAGCGGTACTTAAAGCCATTGAAAATCCACGAAAAATAAACATCGGTTTAGTAGATGCACAGCAGGCAAGAAGAATTTTAGACAGAATCGTTGGTTTTGAATTGTCCCCCGTTTTGTGGCGAAAAGTAAAACCAAGTCTTTCCGCAGGAAGGGTACAATCCGTAGCCGTTCGCTTAATAGTTGAGAAGGAACTAGAGATTTCTAAATTTGAATCCGAAAGTTTTTTCAAGGTAGTTGGACAATTCTCGGCAACAAATGGAAATTTTAAAGCTGAATTGAGTAAACAATTGGCTGATGAAAATGAGGCCAATACGTTTGTCTCTGGATTAAACGCATCGACTTTTCAGGTGTCCTCTGTGGAGAAAAAACCTTTTACCCGCAGTCCTTCTGCACCTTTTACAACCTCCACATTGCAGCAAGAGGCGTCGTTAAAATTAGGTTTCTCCGTCTCAAGGACCATGTCGGTTGCCCAAAAACTGTATGAAGGAGGTCACATCACCTACATGCGAACAGACTCCACCAACTTATCAGAAACAGCGTTGGCACAAGCGGAAGCTGAAATTACCTCGCGTTTCGGTGCTGAGTATTCCAAACCTACCAAATACGCTACGAAATCTGCATCTGCTCAAGAGGCACATGAGGCCATACGTCCAACAGAATTTTCGGTGGAAATGGTTTCCGAAGAGCGCGAAGAACAAAGGTTGTACGATTTAATTAGAAAAAGAACCCTTGCCAGTCAAATGGCGAAAGCAAATTTAGAACGCACCATCATCACCTTGGCAGGCGCACCGCAAGGATTGGATTTTGTATCGAAAGGTGAAGTGATTTTGTTTGATGGTTTCTTGAAAGCTTATTCCGTAACCAATATGGATGAGGAAGATGAAACGTTCGAATTGTTGCCAAAAGTTGCGGCAGGTGAAGCCATCGCCTTGAAGGAAGCGAAAGCTACTCAGCGATTTACACGTGGACCTGCTCGTTACACAGAGGCGAGTTTGGTAAAGAAAATGGAAGAGCTTGGGATTGGCCGACCTTCCACCTATGCACCCACGATTTCGACGATCCAAAAGCGAAATTATGTAATGAAAAAGGAATCAGAAGGCAAAGAAAGGGCGTATGCACAGATTCAATGGACGCCGGAAAATACAACCGTTACAACGCTAACCGAGACGGTTGGGACCGATAAAAACCGTTTGATTCCAACTGACATTGGCATCGTGGTGACCAATTTTCTTGTGGAACATTTTGCAGCCATCATGGATTATCAATTTACGGCGCAGGTAGAAGAGTCGTTTGATAAAATTGCCAACAAGAATTTGGTTTGGAGTGACATGCTTGGAACCTTTTACAAACCATTTCATGCCAATGTAGAAGAAACCTTAGAAAACAGCGGAAGGGCTACTGGAGAAAGGGCCTTGGGAGAGGATCCAAAGTCAGGCAGGAAAGTCATAGCACGCATGGGGAGATATGGTGCAATGATTCAAATTGGGGATGAACAAGTGGATGGCGAAAAACCATTGTTTGCATCTTTAATGAAGGACCAGTCCATTACAAACATCACCTTGGAAGAAGCCATGGATCTTTTCAAAATGCCGCGTGTGTTTGGAGAGTTTTCGGGCGAAATGCTTCGAGTGAACATCGGTAAGTTTGGACCTTATGTTCAATTGGGAAAAACCTTCGCGTCCATTCCAAAGGATGAAGACCCGATGGAAATCACCCTTGAACGTGCCATCGAAATTGTGGAAGAAAAAAAGAAATCCGATGCCGAAAAAGTAATCAAATCCTTCCCTGAGCAAGCAGATGTTTTTCTTTTAAACGGAAGATATGGCGCTTACCTTAAAATAGGCAAGGAAAACTATAAACTGCCTAAAACAAGTGTTCCAGCAGATTTGACTTTTGAAGAGTGTATTGAAATTTCAAAGAATCAACCCGTCTCCAAATCGAAAAAAAGTCCCAAAAGAAAAAAATAGTACATTAGAGGGCTTTATACAGCATAAACATGGGTAGCGTAAACAAAGTAATTTTAATTGGAAATTTAGGTAAAGACCCTGAAGTAAGGCATTTAGAAAATGGAAGTGTCGTGGCATCCTTTCCTTTGGCGACCTCGGAATCCTACACGGATAGGCAAACCGGCGAAAAAAAGGAGAATACCGATTGGCATGACATCGTTTGTTGGAGAGGGCTCGCAGAGATTGCGGGAAAATACCTTCACAAAGGCAGCCAGGTATACATCGAAGGAAAATTAAGAAAAAGAAGCTGGCAAGATAAAGAAGGAAATGCTCGATATACAACGGAAGTTGTTGCAGATGAATTGACACTGCTTTCCAAGACTGAACGCGAAACAAAAACCGAAGTACCTTACCAGAAAGAAGTTTCAAACCCATCGTCTACCCTCACGAATTTTGATTCGAAGCCAGACGACAATGTACCTTTTTGATTTAAATTATGCCTGACCCCCCCGATCCCACATCCTCTTTTTTTAGCAACCTACACTGGATTCCAGCAGACACCATTTACAGTGTTGTAATCGTTTTACTCTTGCTGCTTGCTGCCATTACCACCAGTTCAGAATCTGCCTTCTTCTCTTTGAATCCAGCGGAAAAAGACAAACTGAAAGCCGAAGATTCAAAGGTTTCCAAAATCATTCTTGATTTGCTTTCCAATCCCCGTGAATTGATTGCACTTCTGCTTATTTCAATCAATTTTGTAAACGTCGGCATCGTTATTTTATCCACCATGATCCTCGACGATGTAATGGTTGGCAAGTCGGAAACCACCAAGTTTTTGGTAGAGGTTTTCGGAATTACGTTGATGATTCTTATTACGGGAGAAGTAATTCCTAAAATTTATGGTGCGGGAAATGCCATGAAAGTTGCGCGTGTAATGGCCTTGCCAATGAATTACGTTCGCAGAATGCCCCCGATCTCTTGGTTGAAATGGCTACTGCTCAATGGCTCATCTTTTATAGGGAAAATGGGTAAGAAATCCATCCAAATTTCCTCCGACGAACTTGAATACGCCATTGCCATTACCAAGGAAGAAAGTACCTCCGAGGATGAGCATAAACTTTTGGAAGGGATTGTTAAGTTTGGGAAAACCGAAGCGGATCAAATCATGACCCCACGTATTGAGGTAGCAGCGATTTCCGAAGATTTGAAATTCAATGAAGTTATTCGCTTTGTGATTGACGCAGGATATTCAAGGATTCCGGTTTACAAAGAAACTTCCGACAACATCGTTGGCATCATTTACATTAAAGACCTCCTTCCATTTCTTGGTCAAACAGAAGATTTTGATTGGAAATCCTTGTTGCGCGAACCCTTTTTCGTTCCTGAAAACAAGAAAATCGACGACCTTTTACAAGAATTTCGAACCATTAAAATGCACATGGCCATTGTGGTCGACGAATATGGGGGTGCAAACGGAATTGTTACTTTGGAGGATATATTAGAAGAAATCGTTGGAGACATTACCGATGAGTATGACGAAGAAGACATCGAATTTAAAAGATTGGACGATAAAAATTTTCTCTTTGAAGGCAGGACAGCGTTGAAGGATTTTTACAAGGTGATAGACATAGATGGCGATGCGTTTGAAAATGACAAAGGCGCTTCTGAGACTTTAGGTGGATTTATTGTGGAAAGGTCAGGAAGGATATTGAAAAACAAGGAGTTTATCGTTCATAGTAATGTGAAATTAAGCGTGGAGTCCTCAGATAAAAGAAGAATAAAATGGATAAAAGTCGAAATTTTAAGTTCGCAGGATTAGGAATTTGCTTGATGCTCTTCTGCTGTGCTTGCGAAAACAATCCCCCTGTTCCAAAACCACCTTGTTACCTAAAAACAGATTTTCCAGCACATGACTATTATGAGGTCAATGTGAAAAATCCCGTAATGAATTACCAAGTGCAACTTTCTAAGTTGTTTAATGTTAAACGCAACCTTTCAGACAAGGCCTTTGGTTTTCAAGAAATTGACCTTGGATTGATCAATGGTACGCTGTTATTGTATTCTCGGCGCTTCGACCACATGGATACCCTGGCGAATTTAATAAACGACGCAAACGACCTGGTCGATGAACATAAAATTAAAGCGGACAGGATTGACTTTGAACAAATAATGGATCCTGCGAACAGAAAATTCGGCACTTTCTTTATTTTAAAAGGCAATGTAGCGACCAACTACCAATTCTACCTCACCGATTCTACTTCTCATTTTATTCGGGGTGAAGTATTGCTAAATTGTCGGCCTAACTACGACAGCTTAAGACCTACCTTGGATTACTTGAAACTCGATTTGGATGCTTTTATCCAATCTTTCCGATGGAACAACAAAATGTAATCTTCCTTAGTTTGGGTGCCAACCTTGGAAACCGTGAAGAGACCCTGCAAAAAGCAATCGCCATGCTCAATGATTTCGTCGGAGAAACCGTGGCGGTTTCATCTTTCTTTTATTCAGAAGCGGAAGGATTCGTTTCAGAACATTCATTTTGTAACTTATGCCTTAAGCTTACCTCTCCGCTCGATTTGAAATCGCTGTTAACGCAAACCCAAGCCATTGAAAAGAAATTAGGACGTGACACGAAAACTAATTTTGGAAAGCATTCGGACCGAACGATCGACATAGACATTCTTTTTTTCAATCAATTGTCTTATTCAGATTCCGAAATAACCGTTCCTCATCCCATGTGGAACCAACGGAAATTTGTCTATCTTCCTCTGCTTGAGCTTGTTTCAAAAGGATTGTAACATCATCTGCATCGCGTTGTGAATTGTTAAATAAAATTTTTACATTTGTGCGTCAAATTAAATTAAACCTGCTATGAATTTGAAAAACTTTACCTTTTTGTCTTTGATCGCTTCGGTTGCGCTTGTAAGTGTTAGTTGTGATCAATTGAAAGACCTTACGTATAACACAACCCCAAATCCTTTGGAAATGCATGGAGACAGCGTAGCAATCTCTGTTACCGTTAACATTCCACCAAAAGGAATTAAAAAGAAAGTAAGTGTTGAAGTAACTCCGGTTTTAGGGGATACAAAATTGGAAACTTGGAAAATTCAAGGTGAAAAAGCTACCGGTAATGGCCAGTCTATTACGTTCAAACCAGGTGGAACCGCAACGTTTACAGATGTTGTTGCCTACAATCCATCAATGGAAGCAACGGATTTAAAAATCACAGGGAAAATCTTCAAAGGAACCAAAGAAAAAGATGCACTTCCAGAGGCTAAATTGGCCGATGCAACCATCATTACACCGCTTTTGGTTCAAACGAATTTCAAAATGCTTTTCGAAACCAATGAAATCCAAAGGTCATTTGAAAAAACAGTTTCTGCTGAAATCAACTACCTTAAAGGAAAATCTGACCTTCGTCCAACAGAATTGAAAGACAAAGACATCACAGATTTAGTAAATTGGGTAATCGCAGCACAATCAAATCCAAAAATTAAAATTAATTCCATCGACGTTAAGGGATATGCATCCCCAGATGGTGAAGAAGATTTCAACGGGAACCTTTCCGCTGCAAGATCTAAATCAGGTCGTACAGCATTTATGGAACTGATGAAAAAACAAAAACTTACCATCCTTGCAGATTCTAATGTATATGTTACGAATGGTATGGGTGAGGATTTTGAAGGATTTAAAGAGCAGTTGAACCGTACAGCAACCATTAGCCAAGCGGACAAAGATTTGTTTCTACGTGTGTTAACCATGACCAACGATCCGAAACAAAGAGAAGCGCAAATGAAGGACCTTGGAAAAACATTTAGCCAATTGGAAAAAGATGTTTTCCCTAAAATCCGTCGTTCCATTGTGACTGTAAACTACACAGAGCAAGGTTTATCAGACGATGAATTAAAATCAAAAGCAATGTCAAATCCTTCTGCAATGTCAGCGGATGAGTTGATCTTTACCGCAGGAACCCTTGTAAAAGACATCAACGAAAGAGCTAAAATTTACGATGCGGCTACCATGGCTTATCCAGAAGATTCAAGGGCATTTAACAATGCAGGAGCAGCAGCTTTTATGTTGAACAATACAAGCAAAGCCAAAACGAACTTGGAGAAAGCGTTGAACCTTAAAGACAATAACTATTCTAAAAACAATTTGGCAGGTGTCCTTATGTCTCAAAGTGACCGTAAAGGTGCCAAAAAACTTTTAGGCCAAGTAAAAGACAAAAGCGCTGAAGTAGCATACAATAATGCCATCATCATGGTACTTGAAGGAAAATATTCAACTGCGGTTACTTCTTTTGGAACGAATGCTTCTTTTAACAAAGCATTGGCGCAAGTTTTAAGTACCAAATTAGATGATGCAAGCAAAACATTGGCAGCAAGTTCAGATAAAGAATCTGCAGATGGCTACTACCTAAAAGCAATCATCGCTGCAAGAAGTAATTCTGGTGTAGATGCAGTGGTTAGCAACCTTAAATCAGCCATCGCGAAAAATGCAAAATATGCTGAGAAAGCTGGTAAAGACCGTGAGTTCATTAAATTCATGGCAGACCCAAGCTTCACTTCTGTTGTGAAATAAGACCTTATAGAAATAGTAAAAGCCCCTTTATTGGGGCTTTTTTGTTTTTAGGCTGTATAGATACTCTTGTTCCCATTGCCCAGGCGTAGGAATGCACTCCCATTCACATCCCAAGAAGAAAACATCCATCTTCGTCGAATAGCCACAAAAACTGTAAATCTTTTTAGCCGATTCCATCGCTTTATCAATCGCCGTCCAGTCGTTTGACCTAATCATATGCATGCTTTCAATGGTTGGATTCAGTACATCGCCAATGAGGGTGTCAATCTGTGGGTGCTTTGAAAGGAAGGTGTCCAATAGGAGCGGATGAAATTCTTTGGGACCGTTCAATAAAAGTATTTTACTGTCCTTTTTTTCTCTGATTTGTCTTCCCTTAAACCGCGACAACATACCAATGAAATGCGCATTTTTAAGCTTGGTTTTTGAAAGTTTTCCAGCAGTAGCATTTGAAGCATCGTCAACAATCCAGCAGACATCGAATTTCTTTAGTAAATACGTGTTAAGGACTTGCAATGGGAAGTAAGTTCTGGGCAAGGGAAGCGTTGCTTGATGGGTAACAATGACAGATGTACACGATGAACACCGAAACCCATACCGTTGGTCGGAAATCACAAAGTCGATTTGATGTGCATGAACCCATTTTTTCACCTCTTTTAATTCTTTCAAATGTTGGGAAACCAGGGTTGGGAGGGTTGTTAGAAACTTTATTTTCGAAAATCCTGAGTGTTTAAATTGAAAAGCGTACCCAGCATGGTCGATAAATGGAATCGAATCAAAGTAGCATCGGTAAAAGATTTTTTGGTCTTCGTTACAAGCAATGAACACTGTATTGCCCTGTTTTATCAATTGCTGCAAGAGTGGAATCGACCTTCCCACATGTCCCATTCCCCAGTTTAAAGGAGAGAAGAGGACGCGGGAATTGCAAATTAAATGGGGACTTTTCATTTTGTATAAAAATACGAAGGCAAATGCGTATCCAATCAATGCTTTTGGTTAATTTTGAAAAATAAAATATTCAAAAATGATTGACGGAAAAGAGTTTAAAAAGTTTGCGACGATGCACATGGGTCTTAACAGTATGGTGGTGGACCATTACATTGAATCTTCCTTAACCCCGTATATTATCGAGGAACGACCGTTGAACATGACACAAATGGACGTCTTTTCACGCTTAATGATGGATAGAATCATTTTTTTAGGGACTGGAATCAACGACCAAGTTGCCAACATCATCAATGCACAGTTATTGTTCTTGGAATCCGCAGATGCGAAAAAAGACATTCAAATTTACCTTAATTCGCCAGGAGGATCTGTTTATGCAGGATTGGGTATCTATGACACCATGCAATACATTCGTCCAGATGTGGCAACCATTTGTACAGGGATGGCAGCGTCCATGGGAGCGGTTCTTTTGTGTGCAGGTGCGGAAGGAAAACGAAGTGCATTAAAGCATTCACGTGTGATGATTCACCAACCGCTTGGGGGCGCACAAGGACAAGCCTCTGACATCGAAATCACCGCGAGAGAAATTCAAAAGTTGAAAAAAGAATTGTACGACATCATCGCGAAACATTCTAAACAAGATTATGAAAAAGTTTGGGGAGATTCAGACCGTGATTATTGGATGACTTCAGAAGAAGCGAAAGCTTATGGGATGGTTGATGAGGTGTTGTTGAGAAATCCAAAATAACATGCCTAAAGTTATTTCCGAATGTTCGTTTTGCGGTAAAAAAGTCGCCGAACCTTCTATTCTTATCGCCGGTATTTCTGGTCACATTTGTGAATCTTGCGTCGTGCAAGCGAATCGAATCATCACCGAAGAAAGTAAAAATACGGTCCACAAAGCCGTGGAGGAAGGGGTCGAAATCAATCCCCTAAAACCCAAAGAACTTAAAGCCAAGGTCGATGAATACGTCATTGGACAAGATGCTGCAAAGAAAGTACTGAGTGTCGCTGTGTACAACCACTACAAGCGCTTATTGGACCAAAACGATGCGAATGAAGTAGAAATTGAAAAGTCTAACATCATTTTGGTAGGTCGTACAGGTACCGGAAAGACTTTACTTGCCAAAACCATTGCTCGATTGCTTAAGGTACCGTTTTGCATCGTAGATGCGACTGTGCTGACAGAAGCGGGGTATGTCGGTGAAGACGTTGAGAGCATCCTAACACGTTTGCTTCAAGGCGCAGATTACAACGTAGACAAAGCCCAAAAAGGCATCGTTTTTATTGACGAAATTGATAAAATTGCACGTAAAAGTGACAATCCTTCCATTACAAGAGATGTTTCAGGCGAAGGTGTACAACAAGCGCTATTGAAATTACTTGAAGGTACCATTGTAAATGTGCCGCCCCAAGGTGGAAGAAAGCATCCGGATCAAAAAATGATTCCCGTTGATACAAAAAACATTCTCTTTATCTGTGGTGGAGCCTTCGACGGCATCGAGAATTTAATCGCCACCCGCATCAATAAAAACATCATTGGATTTAGAAATGGCTCCGATGATAAGGTGGAACAAAATGAACTGCTTCAATACATTTCTCCTGCAGACTTGCGCGGGTTTGGCTTGATTCCAGAGTTAATAGGAAGGTTTCCTGTGTTGAGTTATTTGGAGCCCTTGGATAAAAAGGCCTTGAGAAGAATCCTAACAGAACCCAAAAATGCCCTGATGAAACAGTTTGTCCGCGTTTTTGAACTCGATGGCATCACACTCACCTTTGACCAAAAAGTCCTGGATTTTATCGTCGACAAAGCGATTGAATTGAAATTGGGAGCAAGGGGCTTACGTTCCATTTGTGAAGCCATTTTCATGGAAGCTATGTATGAACTTCCCTCAAGCCAGAAAAAGAAATTTCATGTGGATGAAGCCTATGCAATGGCTGCATTTAATAAGACAAAACTCAATCGATTAAAGGCTGCATAATTGCGGAATTTTGTCAATAGATTATTAACTTTACGCGCATTCAAATTTTTATCAAATGAAAGTACTTCAATTTCGCGAAGCCCTCAGAGAGGCAATGTCTGAAGAAATGAGAAGAGACCACAGTGTGTTTCTCTTGGGTGAAGAAGTGGCAGAATACAATGGAGCCTACAAAGTTTCGCAAGGAATGTTGGATGAGTTTGGTCCCAAAAGGGTGATCGATACGCCAATTGCTGAACTTGGTTTTACAGGAATTGCCGTAGGTGCTTCCATGAATGGCCTTCGTCCCATAGTTGAATTCATGACGTGGAATTTTGCCATCTTGGCCGCGGATCAAATTATAAATTCAGCCGCAAAAATGCTTCAGATGTCAGGTGGTCAATACCATTGTCCCATCGTATTTCGAGGAGGAAACGGAACAGCCGGACAGCTCGCTGCAACCCACTCGCAAAGTTTTGAAGCGTTCTATGCACATGTACCTGGTTTAAAGGTAATCACACCCTCAAATCCTGCGGATGCCAAAGGATTGTTGAAAGCCGCCATTCGCGATGAGGATCCAGTCGTTTTTCTTGAATCTGAAAAAATGTACGGTGAAAAAGGGGAAGTTCCCGAAGGAGAATTTATCATTCCAATTGGGGTTGCAAATGTCATAAGAAAAGGGACCGATGTTACCATTGTGTCTTTTGGAAAAATCATTAAAGTGGCTCAAGCCGCTGCGGAAGAATTGGCAAAAGAAAACATCAGTGTTGAAATCATTGATTTGAGAACAATTCGCCCGCTGGATTACAAAACAGTGGTGGAATCAGTGAGAAAAACCAACCGTTGTGTAATCGTTGAAGAATCTTGGCCTTTGGCGAGCATCTCTTCAGAAATTGCCTACCACTTGCAACGCTATGCGTTTGATTTCTTAGATGCGCCCGTAGAACGAGTGACCCAAACAGATACCCCTTTTGCTTTTTCTCCAACCTTAATTGATGAAGCGCTTCCCAATGTGGATCGTGTGATTAAGGCTGTTAAGAGGACCTTGTACAAATAAGTAATTCTAATAAAATTTAAATGATGAAAAATTTAGCCTTTACCCTTGGAATGTTCATAGCAGTCTCCTCTGCATTTGCTGAAACGCCTCCCAATGAGGTTTTGATTGCATTTCAAGAACGTTTTACGGTTTCGTCAAATGTGATATGGGAAAAAGAGGGTGAATTATGGGAAGCTGATTTTGTGATGAATGGAAAGGAAACTTCCGCTGTCTTTGGTGAAAATGGGAAGTGGCAAGAAACAGAAATCGCTATGTCTATTGAAACGTTGCCCTTGAGGATTTCACAACTTGTTCAAAAGTCCTATCCAAAGTATAAATTGGTAGAAATAGAAGAAGTTGAACATGTGATGAAGGGAAGATATTTTGAAATCGAATTGAAAAAAGGCTGTAAACATAAGGAAATTCAAATGGATGCCAACGGCGAAATCTTGAAATAAGAAAAGAACTTCATTGAAGCGTATTACGCTATTTTTGAGAGGTTCGAAACAGAACCAGGGCAACCAATCCAAATAAGAAATTTGGTATCCATACCGCAATGTATGCAGGGAGTCCAACGTTCAGCGCAGCAACTGCCATGATTTTCATTGCGAAAATATAGATAAACACAAAGCCTAACCCAATGGCAATGTTTACCCCAATGCCACCCCGTTTTTTTCTGGAAGCGACCGAAACACCAATGATCGTGAGTATATAGGTCGCAAAGGGATAGGATGTGCGTTGGTACATCTCAATCTCGTAATAGGGAACGCGGTCTGATCCTTTGATTTTCTCTCGTGCAATCATGGATTTCAACTCGAAATACGTCATGGTTTCCGCTACATTCTCTCGCTGGGCCATCTCTCCCATGGAAAAATCTAAGGTCGTGTCCATTTTTGCCCGAAATGTTAATTTACCTTTTGGGAAATCAAAGGTTTTAAAATACACCTGCTTTAATTTCCAGCTGTGGGTGCCCGGTAAGTTGTAAGCCTCATCCGCCTTTAGAAAAAACACCGGTTGATTAGTGTCGCTCCATTCTTGAAACACAAAGTTCGTGACCCTACCTTCTTCGTTCGTATAATTTGAAAAATAAACTGATTTGTTCCCAGGATAATCTGCATGGTAATTTTCAACCATCATCACATCCCGGTAATATTTTTCCTCAAACCCCAGCCTAAGCTTGTTCGCAGTGGGGACAATAAAATGATTCAGCAACAAGGAAAGGACCATGAGCACGGTCGCTGAAATCATGTAAGGTCGAAGAAACCTTGTAATGGGCTTTCCTGAGAACCACATCGGAATGATCTCCGTGTCTTGTGCCATCTTCGCCGTAAACCAGATGACCGAAATAAAAACAATCATCGAAGAAAACATGTTCCCGTGGAAAAGTAAAAAACTTACATAGTATTCAAAGATAATCGCTGAAACGGGCGCTTTGTTGGAAATGAACTCACTGAGTTTTTCTGAAACATCGAACACCATTGCAAACAACATGATGATTCCAAGCATGAAAAAAAAAGTGCTTAGGAATTTACGGATGATGTATTTATCGAGAATCTTCAGCATTACAATCTTTGAGAAAGCTTTTTAACCACGGTATTTTTCCATTCCATAAAATCACCCTCGGCAATGTGCTTCCTTGCGGCCGTCATTAGTTCGAGGTAAAAGGACAAATTGTGAATGGTTGCGATTTGAAATCCTAAAATTTCTTGACATTTGATCAAATGTCTTAAATAGGCTTTTGAATATACGCGATCCACCCAAACCGTGCTGTTTTCTTGAAGCGGACTAAAATCCATTGCCCATTTTTCATTTTTGATGTTGATGGTTCCTTCCCAGGTATAGAGCATCCCGTGTCGCGCATTTCGACTTGGCATTACACAATCGAACATATCGATTCCCAAAGCAATGCATTCGAGGAGATTCCATGGTGTACCAACCCCCATAAGATAGCGTGCCTTTTCCTTCGGTAAGATGTCGGTGACAATGTCGGTCATGGCATAGAGCTCATCTTCGGGTTCACCAACGGACAATCCTCCTATGGCAATGCCAACGTCACCAAAATCAGACATAAATTCTGCGGATTCAGTCCTCAAATCTTTATAAACACTGCCTTGAACAATTGGAAACAAAGTCTGGTTATACCCATATTTTGGCTCGGTTTCATCCATGCGGGTAAAGCATCGCTTTAACCAATTGTGGGTCAATTTCAAGGATTCTTTTGCATACGTGTAATCACAGGGGTAAGGTGTACACTCATCAAAGGCCATAATGATATCTGCACCAATGCTTCGTTGAATGTCGATGGCAAATTCTGGCGTGAACAAATGGTAACTGCCATCCAAATGGGATTGAAAACGTACCCCGTCCTCCATGATTTTTCGCGTACCCGCTAGGGAATACACCTGATACCCTCCGCTGTCTGTAAGGATGGGGCGCTCCCAATTCATAAACTGGTGAAGTCCACCCGCTTTTTCCAAAACCTCAATGCCAGGTCTCAAATATAAATGATACGTGTTCCCAAGAATGATTTGTGCATTAATGTCTTCCCTTAATTCTTGTTGATGAACCGCTTTAACACTTCCTGCCGTACCTACAGGCATAAAAATGGGCGTTTCAATCATTCCATGGTCTGTATGCAACCTGCCCAGTCGCGCCTTGCTTTGTGTGTCCGTTAGAATTTTTTCAAAGTGCATAACAATGTTAATAAATACCCGGCGTAAAGATACTGCTATTTGTAAACCACCCCCATCTTTGTATAAAACTAGACCTCATGTGGATTTTAGATGCACCAAATTGGTTGGTAACCGGGTCTCAAATCCTTTTTGTCACTACTTTTTTCATTCAATTCTTGTTCGTGACATTGCTTTTTGGAAGGCTTGCCTTTTATAAATCCAAAGCAAACACTTCACCTTTCACGCCCTCAGTAAGCATCATCGTTGCGGCACGGAACGAGCAAGAAAACCTATCTGTTCTTCTTCCGATGTTGCTAAAGCAATCCTATCCCACATTCGAAATCATCATTGTCAACAACCATTCTCAAGATGAGAGTAAACAAGTCGTTGAAAAATTTCAATCCTCCCACACCAACCTTCGTTTGATTGAGTTGAATGACTACAGCGCCCAGCTGCATGGAAAAAAATACCCTCTGTCTGTGGGGATTGAACAAGCGCAGTATGACCATTTTCTTTTTACCGATGCCGATTGTAGGCCCGCCTCTACAGATTGGTTGCGTTTAATGGCCTCCTCCTTTTCTGATTCCCATGAATTGGTGTTGGGCTTTGGACCTCTTTTCAAGGAAAAAGGATTTCTAAACAGGTGTTTTCGTTTCGATGCCACATGGATTGGAATGAATTATTTTTCCTTTGCGCTGGCTAACATTCCATATATGGGCGTGGGACGCAACATCGCATATTCAAGAAAGGTGTACAATTCGGTGAATGGATTTAACGCCCACAGCCACATCTCTTCAGGTGATGATGACTTGTTTGTCCAAGATGCAGCGAACAAAACCCAAGCAAAAATTCAGATACACCCCAATTCCTTTTGTCCCTCTGGTGCGCAAAAATCATTAAAAGATTGGTTGCATCAAAAGGCAAGACATTATACAACAGCGGGTAATTACAAGGTTTTCAAAAAAGCGTTGTTAGGAATATATCCGATGAGCTTGTTTTTACTCCACGTTTCCTTTGTTATTTTGTCGTTGTTGGATGAAAATTGGATATTTTCATGCCCAGCCATGGTTTTTATCCTTTTGCTAAAATGGTGGATACAAGGAAAAGCAATGGTAAAATTGGATGAAAAAGGACTCGCTTTGTTTTTTCCTTTTTGGGATTTAATGTACGCGATTTCGATTCCAGTGGTTTATGTAACGCAATTAAGAAAACCGAAAAATAAATGGTAACGACCGAACACTTATCTGAAAAAGCTCAAAAGGATTATATTCTTGTTGAAGCCGCAAAAAAAGGCGAGCAATCTGCTTATGCGGAGCTGATGGATCGTTACCGAGAATCGATTTATTATATGATGCTGAAAATGGTAAAAAACGCAGATGATGCGGAGGATTTAACCTTGGAGGCCTTTGGAAAAGCGTTTAACAGAATCGATCAATATTCCCCTAGCTTTGCCTTCAGTACCTGGTTGTTTAAAATTGCTTCAAACAATTGCATCGATTTCATCCGAAAGAAAAGAGTTCATGTTTTATCTATGGACAGCGGCATTCAAACCTCCAATGGGGGAACCATGCGCATTGATGCGAAAGCAAACGTAAATAACCCAGAGGAATCCTTGATCTACGATCAAAAGGTCTTACACATGCGCTTATTGGTAAGCAAACTGAAGCCGAGGTACCGCGAACTGGTCGAAAAAAGATATTTTGAGGAATTGAGCTACGAAGAAATTGCCGTAGAATTAAATCTGCCACTCGGAACCGTGAAAGCACAATTGTTTCGCGCAAGAGATTTCTTAGCAAACATGATGGAAAAAACCAGGGATACCATTTGATGTGGACAGGATTGTACATTACTTCCCAGATATAAGCGAACAGCAAAGACATCAATTCCAAGCATTGTTAGCGTTGTATCGGTTCTGGAATGAACAAATCAATGTCATCTCGCGGAAAGACACCGATAATTTTTATGAACGCCACGTACTCCATTCCCTTGGCATTGCAAAAGTATATGGGTTTAAACCCGGCATGAAGGTGTTGGATGTAGGTACAGGCGGTGGATTTCCAGGGATTCCATTGGCCATCCTTTTTCCAGAAACGGAATTCGTATTGGTAGATTCCATAGGTAAAAAAATCAAAGTCGTTAACGAAGTTGCTTCAGCTTTGGGATTATCTAATGTTACAGGTCATCATGCAAGGGCAGAACAAATCCCTGGGATGTTTGATTTTGTGGTTTCGCGTGCGGTTACAGCCATGCCCGTCTTTGTGGAATGGGTAAGAGATAAAATCAAGAAAGGCAAGGACGAGGATGGGTTTCCCTTTGGGATTCTTTACCTAAAAGGCGGGGACCTTAGCGATGAGTTCAAAGGACTTAAAGGAAAGATTGTAGAACATCCCTTAAAAAACCACTTCGAGGAAGACTTTTTTGACACCAAAAAGGTAATTCATTGGGCCAATTGATGGCGCATCAACTGCTGTATTTCTTTACAATCACTCAGTAAAAAGAAACTTCCAGTAACGAGAATGCCTTGCCCTTCACTTCGTTTGTTTATCGCTTCGAGGATGGCGTCATTCACATCTTGAAAAATTTCATACGTTTCAAATCCCAAAGATGCAATGGTATCCTTAAGTTCAGAGGTGCGGTAACTTCGCGTATTGCTGAATTCAGAGAAATACCAATGTTCGACCTTATTTCGGCTTTCAATTACATGCGCAAGCGATTTGTCGTTGGATGCCCCAAAAACAACCAGCGGTTTTGTGATTCCCATTTCTGCCAATGATGCTAAGGTCGTATTGAATCCTTCGGCATTGTGTGAAGCGTCATACCATACGTTCGGTAGGGTTGGCGATGGAAACAATCGGCCCATGAATCCGGTTTGCGGAAACAATGTTTTCCAGGTTTCAATGACATCAAATGCCATCACATCGAATCCCAATAAGGAAAGTCCCTCCATTGCCAAGGCAGCATTTTTACGTTGGTAGGAGGGGAGTAAATTTTCTTCGTCTGTGATTCTGCGGTTACTGAAGTAGATGGGTGCTCCTTCTGCTTCTGCTTTTTGTTTGAATACCGATTGAAGCGCTGGATTTTCTTCTCCGCAAATCACAGGGATGCCCGGTTTAATGATTCCTGCTTTTTCTGATGCGATTTCCGCTAAGGTATTTCCCAAAAAGGCTTGATGGTCAAATCCAATGTTGGTGATGATCGAAAGGGCAGGGGTAACAACATTGGTAGCGTCGAGCCTACCTCCCAAACCGGTTTCGAGTACCACATAATCGCATCCTTGTTCTTTGAAATAAACCAAAGCCATCGCCAAGGTGATCTCGAAAAAGGAAAGGTTCAATTCCAATGGACGAACCTGCTCAATAAAATCAATGACCTCCGTTTCAGATATTGCTTTTCCGTTGATGCGTATTCGCTCCCGAAAATCTACCAAGTGGGGTGAAGTAAACAGGCCAACTTTCAACCCTTTTTGTTGAAGAAATGAATGGATAAACGCACACGTTGATCCCTTTCCGTTGGTCCCCGCAACGTGTATGAAGGTTAAGTCTTTTTCAGGATTTCCAAAGTGCGCTAAAATGTTCCGGGTGTTTTCGAGCCCGGGTTTATACGCTTGAGCTCCAAGGTTTTGGTAAGATGGAAATTGTTGGAATAACCATTGAATGGAAATGGAATACTTAGTTGGCATTCACTTTCACGGTGAAAAAGCAAAATGCAGGACGGTCTTTGGGGTCCTTTTTATAACGCACTTGCTTGATGACTTGTCGAACCACATCGTTTATGATGGATTGGTCAGTTGTGGTGGTTTTAGATTTAATGCAGACGGCATTGGTTACATCACCTGATCCTGAAACGGTAAGTTTCAAATGCACCTTAAGGTCGATGTCTGTATTGTATTTTGGGAGAACTGGGTCATTGATTCGAATTCTATCACGGCCATCGCCATACCCATCGCCTTCACCGTTTCCTTCGCCACCGGTACCATTTCCATTCCCAAACAAGCTTCCATTTCCGCCACTTTCGCCCCCTCCGGTGCCTCCGTCTCCAAAAGGATTGTTTGCTTTGTGTGGTGAACTTGAAGGGTTGTTGGCATTGTTGCCTGTGGTGTGGTTTGATTTCCCACTTTGAATGGGTTCTTGTCCTTTGTAGGTTAAATGTTGTTCGGTTTGTTCCATGGGTTCAGAACGTTCATCGTTGGAAGGAGTTCCCCCACCTTCTGCTGAACCCCCATCTGCAATTAACAAAGCTTCAACCTCAACATCTTGCAAAACCTCTTCCTCTAACAATAGGTGCGCTACGGGCGGTGGGTCAGGGGTTGTGTAGGTGATGAGAAACAAGAGTAAAACCAACAACAAAATGGACCCCGTCGAAATGATAAGACTGTTACGGACATCTTTTGGATTGCTATGAACATACCAATTTTGGTTAGGTTGAATTGTTGCCATAATGGTTATATCGTCATTAGAATTAAAAAGTTACAACATTGGCTAGCCTGAAGGTTACGATGTTCATTTACGTAAGTTGCTTTAATGCGATTTCAAAGGCCGCATTCGCGATCTTATGAGCGGAAGGGTTCGATGCATGAACCTTTTCTAAAGCATCAGAAATGATTTTCTCCGTGTCGTTGAATATCAATGATTCTTCCAATTCAGGTAAATCTGTACCCATCAAATAGGCAAAAACCCTGGCCATTCCGCAATTGGCAATAAAATCAGGAATGAGTGACAAATGTTCATCGGCGTATTCTGCTATGGCGCCGAAGAAAATCTCTGGGTCTGCAAAAGGAACATTGGCTCCGGAAGAGATTACCTGAACTTTACCTTGAAGCATTCTTTTTAATTGGTCCATTGTGATCATGCGGCTTCCAGCACAAGGCACAAAAATATCTGCAGGCATGTCCCAAATTTTCTCATTGATTTCTTCGTAGGAAAGCAAATTGGGATGCGTAAGGGTATTTCCATTTTTCTCCAAAAAAAGCTTACGTATTTCTTCGAATGAAAATCCTTCCTCGTTGAGAAGCCCACCCACTCGGTCAATGATTCCAACTACTTTTGCCCCTGCTTGAGATAGGTAAAATGCTGCTGCAGAACCCACGTTCCCCCATCCCTGGATTAAGACCTTCTTGTCTTTCAGCGATCCGCCCCAAATTCTGTAATAATGTTGAATGGAAACCGCTACACCGTATCCTGTTATCATGTCCGCTACCACGAAGTTTCGCGAAGGGTCCGGACTTAATACATCCGATGTAATGTTTTTTAGTACCCCCTTTTGCAACTGACCGATGCGGTTCATTTTATCGGTTTCATTCGGTTTAAAATGGCCATTGAATACACCTTCTTGGGGATGTAAAACACCGCAGGATGATGTGATTGGAATTACTTCGTGAATTTCATCTACGTTTAAATCTCCCCCTGTACCGTAGTAGGTTTTCAGTAAAGGCGTAACCGCTGCAAACCACCTCCGCAAAACGCCTTCCTTTCTTGGGTCGTTGGGGTCAAAGCAAATTCCGGATTTCGCGCCGCCAATCGCAGGACCAGCAACGGTAAATTTTACTTCCATGGTTTTTGCCAAGGATTCAACCTCGCGTTTGTCTAATCCAATGCGCATCCGTGTGCCTCCCCCTGCTGCTCCGCCACGTAAACTATTGATTACCACCCATCCAACAGCTTCGGTTTCAGGATCCTTCCATTCAAAAACGATTTCTGGACGTTTGTTCTCAAAGTTTTTTAATAATTCAATCATGGCGTGGTTGTGTTTTTTCTGACGTTAAAGTTACTTTGAATGTCCATTGATTTTCCGAGTGTTGGATATTTTTCCAACATCACAAGTGTGAATAAACCTTAGCAAGGAAGATGTAGGCTTCCACCACACACATTTTTTTGGGCTCCTGTGACCGAGGCTAAGGCATTGTGCTTGCCTTCCAAATAGCGCAAACCCAAAAAAGCAAAGATGATGGCTTCCTTAAAATCAATGATTTCCTTGTTGGGAATGATCCATTTACAGCTCGTGTAGTTTTGAATTCTATCCAACAAATACGTGTTGTGCGCACCGCCGCCGGTAACATAAATGCTTTCCAGTTTGTGGTGATTGATTTCCTGGGCAATCCTTTGCGCTATGTGCTCACACAAGGTTGCGATTACGCTGTGAGGGTCCAGGTCATTTGGAATCAAAGGATAAAAGGAATTCACCAACCATTCCGTACCCAAGGATTTTGGTGCAGCCAAACCGTAATAGGCCAGGTTATTCAAGTCAGCAAGTAGGGTTTGATTTATGGTTCCCGATTTACTTAATTGTCCATTGTCATCGTACGCAAAGCCAAGTTTTTGGGCATAGGCATTTAGAGGTAAATTTCCAGGACCGATGTCATAGGCAACATTTTTAGTGTCGCGCACAAAGGATAGGTTTGCAAATCCCCCGATGTTTAAAAATCCTTCAGCGAGGCCTTGAAAAAGCAGATGGTCTCCAATCGGCACGAGTGGTGCGCCTTGTCCACCTGCAGCAATGTCTAAAGCCCGAAAGTTGTTTATCACTTGGATTCCGGTGTGATAGGCCAGGGTGGTCCCACAACCCAATTGGACGGTGTACCCAAGATGGGGTTGATGAAAGACGGTTTGGCCGTGAGAGGCAATGGCTGCAAGGGTATTTTTTTCGATGCGATGTTCCGAGATAAAAGCATTCACACAATCGGCATAGTGAATTCCTATTTCTTGGTTCAGTTTAAAAACAGCATGTGCCAATGCGTTGGGAATGTTTTCGAGTGTGTGTTTAATGGATTCAGGAAGTACGTAGGTTTTTGAATGGATGAGTTGAAAAGTGTAGTGTTCCCCCGTTATGATAAATTCAACATGCGCGACATCCAATCCGTCGAGTGAAGTTCCAGACATCAATCCGATAAGCCTTATGGTTTTAGTCATAAATGTGGTTACAAAACGAAAAATCAATTACTTTTGTAAAAGTAAAAATCTAATCAAGATTAATATGCATTTTGAATTAACAGAGGAGCATTTAGCAGTGAAAGAAGCGGCGAGAGATTTTGCCCAAAACGTATTAAAACCAGGCGTAATTGAGCGCGACAACTTGCAAAAATTTCCTACAGAGGAAATGAAACAGTTGGGAGAATTGGGATTTATGGGAATGATGGTAGATTCGAAATACGGCGGTAGTGGTATGGATACCCTTTCCTATGTGTTGGCGATGGAGGAGATTTCTAAAGTCGATGCTTCTGCTTCTGTATGCATGTCTGTAAACAACTCATTGGTATGCTGGGGGTTAGAAACTTTTGGTACCGAAGAACAAAAAGAAAAGTATTTGGTTCCTTTGGCAAAAGGAGAGAAAATTGGCGCGTTTTGCCTTTCAGAGCCCGAAGCAGGTTCAGATGCAACTTCACAACGTACCACTGCAATTGACCACGGAGATCATTATGTATTGAATGGTACAAAGAATTGGATTACCAATGGGTCTACTGCTTCCATTTATTTAGTGATTGCACAAACCAATGTGGAATTAGGACACAAAGGAATCAATGCTTTGATCATTGAAAGAGGCATGGACGGTTTTATCATAGGTGCCAAAGAAGATAAATTGGGAATTCGCGGAAGTGATACCCATACATTGTTGTTCAATGATGTAAAAGTTCCGAAAGAAAACAGAATTGGTGAAGATGGTTTCGGATTCAAATTCGCGATGAAAGTATTGAGCGGTGGAAGAATCGGGATTGCTGCCCAAGCATTGGGAATTGCCGCAGGTGGATTCGAGTTATCTGCTGCGTATGCAAAAGAAAGAAAGGCTTTCGGAAAAGAGATCTACAAGCACCAAGCAATTGCTTTCAAGTTGGCTGACATGGCTACTGAAATTGAGGCTGCTCGATTGTTGGTGTATAAATCAGCGTTGGATAAAGACAACGGTAGAAACTATGACCAATCGGGTGCCATGGCAAAATTGTACGCTTCTAAAGTGGCAATGACACAAACCGTTGAAGCGGTACAAATTCATGGTGGCTATGGTTTTGTAAAAGAATACCACGTTGAACGTTTGATGCGCGATGCCAAAATTACCCAGATTTATGAAGGGACCTCAGAAGTGCAAAAGATTGTAATTTCCAGAGGCATTTTAACCGCGTAAATGCCTTACCCTAGGTGCTAAAACGGGGCTTAGGGAAATATTAACCGACCCCTGAGCAAAATGCAGCGAAGCGAAATGACGTCAAATGGGGGAGGTAAGAGGATGAATTCTACTCCCTAACCGTGTCCGACGGCTGGAGGAAGGTAGACCAAGGAGGGTGAACATTATGCCTTATTTGAATTTTCAGTTTCGCCTGGCTGATTACAAAGCGCTCAGCCGCCGTTTTGGAATTTTACCCGCTTCTAGGGAAATATTAACCGACCCCTGAGCAAAATGCAGCGCAGCGAAATGACGTCGAATGGGGGAGGTAAGATTATAAAGGGTCAAAATCACTACTTGCTCACTTTCTTCAGCAGCTTGTTATAATCCTTTAAAAGCCGGTTTTCTTCTTTTAAAATTTGAATTTCTTCCACAAGTTGATAATGGGTTGTACTCAGATGCATAAAAAAATCATATTCGAGTACCCTCGAGATGGTTTGAAGTAACCCCGTATCTATGGTTTTTCTTGTAAAAATAGAATAAATATTCTCTCTTGATTTATTAATGCGTTTTGCAAATTCTGTTACAGAAATTCCCCTGGATTCTAATACGCTCTTGATTTGTTTGCCAATGTGTATATCCTCCATTCAGCGAAATTCCTC
>RFQZ01000021.1 GCA_009924735.1 Flavobacteriia bacterium | reverse complement strand
AAAAACGAATTCGTTTTTGCCCTTTTTGTTTTATACAAATGCCTTAAAATGATACATTAGGTTTTCACAATCGAACATCCTTACCCATAAAATAGTAACTTTGCACAAGAAATTTAACTATGAAATTTGGTGTGGTAACTTTTCCTGGATCCAATTGTGACCAGGACATGGTATATGTTTTAAAGGATGTTTTAGGTCAAGAAGTGGTTTCACTTTGGCACAAAGACACAGATTTACAAGGCGTTGACATGGTCGTATTGCCCGGAGGATTTTCCTACGGCGATTATTTACGATCCGGTGCCATTGCTAAATTCTCTCCCATTATGAACGAAGTCATCCAGCATGCTGGAAAAGGAGGATATGTTTTGGGCATTTGCAATGGTTTTCAAATTCTTACGGAAAGCGGATTGCTTCCGGGTGCCTTGCTTCACAATGCCAACCAAAAGTTTATTTGCAAAAATGTTTACATCACACCCAACACCCTCAACAGTCCAATAACCAAAGGCTTGGTGAAAAATGAAGTGTATAAAATTCCGATTGCGCATGGAGAAGGTCGTTACTACGCTGACGAAGACACCTTGGAAAACATGCAAGCGAACGATCAAATTTTGTTCAAATATTGTCGAGTCGATGGTAAAATTGACGAAGCGCACAATCCCAACGGTACCGTTCAAAACATTGCAGGCGTTACAAATGCCACGAAAAATGTCTTTGGAATGATGCCACACCCTGAACGTGCTTCAGATGTTTTGTTGGGCAATGTCGACGGAAAAGCACTGTTTGAATCGCTACTTAATTTCTGCTAAGAAATGAAAATACTATTATTGGGAGCTGGCGGTCGTGAAAATGCTTTGGCTTGGAAAATAGCCCAAAGTTCCATACTTGATGAATTGTTCATCGCCCCTGGCAATGCCGGCACCAAACAGTATGGAAAAAACGTCTCCCTGAACCTTTCAAATTTTCCTGAAATCAAAGATTTTGTTCTTAAAAATGGTATTGAAATGGTCGTCGTTGGCCCTGAAGAACCTTTGGTTAATGGCATTGCTGATTTCTTTAAAACCGACCTTTCCTTGCAAAAATGTGCATTGATTGGGCCTTCAAAGCTAGGAGCACAGTTAGAAGGCAGTAAATCTTTCGCGAAAGAATTCATGTTTAGACATAACATACCCACTGCAAAATACGGAGCTTTCACTGTGGACACTCTGATGGAAGGCATCCATTTTTTGCGAAGCATGAAACCTCCCTATGTACTCAAAGCTGATGGCTTAGCAGCTGGAAAAGGGGTTGTTATTGTAGAGGAATTGGTCGCCGCTGAACAGGAACTCACCCACATGTTGTTGGACGAAAAATTCGGCGATGCAAGTAAAACGGTAGTGATTGAACAATTTCTTAAAGGCATTGAGCTTTCCGTTTTTGTGGTAACCGATGGTATTTCCTACAAATTGTTACCTGAAGCAAAAGATTACAAAAGGATTGGCGAAGCAGATTTAGGTGAAAACACCGGCGGAATGGGAGCTGTTTCTCCTGTGCCTTTCGCTACGCCTGCTTTCATGGATAAAGTTGTAAATCAAATCATTATACCCACTGTTAAAGGATTAGGGAAAGAAAAAATCGACTATAAAGGATTTATATTTTTCGGTTTAATCAATGTGAAAGGGGATCCTTATGTGATTGAATACAATTGCCGAATGGGTGACCCAGAAACGGAAGTAGTCATCCCACGAATCAAATCCGACCTTTTAGACCTCTTGGAAGGCGTAGCCTCTCAAACCCTTTCCGAAAGAGACATACAATTCAATGAAAAGTCCGTTGCAACCGTAATGATGGTTTCGGGTGGCTATCCTCAATTGTATGAAAAAGGCAAAATCATCTATGGCCTGAACGGGATTTCTGACAGTATGGTTTTTCACGCAGGAACCACCTCCGACGGTCCCCAAGTGATTACCAATGGTGGAAGGGTATTGGCCGTAACCTCCTATGGAAAGAACATTTCTTTGGCGCTGGATAAATCCTATGATAATATTAAAAAAATCACCTTTGAAAATGCCTATTTTCGTAGGGATATTGGTAAAGATTTAATTTAATGTCGGACATACAACTCGTTTTACTTTCCTTGGTTTCTTCGGCTTTCTTTTCAGGAATGGAACAGGCTTACCTTTCCTCCAATCGTTTGAAAATTGAAGTAGAAAAATCAAAAGGAACCCTGAAAGGTAAAATCAATGGATTGTTTTACAAAAACCAATCTACCATGATTGCCATGATGTTACTTGGGAATAACATTTCCCTCGTTGTCTATGGAATTTCATTCGGGAAAATTCTAGTTGGAGACACCCATCAACTTTGGGGCATTCACGACCAAGTCTTGGTATTGATCATCCAAACCATACTTTCAACCTTATTGGTACTCATCGGTGCGGAATTTTTCCCGAAAGCAATCGCGGCGATCAACCCAAACAAGTTTTTAAACCTGGGGACTTTTCCACTTTTGGTGGTGTTTATCCTTCTTTACCTCCCTACCCAATTCGTTCTTTCCCTGAGCATGTTACTGCTGAGAGCCACGGGTTCAAAAATGAAGTCCTCGGTAAAAGTCTTTTCAAAAGTGGATTTGGAACACTACGTTGAAGACATAAATGCGCGAATTTCGCCTGAACAAGAATTCAAAAATGAAATGACCATCCTTCAAAATGCTTTAGACTTTTCAAATGTCAAGGCACGCGACTGTATGATACCAAGAACAGAAATTGTTGCGGTAGACATCGAACAAGATGTTGAAAGCACCTTGCAAATTTTCATTCAAAAAGGACTGTCAAAAATCGTTGTGTATAAAAACAGCATAGACAACATCATTGGCTATGTGCATTCCTTCGATTTCTTCAGCACCCCAACCAGCATAAAAAACATCATCAAACCCATCGGTTTTGTCCCTGGCGTCTTGTCTGGAAAAGAACTTTTGGAGGTGTTCTCAAAGCAATCCGGCAACATGGCCGTTGTGATGGATGAATACGGAGGTACCGCAGGCATCATAACCATAGAAGATGTAATCGAGGAGATTTTTGGCGACATAGAAGATGAGCATGACAATGAGGACTGGTTGGAAGAACAAATTTCAGAAAATGAATACCTCTTTTCTGCGCGGGTGGACATCGATTACATCAATGAAAACTATCCCATCAACCTTCCTGAATCTGAAGATTATGATACCCTTGGTGGATTGATCATTCAAAAATTGGAAAGGATTCCTGAAATGAACACCGAATTGGTAATCGACGATTCCATTCGTTTGATCATCACACAAGTGAGCAAAAGCAGAATTGAAAAAGTCAGACTCATTCTAAAATAACGCATGTCCTTTCCTTCAGATTTAGAATCCCTGATTTTTGACATGGACGGTGTACTCATCGATTCCGAGCCTTTGTGGAAGATTGCCATGGAAGACGTATTTGGAAAACTTGGCAGCCAACTCACCAAAAAGGATTTTCAGAAAACGGTTGGCATTCGCATAGACGAAGTCGTCCATTTTTGGAACATGGAAGAAAAATGGGGCATTGCAAACGAGCAAGCGGTCGTAAACGACATTATTGATGCCATGGAGTCTTTGATTTACGCAAATCCTTTCCCTTTGAGGGGTGTCATGGATACCTTGGCCTTTTTCAAAAACAGTCACTTCAAAACCGGCTTGGCAACCTCTTCCCCCCATCGCTTGATGGAAGCGGTTTTGAAAAGCTTAAACATTAAAGATGCCTTTGACTCCATTCATTCCGCTGAAAATGAATCCCATGGAAAACCTCATCCAGCGGTTTATTTAACAGCTTCCAACTCTTTGGGTGTTAAACCCACAAAATGTTTGGTTATAGAAGACTCTTTAAACGGAATCATTTCCGCCAAAGCTGCCAAAATGAAAGTGGTTTGCATCCCCGAAAAAACCCACTCACCCGAACCTAAGCTTATCCTCGCAGACTACCATTATGAAAACATGGAATCCTTCTTATTAGATTTTAGTTCCAGAAATAAATTCCCAATCCATCAGGATTGATAACTTTGTATAAAGCGCTATTTTGGAAGATTCCTTTGATTATCGAGAGCAGGCTGAGAATACAGACCAAGACTATGACAAAGTTCTTCGTCCCAAAACATTGGAAGATTTTGCTGGGCAACCCAACGTTGTAGAAAACCTTTCCATCTTCGTAAAAGCCGCAAAACTCAGAAATGAACCCCTTGACCACGTACTACTGCATGGCCCGCCAGGATTGGGGAAAACCACCCTTGCAAACATCATCGCCATTGAAATGGGCGTCGGGTTTAAGGTAACCAGCGGCCCTGTTTTGGATAAACCTGGAGATTTGGCAGGACTTCTTACCAATTTAAGTGAAGGCGATGTTTTGTTTATAGATGAGATTCATCGCTTAAGTCCAGTGGTTGAAGAATATCTCTACTCGGCAATGGAAGATTATGTAATCGACATTTTGTTGGACACAGGCCCAAATGCCAGAACCATTCAAATCAACTTGAATCCTTTTACCTTGATTGGCGCCACGACGCGGTCAGGTTTGTTAACCTCTCCCCTCAGGGCAAGGTTTGGAATCAATTCAAGACTGGAATATTACGACGCGCAAACGCTGACCCACATTGTTGAACGCTCATCGAATTTACTTCAAATTGCCATTAATGAAGACGCAGCCTATAAAATTGCAAGCAGAAGCAGGGGTACCCCTAGAATTGCAAATGCATTGCTTAGACGTGTAAGGGATTTTGCGCAAATCAAAGGCACCGGAAGCATCGACACAGAAATTACTGACATCGCCTTGAAAGCCTTGAATGTAGATGAAAATGGATTGGATGAAATGGACATACGCATATTGAAAGTCATCTTAGAGAAATTCAGTGGAGGTCCTGTGGGATTGACTACAATTGCCACCGCCATTGGTGAGAATGCCGGAACCTTGGAAGAAGTGTATGAGCCCTTCTTGATACAAGAAGGATTTCTGATGCGTACGCCAAGAGGTAGGAAGGTCACCGAAAAAACGTACAAATACCTGGGCAAAGATTTGGGGTATTTTCAAAATGGATTGTTCTAAACATGTTGGCGGACGCCTATAAACATGCCATTCGCGAGAAAGCAACGGAACTCGGATTTTTACATTGTGGATTTTCGAAAGCGGGATTTTTAGCACACGAAGCACCTCTTTTGGAAACTTGGTTAAAAAACAACCAACATGGGGAAATGCGGTACATGGAAAACCATTTTGACAAGCGCTTAAACCCCACCCTATTGGTTGAAGGATCTCAGTCGGTTATCTCCCTCCTATTCAATTATCATCCAGCCGAAACCCAGAACCCGGGCGTGCCAAAGATCGCAAAATATGCCTACGGCGAGGACTATCACCAAGTAATCAAAGACCATTTAAATACCTTAATTGAATGGCTCGCATTGGAAATTGGAGAAATTCAATGCAGGGTCTTTGTGGATTCTGCACCTGTAATGGATAAGGTTTGGGCCAAAAAATCAGGCTTAGGTTGGCTCGGAAAAAACACCAACCTCATCCATCCGAAAGAGGGGAGTTTTTTCTTCATTGCCGAAATCATTTCTGATTTGACTTTCTCGCAAGATGCCCCCATGAAAGACTATTGCGGTACATGTACGCGGTGCATCGATGCCTGTCCAACAGACGCATTGGCGGTACCTTATCAAATTGATGCAAAAAAATGCATTTCCTATCTAACCATAGAGTTAAAGGACGAGATCATACCGAGTGAATTTAAAGGAAAAATGGAACATTGGGCTTTTGGATGTGACATCTGCCAAGATGTTTGCCCGTGGAATCGATTTTCAAAACCCACGAAAGAGCAAAGATTTATGCCAGATTTTTCAATTTTAAACCTTGCTGAAGAAGATTGGAGGGGCTTACGTAAGGAAGCTTTTCAAGAGATTTTCAAGCACAGCGCGATTAAACGCACAAAATATGAAGGCTGGATGCGCAATGTTAATTTCCTTTCTGAATAAGAAATTACCGTAATTTTGCACCATGGCAGGATCATCCTTTGGAAATGTATTTAAACTTACCACCTTCGGGGAATCTCACGGTCCTTCCATCGGAGGAATCATTGAAGGATGTCCGCCAAATTTTGAACTGAACCTCTCTGAAATTCAAGCCTATTTAGACAGAAGAAAAACAGGACAAAACGCATTCGCTTCAGCACGAAAAGAGGAAGATGAGGTCGTTTTTTTATCGGGAATATACCAGGGAAAAACCACGGGAACGCCCATTGGGTTCAACATCAAAAACAAGGATGCGCGTCCTGAAGATTACGATTCCATCTCCACATTGTACCGTCCTTCCCATGCCGATTTCACCTATGAAAAAAAGTATGGACTTCGCGATCCAAAGGGAGGGGGTCGTTCCAGTGCCCGGGAAACCGCTTGCCGAGTGGTTGCGGGTGCCGTCGCAGCTCAAATATTGGCATCCAAAGGAATTGTATTCAGCACGTATGTAGACCAAATCGGCACCCAACGAATGCCCCAAAAGTCTGGCTTTTATTCCCAAAGTACCATTGACCAATCTACGTTGCGTTGTCCAGACCTTGAAATCTCCAAAAAAATGGAGGACTATTTACAGGAGGTGAAGGCAAAAGGAGACACGGCTGGTGGATGCATTCAATGCGTTATCCATGGGGTTCCAGCTGGACTTGGAGAACCTGTTTTTGATAAAATTCATGCAGATTTAGGAAAAGCCATGCTTTCCATCAATGCGGTGAAAGGCTTTGAAATTGGAAGTGGCTTTGACGCTGCAAAAATGTTGGGAAGTGAACACAATGATTTATTCAATGATGATTTTACCACACAAACAAATTTTTCGGGCGGAATCCAAGGCGGGATTACCAATGGGATGCCCATCTATTTTCGTGTGGCATTTAAGCCGGTAGCAACCCTCATGCAAAAACAAACCACCGTAAACGCCGCCGGTCAACAAAACACCCTAGAACCCAAAGGACGACATGATGCCTGTGTGGTGCCACGCGCCGTGCCAATTGTAGAATCTATGGCCGCAATTGTAATTTTAGACTTCTTTTTACGCAATAAGACCTTATCTTTGTAAAAACCGAATTATGTTCCAGAGAATTCAATCTGTTTATTTTATTCTTTCTACCTTACTCTTCATTGTACTGCTTGGAGGTCTTGATTTTTTAAAATTTCATGAATCATCAATGGAGTACCACATCGTTGACCTTTACGGTCGATCCTCTTACTACTACTCAAAAGGGTCCTTTCAATTGATTTCCAATGAATTCATTCCCCTTGTTGTCCCCGTTTTAGGAATGATTCTTTTGTTAGTGAGCACCATGGTTTCCTTCAAAAAAATCAAACGTCAGCTGTCTTTGGCTAGGCTAACTTTTCTTGTGAACACCTTCCTAGTTGTCGTCTTTGTCATTTGGAGTACCCTGCTTTTTGTACAAGGGAATGCCAATGCCAGCAACCATATTCAGTTAGGATTTTACGTTGCTGTGACAACCCTTCCTTTGACCTTTTTTGGCTACAAGGGTGTGCTTCGAGATAAAACACTCCTTGATTCCATCAATCGCTTGCGCTAAGCAGTCGATAAAAAACACACTATGAACTTTCTTTCAGTTGAAAATTGCACCAAAACCTTTGGTGAACGAGCCCTTTTTGAGAACATTACCTTCGGTATAGAACAAGGCCAAAAGGTTGCGCTCGTAGCCAAAAACGGCGCAGGCAAGACAACCCTGCTTCGCTGTCTTATGGGCCTAGAACCTATCGACACAGGGAACATTGTTTTTAGAAAGGACATCCGTATTTCTTTTATGGACCAAAGCGATGCTTTTCCAGAGGAAGCTACGGTCATGGATGTGATTTACGACAACAGCCTTGAAATTTTCAAATTCATTCATCAGTACAATGTTGCCTTGGATGAGAACGACCTTGACGCCATTGAAAAACTAAGCGAAATCATTACGGAAAATGATGCCTGGGACCTAGAATCAAAAATCTCTAAGGTACTTTCAATCCTCAAACTGCAACCTGAAGGCAAACTTAAAACCATGTCTGGGGGACAAAAAAAACGCGTAGCCCTCGCTAAAGTGATCTTGTCCGAAGCTGATTTCATGCTTTTAGATGAGCCCACCAACCACTTAGATTTAGACATGATTGAATGGTTAGAGAGCTATTTAAGTTCAAGCAACTCAACCGTCTTCATGGTGACCCACGACCGCTACTTCCTTGAGTCCATTTGCGACACCATCTACGAGCTGGAAAATCCCAATATTTACAAATACAACGGGAATTTTTCCTATTACCTTTTCAAAAAAGCGGAACGACAAGAACAACTCCAATCTACGATTGAAAAAGCGCAAAACACCTTTCGAAAGGAGTTGGAATGGATCCGACGACAACCCAAAGCAAGGGGCACCAAACAAAAAGCAAGAATTGATGCCTTCGTTGACATAAAGGAAACCGCTTCGCAGAGAATCAACAAGGACCAAATGCAATTGTCCATCAAAATGGAGCGTTTGGGGACAAAAATTGTCGAGATTCACAAAATCAGCAAGGCCTTCGGGGAGAAGGTAATCATGGATAACTTTTCGTATCATTTTCAAAGGACGGAACGCGTGGGAATCGTCGGGAACAACGGTACAGGAAAGACGACTTTCATCAGAATGATCTTAGGCGAAGAATTGCCAGATAAGGGAAAAATTGTCATTGGTGAAACCATACATTTTGGACATTACACGCAAGAAAATTTGGTGTATGAAGCCGATGCAAAAGTAATTGACATCGTAAGGGACGTTGCAGAATTTATTCCGTTGGAAAAAGGAAAACAAATTTCTGCAGCACAACTGTTGGAGCGCTTCCTATTTCCCCGAGACATGCATTTTCAATTTGTCTCCAAACTGAGTGGTGGGGAAAAAAGACGACTGAAATTGTTGCGCATCTTGATGTCTAATCCTAATTTTTTGGTATTGGATGAGCCTACCAATGACTTAGATATTTTTGCCATGGCTGCGCTAGAGGAATACCTACTCGCCTTTCAAGGTTCATTGATCGTAATCTCCCACGACCGATATTTCATGGATAAAATGGTGGACCACCTCTTCCTTTTCGAAGGGAATGGCGTGGTGAAAGACATCATTGGGAATTATTCTGAATACCGCGTACAAGAAGCTAAATTAAAACGTGAGCAAAGACCGGATGCAAAAGCAAAAATTGCAGCACCGATACAAGAGGACGCACCCGCTAAGAAACTATCTTTTAAGGAAAAAGCAGAATTTGAAGCCTTAGAGAAAACCATAGGACAATTGGAATTGGAAAAGCAACAAATTACCGATGAGCTTTCCAGTGGCGATTTGGAAAACGACGCTTTGTTGTCTTTGGGTGAGCGGTTAGGAGAAATTGTCAACGCCCTAGAAACACATTCCAATCGCTGGTTGGAACTTTCAGAATTCGCATAAAAAAAGGGCGGCTTTCGCCACCCTTATTCAACAAAAACAAAGTTTTGTTTAGGCTTGTTTTACGAATTGAACCTCGCTTTGCAAGGTGATTTCGTCTCCTAACACTACGTTTCCTGCTTCTGTAACTGCAGACCACGTTAATCCAAAATCCGAACGTTTAATTTTTCCATGAATGGACATTCCTGTTTTGGTTTGGCCATAAGGATCTGTTGCAATCCCTGCGAAATCTGCTCTTAATACCACAGGATGCGTAATTCCTTTTAGGGTTAAATCCCCGTGAATATGCCATTCGCTGTCTGCATTCTTATCAATGCTGGTGGATTTAAACTCGAGGGTTGGGAATTTTTCCGCATCGAAAAAATCTGCAGAAAGTAAATGACCATCGCGGTCTTGAACGCCTGTGCTGATGCTTCCTATTTGTGCAGTGAAATCAATCGCTACATCCGAAAAATCATCTCCAGAAGTGGTTAAATTTGCATCAAACGTTTTGAAACTTCCGCTTACATTTGAAATCATCATGTGGCGCACTTTGAAACCAATTTCGCTGTGCATGTTGTCAATTTTCCAAGTATTCATGTGTATTATTTTTTAACAAAGGTAGTCAACCTTATCATGCTACCTGCTTGATTTAGGTTAAGGAATCTTAGTATATTTACATCATGTACAAAAAGTGCCTTTTTCTCATTCTGATTACTTTACCGATGGTAATGTTTTCGCAACTTGAGATGACATCAAGTACCTCAAAAAAAGGTTGGGCCAACGACAAAAACCCAACCCAAGTTTACCTAGACTTCAACCGCACGCAGTCCTATAGAACGCTCCTATCAAACCAAGACTTTCTAAATCCACCCCTTGGGGAAAGAGCCAACGAAACAGCAACCCCATTGTGGACCTATGGATTAGGAATTCGAGCGGGCATCCTTCCTTTTTTGCGCCTTGAAGCAGGGTTGACCTTTTTGCAAAATGGCGAAGCCTACGACTTTCAATCCACAGTGAATGACAGCAGCTATCACTATGTTTCGAAATTCAGGTACATCGGAATGCCGGTTTCTTTGCATTTTACCTACGGAAATCAATTCCGATTTTTTATAGGTCCAGGAATCAACCCCCTGCTGTTCAATTCATTTAACCAGAAGTTCGAATATACCACAGAATTGGGAGGGGCATATAAAGGAAAGTTAAAGGAAAAATCCAATGCCTACGCTTCCTACATTCTCCAAGTCAAAGCGGAAGCAGGGGTAGAATATGTTGGTGCAAAAGGAATTGGAATGGTGGTAAAATGTACCTATCGAAGACAATTGACGAATACTTATGGAAAATACAGTGGTTTCATCCATAAATCCTACGGCTTTGGATTTTCTTTAGGCCTCGTAAAAAACATCTGATGGTACTGCGAAAACTTATTCAATTCTTAGAAAATAAATTCCCGCTTGGACTTCAAGAGGACTACGACAATTCCGGATTGCAATTGGGCGACGTGAACCAAGAAATTTCAGGGGTTTTGATTGCCTTGGATTGTACGGAAGACATCATTGATGAAGCCCTCGAAAAAAAATGCAATGTAATTCTTGTTCATCACCCTTTGTTGTTTAAAGGAATCAAGCGAATTGGTACGTCAACTTCTACTGAAAGGATCATTCGTAAATGCATCCAAAACGACTTGAATGTCTATGCGATTCATACGAATTTAGACAATCACATCGATGGGGTGAATGCCAAAATAGCAGAAAAAATAGGATTGCAAGTGCGTGAAATCCTTCTCCCGAAGGTCGGTTTATTGTTTAAGTTAAGCATCTACATACCCACAGAAAACGTAGAACTTTTTCATGAATCCATGTGCGAAACGGGCGTGGGAAGCATTGGAAATTACATTGATTGTTCCTTTCAAACACGGGGAATCGGTACGTTTACCCCCACGGGTTCAGCCAATCCAACCATTGGAAGTTTGGGAGAAGTAACAAAACAAGAAGAAACCAGAATTGATTACTTGATTGAAAAAAACCAGGTAGAAAAGGCCCTTAACACGATGCGATTGGCACATCCATACGAAGAAGTAGCCCACGATTTAATTCCACTTTCAAACGTTCATGGTTTGCGAGGTTCAGGAATGATAGGCATGCTCGACGCGCCGAAACCAGGAAAGACTTTGCTGGAAGAGCTTAAGGCTGTTTTCAATTGTGGCACGATTAAATACACGGCCGAAGTTCGGGAAAACGTTCAGAAAATTGCCTTTTGCGGGGGTTCCGGAAGTTTTTTGTTGGAAAGAGCAATTCAATTGGGAGCGGATGTTTTTATCTCTGCCGACTTCAAGTATCACGACTATTTTCGAGCAGAAGGAAAAATACAAATCATCGACATTGGACATTTTGAAAGTGAGCAATTTACTTGCGAATTATTGGCTGAGATAATTCAAGAAATAATTCCTACCTTTGCCGTCCATTTAACTGAAAACAATACAAATCCCGTTAATTATATTTAAGATATGGCAGTAGCTTCAAGCAAAAAAGAGGTAAGCATTTCAGATAAGCTGGATGCCCTTTTCGAACTTCAGAAAATTGATTCTGAAATCGACAGAATCCGTACCATTCGTGGTGAATTGCCTTTAGAGGTTCAAGATTTAGAAGATGAACTCAGTGGTCTTGAAACAAGAATCACGAAAATGAAGGAAGAAATCAAGGAACTTGACAATGAAATTTCAGACCGAAAAATTTCATCGAAAGATTCTGATGCCGCCATCCTCAAATACAAAGAGCGTCAAAACAACGTACGCAACAACCGTGAATACGAATCGCTAACGAAAGAAATTGAATTTCAAGAATTAGAAATCAAATTGCACGAAAAGCGTTCGAAAGAGACGAAGTTGAAAATTGAAGGCAAAAAAGAATTGTTAACCGAAGCGCAAGACAGAATGACCATGCGTTCAGGTGACCTCGACCAGAAAAGAAAAGAATTGGACGACATTATCAGTGAAACCCAAAAAGACGAAGATAAATTAATGGCTGCATCTGAGGTCGCAAAACAAAAAATCGAAGAAAGATTGGTAAAAGCGTATAACCGATTAAGAGGTAATGCGAAAAACGGTTTAGCGGTAGTTCAGGTAATCCGCGGAGCTTGTGGCGGGTGTTTTAACAAAATTCCACCTCAACGACAATTGGACATCGTAACCAAAAAGAAAATTCTTGTGTGTGAGCACTGTGGAAGAATCTTGGTTCCTTCCGAAGAAGAATAACATTACATAGCTATTTTAAAGCCCCATTCCTAAGCAATGTCTTCGGTGGGGCTTTTTTTATGTCAACTTAAATTGGACATTCAACCTTGTCAGCTCTTTGTAAAGCATAGGATCTGGGTTAATGCGCACCGATTTAGAAGTCATGTTTAACTCCAAACCCTCCACCGCATCGACAATGGTAAATTGAATGCTACAATTCCCCTGGTTTTTGGTAAACAATGCATTCAAATGATCGATCAGCTCGTGGTTCAACTCTTTGTTAGGAATCTTAAGCTCAAGTAACTTCGCCCTCTTCTCTCTCAATTCTTGCAGCAATGACACACTGTTTAAACTGAACTCTAATTCCTTTCGGAACTTGGGAACTTCAAATCTTCCATAAAGCGTAAGAAAAATCCCTGGTGTAAAAAGGTGCTTGAATTTCAAGTAAGATTCCCTGAAAACATTGAGCTTGTATTGATCTGTATAATCTTCAAAAACAATGGTTCCAAACGGTTCTCCCGTTTTCGTGAGACGGTGTTCTATGGAGGTGACAATGACCGCCATGGTTAAATCCTTTCCTTTATAGGTATCCATTTCTTTAAACATGGATAGGTTTCCTGTGCAAAAAGAATCAATTTCCACCCTGAAGTCATCCAAGGGGTGCCCTGAAATAAAAATCCCAATGGCTTCTCTTTCTTTCGATAATTTATAGCTAGAGGACCATTCTTCGCTCACGGGAACGTTGGGCGTTGGTGCTTCAAAATCTTCGGTGTCTTGAAACATAAGGGTTTGGTCGCTGGCCATCCCATCTTGCGAAGTTTGTCCCCACTTCATGAGTATTTCCAAAAACATCTTCCGGTTGGTTTCCTCGTGAAAATACTGCGCGCGATGCATTTCGGAAAAGGTATCCAAAGCCCCTGCATAGATTAGGTTCTGGATCGCATTTCGGTTGGCGCCTTTGTGGTTGATTCTTTTGAAAAAGTCAAAAACATTCAAATAAGGCCCTTCTTTTCTCCCTTCAACAATGGCTTCAACAGGTCCTTCACCGATTCCTTTGATGCCCCCAAGACCGAAACGGATGGCACCTTTTTCATTGACTGTGAACTTCAAATTGGATTCATTCACATCTGGGCCCAACACTTCCACGCCCATTCTTCGGCATTCCTCCATAAAAAAGGTGACTTGTTTCATGTCACTCATGTTGTTACTGAGTACCGAGGCCATGTATTCCGCTGGATAGTTGGCTTTTAGGTAGGCTGTCTGGTAGGCAATCCAAGCATAGCAGGTTGAATGGGATTTATTGAATGCGTAAGAGGCAAAGGCTTCCCAATCCTTCCAAATTTTTTCTAAACTGACGGAAGCATGGCCTTTTTCTGTACCCCTTTCTAGGAACAAAGGCTTCATTTTATCCAATACTTTTCGGTCTTTTTTCCCCATGGCCTTCCGCAAGGTATCCGCCTCACCTTTGGTGAAATCTGCAATTTTTTGGGACAACAACATGACCTGTTCTTGGTACACTGTAATTCCATAGGTTTCCTTCAAGTACTCCTCACAATCGGCAAGATCATAGGTAATTTCCTCCTCCCCATGTTTACGCTTAATAAAGGATGGTATGTACTCCAAGGGTCCGGGACGATAGAGTGCGTTCATGGCAATAAGGTCGGCAAATTCTGTCGGCTTGAGTTCGCGCATGTATTTTTGCATTCCCGGGGATTCATATTGAAAAATCCCAATGGTTTCTCCACGTTGAAAAAGTGCATACGTCGCTTCGTCATCAATGGGAAACTGATCTGGATCCAAATCGACGCCACGGATTTCTTTTATGATTTTTACGGCGACTTTAATCAATGTAAGTGTTTTCAACCCTAGGAAGTCCATTTTCAGCAACCCGGCAGACTCTGCTACAGCATTGTCAAATTGGGTACACACCATATCGGAGTCTTTTGCCGTAGCAACGGGAACGAAATTCGTAATGTCATCTGGGGTAATGATTACACCGCAGGCATGGATTCCAATGTTTCGCACAGAACCTTCAATGGCTTTGGCTTGTCCCAACACATCGGCCAGCACCCCTGTGGAGTTAAAAATACTCCTGAGCGATCGCGCATTGCCAATGGCTTCCATGTTGTGTTTCAGTTTGTCTGCCAATTCAGGTTCACTTAACGAAAACAAGTTCTTCAAAGAAATGTCAGGAACCAATTTTGCCAAGCGATCGGCTTCTGGCAGGGGTAAATTCATCACACGCGCCGTATCTCGAATGGCAGATTTAGCCGCCATGGTACCATAGGTAATGATTTGGGCCACTTGACTTGAACCGTATTTTTGAATTACGTAATCGATGACCTTTCCCCTCCCCTCGTCGTCAAAGTCGATGTCGATATCGGGCATTGAAATACGATCTGGATTTAAGAAACGCTCGAAAAGCAAATCATACTTAATCGGGTCTACGTTGGTGATTCCTGTGCAATAGGCAACCACAGATCCTGCTGCGGAGCCCCGGCCTGGCCCTACCGAAACGCCCATTTTTCTGGCCTCGTTGCAAAAATCTTGAACGATTAAGAAATATCCTGGATAACCTGTGTTTTCAATGGTTTTTAATTCAAAATCCATTCTTTCTCGAATGGCATCGCTGATTTCACCGTAACGCCTCGCTGCCCCCTCATACGCCAAGTGACGAAGAAAGCCGTTTTCCCCATTCTTTGTTCCCAGCTCATCGTCCATTGGGTCAATGAATGCTTCGGGAATGTCAAACTTTGGCAGCAAAACCTCTCTTGACAAAGAATACGCTTCGCATTTATCTACAATTTCTTGGATGTTGAAAATCGCTTGCGGAATGTCCGCAAAAAGCTGCTTCATTTCCTGCGGGGACTTGAAATAATATTCATTGTTTTCAAAACCAAAGCGTTTTCCCATTCCCTTTCCAATGGGGGTGTTCACGAGCGCACCTTCCTTAACGCAAAGCAAAACGTCGTGGGCAACGGCATCCTCTCGGTTTACATAATACGAATTGTTGCTTGCGATTAATTTCACGCCGTGTTTGTCCGCAAAACGAAGCAGTACTTCATTTAGAACGTCTTCGGATTCTAAGCCATGACGATTGATTTCTAGGTACAAATCTTCCCCAAAGAGCGATTTCCACCACAGGAGAGATTCTTCCGCCTGGGTTTCTCCCACATTGAGGATTAGGTTTGAAATTTCACCCATGTGACCACCTGACAATACAATGACGTCTTCGTGGTATTTCTCCACCAAGGCCCTGTCAATTCTTGGGAGGTAATAGAATCCTTGCGTGTAGGCAATGGAGGCAAGTTTGATCAGGTTCTGGTAGCCATTTTTATTTTTTGCCAGAAACACCCATCGCGAGCCGTAGTCTTTTACACTTTTATTTGTGTGGTCTTTGCAAACATTGAATTCACATCCGATGATGGGCAACAACAGTTGTTTGTTTGAAATTGCACCGTTTTCTTCCGTTTCTAAAATTTCTGCGCGAATGATCTCATTTTGGTCGCTCACCAATTTTTCAAATTGAAATGCTGCCATCATGTTTCCATTGTCTGTCAGCGCAATGGCAGGCATGTTAAATTCTACTGCCTTGGCAATCAACGCTTTTATTTCCGAAGTTGACTGAAGGAGGGTGAATTGAGAGTGGTTGTGCAAGTGGGCATAAGGTGCATCATCAAACTCAGCCGATGTGGTAACCAGCCCTCGATTGGTATGGGTTTCGTTGGATTTCTTGAGCTTGGCACTGGCTTTTTTAAGGTTTTGGTGTGTTAAACCAATTAATTCAATGGTATTTGGATTCGCTTTTTTGAAATTTTCAAGATAGCCCTCCGGTTGAAGCAGTTCCCCTAAAGTATAATGGGACTTCCTTATGAGTTCGAAAAAGCACCGCGCCGTGGCCTCAACATCGGCGGTTGCGTTGTGCGCTTCGGCAAAAGAATTGTTGAACAAAAAGAAATAGAGTTCCTCAAGCTTTGGCATTTTGAATTTCTTCCTTCCTCCGCTGAGTTGACATAATTCTGCTGTTTTTTCGGTACAAGTATCCAACACTTTTTTATCTTGAAGCGGTGAATCTTGACCTTGCCGAACGTATTCACAACCGAGTACATTGAGGTCGAACTGTAAATTATGCCCCACCACAAAGGAGGCCTTTTTCAATACCTCATCGAATTTTAGAAGAACTTCCTGCATTTCTGTCCCACCAAATTCTGCCAATTCGGTAGAAATCCCATGTACTTTTTGGGATTCATAGGGAATGACAAAACCATCGGGTTTAATGAGGAATTCCTTGTTTTCTACCAAGTTCCCTTCCAAGTCATGCAATTGCCAAGCGAGTTGTACCACCCTAGGCCAATTATTGGTATCGGTATGCGCTGCCTTGAAGTCCCTTGGCAAGCCGGTGGTTTCGGTATCAAATATTAAATACATGTTGGAGAAAATTGAACTTCGAAATTAGGCAGAAATCAAGTCGGAAATCCAAGTGTTCATAAATTTATTCTTGTGCCGTAGGGGGTCTTTCTTCCTGATTAAAAAAAGCTACAAATGGCTTATTCCAAGGAAACTTGAACATCCCAATTCGCGCGTAATTTTGGGATTTTTCTATACATTTTAACCGGTTCGGCAGAAATGTTTCCTTCCAAATCGATGGGGTCCCAAAGGCCGTTGTTGTTTTCATCATTAATGAGTAGCAATTGGTATTCTCCCGGAAGTAACCCTTTAAAAACCACATTCTGACCCTCGGTACACGGGCTTCTGTCTATTTCTTTGCCATTGAATTCTACAACGACAATTCCAGCTTTAATGGATTGGTCAATTTTTACAAGTAGGTTCCCCAGTTCTTTCTCTGTGGCATACACAAATTCCAATTGGCTTAATGGGTTATAGGTCCCAGAGGTTCCTTGAATGGCATTGTTCGGAAGCGTCAATTTTAATTTTTCACCTTTCACAGCTTTGAAGAACAAGAAAACATGGTTCTGGTTGTATCGGATGGAATCGATTTGAATCGGCAATGAATCCTGTACACTTATAATTTCCCAAGCGGTCTCGTTTTGGATCGAGCTGATTTTGTCGTTAACCTCAAATTGCCATTGGTTGTTTTTTCCCAATGAGGTCCCTTTGGGTATCAGCGCTGCTTTCTGGTCCTTTGCGGTACGGTTGAAAGAAAAGGTATCTACCTTGGTGGTTAACACCACTTCTGTTGCCAATGGATCCTTCAAGAAAATACAGATGGAATCTGCTGTGGGACGATAGGAATCGATTTTTTCTCCATTCAATTGAATTTGGTTCAAGTCAAATCCATAAGGCAAATGCCCTCTTAGCATGCCAGGAGGAATAAACTTCAGATGCTTTACATGAACCTTGTCTAAGGGCTTAGAAATTCGAAAATCTAAGGTGTCTTTCCCCAAAGTTTGGGAGGTAAAGTGACCATCTTGAGGTTCAAAGGCATCAACTTGTCCGTTTTTATTCACATCTACGAAGGCCTTCATGTAATAATTCCCTGGGGCAACGTAGGACAAACGCAAGGTCCCTTTTGAATCGCTTAAGCCTAGGTATCTGGGTTTTTGATCCCTCAATTCATCAAACAGCCCTACAAAGACCCCTGACATTGCATTTCCTTTGTAGGCGTCTCGTATGCGAAAATCCTGCGCTCCAGAATCCAAGTCCTTTCCGGTGGAAAACACCCATCGATACAGAGAATCATTTCCTTCAGTCACATCTTTGATTGCACCGTCGAAAAACAGACTGTAAGTTGTGTTTGGTTTAAGGGTTCCTTCCAAAACCACCTGAACGGTTTTCTTTTTCAAGGTCGCCTTAACCACCGCATCGTTGGGAATTAAACGAACGGTTTCTGTAGGGTTTTTCAGTTCTACAAACTCATTAAACCTAAGTTGAATGTAAGTGGGGGTTACGTTGGTAGAAAAATTTGGAACATTGGCATTCACAACCACCGGAGCATCGACGTCCTTGGAACCTCCACTTAAGGTACCAAGTTGTGCACAAGACATTAAGGCAAAAAGGGAGAGAATTACATATAAGGCGCGAACCATTCCATGAGTTTTTCCAGATGCACCGCATCCTCGGAGTCAAAAGTAGCAAATTCTTGGCTGTCAATGTCCAACACAGCAATAACTTCACCGTTGCGAAATACGGGCACTACAACCTCGCTTTTCGAGTGTTCGCTGCATGCGATGTGCCCAGGGAATTGATGTACGTCTTCGACGACAAGCGTCTTTTTTTGTGCCCATGCACCTCCACATACGCCTTTACCGAAAGCAATTCGGGTGCAGGCTACAGGACCTTGGAAGGGACCTAACACAAGTTGGTTGTCCTTCACGATGTAAAAACCCACCCAAAAAAAACCAAAAGATTCTTTAAGCAAAGCGACCAAATTTGCCATGTTGGCTACCGCATCGGTTTCAGAGCCAATCAACGCTGGCAAATGCTGCAATATGAATTGGTATTTCTCGTTTTTTGCGCCTTGTTCGGGCGAAATTTTGATTTCCATTCGACAAAAATCCAATAATTAATCGTAAATAGCAATTCAAAAAACAAACACATGAACGATAAAACATACCTTGAACAAATACTCTTTTTGGACATTGAAACAGTACCACAATATTATCACTTCGACGAATTGAATGAAACTGCGAAGGTTCTCTTTTCACAAAAAAACAGAAGCATGATTTCCGATACAAAATCCGTAGAATCGGTCTATGGTGAACGCGGAAGCATTCAATCTGAGTTCGGTAAAATCATTTGTATATCCATTGGGATTCTGAAGGAATCAATTACCGGAAGAACGATGAGAATTAAGTCCTTTGCTCACGACGATGAGGAAACCCTATTGAAACAATTTAAGCATCTATTAGAAGACCGTTACAATGATGACAATGCCATTTTATGTGGTCACAACGCCAAGGAATTTGATTTCCCGTACATCTGTAGACGAATGTTAATCAATGGCATTGCTTTGCCAAGGGCACTAAACATCGTAGGAAAAAAACCGTGGGAGATCAAACATTTAGACACCATGGAGTTGTGGAAATTTGGGGACTACAAAGCTTACACGTCGTTGTCGTTGTTGTGTCATGTGTTTAACATTCCTACGCCAAAGGACGATATTTCTGGGGCTGATGTAGCACGTGTTTACTACGAGGATAATGATTTGGAACGCATCAAAATCTATTGTGAAAAGGATGTAATTGCCTTAATTCAGTTGTTTTTAAAGATGCGTTTAGAACCCTTGGTTTCGGAGGAAAACATCACCATTGTTTAAGCCAAATCAAGCGCTATAATACCCCTTATGGCAGCGGTTTCTGTGCGTAGGCGTGCCGTGCCCAAGGTAACAGGAAGGTAACCTGCTTTACAGATAAAATCAATTTCTGAGGGAGAAAAATCTCCTTCCGGACCGATGAGAATGCGATTGTGCTCGGAAGTATTTATCACGCCTCTTTCTTGCGATGTATCACAGTGTGCAACCCATCCCTTTGGGAAATCAGCTATGAATTGGCGCAACGGAATCAACTCATCTAATTTTGGAAGGTGCGCTCGTTTTGATTGTTTCATTGCCGCGATCGCGATTTTTTCAAGCCTGTCCAGTTTTAATTGACTTCTTTCAGAATGTTCAGTCGTTACAAAACTAAACCTGGTACAGCCCAATTCAGTGCCTTTTTCCACCAACCATTCCATGCGATCCAAATTTTTAGTGGGGGCCAAAACCAAATGAATGCTTTTTTCCAAAGGCTCAAATCTACAGGAATGAATTTCTATCGTACATTTTTTAGGGTGGTCGCTAAGGATGATTCCTTCATAGGTATTACCTACGCCATCAAGCAAGGAAATGGGATCAGAAATTTTATTTCTCAATACTTTGATGCAATGCTTTGACTCCTCTTCTGTCAGCGTATATACCTTGGTATGAGGGAAAATATCATTTGCGTAAAAAAGTGCCATTATAGGATGATTTGTAAAAGCATTTCACGCATAAGAAACTCGCGGTTTTCAGATGTACTTCCCACACCTTTTCCTTTCAGGTCATATTGATATAGGACTTCTATGTTTTCAGCGATTTTTTTGGGGTTGTAATTGTTTTTCTCCTTCATGAGGTTTGTTAAAATGAAGGGAGGGATTTTCATTTCAGCTGCGATGGATGCCGTTGATTTGTTCTTCGCAAAATGAATCCGCATGATTTGGGAAAAGAAAGAAAACAAGATGGGAATCAATGCATTGATGTCTCCTGCTTTCGGATTGGAATCAAAATACAAGGCAATTTTTAATGCTTTGGCTAAGTCTCGCTTGGCGACCGCATTTTTCATCTCAAAGATATTGTACTCCTTTGAAATCCCAATGTTGTTTTCTATGTGCTCTTCAGTGACATGCGTGCCTGATTCCAATACGATGTCCAATTTATTTAACTCGTTGACAATTCGGGACAAATCATTTCCCAATGAACTGGCAAGAATGGAAGGAACTTTCGAAGCAAAGGTGTATCCTTTGTTTTTCATGTAGGACATGATCCATTCTTCGAGTCTTTCTTCTTTTACCTTATCTGAAGTGAATACAACCCCATTTTTAGAAGCGGACTTTACGTATTTTTTACGGGAATCTAGTTTTTTGTACTTGTAAGCAATGACAAAAATGGTCGTTGGACTGGGATTGTCAAAATATGATTCAAGCGCTTCTAGGTTCGTGAAATTTTGAGCTTCCTTCAAGATCACCAGGCGTTTGCTAGCCATCAATGGATAGGAATTTAGTGCACTCAACAAGCTGATTGCTTCTGCATCTTTTCCATATACGATGTCCTGGTTAAAATCTTTCTCGCTTTCATCCAATACATTTTGTTCAAAGGCATCGACCAAAACATCAATGAAATAACCTTCCTCACCATGCAGAATGTACAATGGCGAAAAATTCTTTTCCTTTATTGATTTTTGTATTTCCCTAAAATCCATTTTGTCGTATTTGCATCTTTGAACCTTGTCCTACGAAAGTAGTTTATTCTCCCAAAAACGGATGCTTAATGTAGCTTCGAAGGTTTAAAAATTATCCACATTTTGAAGATAATTCAAGAATTTCATAAATGCCCTGGCTCGGTGAGAGACCGTATTTTTGGTTTCTTTATCGACTTGTGCAAAGGTCTTATTCCAACCTAAGGGAACGAAAAGCGGATCATACCCAAATCCTAAGTTTCCTTTGCTGCCATGGTTGATTTCGCCTTCCACACTTCCTTCAAATACATGTTCCTTTTCTCCATCCACAAAGACAATGGCCGTGCAGAATGATGCCCTCCGGTTTGCAACCCCATCCAATTCCCTTAAGAGTTTCTCGCAATTTGCATTGTCGTCTTTTTCAGGACCTGCATACCTTGCTGAAAATACTCCGGGTTCGCCATTCAAGGCATCTACTGTCAATCCAGAATCATCGGAAAAGCAGGGCATCTTACAAAAATCGTAGACTTCCCTGGATTTCAACCTGGCATTTCCGACAAACGTCAGCGCAGTTTCGTCGATGTCACCCTCAAATTGTACGTCATTCAAACTCAGCAACTCAATGTCTTTAGGCAACATCGCCCTTATTTCAGCGGTTTTGTTTTCGTTTCTTGACGCAAAGACCAATTTCATTTTTGAAAGAATTTAAGGTATTTATGTTGATTTGCTTCTATGGAGAATTCCATTTTTACTGTGTCCATGGAGGCACTACCCAACCGCGACCTCAAGGCTGGATTCGTGAGTAATTCAGTGAGTCTAAGCACCCAATCTTCTTTTGTATGGATTAAAAATCCATTTTTCCCGTCTTCGATGATGTTGGCATTCACCCCCACATCTGAAGCAACGGTTGGAATTCCCAAGGACATGTATTGCAAGGCTTTAAAACCACATTTTCCTTTAGACCATTCATCGTCGGTTAAAGGCATCACACCGATGTCAAAACTCGACAAATCCTGCATTTCCGTAGCTTGGTTCCACTTCACAAAATCTACATTGGGTAAATCGAAATCGGGGGGTAAATTTGAAATAACCCGAAACACAAAGTGATGTTGTGATGCCAAAATTTCAAGTGAATCTGCAATTTCCAACAAATAATTAATGGTGGTATGCGACCCTGTCCAACCAATCACCAATGGGTGATTCTCGCAAATTGCGGTAGGTTTTCTATGAAAACGCAAATCTATGGTCGTAGGAATGATCGTTACATTCCGATTAAATCGAAGGGCATACTCTGCTAAAAAGGAGTTTCCAACCACCACGGTATTTGCCCAACGAACAATGTGTTTGATTTTCCAATAGGCCTTGAGTCGGTGAAATTTCTCATGTTGTTTGCTGTAATTAGGAAGCCAAATGGCATCGTCAAAATCGTAAATCACCTGTTTTTTAAAAACCTTGCAAAGGATCCATTCGAACACAGGAGGACCCATTGGCGCTGCTTCTCGGTGGATAAAAATGATGGGGAAGGACAACAAATTAAACATCATGAAGCCCCTGCGGAACATGCCTAAAATCAGGGCGATGGATTTTTGGAAAGGTTTTCCTTGGTGGTAAAAAATTTCCCAGGCACCTTGATTTAAAAAAGGAAATACAGAAATTTCCAAATTGTTTTCCGAAAGAAATTCCAGGTATTGTTCAAACCGAAACCTTTGAGAAGGTGCTTGTTGTAAAGGATACGGACAAAGAATTGCGATTTTTTGCTTCACTGGATTTCTTTCATTCGCCTGTAAATTTCGTCATATTTTTCCACACCCCTTTCTACACTGAACATGGTTTGGGCATAGGCTTGTATTTTTGCCCTGTCGAAATGTAAAACTGAAAAATCGAATTGCTCCAAATCTTTATCTGATAGAGAAGGAAGGGCTACCCCGGCATGCGAATCACGTAAGATTTCAGCCACGTCTCCTGTGCCTTCATTCGTAACCATTGGCACTCCCATTGCCATGGATTCTGCCATTTTAACCGGAAAGGATGCTTGTTTGGAAAAAGAGGGTTCAATGAAAAAGACACTCAGGTCGGCCAACGAAAGGTAACTGGGAACTTCAGCATACTGTGCCGACAATGTTTTAATTTTTTGTGATTCAACTCCCATTTCCGAAAGGGTTCTTCGCGCTTGTTCAAGGTCTTTGGTCAGCACCAAAAAATACCAATTCGGGTCCTTTTTATGCATTTCTATGTACAACGCTACCTCCCTGTCAAAACGATACCACGTTCCAATGGATCCAACGTGTACCAGAATTTTTGCCGTAGCAGGAAATCCCAACGCCTCTTTTGTCAAAGGAGAAGAAACAAGTAGTTTAAACAACGTTGTATTTACACAACAAGGTATCACCGTAGCTTTCTCAAGAAAGGTTTTAGTTGGGTACCGCTCCGTCAAAGCTTTCAATCCAGCATGACTCAAGGAAACAATGCCATGGGTAAAATCAATAAAATCACTTTCTTTTTTCAAGAAAAAACGATAGATCATGCGATAAAGCCCCTTTTTTTGTGGCCAAATTTTACCTTCTACGCGTTCATCTGCCCACAATCCTCGCATGTCGAAAAGCACGTGTTGGTTTTTCTGAATGATTTGAAAGACAAGCATCGGGAGGTAGCTTCGTGCATGCAGAATGTCGTGGTTTGGCCCAATTTTACGAAGGGTCAAATACATCACCCAAAGGTCAAAAAGGGTGGAAAAGACAGGTGGTTTTTTGGTATAAAACTTTGGAATCCACGTAATGTTTGTGTCCTTCAAAAGGCTTAAAATCCGTCCTTCAAGGATCGTGAAACTGCCTTTTTTTTCAAACGACAAGACGGTAAAATCATATCCTTTTTTTTCTAATCCCAAGAGATAGGGTAAGATTTGGGATTGACCCAAAGGGTCGGTAAGTCCATCATAAGATACGTACAATACTTTCCGCCTTTTTTCCATTTGAACTAAAAGTACGCAATATATCCAAAATGAATTTTTCCTGCGCGAAAGTCGAAAGGATTCTTTTGTTCACTTCCAAGCGCATAGGCCAAGGAAAAGATACCCACCTTTGATCCGATGTTGGTGCCCAACCCAAATCCATAGGGATAGTCTTTGCGGTAGCCTTCTTGTGTGTGTTTTTCATAAAAGGATTGGTCAAAGAATATAAAGACCCCGGAATTTTGATCTAACAAATACCGCAATTCAAATTGATTTACAACCTTGGTCGTTGCCAAGAAACCCTCCTCGTTAAACCCGCGCAAAGTAGTCAGTCCACCGAAACGATAACATTCATTGGAATAAATTACAGGGGCGATGTAGCTTTCAAAAGTGAGTTGGGAGCGAAAAACCCACCGTTTATGGAGTGAGATAAAATGTTCCGATGAAAAAGCCAACCTTGAGGTAAGGTTCTTTGGGATGGAATCCGATGGAACGGTGCGCTGTCCTACCAAAGCATCTAAGGTTAACACAATGCCTTTGCGTGGATTGGGGAGGTAGTCAATTTTGCGGTAAGAAAACCCTACACCATACATGTTGTTCTTAAAACTTTTGGTATTTGGAAACGCACTGCTGGTTGCGGCTGCATTCAATCGGTTACTCGCGTTGAACTGATACAAGGCCTTGGTGGTAATCCCATTTGAAAAAGTGTATTGTAGGGATAGGTTTGTTTTCAATTCTAAAAAGGTGGAATCTCGTTTATACAGGGAGAATTTCATTTCAGTTCCTAGCATTGTTTTAAAAAGATATGGATAAAGAAAACGTGCATTCAGGGATTGTGTAGCGGGTTGTACACTTCGCCAATGAAAATCCAATTGTTCGGCACGTCGAAAAGCGTTGTTGAGTTTCAGTTGAAGTTCTCCTGTAAGCGCTAATTTTTGTGATATGGGATTGGGTTGAAAACCAATCGCGCCATTAAAACTGCTGGTTTTTTTTGATTCCAAATACAGGAACAAGCAAACACCTTCGGTGGTAAAAACCATTTCGGATGGTTTAAGCACATTGACAAAGCTAAGTTGGCGTAATTTCCGATCGATGTCGTTGAATTGTGCCACGGAGAAAGGGGAAGAAATTTTCAAATTTAGGATTTGATACATTGCGTTTATGGAGAGCAAAGAATCTCCTTTAATGGTTGCTTCCTTCCAAAGCATCTTGCGTCCTTTCTCCATTTTCACTTCGAGAGAGACCCTCTCACTTTCCACGGAAAAATTCGTGTATTTCAAGCTGGAAAAGGGATACCCTTGATTTTGATAAAATGACATAATTTGCTGAAGCACGTCACCATAATCGGTAGGATTTTTAAAAACGATCATGTCCCCAATGTTTTCATATTGATTCCAAGGAATTGGGGTGGCATCCAGCATTTCATCGGAAAATCGCACGCGAATTTCACTGTACTTTTTTCCAAGATAGACATTGAGTAGAAGATGGGTTGAATCGATCAGTGAATCGGCAATTTTCGCAGAATAGTACCCTTTTTTAGCCAGTAAAATCTTGGCGTTTTCCTTCTCATTTTGAAGGAAGCTCAGTGCACTTAAAGATTTTTTCTTGGAAAAATAGGAAGGGATTTTAAATGCTTGGTCAGGGTAAATAAACTGATAATTCAAAGAAATTTTTTGGCTGAAAAACACGCCAAAAGTCACGAAGAATATGAGTAACAACCTGTATTTCAATCCATGTAAAATCATTGCTAATCTTGGATTAATTTTTTACTGACCCTAAAATACGTTAACAATTTTTGTAACTTTACACTCATAAGACTCGTTAGAGGATTCACAAACAACAAACACAACGACTATGAAAACGAAAGTAAATGTATTAATTCTTTTAACTGTTGTTACAACGGTTATTTTATCCTCTTGTGGCGCATCTAGAAAAGCAGGTTGCGACGCATACGGAGCAAATAAAACAGAAATCAAAGCAAACGACGTAGCTTCTAAATAAAAGAATTTTCTTTAAAACGCTAAGCGTTGAAGGTACAAAGCCATTTCGGATTGTATTTTCAACGCTTCTTTTTTTGCTTCAACGTCAAAATCAGCCTCATTTCCTGCATAGATAATTGACCTAGAGGCATTCACCAACAACCCGCAATCATTGATTGCACCAAACTCAAAAACCTCTTGCAAGGATCCTCCTTGTGCTCCGACACCAGGTACAAGTAAAAAATGTTCCGGGACTATCTTTCGAATTTCTTCTAATTTGCTGGCTTTGGTCGCTCCAACCACAAACATAAGGTTATCAATTTCTCCCCAAGCTTTCATTTTTTCGATGACTTGAAGGTATAGTGAGTTCCCGTTGCTGTCTTCCATTAATTGAAAATCATTCGCGCCTTCATTCGAGGTGAGTCCGAGCACAATGGCCCATTTCCCTGGGAAGGATAAAAAGGGTAACACACTGTCTTTTCCCATATATGGCGCAACGGTAACCGCATCGCAAGGGAGGTTCACAAAAAATGCTTTCGCGTATGCACTTGCCGTATTTCCAATATCCCCTCTTTTGGCATCTGCGATAATGAAACAATCTTTTGGGATGTAATTCACTGTTTTTTCAAAAGACTCCCATCCTTTTGATCCCAAAACTTCATAAAATGCCGTATTGGGTTTATAGGCCACAGCATAGGGCGCGGTTGCGTCGATGATTCGTTTGTTGAATTCAAAAAGAGGGTCATCAAAAGAAAGTAAATGCGAAGGTATTTTTTCCAATTCGGGATCCAATCCTACACAAAGAAAGGACTGTTTTTTCTGTATTTGCGCTACCAATTCCCGACGTGTCATATTGCTTCTCCTTTTAACTTCTCAGCATTCTCAGCCATTCTTAAGGAATCAATCATTTCTTTGATGTCTCCATTCATGAAAACAGCTAAATTGTACATGGTTTTGTTGATCCTATGGTCTGTGATTCTTCCTTGTGGATAATTATAGGTTCTGATTTTTGCCGAACGGTCCCCTGTTGACACCAAGGTTTTCCGTTGTGCGGCGCGGATCGAATGCAGTCTGTCCAACTCCGCTTGGTATAACCTCGACCTCAATACAGAGATGGCTTGTTCTAGGTTTTTATGTTGTGACCTTCCGTCTTGGCATTCGACCACAACCCCGGTAGGAATGTGGGTCAAACGTATTGCTGATTCCGTCTTGTTAATGTGTTGTCCCCCTGCGCCTGAGGCACGAAAGGTATCTTTTCGGACATCGTTCATATCGAGTTCGAAATCGACTTCTTCTGCTTCGGGAAGCACGGCTACGGTAATTGCGGAAGTATGTACCCTACCTTGAGATTCGGTCTCGGGAACGCGTTGAACACGGTGAACCCCAGATTCGAATTTCATGGTACCATAAATACCGGCACCTGTAATTTGCATTGAAATTTCCTTGTATCCTTTAACGGTCCCTTCAGAAGAGTTAATGATTTCAAATTGCCAACCCATTTCTTTGAAAAACATGGTATACATTCGAAAGATGTCCTCCACAAAGATGCACGCTTCATCGCCACCTGTACCAGCGCGAAGTTCTACAATGGCATTTTTATCATCTTCTGGATCTTTGGGAATCAACATGAACTTGATTTCTTCTTCCAAAAGGGGTCTCTTCTGCTCCAATTCCTCGATTTCCATTTTAGCCATGTCCCGCATTTCAGGATCCGTTTCAATGGATAACATCTCCTTACTGGAATCAATGTTTTCGAGGATGTTTTTATAGGTTTTGTATTGCTGGTCGAGTTCTTCTAAATCTCTGTATTCCTTACTAAGTTTTACAAAGCGCCCCATATCTGAAATGATGTCCGGGTCGGTGATCATTTTACCCACTTCGATGAATCGATAATGGATGGCTTCAAGCTTTGAAAGTAGATCGCTCATAATTTAAAAGTCAGCAAAGGTAGGTACTTTATGCCGATTTGAGAAAGATTATTACGCGTAACGATGCCTCAAATAGACTTTCATCGCTTCGCGTTGAAGCACAGCATTCGTTAAATCTTCATAGAAGTGTGTGCTTTGGGTAATGTCGTTCATTAAGCTTTCCGGAATGTCTATTCGGTACATGAGTTCAGGCAAGCTTGCGGGAGACATTTGTTTCAAAAAAAGAAAGGCATTTTCAAACACCTGTTGTGGGCCGATGGGTTTATTGATTTCAATGGACAACCCGGTGGACCTCACGTCTTTTTCAAATTGGACCCAGGTTTCTTCAACCAATTTTTCAAGTGAAAGACCTTCAGTGGGCAGCGTTGCGTTCAACCACGGATGCAGCGATGCGTTGTGTATAAATTCCTTGCGTTCCATTTACTTCATATGATTTTACCATCCCCCATTTGAATGATCCTGTCGGTGCGTTTTGCAAAATCATCATCGTGGGTTACAATCAAAAAGGAGAGGTTTTGGTGAATAGAAAGTTCTCTGAAAATTGAAAAGACGATGTCCGCATTTACGCTGTCTAAGTTACCTGTTGGTTCATCCGCCATAATGATTGACGGATTGTTTATCAAGGCCCGTGCGATGGCGACTCTTTGTTTTTGCCCCCCTGAAATCCGAGAGGATATTTTCCGTGCATGGCTTTCAATTCCGAGCAATTTCAGCTTTTCCATCGCATCGTGTTCAATTTCTTTGTCTGATTTGAGTCCCAATTTTCTTGCGGGAAGCATGACATTTTCAAGTACTGTAAATTCGGCCAACAAGTAATGGAATTGAAAGACGAACCCTATTTTTTCATTTCTCACTTTTGCCAAATGGTCTGGGGATTGCCCTGTAAGAAGTTGATTGTCCAAATACAATTCCCCTGTATAGTCAGTATCCATCGTAGAAAGGATGTAAAGCAACGTAGATTTTCCACACCCAGATTTTCCTTGTATCGACACAAACTCTCCTTCCTCAACGGCAATGGAAATGTCATTCAAAACTTTGACCTCCTCCGGATTTCGGAAAACTTTACTGATGTGTTTGGTCTCAATTACTTTTCCCATTACTGTCCTCTTATGATGTCTACAGGATCAATCTTTTGTGCTTTTCTCGATGGGAAATACCCAGCAAAAAAGGTTGCAATCAACGAAAAAACCATTCCAATGATGTAGTACTTAGGATTGTAGTCGATGGGGTACGTTTTAATGGTTGGCAGGGCTGCAGTATCAAAGGGCGTACGGTCGATGATCGAGGTGACAACATATCCGAAAAGCAAACCAAGCGCCCCTCCCACTATTCCAATGATGAGTGCTTGACTGATAAAAATCCATTTCACATCGCTCCCTGAAAATCCCGTTGCTTTTAGAATGGCAATGTCATTCATCTTTTCATAAATCAACATGTTGAGAATGTTATAAATTCCGAAACCAGCAACGATGAGTAAAGTAATCGAAACAGCATATGAAATTAAGGTGCGTATAGATGATCCTGTTTCAAATTGGGCGTTGGCGGTTTGGATGTCAACTGCGGTGGTATTAAATTGTTGGGCATATTCCTTTGCAAGCAAAGGCGCTTTCTCCATGTTTTTTAATTTGATGTTGATGTCGGTGATAAAATCCTTGGATTCGCCCAGTAATAATTGTGCTATGGGGAGGTTTACAAAACTTTGAGCATTGTCTATTTCTGCCAAGCCACTTTGGTATAAGCCCACGATTTTCAGGGAGATGATTTCCCCGGATATTGAGGATACTTGCACAAAGTCCCCAACATTAAGTGAGAGTTTTTTGGCAGCACCTATCCCCAATAAAATTCCTTTATCCGCTTTTTCCAAAGCCTCACAGCTTCCTTGGACAATGTAATCGTTTAAATTGTAAAGTGTTTTTTCCTTAATGGGATCGGTACCTATCAACAAGGCAGCGAGCTGGGTATTTCCTCCCAAATAAAAACCTTGTGCTTTTACCTGAGGAGATACGCCAAGAATTTCCTTTTGCGCCTTTAGGTGTTTCATGATGGGCAAGGCGTTGTGAATTTTCATCTGCACCTTCTTGGGTTTGATGCTGTGAACCATCAGCTCCATGTCTTTAAATTCGTAAACCCCTTCAATGGGTTGGTGCGCCGCTGGTTTAAGTTCACTGTAAAGGCGAATGTGAGGGGTGCGATTCAAGACAAGACCATCCAACAAACCATTCAAACCATTCATAAACCCCATCATAATGATGTACGTTCCGATTCCGAATGTAACGCCTAAAGCGGCGATGCCACTTTGCTTTTTACGCGTTAACAGATGTGTTTTTGAAATCGAAAACAACAGTTTATAGTTCATTATTCTGGAAGCATCAAGGAAGTTTTCGCATCTATGCCTTTCAAAATTTGGATGTTATCCCAATTGGAAATGCCTGTTTTTACTTTTATTTTTCCATTAGAAGTTTGCACATAATTCCCAGGAAGTAAATAGGCTTTCGGAATGACAAGGGCATTTTTTATTTTGCGAACCACGATGTTTCCTTCTCCAGAAAGGCCCATGTACAATCGCTTCGGCGGATGAATAAAGACCGCTTCGATTTTAAATCCCTGGGATTTTTCATCCATTTTCGGGGAGATCTTAGTGATTTTTGCTTCAAAAGGTTTGCCCGGAAAGGCTTCCAGTGTAACCCAAACCGTTTGCCCAAGGTCAATCTGTCCGACGTCAACTTCATCCACCATCATGGAAACTATAAATTGGTCCTTTTTCCCTATGATTGCGAGGGGTTCTTGCATTGAAACCAATTCCCCTTGCTCTTTGTTGATTTGGTAGACTTTTCCATCTTGGTTAGATTTGATCAAGTAATCTCCCGAGCGAAGTGCGGATGCCGAAGCATTGTTCTGGGCTTGCCCAAGTTGATTGGTTAATTCCTTTTGCTTTCGTTTCAGTTGATTCTTTAAGCTGAGTAATGTATTCGTTGAAAATTCACTGACCGTTACCGCATTTTCCATTTCAAATTTACTGCAAGCGTTTTGTGAAAAAAGTACTTTCATTCGTTCTGCATTAAGCGAATCGTTTTTCTGTTTCACCTTTGCAGAGTACATGCTCAATTTCAAATCTTCGAGAACATTAGCCTCTCCCTTGAAATTATCCTTAACCCACTCATAGTTTAATTCTGCATTGCGTTCATTGAGTTTCATTACTTCATTTGAAATCACAAACAAAAGCTGGCCTTTTTTTATGGCATCTCCTTCCGCTACATTGAGTTGGTCCAAATAGCCAGAAATGGAAGCGTTCACTTTGTAGACATCCTTTGGGAGAATGGTAACACTTGCATATACACTTTCAATCAAATCCTTTCGGACTGGATGTGTTTCGGATTGTTTATTTGCACACGAAAAGAGTACAAATACAAAAGAGACAGTCAAGGATTTGATTAAAATTATGCGCATCTAACAAACTTACAAGAAAATTTGAGCTAAAATAATGACAATGCTCATGTTCAATCTTTTAAATGTTAAAAATGAAGAGGTTATTCCCTTTTTGGGTAACTTAAATAGAAAAACATAAAATTAGTAGAATCAAATGCTCGTAAAAACCTATTCAAGCAGTGTCTTCGGAATTACTGCGACAACGATTACTGTAGAAGTTAACATTGACAATGGACTTAATTTTTTCTTGGTGGGCCTACCGGACAATGCCATCAAAGAAAGTCAACAACGCATCCGCGCAAGCTTTAAAAACAACGGTTTTAATTTCCCTGGGAAAGAGATTACCGTGAATTTAGCCCCAGCAGACCTTCGCAAAGAAGGCTCTGTATTTGATCTTCCGATTGCATTGGGAATATTGGCGGCAAGTGGACAGATGAAACAAACCAAACTCAGTGGTTACCTGGTGATTGGAGAATTGTCATTGGACGGCTCCATACAACCCACCCGCGGGGTTTTGGCCATTGCACTTCAAGCCAAACAAGAGGGATTTAAAGGGGTGATTGTCCCAAAATCAAATGCACCTGAAGCAGCCGTAATTGAAGGACTTGAAGTCTTGGGTGTTGCTTCCTTAAAAGAGGTGCTTGACTTTTTCAATGACAAAACCGAAATCATACCTTCAAAAGCAGATTTGTTGGATCCCTATGATGAAATCCATCAAGAAATTGCCGTAGATTTCAAGGAAGTAAAGGGACAATATGCGGTAAAACGTGCCTTTGAAATTGCGGCTTCAGGGGGACATAACATCCTTTTAATTGGGCCACCGGGGTCTGGGAAATCCATGCTTGCCAAACGTTTTCCAACACTTTTGCCTTCAATGTCATTGGAAGAATCGTTAGAAACAACAAAAATACACAGTGTTGCCGGCAAAATTAAACATGTAGGTGGATTGGTGAGAACCCGTCCCTTTAGAAAACCTCACCACACCATCAGCGACATCGGATTGATTGGCGGGGGAAGTTTTCCACAACCAGGGGAAATTTCCTTGGCACACAACGGGGTGCTGTTCTTGGATGAGTTGCCGGAATACAAAAGAGCGGTATTGGAGGTGCTTCGACAACCTTTGGAGGACCGAATGGTCAGCATTTCAAGGGCAAAATTTACCGTAGAATTTCCTGCAGGCTTTATGCTCATCGCTGCCATGAATCCGTGTCCGTGCGGCTACCTCAACCATCCCGAAAAAGGGTGTTCTTGTGGTCCAGGAATGGTGGACCGCTATTTGAATAAAATTTCAGGTCCCCTCATGGACCGCATCGATATGCACATTGAAGTCTATCCGGTAAAATACGATGAGTTGACCTCAAAAATTGAACACGAAACAAGCGCTAGCATACGATCACGCGTAGAAAACGCAAGTAAAATTCAGAAAAAAAGGTATAAAAATTCTTTTGCGCATAACAATGCGCAAATGAGTCGCGGTGAAATTGACAAGCATTGTAAATTATGTGAGGCTTCGCAAGAACTTCTCAAAAATGCAATGATTCATTTGGGACTTTCCGCCAGGGCGTTTGACAAAATACTAAAGGTAGCAAGAACCATCGCCGACCTCGAAGGGGAAACAGACATTCAACCTAACCACTTGGCAGAAGCCATTCAGTATCGAAGTTTGGATAAAAGCAGGTTGGGCAATTAATACTCTCTACACCCCGTTTGGATCCATCGTTTAATTCTTTTTATGTCGCAAGAATCGAGCAATTTCTGAGGCGGGGGAGGCATAATAACGTAAGTAGTATCATGAATAATAGATTGCACCAACATGCCACTAAGGGCGACCGCTTTGACGTCCGTGAAATTGTCCATATTTATTCCACCAGATCCGGGATATACGTGGCAAGGAAAGCAATTCTGTGATAAAATGGGAGCAATCTGACCTTGATAAGTCAGGGTATCCTTGACCTCACACGGAACTGCAATAATCGTAGGATTTTTAACTTTTTCACGTATGCAACTACATAATAACGCTTGAGTTGCAAGTATTATCATTAGATTTTGAAAGGATTTTCTCATGCTGGTCATTTCATAAATTAATTTTGATGATCAAATGATTATGTCTTGTTCTCTGATAAAATGGTAATTTTAATGAAATTTTCATTTTATTCAATTCCTATGACTAACAAAATTATGAAGGTTTTTGGTACTTTTTTACTTTTTATTCCTTTCTTTTTCTTCGGACAATACCAAATTGGTCACAGTACCATTACTTTTAACGATCCTTCTCGCAGTGGTGGTTTTGGATCAGGGGGTGGACCTGGCCGACAAATTCAAACGGAAATTTACTATCCCAGCTATACTGCCGGAGAAAACACACCCGTTGCAAACTACCCTGATTTTCCGGTGATTGTTTTTGGTCATGGCTTTGCCATGGGTTGGGACGCATACCAAAACATCTGGGAGCACCTTGTAGCACAAGGATACATTATGGCTTTTGTTCGTACCGAAGGAAGTTTAATTCCTGCACCAAGCCATGCAGATTTCGGCGATGATTTGGCTTTGGTTGCAACCAAAATGTTGGCGTTAAACGGAACAGCGGGATCCCCCTTCAATGGAAAAGTAAAACAAAAAGTCGTAATTATGGGCCATTCAATGGGCGGAGGCGCCACAATGTTAGCGGCAGAAAACAATCCTTCCATTTCCGGAATTGTGGGACTCGCCCCTGCAGAAACAAATCCAACAGCCATCGGTGTATGTCCAAACATTACAGTACCTGCCCTCATATTTTCGGGTTCTAGTGATGGCGTAACGCCCCCAGCACAGAACCATCTACCGATGTATCAAGGAATCGCATCCTCATGTAAATCGTATGTGAGCATTACAGGTGGGGCTCACTGTTATTTCGCAAATTCGAACTTCAACTGTGACTTTGGAGAAAGCACTTCATCACAAGGGATTTCAATCACACGAGCGCAACAACAGCAAAAAACATTCGCCATTCTTGATCCATGGCTGCAGTATATTTTAGGGGAAGATTGTTTTGGATTGAACGAATTTCAGACGAGTTTGGCCAATACGGCAGGGACCGTCAATCAAAGTACATGTTCAGGCACAACAAATAATGCTACGATTTACTATGACCCCCAGACCTCTACCTTATGGACTACTACACCCGGGGTGGCCTACCAATGGTATGTCAACGGACAAATAATGCTAGGTGAAACAAATGATACCATTTTGATTCCAATGGATTTCGGTGGGACATTTACCGTTTCAGTTATGTCAGCAAATGGATGCGACACCAGTAATTTTATAACGATTCAAGGATCCATCCATGTAATTCCGATGGATTATCAAGTGGTCTACATCCCTGAACCAGCTGCAATTCATATCACTTTGAATACGCCCTATTCAGGAAGTATTTCTTTGCAGGACATTCAAGGAAGAACCCTTTCCAAAGAAGTCTTACATGCGAATGAAATCGAATTTCCCTGTGAACATTTGTCCAAGGGTGTGTACTTCGTTCGCCTCGGGAACGATTCCGCGAAACGAATTGTAACCTACTAAGTCAACCAAGACTCCAACTTCGCCACGTTTTCAACGGGATTTTGTTGGGTGATTTTCCCATCCTGTCGAACCACCAGAAGATGAAGTTGATGAGCCACCACCAAATCCAGTTCATGGGTAGACAGCAAGATGCCTTTGCTTTGTGCTACAGCGATGTGCTTCAACAAGGTAAAGATCACTTTTCTGTGGTGAAAATCTAAAAATGCCGTAGGTTCATCCAAAAAGAGAAGGGGTGTCTCCTGCGCCAAAGCCCTTGCTATGCTAGCGAGTTGTCGTTCCCCATCGCTGATTTCAGTGGTCTGCTTGTCTTTAAGAACAGTCATTCCAACCTGTTCCAAAGCTTTTTTTACCGCCACCAAATCAGTGGGTGTGGCTGTTCCCATGGCGTTGAAATAAGGTGTTCTTCCCAACAAAACATAGTCATAGACTGTCAAATGGGGAACGCCTTGAAAACGGGTATCTACCCAGGCAATCTCCTTAGACAATGCGTCAAAAGACAAAGACCGTATCGATTGATTGTGCAAAGTAACTTCCCCTTGTAATGCAGGCAACTGACCTTGAAGCGTTTTCAATAAGGTGGTTTTTCCGGTGCCATTGCGTCCCACCAAGGCCAAAATCTGACCTTGTAAAAGCGACAATTCTCCCAACTGTGCAATCGAATGGCGATACCCAATGGAAAGGTCCTTAGCTTGTAACATAACGGTTTTTAAAAATCATCCATACGATAAAAGGAACCCCAATGAGTGAAATCAATGCATTCAGCGGAATTGCAATGAGGGGTTGCAAACATACGATGGCAAAATCACACAAGCCCAGAAACAGGGCGCCAAGTAAAACATTTGCCAGGAGAAGCACGCGATGGTTTTGAGTTTTGCAAAGCATTTTAGCCACATTGGGTATCGCCAATCCTACGAAAGCAATCGGACCGGTAAATGCGGTGATGGTACCCGTCAAAATACCCGTTGTCAAAATACTTAAAACGCGAAACGACTTAAGTGAGACGCCCAGTGCTTTGGCTGACGTCGCTCCTAAAACCATGGCATTCATAGAACGAACTTGAGAATATGCAAGAAGAATTCCCACCAAAACACATGTAAAAACATAGGGAATTTGTTGCAGGGTTACGCGCTGTAAACTTCCGAAATTCCAAAACACAAATTGCTGCATTTCCTTTGCGCCAGCGGAAGCTTCTACCACAGAAATTAGGGCACTCACGAAACTTCCTAGCATCAAACCGGTTAGCAATAAATGCACATTCCCACGCAATTTCAGCGCTAAAACAAGCATTAAAACCCCCATCATGAGTGCGCCTACAATCCCAAGAACAATTAAATCAGAATAGGCACCGAACAGTGTGAATCCTGTCATCATCCAAAGGGCTACCAACAAGGAAGACCCTGAGGTAATTCCTAAAACATCAGGACCAGCCAAGGGATTCGAGAACAAATTTTGCATAAACATCCCCGCGACAGAAAGAGCGGACCCCGCAAGGAAGGCCATGAGAATTCTTGGCAAACGAAAAGACTGGATGACAACGTGATTTTCATTTGTAAGATCATTGCTACACAAGGCACCCAAAACACTGGACCATGGGGTATGAATTGTGCCCGTTTTTAGATACAATCCAAAAAGCAAAAGTATGGCAGCCAATGCGCCGATTAACAAAAGCAAATTTTTGTTCTTGGTACTCATTTTACTTCTTTGTAAAAGTACATTTTACCCTTTGGGAATCCTCTTTTTATTTGCAACAAATCTTTGAGTACCATGTCGGGTTTGGTGGCACTTTGTTCCCAGTATTTATTGAGGTTATGCGCATAACAGTAAATTTTCCCTTCGCGAAAAGGCTTCAATAGGTTTGCCTTAGGAAAGGAAGCCAGAATGCGTTTCTTCGAATCAAAACCAGGATTGATCCACAGTTGACAGACTTCTGCCTCATTAAAAATGGTTTCTGCATCTGCTGCCAGACTTCCAGTCCCTTTCGTATTCATCGAGAAGGTACAAAAATCGACCTCAGAAAGTAACTTGGCTTGAAAACTATCGCCCAAAGGGGAATACCAAAAATCTCCTGCGAAATTACCCACCAAAATTCTTTGACAGGCATTGCCTTTTGGCATTTTTTCAGCGTATTCCTTATACCTATCGCAGATTCCGTTGAATAGAATTTCAGCCGATTCAAATTGGTTGGTAAGGGCTCCAAATAACAACAACCATTCTGCTTTTCCCAAGGGGTGGGTTTCACGCCAGTCGTAATCGGGAATCGATAACATTCCAAGTGATGTAAATCGATTCAAACGCGAAGCATCCATGGCTTCCATGCCATCTGAGATCCAAAAACCTACCTTTTTTTTCACCAAAGACTCAAAGGGGATTTCATTTGAATGACCTGTTTCAAGGAGTTTCCCCTGGTTAAATCGCCGTTTCAATTGGGGGTCATAAAGAAATTTTCCTCCCGCAACAGCGTACACATGATCACGGGCATTCAACGCAACGAGCATCCCAACTTGGGTAGCGGAAGTGGTCGCGATTTTTGGGTTACGGGTATCAATGATTTGAAATGAATTTGAAAGCTCCTTGCAACGATCCGGTTGCTGGGTAAAAAACAATTTTTTTGTGGCTTGCTGGTGATCTGGGTCCAAGATAAAAACAGCGATTCCAAGTTCTGATTTTTGGTATTTCAACCAATGGCTATAGCGCGAATGAGCCTTAGGTATTTTAGTTTTAGCAACATCCTGACAGCCAATGAGTAAGAATAAAAAAGAACAGAAAAAAAGCTTAGTACTGCTCCTTCTCATTTGGAAAATCGAGCGATTGTACATCTTGGATATATTCTTTAAAAGCACCCAACATTTCGGCATGCAAGTCTCTGTATTTTCGTAAAAACCTAGGTTGAAATTCATTGTTGATACCCAACATGTCGTGAACCACCAAAACTTGTCCATCCACACCGTTCCCAGCCCCGATTCCGATGACGGGAATTTTTACATTTTGGGCTACTTCCGTTGCCAGTGTCGCAGGGATTTTTTCCAAAACAATTGCGAAGCACCCTGCTTTTTCCAAGGCAAGGGCATCTTCCTTCAATCGATTTGCTTCCTCCTCTTCTTGCGCTCTTACCACATAGGTTCCAAATTTATAAATGGATTGAGGGGTTAATCCCAAATGGCCCATGACAGGAATTCCTGCGGTCAAAATTCGTTGGATGGACTCAATGATTTCAAGCCCACCTTCCATTTTTACTGCATGTGCACCGGTTTCTTTCATGATGCGAATGGCACTGTTTAAAGCTTCCTTTGAATTTCCTTGGTAACTTCCAAACGGCAAATCAACAACAATAAGCGCTCGTTCAACGGCACGTACTACGGAGGATCCATGATAAATCATTTGATCCAAGGTTATGGGCAAGGTGGTTTCGTGACCCGCCATGACATTCGATGCAGAATCTCCAACCAAAATAACATCAATACCGGCCTCATCAAGGATCCTGGCCATAGAGTAATCGTAACCCGTTAACATTGAAATCTTTTTCCCATGGGATTTCATTTCATGTAAGGTATGCGTGGTTACTTTTTTAACAATTTTATGAATTGACATTTCAAATGATTAGGTCTCAAAGTTACGAATACACATCAAAAACACCTAAAATAGATCAACGCACCGTTGTGGATAATAAAAGGGGGGAATTGTCGAGCCATTTAAAATCTGCGTAAATTTGTCCAATGTCCGATAAAACAAATCAAATGCAAACAAATTCACAAAAAACAGCGACCATTATCGGAGCGGGATTGGTTGGATCTCTTTGGGCCGTATATTTATCAAAAGCGGGATATAAGGTCACGATCTTCGAACGTCGCTCAGACATTCGTCAAGCGGAAATCTCAGCAGGAAAATCCATCAATTTAGCGCTTTCAGTGCGTGGATGGACTGCATTGGATAAAGTTGGCGTTGGGGATGAAATTCGAAAAATTGCCATTCCGATGTACGGACGAATGATGCATGATTTAGAAGGAAACTTGACCTATCAACAATATGGGAAAGATGGTCAAGCTATTTTCTCTGTTTCTCGAGGGAAAATCAATGCTACGATGATGGATATTGCGGAGAATCACGGAAATGCTACCATACATTATCAGCATTCATGCGATAGAGTGGATACAGAAACGGGCGAAGCGTTCATACACAACGAACGTACCGGGGAGCGATTCACGGTGAAGGCTGATGTCGTATTTGCGGCAGATGGTTCCTTCTCAAGTGTACGTTATAGCTCTTTCCAAAAACGAAATCGATTTAGTTACAGTCAGAACTTCATTGCAGACGGCTATCGAGAACTGTTGTTACCTGCCAATGCTGATGGATCCTACAAACTAGACAAAAACGCCTTACACATCTGGCCGCGGGGACGCTTTATGATGATTGCCTTAGCGAATGAGGATGGTTCATTTACATGCACCTTATTTATGCCGTACGAAGATGACAAATACGCCTTTGATCGCTTAACATCAAAGGAAAAAGTAGATGAGTTCTTCCAAGAGGTATTCCCGGATTTTTATGCCATGGTACCGAATGTCGCTGACGCGTGGGAAGATCATCCTTTATCTTCTTTATCTATTATACGTTGTAAGCCTTGGCATGCCGGCAAAGTAGCCTTAATGGGGGATGCCGCGCATGGAACGGTTCCTTTTTACGGACAAGGAATGAACGCAGGATTTGAGGATTGTCGTGTTTTGTTTGAATTGATGGAAAAACACCAAGAGGATTGGCCACGCGTATTCGAAGCATATAGCATCGTTCGAAAACCAGATGGTGATGCATTACAAGATTTATCGCTAGACAACTACTTAGTGATGCGGGATTATGTGGCAGATCCAGCGTTTATCTTACGTAAAAAAATTGAGGCGAAATTTAGTGAGCTGTACCCTGAGCGTTGGATGCCGTTGTATTCGCAGGTCACCTTCAGCAATATCCGATACAGTGAAGCCTATCAGCAAGGACAGGTGCAAAATGGCATCATGGACGAGGTAATGGCCATGGAAGGGATTGAAGATCGCTGGGATTCGGAGGACGTAATGAATTTATTATTAGAGAAAAGTGCTCATTTTAATTTTAGCCATGCGTAGAATTTTGATTATTTCTTTTGTATTACCTTGTGTATTATTCGCACAAGATTATGGGTTTAAAAAAGGCACGAAGGGAAATGATTATTTATTGGTTAAAAATACAGGAATCACCTTTTCAATAGGGCCAACCTGGCAATTTACCCCTAAAACAGAAACCTTTGAAAGCATGGTTGGCAACAGCCGCGGGATTTCCCGCATAGACCCCGCTGGGAAAATTGGATTTTATGGTGAATTTGGATACGTGATTTTCCCTAAATGGAAAGGCTTAATTCCAATCAAAGCACTCAAAAAAACAAGGTTGTTGGATTACATGGACATGGCGATTGGATACAGACAATACCGCGGCATTGAAACCACCCAAATCGATTTCACCAATGCGTTGGGCGACATCACCTCAAGTTCCGAAGGACATGGAAACTACTCCAATGGTTTGGCCTTCGGAAGGTTTGATGCCCATACCCTGCTTTACGTAGGGAAAAAGAAAATTGACAAAGCCAGAAAATACTTCATAGACCAATCTTTGGGAATCAACGTGGATTATGCCCTTCTTGGAAAAAACGAGGATTATGAGAATGCATTTGGAACCTTAAAACCACAAAAATTCTACAAACCATTGGTGATACAAATGCATTATTCTCTCGGGTATGGCATTCGTTTGAACCGTGCTTGGATGTTAATTCCCGGGGTGTCTTTGCCGGTTTTAAACCTTTCTCAATGGTCAGGATGGAATGCAAAAATGAATTGGTTTAGTTCAACCTACTGGCCTATTCAAGGGCAAATTCGATTGATTAAATTGTTTGAAAGACAACCTAAATGCGGGGCGTATGGCGATCCTTCGGATGTAGAGAAAAACAAAGGTTTTCAGGATAAAAACTAATTCAACCAGTGTTCTGCGATGTGCTTGGGTGCCTTTTTTCGAAAACGCTTAACCACATCATCACGTTCCCCAATGTTTCCGATTTTTAACAAATCTGAATATACCACCTTCCCTTCGCGGAAAAACAAAAACTCAAAGGTAACCGAGGAAATGTCTGCTTTATACAAGCTATAAAGGGTGGCCCTTTCCAATGCATCCTTAAAAGAAATGTCGCTTTTCGAAGATTTGAACTTTTTATCATAACCCTTGACACTGACAACACAATAGGTTTGAATGTTCTTTGCTTTCCAAGACATCATAGAGCTGTCTGAACTTAGCTGCAAGGCTGTTCCACCTTGTTTGACAATGTTTGTAGCGGGAATCGTTTGTACCTTCATTGGATTTAAAATCTCACACAAGTTTACCTCCAAGGCATACCTGTCCTCCAATTTCTCAAATTGTGCTATGACAACACATTCTTTCAATTTCAACCCCTGAGCGAAGCATTGAAAACCAACCAAAACCAAAACAGAAAAAAGTAAACATCGCATGTGCAAATTTATAAAACTTGGAACGATATTGTCCCTTGGGTTAATAATCATTTTGTTAAGCGCCTAATCCTTCGTCTCTTCAATCACCTTGAAAATTTCTCCGGCATAGTAATTTGCTTGCTCAACCGTAATGTTTAAAGGCGGCGCCAACCTAAAACTATTCGGATGGGAAAGAAACCAGAAAGTCAACATGTTTTTTTCTAAGCAAAGCTTGACAACCTTTTCAACGCGTTCTGCAGAAACCATATCAAAGGCAAACATCAATCCTTTGTTTCGCACTTCAACAATGTCGGGATGAGCGCCTATCGTCGCACGAAAAATTTCAGCAACCACCTGAACATGGTTCAAATCAATTTCTGTTGTCAACACATCAAGAAATGCAGTGGCTGCAGCGCAAACAACGGGATGACCGCCAAAGGTTGTAATGTGACCCAACATTGGGTCGTGGGTAAATGCCTGCATCCATTCTTGACGGGTTACCAAGGCACCAATGGGCATCCCTCCTCCTAAGGCTTTCCCCAAGGTGAGTACATCGGGTACGATACCAAAATGTTCAAATGCAAAAAGTTTTCCTGTCCTTCCCAACCCACATTGAATTTCATCCAACACCAACATTGCTCCCACTTCATCACATCGTTTTCTGAGCGCTTGGATATAAGCAACTTCTGGAATTCGTATGCCGGCGTCGCCTTGTATGGTTTCTAAAAATACACCTGCTGTATTTTCCGTGATGCAATCCAATTCATCAAAGCGATTTAAGTTGATAAAACGAATCCCCGGCAATAACGGACGAAAATTTGTTTTCTTCACTTCATTGGATGAAATACTCATGGATCCTTGGGTGCTCCCATGATAGGCGCCTTTGAATGCGATGATCTCACTTCTTCCCGTTACGCGTTTCACCAATTTCATTGCAGCTTCAATCGCCTCAGTTCCTGAATTGACAGGGTAAACAGCATTCAATGTTTCTGGTAACAGTTTCAGTAAGGCATTGGCGAAAGTGACCTGTGCATCTTGAATGAATTCGCCATAGACCATTACGTGCATGAATTCATCCACCTGTTTGTGAATGGCATCTTGAATTTTAGGATGGCCATGTCCAAGTGAACTGACAGCAACACCAGAAATCAGGTCGGCTATTGCGTTGTTGTTCTGATCGTATATAAACAATCCTTTGGCGCTCTTAACGTGAATCAAGAATGGAAAGGGCGTAGTTTGTCCCAAGGAAGATTGAAAAAATTCAGAAACATTCATGGTGCTAAAATACGAAGTAAAAAAAATCCCCGAGCGAACCCGGGGATTGAATTTGAAAATGATTGTTTGGTTTATCAGCGAATGACTTCCTTCAATACCTCCGTAGCGCGCTCGCCATTGATGATTTGAATGTAGTAAACACCCGGT
>RFQZ01000003.1 GCA_009924735.1 Flavobacteriia bacterium | reverse complement strand
GGTTTTTGTCATTTTTGGATCCTCAAGTTGGTCGCAAACAGCAACCCTCTGTCCGGCTCTAACCAATTTTGGGAGGTAGGTTTCTAATGAATGGTGTGGAAACCCAGCAAGTTCTATGTGGGCTGCGGCCCCGTTTTTTCTTTTTGTAAGGACAATTCCCAGAATTTTTGATGTTTTTATCGCATCAGCGCCAAAGGTTTCGTAAAAATCGCCCACACGAAACAGCAACAAGGCATCTGGGTATTTTGCCTTGATTTGATGGTATTGTTTCATTAATGGAGTTTCCTCCTTGGGGGTTGATGTTTTCGCCAAATGAAATAGATTTGTGACTTTTGTATCACGAAATTAATCTCACTAACCCGAAATACAAAACATTAACAATACTTGTTATCAACACATGAATAAAAAGCTAAAACTTTGGGAATTAAATAGATTGTCTGATGATGACTACAAAGCAGCCGCCAAAAACCCGATCGTTTTGGTTTTAGATGACATACGCTCACATGAAAATGTCGGCGCTTTTTTTCGGACAGCAGATGCTTTTTGTGTCGAGAAAATAATTCTGTGTGGCATAACCCCTTGTCCCCCGCAACGTGAAATTCATAAAACAGCCTTGGGAGCAACCGAGACGGTTTCATGGGAATACAACTTGGAGGTTTTGGATGCGGTCAAATCCTTACAAAAAGCGGGTTATCTTGTTCTGGCCATTGAACAATCCGAGCAAACGGTTCCATTACATTTGTTAAAAAATGTACTGACAGGTCCGGTGGCATTTGTTTTTGGAAATGAGGTAAAGGGCGTAAAGCAATCCGTTATAGACGTCGCTTCAGGGGTGATTGAAATCCCTCAGTTTGGCACAAAACACAGCCTGAATGTGAGCGTATGCGCAGGGATTGTGCTTTGGGAATGTGTAAAACACCTGGATAAAAGACTGCACTCATGAGGGTAATCATGCTGAGCTGTGTTTTCATGGGTTGGTTTTCCTGTTGGGGTCAAGACCAAAAAAACATTACGCTGCTTGATCATTGGTTCTCTGACAGCATTCTTTCGAACAGTTCGAATGTTAGGTTTTCTGGCTGTTATGGGTTTACCATCGGGGGAATTGAATATGGCGTGATTGGCTCAACGGAAGGCGCACACATTTTTCAAATCAGCGAACATGAAACCTTAGCATTCATAGACTTCGTTCCAGGGGCATATGTTTCTTCGCAAGCCATAACAAGAGAGTACAAGACGTTTGACCATTATCTTTACGCCACCTGTGATGAAGGCACAAGCAGTTTACAAATAATAGACCTTTCCTACCTTCCTGATTCGGTTCATTTGGTCGCTGATTTACAAGGGAATGCCTTTGGTAAGACCCATAATATTTTTATTGACTCAACCAATCAGCTGCTTTACGCGTGTAAAGTGACGCCCATCGTAAATGGATCGAATCAAGGAATCATACCGCTTTGTGTATACAGTTTGCAAAATCCAATTGTCCCAAGTTTGGTTTATGCGGGAATGTATCAAGTGAATGAAGTACACGACCTTTATGTTCGCGACAACATAGCCATGTTGAATTGCGGTTATGAGGGAATTCAAGTGTTCGATTTCAGCAACCCTTCCCAGCCGGTTTATTTGAATGCCCTTGCGTTTTATAACTACCAAGGATACAACCACCAAGGATGGTTAACCCCAAATGGAAAAACATATGTCTTTGCCGATGAAACCGCTGGATTACCCGTGAAGAAATGCGAGGTATTGGACGATTACAGCATCATTCCTCGGTATTTTTTCGGCACAAACAATGACCCAATTCCAAAAACAGCGCACAACATCCATTGTACCGATGATTTTGCCTTCATTGCCTATTATGTTGATGGCTTGAGGATTTACAATATTTCCAATGGTGCACCCTATGAAGTAGCCTATTATGACACCTACAATGAAACACCGAACACCAATTTTTCCATGTGGGGTGCCTGGGGAATATACGCCCTATTCAACAGCAATAGGATATTAATGTCTGACCGAAACGCTGGCTTCTTCTTGTTTAAATTCGATGCTTCCGCTTTTAACCAAATCACAATTCCCATGGATTTTGTAATCTATCCCAATCCGGGAACGACAGGAGGTAATTCCGTAATTCGCTCCAAAAACGACCAAATCACCCATTTTCAAGTGCATGTATATAACCTTTTAGGTCAACAGCTTTTTGAGGGAAACAGTGGGAACCAAAGTGTTTTGGAATTGCCAAGTTCTTTTGCAAACGGCTCCTATAGGATTCGCGTAGATTTTGAAAATTATCTCCTTGAAAACGATCTTTATGAAGCGGAATGGGTCCTAATGAATTAGCGGTAAAACCCCATTTCGTGAATTTGACGCGCTACGGAATCTGGCACAAGGTACTTTATGCTTTTATTGGCTAACACGAGCTGGCGAATTTGACTGGATGAAATTTGCAGAACAGGGACGTTTGGAAGCAGTAGGATGTTTTCGTGCGAAACAGGAGGGGATTCACCGTATTCATTTTCCTGTTTTTCCCGAGGGTATACCAAGATTCGGTGGTTTTTCAGGATGGTTTCAAAATTGAACCATTTATGAAAGTTTCGCAAATTGTCCTCCCCAAGGATTAAATCGAAAGAATGTGCCGGGTATTTCTCAGTTAAATAACCAAGGGTTACAGCCGTATAACTGGGTTTGTTTAAGGAAAATTCAATGTCACAATCCCGAAAACGAATGTTTTCTGAAATGGCATCACGAACCATATTTAAACGATGAAAATCTGCCAATAACGTCTGTTTGGTTTTGGAGGGGTTTTGTGGCGTAACTACGAACCAAACTTGATCAAGATCGGTGTAATTCAACATTCCTTCTGCCAACATTAAATGCCCCGAATGAATGGGGTTAAAGGTGCCAAAAAACAACCCGATTTTCATAATGCTATAAAATGAGTTGCCAATTTCACGGCTTTGTCAATGGCCAATGGCAAGACATCGTTAAGGATTACATGGTCAAAATTTGAAGATTGTTCAATTTCCCAATCTGCTTTTTTTAAGCGTTGTTGCACGCGCTCCTCTGTTTCTGTGTTTCTAGACCTCAATCGCTGACCTAAAACGGTTAGGTTGGGTGGCTGAATGAAAAGAGCCAAGGCATTCTCCCCAAATTTCTTTTTTAAATTAAGACCGCCAACAACGTCAACGTCGAAGACAACTACCTTGCCCTGTTTCCATAATTTTTCAACTTCACTTTTTAGGGTGCCATAGTAATGTTCGGGATAAACCTCTTCCCATTCAATAAAGGCTTGTTCTGAAATTCGTTTTTTAAATTCTTCTGGCCCAATGAAAAAATAATCTTCTCCGTCTTTTTCGTTTTCTCGGGGTTTTCGGCTGCAAGCGGATATTGAAAAGGACAAAACAGAAATTTGTTCCATCAATGCATGCACGATGGTTGTTTTTCCTGCCCCAGAAGGTGCAGAAACGATGATGCATTTTCCGTTGGATGGATTCTCAGAGTACATTTAGCGCCTGTTCTTTTATTTTTTCTAAATAATTTTTCATTTCAACCACAATGCGCTGCATTTCTGAATGATTGCTTTTGCTACCCAAAGTATTGATTTCTCGACCCATTTCTTGAATGATAAAGCCTATTTTTTTACCAGAATTTGGCTCCTTCAAAGTGGTTTTGAAATATTGAATGTGGGCAGAAAGTCTTGTTTTTTCTTCGGCGACATCCAATTTGTCCATGTAAAACAACAACTCTTGCTCAAGTCGGCCCTCGTCAACGTTGGGTAAGTTGGCTTCCGTTAACGCCCTAGCCAAACGTTCACGAATTTGGGGTATCCGTTCCGACTCGAAAGGCTCAATGTCAAGTAATAATTGGGAAATGTTATCAACCGAATTACAAATGTCTTCCGTTAAGGCAAGTCCTTCGGTTGCCCTAAATTCCTTGGCTTTTTCAACACAGTCCAACAACAATGCCGTAACGAATTGAAATTCTTCTTGAGAAACCTCGAAGGATTCTGTGGTGATCACATTGGGCAGTCTAAAAATGGTTTCCAAAACCGAATTTCCATCGGCCCCCCAATCATTTGCAAGATTGGCGATGCTTTTGTAATAGGATTGAGCAAGTTCAGTATTTATAACTGAAGGAAACGAGGCGCCATTTTCTTCCGTGAAAACACCCACCTCTATTTTACCTCGGTCAAGTTGGTTGGCGATGATTTTCCTGAATTCCGGTTCTAACTCACGGTAGGATGGAGGGAGTTTTAAGGTTAAGTCCAAGCCTTTTCCATTCAACGAGCGAATTTCTACAGAACGCTTTTTGCCTTCGAAGACCCCATTCACTTTTCCAAAACCGGTCATGGATAACAACATAATCTTTTTTTCAAAGGTATGAAATAGTTGAAAGTTTCCCCTTATTCTGGCTTCGCCATGAGCGATCGAAGCAAGGTTTCTGTGTTTTTTTTATAATCTTCAAAGTAATTTTGGGTAGCTGGGCCGTCGAATCCTGAGTGTACAGATGCGATTCTTCCATTCTTATCTAAATACAAAGTGGTTGGAAAACTAAAGACCCCATTCAGTTGATTAAAGACAGTTGATGCAGCTTTGCTGGAGGCTCCTCCGCCTAAATAAAAGGCGTGTTTTAATTTGCTTTTGCGCACGTATGCCTGGATGCGCTTGATTCTTTCTGCATCTGTTTCTCCATTCTCAAAAGCAATGGAAACCCAAAGTATGTTGGAGAACTCCGGCTTTTCAAGTAAGGACTTAAAATAATTGGTTTCATCCAAACAGTTAGGGCACCAGGTACCGATGATTTGCACAACGGTAGGTTGTCCTCGAAAATAAGTAGCGGAGAGTGTTTTTTTTCGCCCATTTTGTTTTTTTACTGAAATTCTTAACGTTTCGTTAGGTTCAATTGCGTGGGAGATTTGATAAGGGGAACGCAATTCAATCGCATCGTCTTTGGTCCCTTCCCAGGTTACGTGATACGTGCTTCCACTGTAGAAATCTCCCTGAATTCTCTTGTTGTCCGTTAGGATTCCTTCAAAGTAATAGGCGTGAACTCCGTCGAAACTACTCATCCGGAGTTTGTTGCCCTGAACCATGCCTTCGAGGTATCGATAGTCCCCGGTCTCGGTTCTGAACGTTCCCTCCACCTGATTTCCATCTTGCTGAAACAGACCAATGGCGCTTTCAACATGGTTGTCTTTGTCCGTAAACTGAACGGCATATCTTCCTGAGAAATCCTCAGAAAAAGAATGCGCATCACTGTCAAAACGAAGGTTAGATTTAGAGGATTTGTAAAAATTAAATGGAAATTGGGTGGCTTTTGCTTTGTTAAGGTTTAACCAATAACCCCTTTGCGTAATTTTGGAAAACACCAATGAGCCTGCGACTTGAGGGAAGTCAAAGTATAAAGTATCTTGAACTTCTTTCTGCAATGTCATGGCGATTTCTTCCTTGCCATTTAGGATGATCAAAGCGGGGGTTGGGCCCTCAATGTATGACAATTCAAAAGGAAGGGAGAGCCGGTCGTTCAGTTGAATGTCAGCGTGATAAAGTTTTGTGGAGTCGAACGGAAGCACAGCCATTGCGGGCATCCAATTACAAAGGTTTAAAAACAGACCCAAACCCAAGCTCAATTTGTGAAGATTCATAAAAAATTTACATTAATTAAGTAATTTGCAAAGCTTTCAAGGGAAGGATGCAACTTATAATTTACAAATTTAGTCAATAGACCCGAGCCATGGAGGAAGGTTTACTCGTCAATGAATGTTTGAAAGGGAATGCCAAGGCTCAAAAAGCGTTGTTTGATAGGTTTGCGCCCAAAATGTTGGCCATTTGTTTTCGCTACATGAAGAACCAAGATGATTCGGAGGATGTCCTTCAAATCGGCATGGTAAAAGTGTTTGCGAAATTAAGCGATTTCAAAAAAGAAGGGCCCCTTGAAGGTTGGATTCGTCGAATTATGGTGAATTCATGCCTAGACCAACTTAGGAGAAACAAGAAATTCATCACAGACATGCGGATGGATGATGTTTCTTATCGGTTAGAAGTGAAAGAAGAGGTGTTAAGCCAATTGGCAGCAGAGGACCTCATGCAACTGATACAAAAAATGCCAACGGGCTACAGGGTTGTTTTCAATTTATTCGCAATAGAAGGTTATTCTCACCAAGAAATAGCCGAAACGTTGCAAATTTCGGAAAGCACCTCAAAGACGCAATATTTAAGAGCAAGAGCATATTTAAGACAAAGAATAGAAAGCAAAGATGAATCAAGAATCGTTTGAAACCATATTGAAGGAAAAACTAAATGCGCATGAAGTTCCTGTTCGACCTGAACTATGGAACAATGTGGCGAAATCAGCAGGCATTTCCTCTGGTGGAATTGGCATTGGGACAGTTTTAGGTATTGCTTCAGGTGTGCTATTGGTCGCAGGAACCCTCGGTTATTTTATTTTGAGCCCAACGCAAAAAAAGGAGGCGGTTGATTCAAGGGCTGCGAAAACAGTTGTAAAAGAAAGCCAGGTTCAACAAAAAGAAATCCTTCCAAAAAACACCACCCCCACAGCAGAAAACAATAAAGAAACCCTTCTGTTTGATGAAATCGCAAGTAGTTTCGAGATTCCTGTTACCGAAACAAGAACGTTGGAACAAATGCCAATCAATGAAGAAACGGCAGAAATCCCTTCACTAACCTTAAACACACCGGTTATTGAAAAAGTACAGATGCCCGCCCCAAAAGAATTAACAAAGGCCCAAGCGCCATCCATCTCAGAAATCAAACCATTTGCCCAACGTACATTGCCCAACACAATCACCCCCAACAACGATGGAATAAATGATGAGCTAATGTTCGACGCATCCGGATTGACGGATTTCAATTTGGTGGTGATCGATCAAGCCTACAAAGTGATTTTTTCAACGACAGACCCAGCTTTCAGATGGGCGGGGAATTTACCCAATGGCGATGCCGTCCCAGCGGGAAATTATCAATACTATTTTTCAGCTAAAAATGAATCAGGACAATGGGTTACGCAATATGCATCGTTGACCATTACGCGATAGATAACCTCAAAAGTTCTGTCTTAAAGTCCTCCATCTTTTCATAGCCCTTTTTTATTTACATATAAGTTGTATATTTGTGCGCTCATTTTGAGCCCCGGTGGCGGAACTGGTAGACGCGCTGGATTCAAAATCCTGTTCTTTCGGGAGTGCCGGTTCGATTCCGGCCCGGGGTACAAAAGCCTCGCAAGAGGCTTTTTTTATTTCTACACACCTTGATAAGTTGCGCTTTATTATTTTAATTTCGTAAGATATGAGCCGCAGGATTTATGTAAACATCAAAGGACTTGTTCAAGTTCAAAACCTTCCAGAGAAGCCGCTAAAGGGAAAAGAAATGGCTCGGGTCCCAATGATTGAAAATGCCTTTCTCGTGTTGGAAAACGATGCGGTAGTTGATTTTGGACCCATGGGCAAAAGCCCTTCGCTTTTAGCAGAAACAAAGGATGAAATCATAGACCTTGAGGGGCGGTTTGTCTTACCCGCTTTTTGTGATTCCCACACCCACGCTGTTTTTGCCGCCCCAAGGGAAAGTGAGTTTGTCGACAAAATCAATGGACTTTCCTATGAAGAGATTGCGAACCGAGGCGGAGGTATTTTAAATTCTGCTAAGAAAGTAGATGAAATTTCAGAATCAGCACTGTTCGAAATCGCTAAAATTAAGATAGAAAAAATCATACAATCGGGGACAGGCGCTGTGGAAATTAAATCTGGCTATGGCTTGAATCTTGAAAATGAGCTTAAAATCTTACGTGTAATTCGTAGGTTAAAAAATGAATTTAACATTCCAATTCGTTCGACATTCCTTGCCGCGCACGCCCTTCCGCTTGAATTCAAAACACAGAAAGAACAATATATAAACCGCGTCGTGAACGAATGGATTCCCAAGGTTGCTCAAGAAAAGTTGGCAGATTATGTTGACGTTTTCTGCGAAACAGGATATTTTAGTACACAAGACATGGATCGAATATTCGAAGCCGCAATTCAAGTTGGAATGTTACCGAAAGCCCATGTAAACCAATTTAATGTTTTAGGGGGTGTAACCACTGCTATACAACGCCGTGCAGTCAGTGTAGATCATTTGGAATACCTATTAGATGAAGACATTGAAGCGCTTTCTAGCGGGAATACGATGCCAACGTTTCTTCCGGGTTGTTCCTTCTATTTGGGGCTTCCTTATGGCGATGCGCGGGCATTGATAACGAAGGGCCTTCCCGTCTGTTTGGCCAGTGATTTTAACCCAGGATCTTCTCCAAATTATAATATGTTTTTTATTTGGTCACTCGCTTGTATTAAAATGAAACTAAGTCCGGAAGAAGCCTACAATGCCATGACCATTAATGCCGCCTTTGCTATGGGAGTAGAAAAAACCCACGGCTCTATTTTCAAGGGATACAAAGGAAAATTAATTGTAACCCCGCCCGCTCCCTCCTTTGCATATTTTCCCTATGCCTTTGGTGAAAACCACGTCGAATGTATTTTAAATTAATCCCTCAATGTCGCCACGCATCCTTTTAACATTATTCCTATTTCTTTTCTTAGGGAGAATACAAGCCCAGAATTACAATTCCAGTGGGAAATTGCTATGGGAAATGAAAGGAAAAAAAGGGGTCTCGTATGTTTATGGAACCTTACACTCCAATGACAAGCGTCTTTTTAATTTCCCGGATTCCGTTTATTATGCCTTGGATAAAACCAAAATGATTGCATTGGAAGTAAATGTGTTGGACTTGTTTATCCAAAAAGACCCTAGGAAAAATGAAGCAAACGTAACCTTGGACAAAAATGGAAACTTATATACCCCAAGCAATGAACCCACAGAGACGTATTATGGAAATGAAAACGGTATGCCCCAATTTATGGACGCCTATTTTCAACAGTATGCTGAAGTTTCCAATAAAGGATGCCTTGCTTTAGAGTCGATCACTCAGCAAACCAAAGCCTTGGAAGAAATTCCATTTCAAGAGGACCAACAACGGTATGCTTTAATTTCCCAAGACCCAAATACGTTGTTGGATTTATACCTAAAAGGGAATTTGGAAAACTTGGATCGCTATCTAAAAGGCCGGATGTCTTCAAATAACAAGGCATACCAACAGCTCATTCTCAACCGAAATGCTTTTATGGCCAGAAAAATTGATTCCATTGCGCAAAAGAATACAACTTTTATAGCCATTGGCGCGGGGCATCTTTTTGGAGAAGAAGGGGTAATTCAACTCCTACGAAAATTGGGCTATGCCATGCGCCCCATAGGGCTTCAAAACAGCGAGGAAGTCACTGAAAGCGAAAAAAACATCAAGCGGATTAAGAGTGACACGCTGGTTTGGAATGAAAAGTCCAACCTAAAAGTGGTCTTTCCCGGAAAGCCAAGGAAAATAAGGGATGAAAACACAGAATCCCACCGTTTTGTTTTCAAGGAATTGGGACAAGGGAACACCTATCAATTGGAAATAATTCCCAGGGATTCAACCTTGAAAGCCTTGCAATATGCCGAAATTTTCATTGCGAGTCCACCAAGTTCCCCTTATAAATTTATCATTCAAGAGGATGGAACAGAATACTTCCAAGGCTTAAGTGATGAATACCCAGATGGATTAAAATGGGTTCGGGTTTTATGTGACGATCAAAATGTCATCATCGCAAGGTGCTTTGGAGGCAACAAGTTTATGAATTCTGACAGACCCAATCGGTTTTTCAATAACATCATTTTAGAAGAGTAATATGACAAGAATTTTTCAAGACGATTGGAAGAATCAATGGGAAAATGAAAAGGTGGTTTTTGTGCAATCCCCCATGCCATTGGAAGCAAAAGCCTACATTGACACCTTAGGTTTGTATGCCATTGAAGACACCCAAGTAATAGATTTTACAGACTTAAAATTGAATCAAAAATTCAAGCAATTGGGATCTGAGGCTCTTATTTGGTTCATGAATCAATCCCAAGTCACCCTCTTTTTATCATGTGAATTTTTTGATGAATTTTCAATCGTCCTGCAATCTTTTGAAGCCACGGAGTTTAAGGGTCGGGCGCTTTGTTTTTACACGCCTGGTAATTTTTCGTTTGACCAACTGTTAGAAACCCATTCGTTTGTAACGCTCTCTCCAAGTTATTTCCCGCCTACCTTAATCGAATCCATTCAAAAGAACGGATTGGACTTTGAGTCTAAAAACATAGAAAACAGATTGGTCTACGGCGCTTTTCATCAACCAGAAATCGGTTTAGAAGAAACCAAAAAGGAATTATTGGAGAGGGTTCAACGTGCGATTCTGCCCGTGAACACCAAAACCAATCGACTCAACAAACCCGAGACCCTGGCCCGAATTTTAGTCTATTTATCCAACCACGCGAACGAAACATTGAGTTTTTTGTCCATCGCAAATTGGGCAGGGGTTGACAATGAAACCGTTCAAAGGTATGTGAACTGGATGGCTAACACCGGTTGGGTTTATGCACTGAGATCCTACAACCAAAACCATAAATATGAGTACCTCAAGGGAAATCGATTTGTGTTTGTAGACAATGGGATTTTAAACGCCTTTCAAAATAATTTTAACGCTTCCCAATACCGCACGGACGTCGAAAAATTGTGGAAAAACCTTTTGATTTCGGAAAGAATCAAGTCCAACATGCTTCAGAAAAAAAAGGCGCTCTATTATTTTTGGCAATCGCACACCCATCAAAACATCGACCTAATCGAAGTGTCTGATCAAGGCGTTTTCGCATTTAATTTCAGTTTTTATCCGAATAAAAAAGCAGACCTTCCTCCCTTGTTTTCAAAATATTACCCTGAAATCTCTTTTGTGAAAATCACCCCAACGAACTATCTTAACTTTCTTGTCAAATGAGTTTTTTACAAAAGGTCGCCCAAAAAATTGCTGAAAATCATCCAAACACAGCGGATTATCGAATCGTATTGCCTTCCAAACGAGCCAAAAGATACCTGATGGAAGCCCTTGCCATCGCTTATGAAAAACCAATTTTTTCTCCCGAAATTTTTACCATTGACGAATTCATTCGAAAACACACACAGCATCCCATTCTCGACAGTACCCGACAACTTTTTATCCTCTATAACATAACCCGTCAAACTGAAAAATACGAAGGACTTGGTTTTGAAGATTTTCTACAATGGGGGCCCATGGTATTGGGTGATTATGATGAAATGAATCGATATTTACTTGATACCCAACAGGTGTTTAAGAATTTAATTTCCATCAAGGAACTTGAAAGCTGGAACCTTGGCGAGGGAATGAGTCTCTCTAAGGAACAAAAGAAATTTATGGAATTTTGGGATTCGCTGCCTGAGCTATTCACTGCCTTTAAAGCTTATCTGGACGAAAACGAGAAAACCACGATGGGACTTGCAATCAAAGACCTTGCGACCCACTTCGACCAAAAGTTTAACGACGACAAACCTCATTTTTTTGTAGGTTTCAATGCCTTAACCTTGGCCGAATGCACCCTTATCAAGAAAATGCTTAAACGCAATCAAGCAACGTTCTTAACCGATGCGGATGCATATTATTTGGAAAATGTAAAGCATGAAGCAGGTTATTTTATTCGTAAAAACCAGGATTTTTTAGAACTTCCAAGCACAGAATTTGTAAGTCACGAACTAACGAGCAAACCACTCAACATCGAGGTAATTGAATGCACCCAAACCACAGGGCAAGTGAAGGTTGTGGGTACAGAACTCTCGAAATTATCCCCAGAAGAATTATCCTGTACCCTGGTTCTACTCGCGGATGAATCCTTGGTGGTCGCTTTGATGAAAAACATTCCTGAAAGCGTTCAATCAGCAAACATTACCATTGGTTTGCCGCTAAAACAAACGCCGATGAAGTCCTTTGTGGACCTTATCTTTTCTATCCAAGAGAATAAAACCAGGTTTAATTCAAAAGCTGCCTATTTTCGAGATTTGATAGCACTTACCCACCATTCCTTTGTCACCACATGGCTTGGTGACCAAGCGGCAAAAGAATTGGAAAATTGGGAATACAACACAATTCAAAAGAACAGGATCTTTCACAACGTATCGACGCTTCCTTTTCCAGCAGAATTAAACAAGTTGCTTTCCTTGCTTTACGAAGATTGGAAAGAAGATTACCTAAAAGCAATTCAGACGATTAAAGCCATCGTAGAGGAGCTTCTTGGTTTCCTTGGTAAAGATTTTGATTTCGAAAAACAAACATTGCTATGTTTCAAAGAAGCCATTCTTGTTTTTGAGGTACTGGCAACAGAAGGTCTGCCAACCATGAACCTAAAAACATTCAAACAATTCTTGTCTCAACAATGGGCGAAGAAATCCATCGCTTTTCATGGCAATCCAACAAAGGGCCTACAGATCATGGGGCTTCTTGAAACAAGGCTGTTGGATTTTGAGCGGATTTTTGTTCTTGGAATGAATGAAGGAAATTTACCTGCAACCAATCCCATTGATTCTATTATACCAATGGATTTGAGGTACGGACTTGGATTGCCAACCATGAGGGAGAAACAAGGGCTTTTCGCGCATCATTTTTACAGACTCCTCCATGTCGCAAAACAAGTAACCATTACCTATTCAACGGCCTCTGACATTTTGAAATCCAGTGAACCCAGTAGGTACCTTATGCAATTGGAAATGGAACTTCAACGCGTAAACCCGTTGGTCAAAATCCATAAAAAGTTTTACGCCACCGCTTTTCCCGATGCTTCAGAGTTACATTCGTTGGAGGTAGAAAAGGAATCATTGATCTTACATCAACTCAACCGTTACTTTTCCCGAAACATTTCCTCAAGCGCCCTCTCGAAATACCTTGCTTGCCCTCTGGATTTTTATTATCGATACATCGCAGAGTTTGGTGAAGAAGATACCGTCGAGGAAGAACTGGAAAGTCAAAACATGGGTAAAATCATTCACGATACCTTGGAACAATTGTACTTGCCCTTCGCCGAAAGAACGAAAACAGGAGAGGAAGTGCAACCCCCACCGGGACCCCTTTCGGTCAAAGCAGTTGAAGAGATGGTGGCAAAATACCCAGAAATTGTAAAAAACGAGTTTTTAAAGTTTCTAAACGGGGACGAAAAACTCATGGAATCCGGTAAGAATTGGTTGACTTTTTCAGTGGCAAAAGAGGTTATTCTAAACGCACTCAAAAATGACATAACATACATAAAAAACAACGCTGAACCGGTCTTTATTTTTCAGGTTGAGGCGGTCCTCAAGGCGAAAATGAATCTTAACGTGTCAGGTCAAACCAAAGAAATCTCATGGGTAGGACACATTGATCGCATCGACAGGGTTGGAAACGCATACAGAATCGTGGATTACAAAACGGGGGTTGTTAAAAATGCGGACGTAAACTTCAACCGCTCAGAAGACCTATTACAGTCATTTCAGAAGACCAAACATGCCCTTCAGCTCGCAGTCTATGCCTATTTGTTTAACGAAAACTATGGCGTTATGCCTAAAGAAATAGGTATTTACGCCCTATTAATGAAACAGAACGCCTTCAATCCTTTGACCTTAAAAAACAGGAGTTTATCAGAATTTCAAAATGATTTTAGTGACTTGATTGAAAAAGTAGTCAATGAAATTTATAACCTCGACGCGCCATTTATTCACAACCCGAAAGCTAAGTATTGCCCCTATTGTTAAAGACAAAAAAAATCCTGAAAAATGTTCGTTTTTCAGGATTTTCTGCAAGTTAAATAAATCTAAGTGTTGACAACTGCCTTCACTATTTATCAAACGTATGTACTTAATTATAGGTTGCTTATGGAAAAATAAAAAAGTGAGGTTATTTTAATAAAGCTCCGCTTTCAATGCATCACGGTAATCCTTGATTTCCTCGCGGTTTACTTTATGATCTGCATTTTGCAACAATGTTAAGAGGTAAACCAAATTTTCTTGGTCCTCAATTTCTAATGGATATTCGTTTCCTTCCTCATCTTCTTCAAATTGACCCTCTATGTCAAAGGAATGATTCGCTTCTAAATACTCATAAGTGAGACGTAGAATTTTAACCGTTAAAGGATCCTTTTCATCCAAAGCAGTAACCCTTAACGCTTTTAAATTATCGATCAATTGGGGAGCACTCAGCCCTTCTTTTTCAACCATTTGAATAATGGCCGCCAATTTCTCTTTTCCTTGTTTTGTTTTCATTAAAAATATTAGTTGGACAAAAGTAAGCAAGAATTGCTTTTACTTAAAATAGTTAAGGTCTTTTTTTCATTATGCCATGGTCCTTTTGTTATTTTTGTAGCGTATGGATTACATTTTACAAGGAATAGGCATCGGGTTTATCTTAAGCATCATGATTGGGCCGGTCTTTTTTGTGCTTATGGAAACCAGTATCACAAAGGGTTTCAAAGCGGCAATGATGCTTGACCTAGGCGTGCTCATCAGCGACATCTTCTACGTTGTAATTGCATTGTTTTTTGCCTATCAATTGAAAAGCATTGATGTTGGGGATTTTAAAAACAACATGATCCTAAGTTTGTTTGGAGGGGGATTGTTCATTTCATATGGTATTTATTATCTGTTCTTAAAAAAAGAAAAGGTAGCAGCGGTGATAACAGAAGGGCAAGAGATTGCAAATGTGCCGTCAAAAGCATCGAGAGATTATACCTTACTCGTTTTTAAAGGGTTCACCTTAAATTTTTTAAATCCAGGGGTTATTATTTATTGGTTTGCCATCTTGGCTAAGGGATTTGACCTTGTTGAAGAATATCACAATAACATCCATATCGTGTTTTTTATAGCCACAATCCTACTTACCTATTTTGGGATTGATTGCTTAAAAGCACTGGGCGCAAGTCGATTGAAACCATTGGTTACCAACAAACTGCTAAGAGGTTTAAATCAGCTAATTGGTTTTATCTTTTTCGGCACAGGCGTGTTTTTAATCCTGCGTCAATTTGTTTTGTAACCTCTAGATTTTTGTACATTCCTTCAATACATGAATAAAGTATCGCTTACCCTCTTGTTCTTCATCGCCCTTCAGTCCTTTTTTGCCCAGAAGATTCTACCCGAAAACCTATCAAAAAAAACCAAAATATATTGGGACGCAAACAAAAAGCATCTTCATTCTACGGGGTCATATTATGTTGACGAAATCAATCCCGAAACCACAGAAAAACATGGCAAATGGTTGTTCTATTCACTTGACGGCGTGCTTGAAGAAGAAAGATTTTTTTACAGAAATCGGCAGCATGGAAAACAAACTGTGTTTTTTCCAAACAAAACAATCAAAGAAATCTATTACAGCCGGTTCAATGTCCCAGACAGTATGTATAAGGCCTATAATGAAAAGGGGGTTTTATTGATTCAAGGAAATTACCAATTGGGTTCTCCCGATGGGAAGTGGTTGTTTTTTTACCAAGATTCTTCCATTTGGAAGACTGAATTCACGTCTAATGACACCACCTATTTGTTAGACTACTTTCAAGATGACAGCGCCCACACACAAACCGTTAAGGAAGGACAAGGCTTCGTTAAAACGTATTATTCAACAGGTAAAACCAAAGAATCATATACTTTTTCCAACGGACTTAAAACAGGCCCTTTCTTTGAGCTGTTGGCTTCGGGAAAAACATCCATTTCAGGGTCCTTTCTAAAAGGTAAGAAGGATGGGGTTTGGGAATATTTCTACGCCGACGGAACGGTTCAAAAAAGAGAAGGATATGTAGCGGACTCATTGCATGGTCCTTACGAAGTTTATTATGAGAATGGCAAACCAGAAACCGTAGGACAGTATGTCAAAGGGAAAAAAACAGGGGAATGGAGCTGGTACTCAAGTCAAGGAGCGTTTCTTGAAATGAATGGAGGTTTTTTGGACGACCAACAACATGGGGATTGGGAATATTATTTTTCTACGGGCGAACACTCCTATCATGCACAATTTGACCACGGCAAAAAAACAGGAGAATGGAATTATCATTATCGAAATGGCCAAGATTTTCGAAAAGGGAATTACCTAAACGATTTAAAAACAGGGCTTTGGCAAACCTGGTACGAGGACGGAACCTTACTCATGGAAGGGAATTATGTGAACGGGAAGGAAGAAGGTGAATGGAAGAACAACTGGCCAAATGGAAGGGTAAAAAACCAATCTTATTACAAGCTTGGAAAACTTAATGGTGCTTGGTATTCTTTTGCTCCAGAAGGAAAATTATTGCTTTTTGGCAGGTATAATAAGGATTTGAAAACAGGCAAGTGGACCGATTTTTATAACAATGGCAAAAAAAAGGAGGAAACATCCTATAAAATTAAAAAAGTCAAAAATGCACTTGATGATGTCGTTTCAATGGGCAGTAAATCGAAACAAAGTTTGGAACATGGCAAGCATTTAGCCTATTCGCAAGTTGACTACACCCTAAAAGAAAGTGGGAAATTTAAAAAGGGTAAAAAAAGCGGTAAGTGGATTAACTATTATCCTGGCGGGGTTGTACCAGCCGTGGTTGCTTATTACAAAAACGGGGATTTACATGGTGCATTTACCCAATTTGACCGGATGGGCAACAAAATGAATGAGATTCATTATCACAAGGGACTCAAACATGGGTGGTTTATCGTTTATGGACGAAATGGAAAACCGATCTCGGAAAAAATGTTTAGGTATGGCCATGAAATGAGAAAGAAAAACAGTGAAGATGGCTTCGCCCCCAATTAACCTTCATTCAATTTCAAATCGATTTGTCGTTTACGTGGACTGACCTCATCTACGATGACTTCAATGACATCACCTAAGTTGAAGGTTTTTCCAGATCTAGATCCCGTCACCACATATTTTTCTGCATCAAAATAAAACCGGTCTGATCGAATGTTCTGAAAAGAAACCATACCCTCGCAATGATTTTCTACCAATTTCACAAACATTCCGTGCTCAGAAAAACCTGAAATGATGCCCTCAAATGTTTCACCGATGTGATCCAATAAAAGCAAGGTTTGAAAATACTTAGTAGACTCGCGTTCTGCCTCGGTGGCCTTGCGCTCATTAATGGAAATGTGCTTACAGAAGTCAGGAAGCTCATTGCGTAACCGTATTTTATTCGTGTTAATTTTTTCCTCCATCAAACGATGAACGATCAAATCTGCATAACGCCGTATAGGAGAGGTAAAGTGGGTATATTCCTTAAAGGCCAAACCATAGTGCCCAAGGTTGTCCGTGCTGTAGGTTGCTTTGGCCATGGAACGGATCACCATACTTTGTATCAAAGGAAAATAATTCTCATGCACAATGTTGCTTAAAAGCGTGTTAATCGCCTTGGAAGCGTTGTGCGCTTTTTCAATTTTTAACTCCAATTTGAATTTTTCGCAAAACAGGTGTAACAAGGCAAGTTTTTCTGCATCTGGCTCATCATGAACCCTGTATATACTGCGGTGTTGGTCGCCCGCTTTTTCATTGGGATTCAAAAACTTTGCTACCCGGCGATTCGCCAACAACATGTATTCTTCAATAAGTTTGTGCGCGTCTTTGGAGGTTTTAACCACCGTTGCTACAGGCTCTCCTTTTTCGTTTAACTGAAAGCGAAGCTCTTCTGATATAATATTCAGTGCCCCTGACTTGAAGCGCTCATTTCTAAGGTTTTTAGCCATTTTGTCTACCTCTCGAAGAATGACGTCATAATCTCCTTCTTTACCTTCTAATATCTCCTGAACCTCTTCGTAGGCATATCTTCGTATGGAGTGGATAATCGTTTTACCAAACCATTCATTTACAATGGTTCCGTCTTGGCTAAGTTCAAAAACAGCGGAAAAAGTAAACTTATCCTCATTGGGTCTAAGTGAACACAAAACATTTGAAAGTTGTTCTGGCAACATGGGCATTACTCGGTCAACCAAATAAACCGAATTAGAACGTTTGTAAGCCTCTTTATCTAACAACGAATTTTCCCTAACATAATGACCCACATCTGCAATGTGTACGCCAATCTCTAGGTTTCCATTTTCTAACTTTTGGTAGGAAATCGCATCGTCAAAATCTTTTGCATCAACAGGGTCTATCGTAAAAGTGAGGATTTTTCGAAAATCTCGTCGCCTTGCAATTTCATCCGCTGGAAATGTATCTGAAATAGATTCCGCTTCTTCCATTACCGCCTGTGGAAAAAACGGATCAAATCCCTGGTTAACCAAAATGGAAATCATTTCAGAATCGTTGGTTCCAGGAAAACCTAACAATGCCACGACTTCTCCAAAGGGCATTTCGTTCGATTTTGGCCAAACAGTTACTTTTACAATGGCTTTCATTCCATTTTCCCCGCCGTTTAACTTGTTTTCCACAATTTGTATAGGAACCCCAGATTTTTGGTTGTCAGGATATAAAATGGCTTGGTTGTTTTTTATTTTTAGGGTACCCGCAAATTGTACCCTTGACCGCTCAATTACAGAAATAATAACACCTTCTTTTTTACCCTTTCTACCGGCCAAAACTCGGAATTTTACTTTGTCACCGTTCAGGGCAGAACCGATGTTTGAGGCTGCGATAAAAACATCATCTTCTAAGGAAGGGGTGTTTACAAATCCAAATCCTCGCTGGGTAATTTCTAGGGTGCCCTCTAACAATGATTCTTCACCGGCAGATTTGAAAGTGTGTTGGTTTACTTGAACCAATTGCCCTTTTTGTGACAAGAAAACCAACGCATCATACGTTTGTTGCCTTTGGTTAGGTTGGTTCGCTGAAATGAGGGCGCATATTTGCTTGTGGGTGAGAACAGCGTCGGGATTTTTTTCGAAAACTGAAACCACAAGAGAACGTATGCCGCGGCTTACAGAAGGTTCTTGTTTTTTATTTGACGGATAACTTTTGTTTTTTGGCATTTTGATTATGCCCAACCTTAATGTCTAATGATTACCTTTCTGGTAAACGGCCGGGTTGTTGGGCTCTCAAAAGTAAGGAAATAAACCCCACTTCTAAATTCAGACGTGTTAATTTTCTTTGAAGAATTTACTTGATCTCGTAAAATAACATTACCCAATGCATCTACCATTTTAAACTGTAAGGTTTCTGTCCCTGAAGCGGAGATGTTTATATAATCCGACGCGGGATTTGGAACCAATGTAACTGTTAGTATGTCTTTTACAGGTTTGATGTCTGCTACGTAATCAACGATCACGTCCACTGAATCAAGGAAATTGGTCCCGGAAGCAGAAGTAATATAATACCTGTAATGGGCCGTTCCATACACCCCGTCTGCAGGGTCAATGCCAGCCTTCATTTTGCCATGTTCTCCTGGTAAAAGATCAAATAACACTGCCGCACCCCCAGGGGTTGTCCAAGGATTCGTATTCATTTGAGTACTTGAGTAACAAGTTCCACCGAAAGGATCTGTCGAATGACCCCAACATAAACCATCTTGCCAACCTGCAGGCACGTTCAATTGAACGCGTGTGATTCTCCATTTTTGACTGTTGGCCGTGTTGTTGTAAACATCAAAAGGAATATCAAATACCGCTGCTGATGGCGCAATCGTTGAATAGGTTAACAAACCAGAGGATAAATCTGTAGCTTGTCCGTCATAGTTAATAACGATGTTGTCTTGAGCCCAAGCTCCAAATTGAAGAAACAACGTTAGAATGAAAAGAGTAAAAATTTTAGTCATTGTGTTTTTATTGCGAGTGCTATCAAAGATAAATGAAAAAATGGTTTTTCCAAACAGGTGAAATTGAATTTTAAACAAGGAAAGTGTACTTTTGATTCGGCAACGTTTTTGCTACGTGTTTTAGAAAAAGAATTTTATGAAAAATTATTGTACCCTACTACTATTCCTTGGCATAAGTAATTTGATGTTAAGCCAAATTAAAAAAGATTCCATAGACGCCCGAAAGGTACCATCGGTTCAGCTAAAAGACATCAATGGTAAAACACATAATACTGCCTCTTTAGGTTTTACAGGGCCCGTTGTAATTAGTTTCTGGGCAACTTGGTGCGCGCCCTGTAAAAAAGAATTAATGGCCATTCACGATGTGTATGAAACTTGGCAAGAAGAGACGGGCGTAACCGTTGTTGCTGTATCCATAGACGATGAAAAAACCAAGAGAGATGTAATAACATACGCAAATGGGAAAGCATGGGACTATCTTGTTTTACTTGATCCAAACAGCGATTTTAAAAGAAACATGGGGGTAAACAACGTTCCTCACACCTTTTTACTAGACAAAGAGGGAAACATCGTATACACTCACAACAACTATGTACCTGGAGATGAAGAAAAATTATTCGAAGAAATTAAAAAGTTATCCAATAAATAGGAAGCCTTTTTGGGCCATTATCCTCCTATGTTTTACAAGCTTTCCATTTTTAGGTCAAGGTAATTTTACCGGGAACATTGAGAGCACCTTTCAATATTTGAATTCCGATTCGGTGATCAACGCAGTTCAACCGGCTTCAAAAGGGCTAATGAATTCCTTCATGAATGTTTTTTATACCAACAAGGGCTTTAAAGCGGGAATGCGCATGGAAAGCTATTTGCCACGCATTCAAGGATATCCAAATCGCTTTGACGGTACAGGATTGGGAATGCGATATGTTGGCTATGGAAACGACTTCGTTGAAGTTACTTTGGGAAATTGCTACGAACAATTCGGAAGTGGATTGGCCCTAAGGTTTTATGAGGATCGCGCCCTAGGTTATGACAACACCCTTGATGGACTAAGAATTGTTATCAAGCCGAGAAAAGGGTTACAATTTAAAGCCGTTTACGGGAGCCAACGCCTCACATTTGTTTCCGGTTCGGTCGTAAAAGGACAGGGTCTTGTCCGAGGGCTTGATGGAGAGGTTCACCTCAATGAATGTTTCGATAAGTTAAACGAATTTCCTTTAGACATAACCCTTGGAGGGAGTTTTGTAAGTAAATACCAAGCGGACGATGACGATCAACTCATTCTTCCTGAAAACGTTGGGCTGTATGGTGGGCGAATGAAATTACAATATAAAAACGTTCGGTTGGAAGGCGAGTATGTCCAAAAAGAACAGGACCCCTCATTGGATAATGGAATGATCTTTAATTATGGTCATGCTGCGGTTGTAAATTTTGGCTATTCGAAAAAAGGAATCGGTTTCTCATTTTCTGCAAAATCAGTGGACAACATGAGTTTTCGATCTGATCGTAACAAAGACCTTCAAGATGTTTTTATCAATTATCTTCCCTCATTAAACAAAACACACACCTACAACCTCGTAGCCACGCTCTATCCTTATGCGACTCAACCTTTAGGGGAAGTAGCTTATCAAACAGATTTTTTATACACCTTTAAAAAAGGCTCTACGTTGGGTGGAAAATATGGAACAACCCTTGGGCTGAATGCATCAACAACGTATAGACCCATTAAAAGTGGAAGTAATTATAATCCCTTAGATTCAACGGGTGTAACTTATGTTTGCAAACCCTTTGACAAAAGCGATAGCCTTTATTGGCGAGACATCAACGTGAATGTAACCAAGAGGGTAAACAAAAAATTACTTTTGATTTTTAGCTATTATAACATCAACATCAACAATGACGTCGCGAAGGTTTCCAATGACGCAACAGGAATTATCTCTTCCCACATTGGGGTGGTTGAAGGCTCGTATAAAATCAACCCAAAACACAACATTCGTGCAGAATTTCAAGGAATGTTTGTTCGAAAAGTCAATGGTCAAATCAACGACAAAGGAAATTGGGCCACCTTGTTGCTGGAGTATACCATTTCGCCAAGTTATTTTATTAGCTTTATTAACCAATACAACTATGGCAACCCGGATCCTTTGAAAAAGGTTCACTATCCAAATATTACCTGCGGATACATCCACGAATCAACCAGAATTATGCTTTCCTATGGAAGACAAAGAGCAGGTTTATTTTGTGTGGGAGGGGTTTGTCGATTTGTTCCAGCAAACAATGGTCTTTCAGTAAGTTTTACCCAAAGTTTTTAACGATGAAACACATAATTTTTATTTGTCTTAGTGCCTTGTTTTTTGCCTCATGTGACCATGTGCAAAACCCATATCCGGCGGCATCAACCAATGATTTGGACACGAGTTTATACCCCGGTAATTGGAGTGATTATGTCGCCAACGAATGGCCTGTCTTTAGCCCCAATACCAACGTAAACAGAAATGTTATCATCGAGGATTTTACAGGCCACAAATGCATTTATTGTCCAGCCGCAGCAGACTTGGCCCATGCGCTTCACGAGGCTAATCCAACCCGTGTTTTCCCCGTTTCTATTCATGCTTGCCCAACGGGTATTGGTGATTTTCAGTCGGTTTCACTACCGGAATATCCTTTGGATTTTACCAATTCCGATGGATTGTCAATAGGGTCTTATTTTGGCACCAACGACGGAGGATTCACAGGTAATCCTAGGGGAACCGTAAGCAGGGTAAGCAATGGAGTGATTTTTCAAAGCCCCAACCTCTGGGCGAACATGGTAAATGACCTCATCACGCAGAATCAATTGAAAGTAAACCTTCAATCCCAGTTAAATTATTACCCAAGCACCAAAGGGGCATACTTGCATGTTGAAGTTGAAAAGGTAGACCAAAACCTTAACAATGGGCTCGGTGTTGTCGTGTACCTTCTTGAGGATTCATTGGTTGGGGATCAAAAAATGAGCGACAACTCACACAATTCAAGTTACGTTCACAGAGACATACACCGTGGGAATTTAAACGCAACACCATTTGGCAAAACCCTTACCAACGCAGAGATGGTCAACGGAAAATATTATGTGAATTACAGTTTTGTGGTTCCAAATCAATTGGATGGGAGTTTCAATGCTGCTAACATGAGATTGTTAATCTATGTCTACGATAAAGTCACATGGGAAATTTATCAAGTAATTGAACAAGACATACAATAAAAAAAGGGGCCTAAGCCCCTTTAACAAAATTCCAATTGTAAATTATTGTTTCACAAAACGAACGGATTTAACTCCGTCTACAGTAGATAAGTTTGCAAAATAAATCCCCTCTTTTAAGAAGTCCAAGTTCATTGTAATTGCATTTTTTCCTTCTACGTTCATTGCACTTAATACTTGACCGTTTACGTTGGTAATGGTAATGTTTTCAGCATTCATTTCTGAAGAGATTCCTGTTACATTCAACGTGCCCGTTGTTGGGTTTGGATACAGAGACAAAGGAGACACAACACCGGTGATGATTCCTGCATTTCCAACGATGATTTTATATCCTGAGAAGGAAACAGATTGAGTTACAGGTGTTGGTGGCAATCCAGGGATGATGGTAACCAATACCGTGGCATCCACATTAATGGTTGCTGGATAAGTTCCGGCTGTAGCAGTAGTCCCATAAATGTTTGCACATCCATTTGCGCCACCAGCATACGTACAATTTCCAATGTTACATGCAAAATTATAACCTGCAGGAAGACCTTGAACACCTGTTACAGTGAAGCTTTGGATAGGGGATCCAACAAATTGTCCCGATGGATCCAATCCTGCTGTAACCGTTGCTGGTACTTTGAAGTTCAAGTCTGTGGAATACGCAGTATTTGTGGCTGCAGAAGGCAGGTTTTGGATGGTATCAGGCCAAACACCATATACGGAATCCACAAAGTTTGCACCGGGTGTGCATGATTGTGCAAGGGCAAAAGCACCTGTTACACCAGCGAAAAGCATAGAAAGTAAAAGTTTTTTCATAAGATTAGTTTTAAAATTGTTATCAAAGATATATAAAACATACCGTTTCAAAATCACTAATTTTGGATATGAATTATTTTTCGATTCCAAACGATACAATTGAATCCTACCTTAAAGGGGAGACCACCTTTGACATGTTGCGCCAGAAACATGCGAATGGAAAGGAAGAGAACAGCGCTTTACTCCATCAATTTTTAGCAATCCAAACCAATGAAACCATGGTTTTTAATGGTTGGATTGAAAGCAATCCAGTGTTAAGAGACTTCTTGCTTTTCGGGGAAATTCAACAACCTTATGTTGGGTTTGGAAACATACAAAAACACATCTTATACCCCAATTTTCAACAGTATATCGGTCTTTTCTTCCCTGTTTTTCAAGGGGAGGCAACTATCGGTAAAGAATTTAAAGATTACCTGAAATTTCTACAAGTGCTAACCGATGAAAAACGATTTCAAGTAGAACAAAATTTACAAACCCATTTGAGAATCCAACTGGAATTGGAAGGGTCGAAATGTAAAGGCATTTCCGATGCAAAAGAATTTAACCGGGCTGTTTCATATTTTTTGAGTGATGAAAAAGTAGAATTGTTTATTTCCTTGTCACAAGGAAGTGAACGCGTAAAGGCACAATGGGTAGAAGCCGCATTAACATTGTTGGCCGACCCTAAATGCACGTCCAATACGGCACACTTTGCTTTCCAACAGCTCTCAAAAATTGAGTTAAATCAAATTCTGAAGGCATCTTTGGATAAGGCAATTCATCGTTTCAAAGGGGTACAAGTTAAGGCTCAACAAAAAAAAGGGATTTCTCGAAAAACGAAGTTTTATGCCCGGGTGTTGCTCATTTTTCTTGTCGTCGGAGGTTTAATAACGGTGCTTTTTACCAAGTGGCAAGATGACTTAGAAACCCCCGATAACACCAATGCATCATCCTTGAAATACTTCAGTTTAGCGGAGAGGTTTCGTGTGGATTCTTTGGTGCACTCCCAATCTGAAACGAGACCTATGGATGAAGATACGTTAGGATTTGATAATTCGGGGATAAACGTAAGCGTGAGAAATGCATTTGTCAATGAGAAAGCAGAAAGCCTATATCAAAACCTATTATTGGGCTTGAATGATTATTACCTGCAGACAACACAAAAATCCAAAGAAGCAAAATCCGAACGCACCTTGCTAAATACAAAGCGGTTTAGTAACGATAAAACGCTTCCAAGTCTTCAGTTTAACAATGCCTCTGGATATGACGTGTTGGTGATTGGTTTTGAAAATAAAAAAGGAAAGGAAGTGTGCAGTTGGTTGGTAAAACGGTCAGAGACAACATCCATCCAAACAAGGCGAAATTGGGTGTTTTTGATACTTCCAGGCACCGGGTTCACCCGAAAAGAAAAAATGCCCTTTTGTGAAATTAATTACAATTATGACTATTGCCTGTATGCAAACCATACCTTTGTAGGAAAGGATAAAACCAATAAAATCCTTTTTAACGGATTAGCTGGACAAGAATTCGAAATGATGGACCAACAATCTGTTTTTCTTGAAAACAATGAATGAGATGATTTTATATAATGTTACCGTGAGCATCGACCCCGCCATTCAAACGGACTGGACGACCTGGATGAAAGATCAACACATACCCGAAGTGTTAAACACAAATTGTTTTCAAAAATGTGTGTTTTCAAAAATTCAGGGCAATGAGGAAGACGAGTGTTCTTTTTCGATCATGTATTACGCAGAGAGCCAACACCACTATAATGAATACCAAGAGAAATTCGCTAAAGATTTGCAAGCGAAACATCAATCGAGGTATGAGGGAAAATTCGTAGCCTTCCGTACCCTTTTGGAAATAATTCAGGAGACCCATCCATGAAGGTTGCACCTAAAAAAAGACTGGGACAACATTTTTTAACGAATGTTCAAGTTTGCGAGCGCATTGCAGAATGCCTACCGCCTTTCGAGCAACCCATGTCAGTACTTGAAATTGGTCCGGGAACAGGGGCAATCACAAAGTATTTTGTACAAAGGGAAGACATTGATTTTTGTGCTTTCGAAGTTGACAAAGAATCCATTACCTACCTTCATGCGCATTATCCAAGCTTGGGAGAGAAGGTGTTCTTTCAAGATTTTCTAAAGGCCGACTTAGCTGGGTTTTTTAACCATAAACCCTTTTGTGTAGTGGGAAATTTTCCTTACAACATATCTTCTCAAATCCTATTTAAATGTTTGGAGCACCGAAATCAAATCCCGCTCATTATCGGAATGTTTCAAAAAGAAGTTGCCGTAAGAATTGCCGAAAAACCGGGCAGCAAAAGTTATGGAATCCTAAGTGTTTTGTTGCAGAGTTACTATGACATTGAGTATTGTTTCACCGTTGAGCCAGGAGCCTTTTACCCACCCCCTAAAGTCAAATCTGGAGTGATCCGTTGCACGCGAAACCAACGTGCCAACTTAGGATGTGATGAGAAACTGTTCGTTCAAGTGGTTAAAATGGCTTTTAATCAAAGGCGAAAAACGCTTAGAAATTCCTTGAGACAACTTATAGAGCATGTCAAGCTGGATGAAAAATATGACAAGGCTCGACCCGAACAATTGGCCGTCGAAGATTTTATTTATTTAACAAAACAAATAGAGAGATACAATGAACAAAAGAGCGAATGACGCATTACTCAACTTGAAGTCGCAAGATGTTGAAGAGGTTAAAAAAGCATGTGATTACTTAGAAGAAAACGGAACCTTAGCACAGCTTGAGGAAGTATTTGAAATTTATTTAGCCACCGAAAATTTAGACATTAAAAGAGATGTTTTTAATTTGCTCGCATCCGTGAGCGTTAAGGGCGCTGCTGAAAAATGGATGGAAATGCTTTATAATAAAGACAACGCACATGCCAGAAAACAGATCCTTCACATCCTTTGGAACTCAAAACTGAACTACAGCGACCACATCGCCTCCTTTGTAAAAATGGCGTGTGAATCAGATTACCTCACCGCCTTAGAATGTTTGACCATATTAGAGAATTTGGAAGGTCCTTTTGACGAAGCTTCTTTGCTTGAAGCGCAATTGCATCTGAGAGATTACCTTGAATCGAGGAATGAAGAAGACGATAAAAAGAAATTTTTAATGAGTGAAATCGCTTTGATTCTAAAAGATCAAAATGAAGGTGTAGATACGGACCTATTGCTTGAGTAAAGACTCGTTGTAACGCTGAATGATTTCCAAATTCATCTCCTTAAAGGCAGCATAATCTTGTGCATAAAAGTCAAAACTCTGACTGTATTCTTTTGAGGTTACACGGTGCTTTTGAAAGGTCTTTAGCAAAGCCTTTTTAAGTACTTTACGGTAAACAAATGGTGAGGCATGTTTCTTTTGATAATACATTTCAACGACAAAGACTTCCGACATTATTTCAGTCATTTTTTCCTTCGGGATGATGCTGCTTGGTTTTTCTTTTAACGCACAGCTTGAAAACCCGACAAGGATTCCTAAGATTAAAAAAAAGCATTTCATTGTGCCTTGTCAAATAATAAACGCATACCCTTTGTGCCTTCTATGATTTCGCCATTCTCAAAGACCATGTTGCCATTGACAAAAGTACGCTTAATGGAATGTGAAAAACAATGGCCTTCAAACGGAGACCACCCACATTTGTATAGTAAATTGGCTTTGCTAACGGTGGTTTGTTGATGAGCATCCACTTCTACCAGGTCGGCATGGTAACCTTCACGGACAAATCCTCGGTCCTTTATCCTGAAAAGTACAGCAGGAGCATGTGACATTTTTTCAACGACTTTTTCCAAAGTTAAGACACCCTCTTTTTGTTTGTCTAACATTGCGACTAAGGCATGTTGAACCAACGGTCCACCAGAAGGAGCGTTTAGGTAGGGGTTGTTTTTCTCTTCTAGGGTATGCGGGGCATGGTCTGTTGCGATAACGTCTATCCGGTCTTCTAAGAGCGCCTTCCATATTTGCGCACGGTCGTTGGCAGATTTAACGGCGGGATTCCATTTAATCGCATTCCCATGAAGCGCATAATCAGCATCACAAAACCACAGATGATGAATACAAGCCTCTGCTGTAATTTTTTTAGACCTAAGGGGAACATTTGCTTCAAATAACAAGGTTTCTTTTCCTGTTGAAATGTGCAAAACGTGTAACCTTGTCCCATGTTTTTTCGCCAAATTAACCGCGAATGAGGAGGATAAATAACATGCCTCCGCACTTCTTATTTCCGGATGCATTTGAATAGGAATTTGATCTCCGTATGTTAACTTAGCGTTTCGCAAATTTTCTTGCACCGTGTGCTCGTCTTCACAGTGCGTTGCGATGAGCATGGGCGATTGAGAGAAGAGGGCTTCAAGTGTTCGTTCATTATCGACCAACATGTTTCCTGTGGAGGAGCCCATGAAAACCTTAATTCCACAAACTTTTTCTTCGTTGGTTTTTAGCACCTCGGAAAGATTGGTGTTCGACACACCCATGTAAAAGGAATGATTGGCAATAGAAACGATGCCCGCCCGGTTGTATTTTTCTTCAAGAAGATCTTGGGTTAAGGCGTTGGGGACCGTGTTCGGCATTTCCATAAATGAGGTGATTCCACCTGCAACAGCGGCCCGCGACTCGGTGAAAAGATCACCTTTGTGGGTTAGGCCGGGTTCGCGAAAATGAACCTGGTCGTCAATGCATCCGGGCAATAAATAATTGCCTTTCAAATCAATTTCCTTTACCGCTGAATCGGAGATTTCGCCAGCAATTTTCTCAATTCTCCCGTCTTTGATGCTGAGGTCTGATACAAAAGTTTTTCCTTCATTAACAATTTGTGCATTGCGTAAGATTATTCGGCTCATAGTTTCATTTTTCGCATTTTCCAAACACCAAACAACGCTTCTTTAAAAATGCCGGTGCTCATTTTAGAATCGCCATACAGTCTATCCTTAAAAGTAATCGGAATTTCTTTTACGAGACAACCGTGTTTGATGGCGGCATATTTCATACAAATTTGAAAAGCATAGCCCTTGAAAATGATGTGGTCAAGGTTGATTTTTTTAAGCGCTTTGGCACGGTAACATTTGAATCCTGCAGTAGCGTCCTTGATCGAAACCCACAATACAATGCGAACATAAAGGTTGGCAAAATAAGACAACAAAACACGCTTAAACGGCCAATTTTCAACCTTTCCTCCTTTGCAATAACGAGAGCCGACAGCTACATCTGCTCCTTCAATGCATGCGTTTTTAAGTCGAATTAAATCTTTAGGGTCGTGTGAGAAATCACAATCCATTTCAAACACATAGGTGTAATTTTTTTCCAAAGCCCATTTGAAGCCAGCTATGTAGGCGGTTCCCAGTCCCAACTTCTCTTCTCTGGTTACTAAAAACACCTCGTTTGGGTATTTTTGTTGCAACTCGCGGATTACGTCACCTGTGCCGTCTGGTGAGTTGTCATCTACAAATAAAATGTGGTACCCTTCTCCAAGCTGCATAACAGCATCACACATCAAAACGACATTTTCGCGTTCATTAAAGGTGGGGATGATGACTATTGAATCGTTCATAAGGAGTTAGCGGACGAAATTAAGGAAATCGATGCAGTTCTAAAAATGGACAGGGTTAAAATATGTGAATTCACCTTTTTTGCGCGCGAGTCATAACGAAGTGGTTAATTATACATGTGTTCGCAAATAAATCCCCCTATATTTGTAATTCAATTTAAGACATGGACATTCTAATTAAAGCACTACAACTCCTTCTATCCCTTGCCATTTTAGTCACTGTACATGAGTTTGGACACTTCATTCCTGCCCGTTTGTTTAAAACCAAGGTGGAAAAATTTTATTTGTTCTTTAATCCCTGGTTTTCGATTCTCCGGTTTCGCAAAGTAAATGGGGTGAAAAAATACGCGTGGTTTACCAAGAAATCACCTGAATCATGGGATGATGGAAGTGAGAAAACAGAATGGGGAATTGGGTGGGTTCCACTTGGAGGGTATGTTAAAATCGCAGGTATGATTGATGAGTCCATGGACAAAGAGCAGATGAAACAACCAGCGAAACCCTATGAATTCCGTTCAAAAAAAGCATGGCAACGACTCATCATTATGATTGGTGGGGTGGTCGTGAATTTGTGCGTAGGAATTATTCTATACATCTCCATCGTTTTTGTTTGGGGAGGAAGTGAAATCAATACCTCCAAATTGAATTATGGAATGTCTGTTCACCCCTATCTTGAGAAATACGGATTGAAATCAGGTGACATCATTACAAAAATTGATGGAAAAACAATTAAAACCATTGACGACCTTAACAAAGGGGTTTTGTTGCGCGATAAAACAAAAATAACCTTTACAAGAGAGGGAAAAGAAATTACAAAAGCATTACCAGAAAACATCGACCAGCAATTGTTCCAGAAGGGAGCAATGGTTCCTTTTGGCTTAAGGGTGAAAATTGGCAAGGTTAAGGAAGTATTGGAAAAAAGCGAGGCAAAAGCAGCTGGGTTGAAGATAAATGACCAAGTGATTGGGGTAAATGGGGACGCTATCGTTTATTTCGACGAACTACAAAAAGGATTGTTTACCCATGCAGGGAAGAAGGTGGACTTGTTGATCTTACGAGGCGCTGACACAATGGAAATTCACCCAAAAGTGAGCGCAGAGGGTATAATTGGGTTTTCATCCAATAATTTGTTTACGTCAGACACCCTTGCCCTTGTGAAAAAAAATTATGGACTTTTAGAAAGCATTGTGGTTGGAACCGATTACGGATTTAACCTATTGAAGGATTATGTCACACAATTTAAATTCGTATTTACTAAAAAAGGTGCAACCTCAGTTGGAGGCTTTGCAAGCATTGGAAATATGTTTCCCCCGATGTGGGATTGGAGAATCTTTTGGATGAACACCGCATTTATCTCCATCGCTTTGGCATTTATGAACATTCTACCCATTCCAGCATTGGATGGTGGTCATGTTGTTTTCTTGCTTTATGAAATCATCACCGGAAAAGAAGCCCCTCAGAAAATATTAGAGTATGCCCAGTATGTTGGAATCTTTCTGCTCTTGAGTTTAATGATCTACGCAAATGGAAACGATCTAATTCGAATCTTCTTCAAGTAAATTCATTTTAGCTTGAATTCCGAATGCAATTAAATTGGCCTTTTCCTTTGCTAAATTGGCGGTCAACCCTTCAAAATTTTCATCAACGGTTTCGTTAAACAGCGCAATCCAAACCTTAAAAAGCCCACGTGTTAAGGGAAGTCCAACATGTTTTTCCGTGACATTGGTGGTATACCCGGGCTCGTTCAATAATAAAAATCGCCAAAACTGTTTCATTTTTGGTAGGTGTTGTTCCCAATCCAAATGCTGAAAAAAGGGCCGAAGTGATGGGTCTTTTTGAACTTTTTCGTAGAATGCATTCACAAGAAATGAAATGTCGGCTGGGGTATTTATATCTCTTTTCATTTGTTAAAAAAATGCGCGAAGTTCCATGCCTCCGTTGTGAATACTTTTTGAATTCATGGATTTTCGTCCTGAATATTGTAAGGTCATCTGCAAGTTTTTACCAATGTTTCTTTGAAACTGTAAGGTCCAAGTGTAATTTGTGCCAGGCTTTAAGGCTTCAAGCATTTCAAAGGCAACCGCAGAAAAAGGATTTCCTTCATATTGTAGTTGAATAAATTTCACATCGGCTTGAACACTCCCTTTTTGTGTGGTATTGTATTTTACACCCGTGGTAATTTCACTGGCAAGGCATTGCTCCCCGCCAAAAATTTGTGCATTGGATTTATCCGCCAGACGACCGCCCAAGGTGATGCGATAATTCGTGGAAGGTTGGAATAAAAACGTTCCTAAAATTTGTTGGGTTTGAATTTGGTAATTTCTACCTGTTGTATAATCAACATTTGCGTGTTTTTCCCCCTGTTGCCCTTCGATTTTAATTGAAAAAGTAGGTTTAACATTCCAGTGTAAAGAGAGTTCATGAAAAAGAAATTGTTTGCCATCAAAACCACTCGCTAGCAAAGCCTTGTTTGCGGAAAAACTGTAAACATATTGCCCATTAAACACAGCAGATGTTCGGTTGAAAAAAAGCGTGTTCCTAAATAAAAAAGCCGATGAAATTAAGAGGGTGTTATCGATTTCAGTTCGCAAGGGGTTGAATAACGACCCGCTGTTCCACGATCCGATTTTTCGGTTTGAACGCAGTCGCATTTGATTGGAAAAACGAGAAAGAAAATGCAACGCGCCTGTTTTCTTGCTCCAAATCAATTCTGGTCGCCAAAAAACACTTTGATTGTATTCGTTGGAGAACGTTTTTTGGTAGTCACTGCTTGGCGTGAAGATGCGAATGTAATTTGCTTGGTCTATGAAACCGGAAATTTCAAATTCATTTAAATCCTTTATTCCATCTCCATTGTAGTCAATCCAAGTATAGACTCCTTGTCCCGCGTTTACTTCCAAATAGATAAATGTTCTTTTCTGCTCCAACCCAGATCCAATCTCATAATAGGTATCCCAAGTAAGTGCCCCCTTCCAAATGCGAAAACTGTATTCCACTCGCCCGATCAAGGACTGGTCCGGCGTAATGTTTAGCAATGCAGTGTCTAAAGGGGTAAGGCTGCGAAAACCAACCACGCAGCCCAAGGTTTGAGCTTTCCACTTTTTCAAGTGCCATTCCCCTCCCATTGTTTGCCCCCTCGCTGCGGCTTTAAAGACATTTCCACTGGGCTTCCAGTCCCACCGTTCCCGATAAAACAATCTCAAAGACCGTGTTGAGGTATCGTGCGATTGAATGTAAAACTGAACATCATAAAAGGCATAGGGAACATTTGTGAGGGTGGTTCCGGACGTGTTTCGTTGGTTATACTCTTGGTCGTCTTTTATCCCAATTAAAAAAGGTTTGAGTTTATAGGAAAGGTCTAAGCGGTGACGTATAAAGACCGATTGTCCTGTTCCTTGGGTTCCTAAAACACTCGCGTCCCATTTGGATTGGATGGTTTTGTTTTTTAAGTTTCCCTCTGAATAAATACGCGTGCCATTGAAATCGTTACCGATGCCATAGTTTTGAACGCTCCATTGTATCATGCCTGCTTTTTTGTTTTTAAATTGATTTGCCAACTCAACAAATCGTTGCGGACCTTTGTAATGAAAATTCCTTACGTTCCAATCTCGGTCAAACTCTACTTTTCGATAGGGTTCAATAAACGTAAAGTTGGCATCGAGAAATTCTACTTCTAATCCCGACGTAGAAACCCATCCTTTCTGGCCAACACTGTCTTCGTGACTAAGTTTTGTGTGGTTTGACCAAGACCAATCATTTTTTAAATCCAACTTTGAGAACAAGTTGCTGTTGTTTTCAGAAAAGCCGAATTCACTCTCTATTTTCCACTTCTTACCCAAATCGCGAGAAACACCGGCAGTTATTAATCTTTTTCGTTTTGGGGTTATGAGGGTTTGAACGGGTAAGTAATCTCCCTGAGGAACACCGGAAACAGGCGCAATCCAACGGTAAGTTTTTCCATAGGCTGTGTTTTTCTCGTAAACATAGTCTCCCTTTTGTGGTCCCACCCATTGAAACGTTGTGCGGTAAAACGCTGAGTCTTGGTTTACTGAAAACACCAAAACCGAATCGTAACCCAAGGAATCAATCATCTTATAGAGGTTTTGATTCTCAAAGAACCCCACAGAATCAATGCTATTAATGGTTGCGTTTTGAATGCTGTCACCGATGCTTCGGAGAAGCAACTTATCCGATTCGTCTAAGGAGATTTGCAAGGGTTGGCTTTTGATGTCTTGCTCGTGGTAGTAATTGATCCAAGCACTCCCTTTTTTGCGGGTGTACTGAACACTTTGTTGAATGAGCGATCGCGTATAGGTTTGGTCAGAATATTGAAATTCTATGGCGATTCTTGTGTCTTTTGTGATTAAGAACCTACTTGTGAATACAACTTCAGCCGTGTTGTAATCAATGACATAGTCAAATTCTTGACCTCGAACGAGCATTTTACCATCGACAAAAACTTTTTCTGTTCCGGCAAGAATTACAATAAAAGGTTCGTTTTCAGCGCCTTTTAATCGATAAGGACCTTGATTGTTTTCAACGCCTTGAATGATTTGGCGGTTAAATTTACCCTTGGACAATCCCAAGCTGGTCTGAAGATTCAATTTTCCTTCCTGGGGTGTTTTAAATGAATAGGTAGTGGTAAATCCTTGCCCCCTTTTTTTATAATTCAAAAAATAACCCGCTGGACGTTGAATCCAAAAGTCACCGCCTGTAAACTTGAGGTTTTCGTTGTATAACTGAATAAAAACTTGGTCAAAAGATTGCAGTTTTTGCGTATTACCTTCAGGTTGTATTGGAACATTTGCATCGGAGATCGAAGCCAATACATTCAGGTTTTCTGAAAGTTTCCCAGAAAGCTCCAGGTTTAATGTAGAGTTTATACCCAGGTTTTGTTGATTTCCAAACGTTACTCCCCTCGATAAACTTCCTTTTTTAGACAGGTCATTTCCTCCAAAAAAATCATTAATGGTGTTTCCTTGATTCGAAATTTGATATTTCCAGTCCTCTTTCATTCCAGATGAAAAAAGAAATGTAGAATCGTATTTTGAAAGTTGTGGCGTAAAATCGAAATTTAAAATGTCATAGAAAACAGTGATGCTGTCTTTGAATGGCCGAAGTATGCGAATCGATTTTTGAATGTAATCAACAGTGTAATCAAGTTCCGATAAAGTATCTTGGTGTACAATACAAACAATACTTCCCGGAATAATAGACAGGCTGTCAAGTTGTATTGTTTCAGTTGTGTAAGAAATGGTAAGCGTTTTGTTTAATGTACCTTGTCCCCACCCAATCGGAATGACCCAAATCATTAGTATGGTTAGGAGACGTTTGAACATTATTTAGCGAAATTAAGCATAGCAATCAAACGAGGAATGCTAATTTTGATTGTTAATCCATTCTGCCATGCGAAGATATAACCCATTCTTACTACTTTTTACTGTTTTTAGTTTTTGGAATACATACAGCCAAGCACCTCAAACATTACTAGAATTTACCAAAGAAGAGATTTTTGTCTATGAACCTAAATTAATTGAAGATTTTACATCCCCAAAGTTGAATGAAGAAATGTGGTTTGGCTATTATCCTTGGGGAGGGTTGTCATTGGACGCGAGAACCTACACTTCTCCTGATATGTGTAAGGTTAAAAACGGAAACGTTGTACTCTCTTTAGACACCACTTCGCAATGGTTTACCTTTCCTGATTGGATGATTGATACGGCCAAGTTGCGACAACACAATGTTGAAATGAAACAAGGAAAAATTCAAATGCAACGGTTAACCTCCGCGATATGGAGCAAAGAAAAGTTTCGCTTTGGGTATTTTGAGTGCAAATGTAAAATGCCTGAAGGACAAGGTTATTGGCCAGCATTTTGGCTGTATGGCGGGAATCCCAATGAGGAAATCGATTTTATGGAGGGAAAGGGAGAGCGTTTAAAACAATACCACGTGGACATCCACTGCCCAAAGCGATGTGACCGGGTAAAACAATTTGGAATGTTCGACAAGCCTTTTGGCCATTGGGTTAGAAGTAAGTCAAACTTGCTTAATGAGTGGGTTGTTTTTTCAGGAAAGTGGACACCGCAAGGGGTTGCGTTTTACTTGAACGGCGAACTCGTTGCAACCCATCAAACAACTTTTGAAACCGCAATGAACCTCATCGCTAATTTTTCAATGGCACAAGACAACGGGCCATTTTCTCCTGGTGAAAATAGAAAAACACGTTATCCAGCACAATTTGAAGTGGATTATATGCGGGTTTGGGACATCGAAAAAGGGGATTGGGACGTCCAAAAACAGTTGGACAAAAACCCTTCTAGGTTCGTGTCTTGGGTGTATAAGGAAAACCAAGTATACTATTTTGAGTTTCGCGGGAAGAAAATCCCGAAGGAAAGTTTGGTGATTCTAAAGGATGGACAGCATTTTTTAAGCCTTGATTTGGATGCGAATGAACAGTGGATTGATACTTCTCACTGGCCGAAAGGTACTTATGCGATGAAAGCAAGTAACGGAACCATTCAAAAAACCGTTGGTTTTATAACGCTTTAACAGGCTTTTCGAGCGATACTTCGAACAGCTTTGACCAATATTTCCCGGTCATGTACAATTTCTTATTCCTGTCATTGTATGCAATTCCGTTAAGCACCTCACCATTACCCCTTCCTGCAGCTGCCAAATTTGTTGCGTCTATGTTGGCGATAACCTTACCTGTTAATGGGTCAATCACCGCAATTAAATTGGTGGTCCAAATGTTTGCATAAATGAAACCGTCTACATACTCTAATTCATTTAATTTCATCACCGCTCCTTCGTTGGTGTACACTTGAATGCTTTTTAATTCCTTGAAAGTCAATGGGTCGCGAAAAGTCAAGCGCTCACTTCCATCGGAAACCACTAAATACTGCCCTGTATAGCAAATCCCCCAACCTTCGCCACCAAAATCAAATTTTTGGGTGTTCTTAAAATCTGCCTCGTTGTAAACAAAACAGGTGTGGTTTTGCCAAGTTAACTGATAAATACGCTCCCCCACTATGGCGATGCCTTCTCCAAAATACGGAGCAGGAAGGGTTGTTTTTCGAATGATTTTACCCGACTTAAAATCAACTTCCCCTAAAAAAGAAGCGCCTATTTGTCCTGGATCCCCTGTCCCTTCAAACATCCTTCCCCCTGAAAACACCAATCCTTGCGTAAATGAGGAATCGTTGTGAGGGTATGTGTTTAGGATGTTTGTTTTCCAGGCTTCAGGTACAATGTCGGACAAAACGGTTACAATGCGTTCGTCTATGCTACTTTTATTTTGAGCATTGACGGCGACCAGTTTTATGGAATGCATCCCCAATTCAAGATTTTTTGGGTCAAGGGTTACGTGGAATGTGCTTCTCTTGTTGGTATAGGTTTGAATCAATGAATCATCCAAAAAAAGTTCAATTTTCTTTTGGTTTTCGCTACAGGCAACATCAAACGCGGCCTTTTGACCAAAGGATACAGAAAGGTTTTCTTTAAAGGAAAAAGTACAAGTTAGCTCAACATCCTCAGTTTCCGCATCGTTTTTAGTGAAAAAAGGGATTACGATGGCTACCAGAAGCAAACCAAGGATGATCAAAATAAAGACAGACCTTTTGTTTTTCATAGGTGGTTTTGTATAAAATCACAATCTATTTTTTCATGTGTAGCGGAACCCTTCATTTGACCCTTAACCAAAACAAACATTTGTGGTGATTGGTGCGGTATCCCGAAATGAGCCGCAAGGGAATTCGAAATCTCTCGGTGATTGAGTAAATCCAACACCCAAACGGTAACGTTTAGTTTTTGGTCGAGTTTGAGGCGTTTTAATGCCATCGAAGATATAATGCAACGGGTGGAGTGCTTGAAAATCACCTGTGGATTTCGATGACTGTCTGCTAGAATATCATCAAGCGAAGTTTCCGGAGAATAGGTTAAAAATTCCATTGTTTAATTGTGAAATTGTCTGAGGAATCGAAGGTCATTTTCTGAATACAAGCGCAAGTCATTGACTTTATACTTCAATTGTGTAATTCGTTCTACCCCCATGCCAAAGGCAAAACCAGAATAAACCTCGGGGTCAATACCACTTGCAATCAATACGTTTGGATCGACCATTCCGCACCCAAGAATTTCAAGCCAACCTGTATATTTACAGACATTACATCCTTGTGCATTGCAGAGGGTACAAGAAACATCGACTTCAGCACTTGGTTCTGTGAACGGAAAGTAGGAAGGACGAAGGCGAATCAACGCGCTGGGACCAAACAAGGCCTTTGCAAAATAATCTAGGGTTTGTTTTAAATCAGAGAAGGAAACATTCTTGTCAATGTATAGGCCTTCAATCTGATGGAAAAAACAATGTGCCCTGGCAGAAATTGCTTCGTTTCTATAAACCCTTCCAGGGGAAATGGTGCGTATGGGGGGAGTAGTAGATTCCATTACACGAACCTGAACAGAACTGGTATGGGTTCTTAACGAAAGACCCTTTTTCTCGCCTGCAATGAAGAACGTGTCTTGCATGTCTCGGGCTGGATGGTTTTCAGGGAAGTTTAACGCAGAGAAATTATGCCAATCATCTTCAATTTCTGGCCCTTCTGAAACGCCAAAACCGATTTTTTCAAAGATGGCGATGATCTCATCGCGAACGATAGACAATGGGTGGTGACTGCCTATGTTAAAAGGAACCCCTGGACGAGTGAAATCTTCTTGGTTCTTTTCTGTTTGAACACTCGAAAAAGCAATAGATTCATCGGCGAATCGATCTTCTATCTGTGATTTCAATTCCTTTAAAAGTTTACCAACGACGGGTTTTTCTATGGCCGTAACATCCTTAAATTCTTGGTATAAACTTTTTAATATTCCCTTGGAACCTAGGTATTTTATTCTAAACAATTCCAATCCCTCCCTGTTTTCTATAGGATAATTCTTGATTTCAACCTGAAGCTCTTCAATCCTTTTTTGCATGAATTGTAACTTTTTAACGTAGCAATTGGTTATGATAATTGGACACTGCAAATGTAAGGTTTTTTAAGAATTGCCTGCTTTTTTGTAAGACTTGTAAACTTTGCACAACTTTAAGCGGCTTTTGTCGTATTGTTGCAGGTCCAAAATTAAAATGTTACATTTGAAAGCAATTTCACGTATGAAAAATTTATTAAAAATTAGTCTTATTGTCCTGGGTTTCATAGTACTCGGATCCTGTAAATCGAAAGACCCGGCCATTTTGAAAGTGTTTGTACGGTCTTCGTCTAATCAATTAATGAGTGGCGCTAAAGTGGTGGTAATCGGTGACCAACAATCCAACCCAGCTACCTTGCCATTTGTAGATACCACATTCACAAATAGTTCTGGATTTACATCCGTTGACATGGACCAGTATTTTAACACTTCCGGGGCAGAAAATACAACAGGTTATTTTGACATTGTCGTAAAGTATAATAACAAAACAGCGAACGGGTACTCTAGATGCAGAATTCACACAACGTCTGTTGAAACCATTTATCTTCCGAATTAATTTAAACCTATGAAAAAGATTGCCTACCTATTATCATTTGTTGTTGTTACCGTTGTCCTTAATGGTTGCGTTAAAAAAGAAGACACCATTGCAAAAATTGAAGTAAGAGACGAAAACAATGCGCTTGTAGAACAAGCCATGGTGGTTTTACACGGTACCTCAACATGCAATTGTCCTTCTCAAGTGGTAGTATATGACACAGCCTTTACCAACGCGGCGGGTATTGCAACATTTAATTACAACGAAATCTACCAATTAGGTCAAGCCGGTGTTGCCGTTCTAGACATTGAAGCTTACAAAGGAAATCGTCAGGGTCAAGGGATTGTGAAAATTGAGGCTGAAAAAACAAATGAAGAAACTGTTATCATTCAGCCCTAACTAAGCACAAATCCTCAATTGCGCGGACTCATTGTTTTTTAAGTATTCAACTGGAATTTCCGGCATATTCAACGATTGAAAGTTGAATTTATAAAAAGTTCCACCTTCCGTCGTTTCGCTCTCCAAGAACTGATACACATCCAATTCATTATATTGGTTTCCAATGTAATTCAAAAGTGCATTTAGACCTGTAAAGCTCAAGGAAATTGCACTCTTGTAACTAAAGTTTTTCGACATCAATGTGCCATGACAAATGGCTTTGTTTTGAAATTCGTTGAATTCGATTTTTTGAATGGAAATGGTTTTCATCTTTTTTTTTGACAAAGATTACCGCTGAAGAACGTAAACAATTTACGTTTATTGATTTTTTTAATTAAGACGCTTGAAATTCTTAATTTTGAAGCATGTCAGAAAATAACCAAATGTCTTTTATGCAACACCTCGATGAGTTGCGTTGGCGACTTGTTCGAATTGCCATAGTTGTGCTTGTTTTTGGCTGCGTCATTTGGTATTTTCAAGAATGGATCATGGTGAATTTGTTCCTTCATCTAAAAGATAAGGACTTTATTACCTTTCAATGGTTGTGCAGGTACTTTGGCGTTTGCGTCGAGGACATACCCGTGAAAATGCAAAGCATGACCGTATCTGGTCAATTTAATTATGCCATGATGATGTGTTTGATAGGAGGTTTGATTGCTTCTGCGCCTTTTATTTTTTATCAAGTATGGGCTTTTATTAAACCCGGATTAAAACCGAAAGAAATTAAACTTTCGAAAGGAATGGTCTTTTACATTAGCTTGTGTTTTTTTTCAGGAATCCTTTTTGGTTATTTTGTGATCGCACCCATGACGGTTCAGTTTTTTGGAGCCTTTCAAATCAGTAAACAAATTGAAAATAATTTTACAATTGGTTCCTACATGAGCACCATCCTTTCTACGGTTTTTTATTCCGGACTTTTGTTTTTGTTACCCATTGTAAGTTATGTACTCACGAGAATAGGTTTGATTGGCCCCCAATTTTTGGTTAAATATAGGAAACATGCCATTGTGATTATTTTAATCATCGCTGCAGTCATTACCCCGCCAGATATTCTTTCTCAAGTAATTGTTTCTATACCGATTATAGTACTCTATGAAATTGGCATCCTTGTTTCAAAACGAGCGGAAAGAAAAAAACTTCGTGAACAAGTTTAGACACCTATCGCTTTGTTCATTGGTTCTTTTGTGTTTCAATGCAATGGCACAAAAAACAATTGTAGAGGGTAGGGTTTACGAAGGAATCACAAAAACCCCACTCGCCGACACTAAAGTTTGGTTTTACAACACAAAAACCGCAACCTATACCGATAGCACAGGGTTTTTTCACTTAGCAACCTATTATCCTGTTGATTCTATTCAATTTTTTTTTCTAGGCTATGACCTCGTTCGAAAAAAAATAAAACCAGATGAATTCCAAGAATTGAACATTCATTTGAAACGGGTGTCAAGGGAATTTAAGGAAATCACCGTTTTGCCCCCCGATGAATTTCCCTCAACAAAATTGCACAAACGAATCATCGCACATAAACCGGCTAACAACAAAGAAAAACTAGACGCATACGAATACGAAGCCTACAACAAGATTCAAGTTTCATTAAGTAACCTAGGAGATGAATTTAGTAAAATTGGCCCCATTAAACATTCACCACTGATCCTAGGCTACCTTGACTCATCCCAAATTAAAAAGAACCTTCCTGTGGTTTTAACTGAGTCCGTTTCGGACTTTTATTTTACAAATCATCCTAAACGCAAAAAGGAGGTGATTAAAGCCAGTAGGATAACAGGGGTAAAAAACCTTCAGGCCTCACAATTTTTAGGGGACACTTACCTTGAGTTGAATATTTATGACAACGTGATTGATTTGTTTGGAAAATCTTTTGTAAGCCCATTGGCAAACAATGCCCGAAATGTATACAAGTTCTACCTCGATGATTCCATGTACATAGACAATAAGTTCTGCTATAAGTTGCGGTTTGAGCCGAAAAAAAGTGGCGACTTAACGTTTGTAGGTGAAATGTGGGTGAATGACACAACCTATGCCGTTAAGTCCCTCAAGGCAAAACTATCGCCTTCTGCAAATTTGAATTATATTCAAGACTTTCAAATCGAACAAACGTTTGAACCTATAGAAAATGAAGTTTGGATGTTGGCCAAAGAAAAAATGTTCTTTGACATCAAGCTTGCAGAAAATACCAAAATGTACGGTTTGTTTGCTACCCGGACTTGCAGTAGGAAAAACTTTAAAATCAATCAAAAACGACCGGATGATTTTTATAAATCAAACTCGGAAGTACAGGTACTAGAGAACCAGCAAAACCTCAACGATTCAATATGGGGAGCCTTAAGACATGACAGCCTTAACAAAACCGAATCAGGCATCATCGACATGATCGATACCTTGGAAAGAACTAAAAATTTTCAACGTTCAAGGAAGTTGGTTTACTTTGCCACAACAGGGTATTATCCCCATGGTTATTTTGAATTTGGCAATATAAATTCCTTAGTGAGCTCGAATCCCGTTGAAAACATTCGACTCTCACTAGCCCTTCGGACCTCGTTGAAGTTTTCAAAAAGAGTAGAAATTGGAGGTAAAATCGGCTATGGTTTTCTTGATGATAAATGGAAATACAATGCGCTGTTGCGCTATAACATTACCCCAAAAAAACGCGGGGTACTTTCGGCTTTTTATTACTACGACCTTGAACAAATGGGTCAATCGCCTACCGCCGCCCAACTGGGAAATACTTTTGCCACCTTTTTAAACACTGCGCCTTTTAATAAATTAACCTTTGTAAAAAAGGTAGGATTAAACTTTGAGAAAGATTTTGGGAAAGATTTTATTCTTTTTACCGGTTTTGATTGCAAGGAATTCACGCCCTTAGGAATGAGTTCTTATTTGCATTTTAATCCCAACACCCAATTCCTCGACACCGTAAACAAATTGAGAACGACAGAGTTTATCACCCGCTTTAGGTGGTCAAAGAACGAGTCGTTTTTATCCGGCTACATTGACAGAACGCCCGTTACCTCCGCATTTCCAATTCTTTCAATACAAGCAATTTTTGGGGTAAAAGGTGTCCTTGGAAGCATGTACAATTATCAAAAAATAGAATTTCAAATGGAGCATTATACCCATTTTGGTCGCCTTACAAGGGTTCACTATGGTTTTTCTTGTGGGTATATTTTTGGCCAAACAGCCTACCCTTTTCTTAAGGTTCATGAAGGGAACCAGTCCTATTGGCTCTCCTTAAGCGCATTTAACAAATTAAATTTTCTTGAGTTAATTTCTGATAAGTATGTCTCTGCTTTTATGGAAAACCATTGGGGAGGCCTCTTTTTAAACCAAATCCCAGGAATTAAAAAACTAAAATGGCGAATGGTGACAACCCAAAGAATATTATATGGCGCCTTGTCACCCAAGCACAACGAACTTATCTTGATTCCTTCCTATGTTAAATCTTTCGGATCTATTCCTTACGCCGAGTTGTCAGTTGGAATTGAAAACATTCTAAACATAATAAGGGTGGATTTTGTGTGGAGGGTAACCCATAACACTCCTGATGTTAGTCCTTTTGGCATTAGGGCTAGGTTTTCTTTCAACTTATAGTAATTTCGCAAGGTGAAACTTTATACCCAAGACATACAAAAATCATATCGAAATCGCACCGTCGTCAATGGCGTGTCTATCGAAGTAAATCAAGGTGAAATCGTCGGCCTGCTTGGACCAAATGGCGCTGGGAAAACCACTTCCTTCTATATGATTGTTGGCCTCGTAAAGCCCGACTCGGGAAAAGTTTTTTTGGATGACCAAGAAATCACAAAACTTCCAATGTATAAAAGGGCTCAACTCGGAATTGGATACCTTCCCCAGGAGGTTTCTGTGTTTCGAAAATTAAGCGTTGAAGATAACATCATGGCCATCCTTGAAATGACCGATTTAAACAAAAACCAACGCGAAGAAAAACTCGAAAAATTATTGGATGAATTTGCCCTTAATGCGGTAAGATCAAATTTGGGAAACCGACTGTCAGGAGGAGAAAAACGCCGCACTGAAATTGCAAGGGCCCTGGCTACAGATCCGAAATTTGTGCTACTCGACGAACCCTTTGCAGGCGTAGACCCTATCGCTGTTGAAGACATTCAAAGCATTGTTGCGGACCTGAGAAAAAGAAACATCGGAATTTTAATTACCGATCACAACGTACAAGAAACACTCTCTATCACTGACCGAGCCTACCTTTTGTTTGAAGGTAAAATTCTCAAATCGGGTACCGCTGAAGAATTGGCGGCGGATGAGCAAGTAAGAAAAGTCTATTTAGGTCAAAACTTCGTGCTCAGGAAATAATTACCTAAGCAGCCTAACCGATCCACTTATCATTTGCCATGCGCTAGGTTGGTAGCAGCTGCGGTAACGAATTTTATAGGTATAAACGCCATCTTGACAAGGCTTGCCGTTATACATTCCATCCCAACCTTCCTCAAAGTTTTCGGTTATAAAAACACATTCTCCCCATCGATTGAAGACTTTAAAATCCCAATCCAAAATTTCAAATGATGTTTCCGCGATGAAAAGATCATTCTTACCATCCTCGTCGGGAATAAATGTATTTGGAACATATAAATTGAAGGGAAATACCATAACACTTAACAACATAGAGTCCTTACACCCAAATGCATTGGTAACCGTTAATTGCGGGTAGTCGGGACCATAATTCAAATAACCATATTCAAAATTAGGAGCTTCGGTGTAATAAGAATTATGGTCAATTAAGTAGGCATATTCCGTCGCTCCAATGGACTGATTTGTAAATGTAACCTTGTTGTTGCAAACGTCAACCTCGGTAGGATTTACCGTAAAGCCAGCAATAGGTGAAGGATTCACATTGACAATGTCTTGCTGTAACATGTACAAAGTGTCAATACAACCTTCCAAAGTAGTCATCGTTAATCCTACGCTATAATTCCCCACCTGTGTATACAAATGTGCACCATTCAGGCCATTGGATGTGCCTCCATCACCATAATCCCATTCATACGTTGCAGGGCCATCTGCAGTAGATGTATTGATAAACACTCCCGCGAAAGGAACACATTGTAGGGTATTTACAAATACAAAGTCGATGTTCGGCTCAAAATAAACATACACTTGGTCTTGAACCGAATCAATACAGTTGTCGAAAGAACCATATAATGTAATGTTTTGAAATCCGGGTTGGGAGAACATTACGTTGAATTCGTCAACGTTTTGGGAGGTCGTTGGAATTCCGTTTTGACCAAATGACCAATTGTAAATTGCGGTGGGCGGCCCACTCACCGTTCCATCAAAAGCGTAGACCCCGCCGTTTATGCACAAGGAATCGTTGTTTACAAAGGACAAAACCAAAGGCTCATTTAGGGTAATCGTGGCGGAATCACTGGCATCGCAATTGGGTCCAGAAGAAACGTTTAAAACCAATGTGTATGTTCCCGGGCCCGGAAAAGTATAGGAAGGAGCGATTACATTACTGGTGTCTGAGCTTAGGTTTGCAACACCAAAATCCCAATGGTAATAAACACTGTTTGTAGAAACACTTCCAAAAGGGATGGTAAAGCCAAGGCACTCAACATTTTGAGGAACGGTTACCTGAGTGGTAGGAATGTCAAAGATGTAAATAGAATCAGTGTAGGAAGTCACACAACTCCCATTGTCCCCGGTTATGGTTACGGGATGAAAGCCTGGCGACGCGAAGGTAACGTTGGGCACACCAAGACCGCTCCCGGTTGTTACAGATGCTGAGTTGTCCAATGTCCATGAATAGGTTCCAACGCCATTGGGCGAACTGGAAACACCCACAAAATCAAATTGATTTCCGACAATGCAAAGGGAATCCTGGGAAGTCCAAGCGACTGAGAAAAGATTATTTACAGTCACAGTCATTAATGCAGTGTCTGTGCATGCCTGTCCTGGATTTACGATGAGCTGTACCGAATAAGTGCCCGGAGCGGGGTAGGTATAAGAAGGTTGCGTTAAGCTACTAACATCTGTTGAGATACCCCCAACGCCAAAATCCCAGGCATAGGTGCTACCACCATAAGAGTTATTTACAAAATTAACAGTCAATCCTTGGCAATAAGAGACAAAGGTTGGCAATTGAACTTGCGTCGGTAATAAAGCTTGAAGGGTTATATTGCAATCAAATACACGGAAAAGAAAGTCGCGAATTGTGGACCCTATAACCACGCCGTTGCGCGTTTCGGTAACTTTAACCCCGACCACGTATAGCCCGATGTTTTGAGGCGTTACCTGTAGAATTCCAGTGGCAGAATTAATTGAAATGACGGATCCTGGGCCTAGGGGTGTTGCTGCATTATATCCAGGATTCCACGTTACGATTGGGTAAGGAGGCGCAGGAGTTTGTGGTGGAAGCGGTGTAATGGAACTCGCCCCTGAAAATGGGGTGACCAAAGAATAGGTTAATTGATCACCATCTGGGTCCGTTGCACTGTGGTTAATGACGATGGATTCCGTGTTACATAGCAAAATGGGAGGGTAATTCACAAAACGGGGAGAACTATTTTGGTAATAGGTACCGTTTCCTAAGGCTGTTCCTGGCACATGGGTGGTCAAGGTAATTCCTGTATTGTCAGGAGCGATAAGGTTGGTAACGTTTGGTCCCCGACAACACCTTTGGTATGAAACGTCATACCCATTTGGGTTTGGTGGCAAGGTAACAACCGTCTGGTAAGTGGCTTTCTCGACGCATATACCTCCTGGTGCAGTGGCGCATGGATTGTTGAAATTTAAAGGCACACTCGTACTCCCAGGAAAAGGAATACTTACATTTTGAAACAAATTACCTCCACCTGTATATATGGCCAATTGCAAGGGGTCGTCGTATGCAGCGCCAGAGGACGCACAATCGCGGTATAAGGTGATAAAAAAGCGATATTGATTGTTGCCGAGATAATCGTAATAAATATCCCCTCCAATGATATGCGAAGCAAACACTTGTGAGCTCAATAAAAAACAAAAAAACAGGAGGCGTATTCTCATATTTGGGCAGAGAAAAACAAATTTACAGAAAACATATCGAAATAACCATCAAATGGGATGCTTATATGCGTCGTTTATAACCCGCATAATTTCATCCCCTTTAACGACTTTTCCTACACCAAGATTTTGAAACGAACAGGGAGGCAGTCCCAGATCAAGGCATTTTTGTTCGTAATATTCCTTTCGTGAGGGGTGACTTGGGTAAACGACGTTGAAAATCCCGGTTGATTTCAACGCAATCACACCTTCAATGCAGGACATCACGTCCATTTTATGAATTAAATTTACTGGGGCCATACCATTTGGGATATCGAATTTATTTGAAAAGTATGTTGCCGGATTTCTATCCGCGCCAATTAGCCCGCCCAATCGCAAAATAGCAAATGGGATGTTCATTCCTGTTATTTTTTCCTCTGCTTTGTGTAATACAGAGTCTGTATCGGTCACGCAGTTTTCATCAACCCAACCCTCTTTTGACGCGTAAATGCCAATAGAACTGCAAAAAACGATGTGGCTTGGTTGCATGGTAGCAACAATGTCCAGCAGGGTTTCGCAATAATATGGGATACTTGGGGGCAAGCAAAAAAGTAGCGTTGAGCCTTTTACAACGGCTGCTGCAAAAGAAACCTTCCCGTTGAAAAATGTGGCTTTGTGAGCCTCAATTCCCCGCGAACGCAGACTTTCAATTTTAATTTCTGACCTTGAAAACACGCAGACTTCATTCCCCTTGGAATGAAAGTCGTAGGCAACATCTAAACCCAACCATCCTGCTCCAAAAATGTAAATCCGATTTCCCATATTTCTTAAACATAAAAAAAAACAATGTGTTCAGCGTATTTCTGTGAATCCATTGGAAGAATTTGTAATCGTTGTAGTAATTTTGCTAAAATTATTTTTATGTACGACGTTGCAATTATTGGATCGGGTCCTGGTGGTTATGTTGCCGCAATTAGATGTGCGCAGTTGGGATTGAAAACCGCAATCATTGAAAAATACAGCACCCTAGGAGGGACTTGTCTTAATGTTGGATGCATACCCTCAAAGGCACTTTTAGATTCCTCCGAACATTACTTTAACGCCAAGCATAATTTTGCAGAACATGGCATTGAAATAAGTGACTTGAAACCTAATTTCCAACAAATGATTCAACGGAAAAGTGAAGTGGTTTCAACAACTTGTGCAGGTGTTAAATACCTAATGGACAAGAATAAAATTACGGTATTACAAGGTACAGGCTCGTTCGTAGATCAAAATACAATTGCCATTTCATTTGAGGGAAAGGTCGAAAACATTCAGGCCAAAAACATCATCATTGCCACAGGCTCAAAGCCTAATTTCTTCCCGGGAATGGTGCCTGATAAAAAAAGGATTTTAACATCAACGGAAGCGCTTTCCATGACGGAAATTCCAAAGAAAATGCTCGTGATTGGTGGCGGTGTTATCGGGTTGGAATTGGGTTCTGTATACGCGCGTTTGGGGACTGAAATTGAAGTGATTGAAAACGCTTCGACCTTGCTTGGGGCAATGGATGGTTCCGTAGGAAAAGAGCTTGTCAAAATCTTTAAAAAGGAAGGGATGAAGTTCCGTTTCGATCATAAAGTACTTGAAGTCGTTAACCATGGAGAGGGAATAACCCTCACAGCATTGGATAAAAGTGGAAATTCAATTTCTATTGAAGCGGATTATTGTCTTGTTGCTGTAGGTAGGAAAGCCTTTACAGAGGGGTTAGGATTGGACAAAATTGGGTTAACGGTCAATACGCGAGGACAAGTGGAAGTCAATGACCATTTACAAACTAAATTTTCGCACATTTATGCCATTGGAGATGTTGTTCGTGGTGCAATGCTAGCCCATAAAGCAGAAGAAGAGGGCGTTTTTGTTGCGGAGACAATTGCAGGACAAAAACCACACATAAACTACAACTTGATTCCAAACGTAATCTACACATGGCCTGAAGTAGCTTCCGTAGGAAAAACCGAGGAAGAACTAAAAAAGAGCGGGATTGAATACAAAGTTGGAAGTTTTCCAATCAAAGCTTTGGGTCGCGCTCGAGCATCTATGGATACCGCAGGCTTTATAAAAATAATTGCCGATCAAACGACGGATGAAATCCTTGGGGTTCACATGATTGCAGCACGCGCCGCAGACCTAATCATGGAAGCCGTTACGGCCATGGAGTTTCGTGCCTCCGCTGAAGACTTGGCAAGAATCTGTCACCCACACCCAACCTATTCGGAAGGTATCAAAGAAGCGGCATTGGCAGCTACTGAAAACAGGGCTCTCCACGTGTAGCATTCTAATCTTAAAGACCTTTGTAACCATTCTTGCTTAAGTTCCGTTAAGTCCGCTACTCAAATCTGAATTTCAAATTTAAGTAACGAAAGACGAATGAAACAAAGAATTATTAAAGTTGCAAAATGGTTGGTGGGAATTTCCTTTGGGATTTTTTTACTGGTTTCAATTCTTATCTATTGCTACCAAGATAAAATATGCAACTTCGTACTTCAAGAAGCTGGCAAAACACTTGAAAAACCCGTTTTCTACTCCAAAGTTGATTTGACTTTTTGGCAAACCTTTCCCAACCTATCCGTAAACGTATACGACGCGAAAATTCAAGATGCATACAGCCATACGCGCTCCAATAAAACGCTACTCGCAGCAGAAAGAATCTCAATTACGTTGAATCCGTTGGATTTGTGGAGAGAAAATTATCATGTGCAAGTGATTGAGATTTCTAAAGGGCAACTTAACATACGAACCCATGCAGATGGCGATGTGAATTATTTGATTTTTAAACCTAAAGAATCCACTGAAAAATCCAAGTATAATTTTAAAATTTCGTCCTTTCATGTGAGCCAAATGCAAATTAATTACCTAGACAAAGCGGCAAATCAATTCTATTGGACCCAATTTAATGACATGGAGTTTTCGGGTGACTTTGACCAGGATAAATTTGAATTGCTTGCCGAAGGAGACCTTGACATTAGAAAAATTCAATCAGGTCAAGTTAGCCTAATTAAAAATAAACCAGTAAGCATGGCGCTCAAGATGGAAGTAAACAATGTTGAAGGCAGTGTTACCTTACCAGAATCAAATATAGCCATCTCAAAACTCCCCTTTATTGCGAAAGGAAAATATACAAGCGACAGCTTGCTCATTCAAGTAAAATCGAATCAGTTGAAACTTTCCGATTTGGCAAATCAATTGGCAGACCAAGGGGCAGAAAAAGAACTTAACCTCTACAAAGGTTCTGGGGATGTTGATTTTGATTTAAAACTGTTCGGATCGAATCAAAAAAACCAAAACCTGAACATTTCATGTGATTTTGCCATACGAAATGGATTTTTAACAGAGCCAACTAAAAAAATTCGCGTTAAGAACATTGGTCTGAATGGTAAATACTTTGCCAATGGAAACCCAAATCAAGACAAACTTAATTTAACAAAACTCAAATTCAATACCTCTGCTGGCCCATTCCAAGGGAATCTACTCATTGAAGACTTTGTCAACCCAAAATTATCAGGTAAAGCAAAAGGGGCCATTGACCTTAGCGCAGCAAACGCCATTTTAAAGTTAGAAGAGGTGGAAAAAATGGATGGCAAAATAAAATTGAACTCGATTTTTAACGTAGAAATAAGAAAAAACGTGATCGTTCATCGCTGTGATGGAGACGTTTCATTGAAAAATGTTTGGTTAAAACTGAAAGGCGACCAAAGGACTTTTGAAAACATCAACGGAAACATTGCGCTGAAAAAAAATGATGTTAAAGTAAAAGAAGCAACCTTAAAAGTGAATGATTCTGATTTGAAGCTGAACGGATCCTTTGAAAACGTTTTTGAATATTTGGCTCAAAAAGGAACGTTGAAAGTGAATGCGGAAATTTGCAGCAACCACATTAACATTGAAGACCTTGGAACCACCACCAAAAACGAAAAAATCCAATCTGCTGCAAAGGCATATTCATTGCCAAACGACATCCTTGGAAACATCCAGCTGTCAACAAAAAGCATCCATTTCAATAAACATGTATTTGAGAATGTCAGCGGAAGGGTAAATGTATCACAGAGAAAACTTTCCTTTCCAAACTTGACACTACGAAATGCCAACGCTGACATTGTAGGGTCTTTACAAATTGAAGAAACGGCACCTGAACGAATGGAAATCCATGCAAACTTAAGAAGCCAAAACATTCACTTTGGCCCACTGTTCCGCGAATGGAACAATTTCGAACAAGATGTAATAACAGAAAACCAAATTTCTGGAAGGGTAGAAACGGAAGTTGACTTTTTTGCACCTTTTAATTTGGTTGGCGGAATTGAACTAAAAGATATTGATGCAAAGGTGCACATGAAAATTTTCGATGGACATCTTAAAAATGTATCCTCGTTTGAGGACATCGTTGAAAGCCTAAGAACCAATACAGGTAAATTGTTAATCGGAAAGAAAAACATCGATGCCTTTCAATCAAAGTTGAATGACATCCATTTTCAAACCCTAGAGAACAACTTAATCATTAGAAACGGACAAATTGAAATTCCAAATATGCACGTTGAATCCAGTGCTATGAACATGGATGTTTCGGGCAAACACACCTTTGAGAATCAAATTGATTATCATTTCAAATTTTATTTTAGGGATTTATTAGGGGAAGACAAGGACGCTGCCTTCGGTAAAATAATCGATGACGCAACAGGATTAAAGATCTTTCTTCGCATGTATGGCGACCTAGACGACCCGTCTATCGAATGGGATAAGTCCTCCAGGAAACAACAAATGCAAGAGGATTGGGTTGAGGAGAAAAAAACCGTCAAATCCATGTTGAAAACCGAATTCGGCGCCTTTAAAAACGATACTTCGGTGCAAGCGTACAAACCGAAGGAAAAGCCAAAAGAAGTTATTAAAGTGAACTTCAATGCACCCGAGAAAAAAACAAACATCCAATCAGATGCATCCAGCGTTCCAAAATCCAATGGCTCTGGAAAAATGAAAAGCACCTTAAACCATTGGAAACAACAGCAAAACCAAGCGAATGTCACAGTAACCGTAAAGAAGGGATAGTTTTCTTACATTTGAGCTGTGAAGCAAGTTTACCAAGGTTTTTTTATCAATAAGCACACTTATTCTGATACAAGTCTCCTTCTTAGTTTTTACTCCCAATCCCAAGGATTACAGAAATTCGTTTTTAAAGGAGGAAGAAAAAAAACGGCACTTCTTCCCTTTGGCAGGTATGAAATCGAGGCAACGAAGAAGAATGGATTTGACTTTGCATTTGTAAATAACATTAGCAATCATACCCACTATCTTTCTACCCAAAACCATCCGCTAAAAAATTTGATCGCTTTTTTTATTTGCGACGTCATCTACCAATCAACGCCTGCTTCACATGCAGATTCTGTTACTTTTGAAACTTTGTGCATCGTTGCCGACGATTTAAACGAAGCAACTGAGCTGTATGATTTCCCTCTGCGTTTCTTAAACAACTGGATTATGTCCCTTGGCATTTGCCCACAGCCCGTAGACCGCCCCACGGCTTTTGACATTGAAAACGGATTGTTTCTTTCAGATATACGCACAATTTATCCTGCAAATTTAGATGTGATAACGTGGAATCAATCCCTTAAAAATGAAGAGGTAATAGATAAAAAAGGGGTGAAACCAGCCATCAATTTAATTGTGAAATACATACGCTTTCACATTCCCAACTTTAAAATTGAAAAAACACTCTATATCCTTCAACAAACCCTTCTCTCGTAAATTCTTAACCAAAGTCAATCATTTTATAGGGTTTTTATATGCAACTTTGTAAAAAAATATACCATGAAAAAAATCACCTTTTTATTTGTTATCCTAGGATTTATAGGATTTTCTTTTGTTTTAACGAACGTAGGACAATGGTCCATTGACCCCGTTCACTCTCGACTTGGGTTTACGGTAAATCATATGGGAATCTCCAATGCCAATGGAGCTTTCGACAAAGTAGAGTGCACCGTAAACACGGTAAATGAAACTGATTTCGTTGGTGCTTCCTTTGAATTAACGGCAGATGCAAATTCAATCAATACGGGCGTTGAGGCGAGAGACAATCACCTTAGGTCTACAGACTTCTTCGAAGTAAGTAAATACCCATCGATTTCATTCAAGTCAACCGCTTGCAAGAAATTAAAAGGTAAAAAGTATTTATTGGTTGGAAATTTATCCATGCACGGCGTAACCAAAGAAATCACCTTGAATGCAACGCATAACGGAAATGCAAAAAACCGTGCAGGAATGGACATGGCTGGATTCAACATCACTGGAACTTTTAAAAGATCCGATTTTGGAATCGGAAAAGACATGCCGGTTGCCGTTCTTGCGGATGAGATCAACTTGAACGCAGACCTTGAAGTTGTTAAAAAATAACAAGTGACTCGTCTTTTTCTCCTTCTCGTTTTTAGCCAATGCTGTATTTTTGGATCTGCACAAACGAAAACCTCCAGTAGCAAAGACACCCTCGATTTTGTTTTTTCAACCAAATCCTATGTCACCCTTCGGGCAGAAGATTTCTCAGGTGGGTTTTCAGCTGTTCAAGGGCGGGTTCGTGTGTATGACAACCAAGTAACTTCTTTCGACATAGTGATCTCCGTGAATTCGCTTAAGTTAGAGCTGCCTGGAATGACAAAACACGCGCTTTCTTCTGATTATTTTGATGCTAATCAGTTTCCAACCATTACTTTTTTTGGCGATCAAATCGTAAGAGAACAAGGTAAATCACAGGTTTCAGGAAAGCTCAAAGCAAAAGACGTTGAACAGAATGCCGTCATACCCTTTGAAGTTTTACAACTAGGCAAAAACCAAATAATTATTCAGGCTAATTTTAAAATTAACCGTCCAACGTATGGAATTGGACCAGAGGGCGAGGTAAGCGACATGGTTGAGATTCAAACACAAATTGTCGCAAACCACAAAAAATAATAAAAAGTTTATTTTGCGTGTTACTTTACCTAACTTTGTACCATGGAAAATCAATTCAAAAGCGTTAACTTCTCAAACCATGCGTATGTAGATTTTAGCAAAACACTCACCAAACGAGTTAAGGCATATTTTGAGGAAAGAAAAATCTCCATGCATGCGAATGCCAAAATGGTGTTTAAAACGATTTTCATGGTGCTTTTGTATTTAGTGCCTTTTACCTTGCTTTTCTTTATCCCTTCGTCATGGTTATCCCTTCTTTGCTGGGTGATCATGGGTTTTGGAATGGCTGGAATTGGTCTGTCCATCATGCATGATGCAAACCATGGTGCCTATTCTACCAATTCTAGGGTTAATTATTTCCTGGGCGCCATCATCAATATGATTGGAGGGAATCCAGCAAATTGGAGAATACAACACAACGTACTACACCATACCTATACGAACATCGACGGGTATGATGAGGACATTACACCACCGGTAAAATTATTGCGGTTTTCCCCTTATTCACCTTGGCGAAAAATACATAAATTTCAATACATCTATGCTTGGGCTTTTTATTCCCTTATGACCGTCATGTGGTTTTCATCAAAAGATTTTCAACAAGCCATTCGTTACAAGAAAAAAGGTTTGTCTAACACGCAGGGCATTAACTTTAACAAACATTTAAGGGACATTATCTTTGGGAAAGTGTTTTATATCTCAGTATTTGTTGCGGTACCAATGATTTTCGCACCAGCCTATTGGTACATCCAGTTAATTGGATTTGTGGTAATGCAATTGTTGGCAGGTTTGATTCTTGCCAGTGTTTTTCAACCAGCCCATGTAGTGCCTACTTCAAGCTATGATAAACCCGACGATTCTGGTAACGTTGCAGCAGATTGGAAAGCTCATCAACTTTATAACACGGCTAATTTTGCGACCAATTCACGGTTGTTTTCATGGTATGTTGGTGGGTTAAACTTTCAAGTGGAACATCATCTTTTCCCAAACATTTGTCACATTCACTACAAGGACATCTCTAAAATTGTAGAGAAAACAGCAAAAGAATTTAACCTTCCTTACAGCAATAACAGAACCTTTGCTTCCGCATTGGGCGAACATGTTAAAATGCTAAAAATGTTGGGTAGGGAGGATTGTCCCCGTCACGTTCACATTTAATGGGTGTCGATGAAATTCGACAAATTTGCCTTTCCCTTCCCGCTTCGGAGGAGTGCTTCCCGTTTAACGAAACAACCCTAGTCTTTAAAGTAGCAGGAAAAATGTTTCTCCTAATAGACATCGATTCTCCTAATCAAGTCACAATCAAAGCAGCGCCTGAAATTGCCCTTGAGTTGCGAGAACAATTTGATTGGGTGCTTCCGGGTTATCACATGAGTCAAAAGCATTGGATCACCTTAGAACTTGAAAAAGCCAATAGCCATTTCTTGGTGAAAGATTGGATTTTAAATTCGTATGGGTTGGTGTATAAAGGATTGACCCAAAAAAAACGCGCAGAAATTGAGGGTAGATAAGTTTATTTGGTGTGCCCGCCTAACCAAAACACGTTCTCAAGCAACGGAACTGATTCAAAAAAAAAGAATCCAATTAGACCATGTCGCCATTAAACCCTCTCGTGACATTAAGGTGGGATCAATTGTCTCTGTGTTTAAAGCCAACGCTAAATTTTCTTACGAAGTAATTTCACTGGTAGACAAACGTGTCAATGCTTCGCTTGTGCCCAACATTTTAATCGACATAACTCCGCAAGAAGAACGTGACAAATATAAAACGTACCTCGACGCGCAAAAGATTTATCGCGACAATGGTACGGGTAAGCCGACAAAGAAAGACCGACGTCAACTTGGGGATTTTTGGGAAGATTGGACAACAAGCGAATAAAGCCATCTCAAAATTTTAAATGTATATTTGAATATATGAAAGGTCGTAACTTGATTCTTGTAGCGTTTATGTTTTTTTGCATTGGTGTAGAATTAACCCATAGCTACGGTCAAGGATTTCAAGTAAATTTTCAAGGACAAAAGCAACAAGGAATGGGATGTGCAGGAGCCTCCCTGGTACAAGATGCCTCAGCCTTATTTTACAATCCCGGTGGGGCATCCTTTTTAAACGCTTCAGAAGTAAACGCGGCTGTTACTCCTATTTTTGGAAACGTAATGTTCGTAGATTCATTTACCAATAAATCATTTAGAACGAACTCACCTGTTGGAACCCCTTTTAACCTTTACGCTCTGTTTAAAGTTAAAAAATACCATCGTTTGAAATATGGGTTGTCCATTACGACTCCGTTTGGGAGTACGGTTCAATACGAAGACAATTGGATAGGAAGGTTTGCACTCACCCGTTTGGAATTAAAGGCAATTCAATTTCAACCAACAGTATCATTAAGAATTACCGATAACATTGGGGTAGGCGGAGGTCTCGTGTTTACCACTGGCGCAGTTAACCTTCAAAAAGATTTACCGATACAGTTTTACGACGGCTCTTTCGGTCATGCCGAAATCTCAGGAAAAGCAATCGGCTGGGGTTATAATGTCGGGTTACATTTCAAGGCGAATGAAAAGCTGAATGCTTCCTTTTCTTATCGTTCCAGAACGAATATGAAGGTGACCAGTGGCAATGTTCAGTTTACGGTACCAGAATCATTAAACCAAAGTTTTCCTGATGGCAACCTCACCTCTGGAATTCCACTGCCCAGCGTAGCGACCTTCGGAATTTCTTTCAAGCCGGCAAAAAGATGGGACATCGTACTTGATGTAAATCGCGTGGGATGGAAAGCCTATGACACCTTGAGTTTCGATTACGCCCTCAATTCTCCGTCTTTATTGGATACGAAATCAGTTAGGAACTATAAGAACATTTTTGCATTCCGATTTGGAGCACAATGCAATGTGTTGTCGTTACATGAAGAAAAGAAAATGATGCTTCGTGCGGGCTTAGGCTATGGATTTTCACCTGTTCAAGCCGGATATGTAACCCCAGAAACACCCGATGGTAACAGGGTGTATTTTACGTCTGGAATGACGGTTTATGTAAGTTCACATTTTAATTTGGACCTTTCTTTTTACTTCACCAAAGTCACCCGAAGCGACAGAAATTTAGAAACATTGTTAAGCGGTACATTTACCACCATTGCGCTTGCTCCGGGATTTGGATTAAATTATAGTTGGTAGCATGAAGTTGTTTTATTGTCATATTATTGCGTTGTTACTTATAGCACTGATGGCTTGTAAGCCTAAAGAGCCTATGCTTTCGGTACATTCTGGAACGGCGGATTTTTCAAAATTTGTTGCCATCGGAGATGGTCATACTGCAGGATATATGGACGATGCCCTGAGTATTCATGGTCAACAAAACGCCTTAGGAACATTGTTGCAAATGCAACTTCAATTGGCAGGAGCGAACCCAACCATTCTGCCTTGGTTGGATCCATCGAATGTTGGCATAAATACACAACAACAAGCGAGATTGATATTAGGATATAAAACCGATTGCATGGGCATCCAAGGCCTTTCTCCCATACGTTTTTCAGCTCAAGGGGAGGTTGTATCCTTCACCCAATCCGCATACATTCCAAACCAGAAATATTCAAATTACGGTATCCCAGGACTAAAAATGATTGATATGGTTTCCAACTTAATCGGAAACCCAAATGACCAAAAATATAACCCTTACTTTGGGCGGATGTCTATGGATCAATTTGTTTTGCCAATGACAGGAACCTGGTCCTCGGTGCAAGAAAATGTTTTATTCGGAGGTTATCCAACGTTTTCTTCCATTTACCTTGGTCTTGAAGACCTCTTGCCCTATGCTAAAAGCGGAGCGACCCAAAACCCCATGACCCCCGTTTCAGGTCTTCCAAATGTGGGGTTCGATGAAAGTATCAACCAATTGTTGTCTCAATTGTCAAGCAATAATGCAAAAGGAGTGATTGCCACACTGCCGGATGTTACGAAATTCCCATATTTTACAACCATTCCTTACAACGGATTAAAATTAGATGCCGCAAGTGTTGTTACCCTAAACCAAATTTATGGTCCTTTGGGATTTGCCTTTCATGTAGGAGAGAATCCTTTTATGATAGAAGATCCTAGTGCAGGGATGTTTGGGGTTCGACCTATGTTGCCAGGCGAACTTATTCTCCTTTCGGTACCATTAGATTCCATTAAATGTCATCAGATGGGTTCTGTTTTCCCACTTAGAGATGAATTTGTTCTAACATTGGATGAGATTCAACAGGTGCAATCACGCACAACGGCCTTCAATCAAATCATTCGTGCCAAAGCCAATGAAGTGGGATTTGCCGTTGTAGAAACGTCCCCATTTTATGAAAAAACAAACGCAGGATTTGTCTACAATGGAGCGTCTCTTTCTGCTAAATTTGTTTCCGGAGGCGTCTTTTCGCTGGATGGAATCCATTTAAATCCCCGTGGAAACGCTTTGTTAACAAATGAATTTCTTAAAGCAATAAACGTAAAATTCAAGTCCAATTTACCCATGTTAAACGCGCTGAATTACAACAGCGTTTTATTCCCTTAAAATTATCTTATGAAAATCAAATCAATTTACTGTTTCCTTAGTGCGCTATTAACCATTCCTTTTTTCGGATATTCCCAGCCTTGTACCAATGGACGTTATGCAACGGATGTTTTTGCAAACGTATCTTTAACAAGCAACATAACCTATGGCGCAAACGCATCATTTTCAGGAGCGAACACATCATTGAAACTCGATTTCTATTCACCCACAGGTGATACAGAACCCAATAGACCCCTAATCATTTGGGTACACGGAGGTAGTTTTTTAGGAGGATCTAAAACCGATGTCGATGTGCAATCACTATCACAGCGATTTGCCAAAAAAGGATTTGTTTGCGCTTCCATAGATTATAGGGTAGGATTTTTTCCAATTGATTCTGCCAATGCCGTAAAAGCAGTGGTTCGAGCTGTTCAGGACCTGAAAGCGGCGATTCGCTTTTTTTACAAAGACAAACAAACTACAGACACCTACAAAATCGATACGACCAGAATCTTTATCGGGGGAAGTTCTGCAGGAGCAATCACTGCCCTTCACGCAGCCTATTTGAATGATACCTGTGAAATCTCAGATTATTTATCTGCTGCTGTAATCTTACAATTGGGAAACATTGAGGGCAACAGTGGAAACCCTGGTTTTTCTACGGATGTAAAAGCCGTTATCAACCTATGCGGTGCGCTAGCAAGGTACAGTTGGCTAGAAACGAGCAACATCCCGATGTGTTCCATGCACGGAACTTCCGACGGCACTGTAAAATATAACCGAGGTATCGTAAACCCAGGGACACCTTTAATGTACCTTGATGGCAGTCGATTATTACACGAACGAGCATGTGCTGTGAATGTACAAAGTAACTTTTATACATTTTCTGGGGCAGGCCATTGTCCATATTTAGGCACAAATGCAACCGCCTTGGCTTATATGGATACAACGGAACATTTTGTACGCGATTTTCTTGTACAACAATTAGGCTGTAATGAATCCCCATTGCAGCTTCCCAACGCGCCTTTGCAAGCAGCAATTTTATATCCCGCTTATTATTGCAATGGCACGATGGTTAATGAAACCTGTTTAGCCAATTTGAATTCAATGGACAAGGATGACCTTAGCGTAAAGGTGTTTCCTAATCCTATGGGCAACGAGCTTTCAATTTTCAATGAAGAATTTGACATTTCCACCGTAACAATTAATGACTTGATGGGCAGAATCGCAATTGAACAATCTTTCGATGCCAAAGCCATAAAAATTGATTGCTCAAGATTAACAAAAGGGACCTACTATGTGACTTATACCCTTGAAAATGGGCTCAGTGGAAGCTTAAAAGTAATTCATTATTAATAAAACATTGTTTTTTCTTTTGTAAATTCGGCTTATGAAAAATTTGAATTTATTTGTCATAGTGCTTCTCTCCTTCGGGTTAAAGGCACAGACATGGAGCAGTGACGTGGCTCAAATCTTTTACAATAAGTGTACATCTTGTCATCACACCGGAGGCATCGCTCCTTTTTCTTTGACAAGTTACCAAGAAGCGAGTCCCATGGCGGCTCAAATTTATGCCTCTATCTCGCCCGGTGCAGCACATCAAATGCCACCATGGCCACCAGACAATAATTACCAACAATATTTACACGACCGCGCCCTTACAACCGCAGAAAAAAACACATTGTTTAATTGGTTAAATACAGGGTTTCCAGAGGGAAATGCTGCTCAAACGCCCCCTCCACCAGTGTATAACAATGGCGTCATCTTGGGCAACGGTGATTTAACTGTAAAAATGCCAAATTACATTTCCAATGCTACAAGCATGTACGATGATTATGTTTGTTTTTCCGTTCCATCGAACATAACACAAAACAGAACGATAAAGGCAATTGAAGTAATTCCAGGTAACATGGAAATTGTGCATCATGCTTTGATTTTTATTGACCATTCAGGTACAGAAACAACGGACACAAGTGGTTTTTGCGCCAGCCCGAGCGGAGCAAACACGAAATTGGTAACTGCGTATGTACCCGGTTCTTCGCCGATGATTTTCCCTTCCGTTTCCCCGTTGAAATTGGGCGTGGACATTGGACCTGGATCCAACATTTATTTTGCCATGCACTATCCCAATGGAAGCTATGGAATGTTAGACAGCACTAAAGTAATATTTCATTTTTATCCATTAGGCACCACTGGCGTTCGACAAGTTTCTGCTGATCCAATCATTGGGAACTACGTATTTAATTTACCTCCCAATCAAGTTTCAACGGTAACCGCTGTTTACCCTTCAAATGGAACCGTTCCTGTAGATGTATCGGCCCTGTCCGTTGCCCCCCACATGCACTTGCTTGGCAAAAGCATTAAGTCCTATGCTTATAGCCCTTCAGGGGATACCCTTAAACACATCAATGTCCCTCATTGGGATTTTCATTGGCAAGGATTTTACACATTTAATCACTTGCAAAAAATCCCGGCAGGATATAAAATCAAAGGTGAAGGTGTATATGACAACACAGCTAATAACCCATGGAATCCGAATTCCCCACCCTTGAATGTCCATTATGGTGAAAACACTACCGATGAAATGTTCATTGTATATTATCACTATTTATTGTATCAACCAGGGGATGAAACCTACGACCTAAGTCAGTTGGTTAGTGCAAGTTTACAAGACTATCCTGGTTTTTCAGGTTTGGAAGCGAAGGTTTATCCGAATCCATTTAACAACGAAGGCGTTCAAATTGAATTCTCTTCTGCCTTAGCTATGGGCGCAGCAAAGGTTATCGTCTATGATGCGCTGGGTAAGGAAGTCCAAGATTTGAGCACGCAAATTAATGGCGTTAGCCATGTTTTAAATTGGGATGGAAAAACATCAAAAGGGATTGATTGCCCGAGTGGATTGTACTTTATTTCGTTAAATAAAGACGGAAAATTTGTAAGCTTCAAAGTGCTTCGTCAATAATTTTTTGTGCTTTGTATTTCAATTAACTAACTTTGACCCCCATAGGGTCTCGTGGCCGAGCGGCTAGGCACCGGTCTGCAAAACCGTCTACTCCGGTTCGAATCCGGACGAGACCTCTTCATTACTGAGCCTCCTGATTTTTCAGGGGGCTTTTTTGTGACCAGCTATTTTGCCAGCCTGTAAACATTAATTATTTATTAAAAAACAACTTTTATCAATGTTTAATGGCAAGACAAACAGGGGTTTATGTCGATTTGAGTTTAATTAATTTGATTTCGTTTTTTATTTAAATTGGGCTGTCAAAAAACTTTTTTATATTTGGCCTTCAATCTTATAACTTTAAACTGTTTTATTATGAGCAAACCAAAAAAGAACGGAACGAAAAAGAAAACTTCCGGTGGATTTCCTGCAATCGTAGCCTTTTTAGCAATGGCAATCGCACTTGTGGCAGGTATAATGATTTATAAGTATGTATTTGGTGATCCATCTAACTTTGTGGATAACGACAATACTGGAGAACCGTTAGAAGGAAACCTATTGGGGGTTGTATACAAAGGAGGGTTTATCGTACCTGGACTTGTTGCGATCAACATCATTATTGTAATTTTCTCTTTGGAAAGACTTGTTACCCTTTTGATGGCAAATGGTAAAGGTAGAACAGATCGCTTCATTTCCCAGATTAAAGGATTTATGGATCAAAAAGACTTTGCAGGCGCAATCAAAGCGTGTGACAAACAAAAAGGTTCTTTAGCGAATGTTGTACGCGCAGGCATGGAAAAATATAGCCATATTGCAGAAGACAATAACATGGATAAAGAGCAAAAGCTTGAAACACTTAAAAAAGAACTTGAAGAGGCCACTTCATTAGAATTGCCAATGTTGTCTAAAAACCTTTCGGTTTTATCAACATGTGCATCTATTGCAACGTTGATAGGTTTGATTGGAACCGTATTGGGGATGATTCGTTCATTTGCTGCAATGTCACATGGTTCACCAGATACTTCTGCACTTGCAACAGGAATCTCTGAGGCGTTGATTAATACGGCTTTTGGTATTACCGCTTCTACGATTGCAATCATTATGTACAACGTGTTCTCTACCCAAATTGATGCAATGACATATAGCATTGATGAGGCTAGTTTTACCATTGTACAAGACTTTTCTTCTAAGAACTAATTAATTAGCTTACACGAGCAATGCCTAAAATTAAAATACCTAAACATTCGCCGTCAATCGACATGACTCCGATGGTGGATTTGGCGTTCTTGTTGGTTACTTTCTTCATGTTGGCTGCTTCTTTTCGTCCAAGTGAGCCTGTTACCGTAGAATCACCTTCCAGTGTTAGTGATAAAGTTATACCAGAAAACAACATTATGGTGACTTTAGATGCAGATGGAAAAGTATTCTTCAACCTAACGGATCCTGAAGCCCGAAAAGAGACTTTGATGAATATGGCAGGTTTGTACAAAATCAGTATGAATGACGAGCAGATTGAGAAATTCAGTTTGATGTCAACTTTCGGTTGTGCAATTAAAGAATTGCCAAGCTATATTGATTTGTCAGGTGATGAAAGAAAGACTTTTGAAACCAAAGGGATACCTCTTGATTCTTTGGATAACCAACTAAAAAATTGGATTTCCTACGGGAATGTAGCCGCTCTCAATTCTGGTAAAACAGCATTTGAGGAGGCTCGATTAAAAGGACTATCGCCCCTCGCAGAAGATTTCAGACCAAAGTTTATCATAAGAGTAGACAGTAAAACAGTGTATAAAAAAGCTGAAAAGGTAATTGATGTTTTCCGCGAGCTGAATCTGAACAATTTAAATTTTGTGACCTCTTCGGAGTTTAATCCGAATAATCCATAATCTCATGGCAGAAATTGCAGAAAGTGGTGGCGGTGGCCACGACAAAGGAAAGAAAAGAGCAAAAAAAGCCTCAACCAGAGTGGATATGACGCCAATGGTTGACTTGGCCTTCCTTTTGTTAACGTTCTTTGTCCTTACATCTACCTTTAGCAAACCAAAGGTAATGAGCTTGGCATATCCGGCAAAAATAGATAAGCCTGATCCAGGGAAAGCGCCAAAGCTTAACAATGGTATCACCTTCTTGTTATCTAAAGACTCTATTTATTACTACACCGGCGAGTTTTATCCAAAAGACAAACCAGGTCCAAATGGCCCAACACAATTGATTAGCACTAATTTTAGCAACAATGGTGTTAGAAAAGTGTTAGCTGATTTGAATTCTTACGTTTTAAAACGAAAGGAAGGATTGGTTAGAAAAGTGAAAGCCAAACAAATGGCGGATACTACCTACATCGCTCAATTGGAAAAATTAAAGGGAGATTTAGAAGCGTTAAAAGTCTTGGTGAAAACAGACGATTTAGCAACTTGTAAGAACTTTATTGACTTGATTGACGAGGTTAAAATCGCTGAAATTGGTGTCATTGCCCCTGTACCAATGCTTTCTAGTGAACTTAAATTGTTGAATGAAAAGATAAAAAAGTAAGGTCATGGAATTAAATGTCATTTACATCATCGTCGGGCTTGTAGCAACCTATTCTTTGTTTAGTTATTTCTCTGCCAAAGGGTGGTTAGTTACCTCGAACATTCGTAACGAACTGGTTTTTGAAAACAGAAACCAAGCATATGGGGCGTATGCCCTTAGAAAAAGTTATAACAAACGTTTGGCTTTTATTATGTTAGGTCTTGTCTTGTTTTTTGCCTTGGTTTCTTTGGTGCTGTTCATCATTAGGAATTTACCTAAGGAAGAAATAGCTGCACCCAAAGGCAACGATAAAACGTGGACAGTTGCGCCTCCCCCACCAGATAAGGACGTGCCGCCACCACCCGTTGAGCCACCACCGCCACCCTTGGAAAAAATGACTGCCTTCGTTGCGCCGGTTGTAGAGGATGATCCAGTAACGGATCCTGTGCCTACTCAAGATAAACTTGACGATACGAAAGCAGGAGATAAAACACAGGACGGAAGTGACGAGAATTTTGACCCACCACAACCTACGGACGATAAGCCAAAAGAAATTGATACAAAACCGGAGCCAATTGAAACATTCGTAGAAGAAGAAGCGGATTTTCCGGGAGGATATGCTGAAATGGCGAAATTTATTAATGAGAAAATTGACTACCCGCAAGAAGCCATTGACTTGGCGATTAAAGGCCGTGTCACAGTAAGGTTTGTCGTTGAAAAAGACGGAAGAATCTCAAATGTATCTGTTGCCACTCCATTGCAAGGCTGTAAAGCATGCGACAAGGCAGCGGTGAAAGTGGTAGAAAAAATGCCATCATGGACACCAGGAAAAAATGCTGGACGGGAAGTAAGAACATGGGTTACCTTACCGGTTAAGTTTGAAGTGAATTAAACGCATTATAATTATTAGAATCCCCATTGTTTTCAATGGGGATTTTTTATGCCATGGACTTAAAATATATAAACTTATCATTTGCCTTGAGTGTAGCTGTTTCTGCGGTTGCCTTTGCCTTGTTTCTCTGGACAACGGATGCGGTAGAAACCCTCTATGGTTGGAAAAGAAATTTTCTTATTGTGATGTTGTTCGTCTACTCTGGTTATCGAATTTTTCGTGTTGTGAAGGATTTTAAAAAAATTAAGAAAAATGAAAAATAGTTGGAAAGCTTTCTTTGTAGGGGTTGTTTTACTTATGCTCGCAGCTTGTGAAGCACATGAAAATCCTTTGGCCTATCAAAAGGACACGCATGGCAGAGGAAAAATTGATGTCTTCATAGAAGAATCTTATAAACCGTTATTTGAAACGAGTATTTATACTTTTGAAAGTCTTTTCCCGAAAGCAAATGTGAATGCGAAGTATTTAACCGAAAAGGAAATTATAGATGCGTTTATGGATAACCAGGTAAAAACCATTTGTATTTCAAGAGATTTTACCGAAAAGGAAAAGAGTTACCTCAAATCAAAACAAGTTGAAGTAGTCAGTGACAAGTTTGCTTACGATGCCGTTGCTTTGATCATCCATCCATCCAACAAAGACACTTCCATTACCGTGGATGACCTCAAAAAATGGATTTCAACAGACGGTGCGGTTTGGCCCAAAACCAAGAAGTCTGTAAAAATCGTATTTGATCAAGTGAATTCTGCCAATTTTAATTACCTAACCAACCTTGCGAACAAAGCAAGTCTTTCAAAAAATGTTTATGCACTGAATTCCAATGAAGAAGTTATTCGATTTGTAAAAAACAACAAGGATGCGATGGGAATCATCGGGGTAAATTGGATTTCAGATCAAGAAGACTTTGAAGTAATGAATTTCTTAGACAGCATAAAGCCTATGTATGTGGGAAAACATGCGGGTGATGAAGTTTTTCAACCCTATGCGGGAACAATCTATACCCAGGAATATCCGCTCTACAGAGAAATGTGGATGATCAATAAAGGAAACCGTTCCGGATTGAATACAGGTTTCGTGTTGTTTATGATTGGGGAGAAAGGACAATTGATTGTTCAAAAGTCGGAATTGGTCCCGGCGAAGGCGCCCGTTCGCCTAATTCAAATGACAACAGAGTAATTTTTTTCAGTTTCTTTTGTGTTCACACATTATCAAAGTATTTTTGGCAGACGAATTGTTTAGAAGAAATCAAAATCAAATAAAATGAAAACAGCAGTATTTTTTATGGCGGTGATCTTATCATCAGGGTACTATGCACAATCGCTTAAAGAAGCCATCTACAAAACGGAAAATGAGCGTTATGCAGAAGCTTTGAATGATTTTAAATCTTTGGTTAAAAATGAACCAGCGAATGGAGATGCTTATTTTTATTACGGGGATTGTTATTTCGAAAAAGGTGAGATCGATTCTGCCATCATGATTTGGAACAAAGGGTATGACATGGACAAACTTACCCCCATGCCGTTTGTCGGGAAGTTTCGTGTGTTATGGTTGAAAGGGGATAAAGTCGCAGCACAAATAGAATTTGATCGTGCCATGGCTCTGACTAAAAAAAACAAGGTAAAACGAGCGGAGGTGAATCGCGGCATTGCTGAAATTTACATCGAGTCTGATAATAAAAATTTAGATCAAGCGCTCATCTTGCTTACTGAAGCCATTGAGAAAGACGCTACAAATGAAGATAATTTATTGCTTCAAGGCGATGCCCTTTATGCCAAAACACCACAAGATGCAAGTTTGGCAATTAAAAGCTATAACCAAGTAATTACAATCAATCCTAAATCGCCAAGAGGAAAGGTACGTATCGCAAACATCTATCAAGCGGCTCAGAACTTTGAAGAGGCAAATAAAATTTATAAAGAAGCGAAAGCCTTAGACTCTACATTTGCGCCTGCATATCGCGAAAGTGCGGAATTGTACATGCGTTTTGATAAAATGAAATTGGCCATCCAGGATTGGAAAAAATACCTTGCCTTAAACAACAATGTAGAATCTAGGTATCGTTATGCAAATGCCATGTATGCATCAAAACAATATTGTGAGGTAATCACTGAGGTACTTTACCTTAACGAAAAAAACATCCGAAATTATTTTACGGAAAGAATGCTTGCTGGATCTTATTTAGGTTGTCAGGATTATAAAGGGGGAGCTCAGCTGGGATTGGATGCAAGCGACCGTTTCTTTAAAATAGTTCCACAAGACAAAGTCACCTTTTTAGATTATAAAACACGTGGTGAATTGTTGATGAAATTAGGTCAAGATTCATTGGCGATTGTTTCGATGGAAATCGCCGCAAACATGAATGATGCAGCAGCAAAAGAATTAACAGACGACATAGCGAAAATGTATAAAAAACAAAAACGATATGACAAGGCAATTGAAACGTATGCAAAACGCAAAAGCATGATGGAGTTAACTTTGGCTGAATTGTATGATTTTGCCCAATGTTATTATGCTGGTCCGAAAAATTATAAGGAAGCAGATACTCTTTTTGCCCAAGTAGCTCAAATTTCACCGAATTATGCTCCGTCGTTTTGGTGGAGAGGCCGTTGCAATTCCGCCTTAGATCCGAACTATGATAAATGGCTCGCATTACCATATTACTTAAAGGTGATTGAGGTTGTTAAACCCGAAGAGCGAACAAAAGACAGTAATAAGAAAATGATTCTTGAATCATCGAAATATTGCGGAAATTATTATTCAAAATCTCAAGATAAAGACGCAGATAAGTCGAAATACTATTTCGAAATTGTTTTAAGTATTGACCCAAATGATTCCGAAGCTAAAAAGGCACTTGGTATTAAATAATTAGAATTAGGGGCTTAGGCCCCTTTTTTTATAAGCGATGTTCCGGTCATTTCTATTGGCAAAGCGATTCCCATTAATCCCAGAATGGTTGGTGCAACATCCGCAAGAATTCCATCCCTAAGAGAAAGGGTTTTATCCGTACCCACATAAATACAAGGCACTTCATTTAAACTGTGAGCAGTATTAGGGGTTCCGTCTTCGTTGAGCGCATGGTCGGCATTGCCATGGTCGGCGATGATCAGAAATTCATACCCATAAGGCTGTAAGCCCTTAACCAAGCTTTCCAGACAAGTGTCAACCGTTTCGACTGCCTTTACAATTGCCTCATAAACCCCCGTATGTCCAACCATATCAGGATTCGCAAAATTAAGACAGATAAATCCGGGATTGTTTTCTTCAGCATAAGATAAAAGAGTATCACGAACTTCAAAAGCACTCATTTCGGGTTTTAAGTCATAGGTTGCAACTTTGGGTGAATGAATGAGCAAACGCGTTTCATCTGGAAAGGGAACTTCTCTTCCGCCATTAAAAAAATACGTAACGTGTGGATACTTTTCTGTTTCAGATATACGCACCTGGGTAACCTTATGAGCCGACAAAACTTCGCCAAGGGTGTTCTTTAAAGCATCCTTGTTAAAAATAACATGGAGGTTTTTAAAAGAATCATCATAATTGGTCATGGTGAAATAATGCAAAGTAAGCGGATGCATATCAAATTCCGGAAATTCTTTTTGCGTCAAAGCTTCCGTGATTTCTCGGGGACGGTCTGTTCGGAAATTGAAGTTAATGACCACATCACCGTTCTCAATCAACCCTTTTTTGTCTAGCAAAATGGGAGGCATAAACTCGTCGGTTATGCCCGTTTTGTAGTGATGAGTTAACGCTGTGACTGGATTTTCAAAGTACTCGCCTTTTCCATTTACCATAAGGCTATATGCCTTTTCGATTCTTTCCCATCTATGGTCTCGATCCATTGAATAATAACGTCCTATCAAGGTAGCCAGTTTAACATTATCATCCGTTAGCATCATCAATTCGGCTATGTCGTTTTGTGCGCATTTTGGATCACAATCCCTACCATCTGTAAAAGCATGTAGGTAAACATTTTGCAATCCTTCATGCTTACACATTGCTATAAGGGCTATTAAATGATCAAGAGAACTGTGTACGCCACCTTTTGAGACCAGTCCCATCATGTGAAGCTTAACATTGTTCTCCTTTGCCAATCGCATTGCTTCCAACAATACAGGGTTTTCATAAAAAGACCCTTCAGATATGGCGTTGTTTATGCGAGAAAGTTCTTGGTAAACGATTCTTCCTGACCCAATGTTCAAATGACCCACCTCAGAATTTCCCATCTGCCCTTCAGGGAGCCCAACCGAAGCTCCACATGCCTTTAACTTGGAATTAGGGTAATCGTTAAACAATGCGTCTGTAAATGGCGTTTTTGCATGGTGAATGGCATCAGAAATCGATTTATTACCAAGGCCCCAACCGTCAAGTATAATTAACGCAAGCTTTTTCATAGGGTAAATGTAAGCATGAAAATGGAACCTACAGGTTGATTCGGTTTGAATTGAATGGCACCGTTGTTTAATTGAACAAACTCTTTGGTAATGAAAAGGCCCAAACCTGTGCCGTTTTTTTCTCGCACATTTTCATCCCCAGATCTATAAAATTTTAAAAATATATTTGGCCGGTCTTTTTCTGAAATCCCTTCACCGTCATCTTTGATTTCAAGGGTTATTTGTTTTGACCTCAACGTGATGTCAACGTCAACTTTTTTGGCGCCATATTTTATGCTGTTTTCAAGTAAATTTCTAATCGCAGATTCAAATAAAACCACATCCATAAACAAAGAAAAGTCTGTGTTGATGTTATTTGAGTAGGTAACCTCAATGGGAAAACCGTTGAATTGCGCTGGTAAGGAAGTCATGAATTCTTGCAGGTTAAATCGGGTTTTCTCAACCCTGAAATTTTGGCTTTCCAATCGGGCCGCTTGGAGGAGATTGTCAATTAAATACTGTGATTTTTTATTTTCCTGAATGGCAAGGTTTAGAAAGTTGATTTTTTTTTCTTCAGGGAGTGTTCTTTTTGTAAGTGTTTGCAATATGAGCTGGGCTGATGAAATGGGTGTTTTGAGTTCATGTGTAACAGACAACAAAAAGTTTTTTTGTCGCTCTCCTAATTCAAATTCCTTCTGGATGCTTCGACTAAGTCTCCAAATACCAAAGGCAAGGATAAGTAGGAACACAGAGCCTTCGCCAACTACCATGGTGGTTTTTACCTTGGAATGAGAAATCAACAAGATACCCCACCAAAAAAACTGAAGGAAAATATAGATTGAAATTAACACAAGAAAATACAAGGGTTTTTTGCCCATAGAAAAATTTAAATTAATTCAAAGGTTAAGTTCTTTTGGGTGATAATTTCAATGATTTCAGGTAACATTTTTGAAATTTTACTGAGCGCCTTTTGGCTGTCGTGAAACAAAAGAATATCGCCTCCTTTAATATGGTTTGCCTTTTGAATGATGCGAGAGGCAGTTAAGTTTTGTTTGTAATCGTAACTTAACCAAGACCACATAACAATGGTAAATCCAGCTTCTCGAAGTTGTTTTGCTGAGGTTAACTTCATCTTACCGTATGGTGGGCGAAAAAGGGTTGAGTCGATGCTTTGCGCGGCATTTTCAACGGATTTCAGATAAAGATTCTTAGGTGTTTTCCAACCGTGTTCATGCGAGTGGGTGTGGTTCCCAATCCTGTGACCATCGGCTTTGATTTGTTCTATTAATTCAGGAAATTTCTCGGCATTTTCACCCACACAAAAAAAAGTTGCTTTAACATCGTGCGTCTTAAGGATGGACAAAACCAAAGGGGTCACTTCTGGGTCAGGACCATCATCAAAAGTTAAATACACGCCCTTTTTGCTCGGCCCTTTCCATCGCCATTTTGGAAAAACCCAACGGTAAAGGGTCGAACAATCGGTCAGTATCATTATTCAAATCCGTTTCCAGGCATCAGTGGAGTGGTTGGGCTTTGCGCTGGTAGGTTTGTAGGTTCGGTCGGTGCAGGTGGCATTGAAGTTTTGAGGTATCGATAATGTTCACCAATGGCTGTTAAATTTTGATTCAAGGAAAGGTACATTTTGCCATATCTTCCTGAATTTGAAGTAACAATTTCGCCATTGTCATTCGCGTAGGTACTCAGTTGGTTTGAAAGCCTTGGAAGGATGACTTTGTACACCAAATCCAGGTTCTTTTTAATGCGTTTTCCAAACGCTGAATTCTCTCCTTTTACAGAAGGGTCCTGAAGGGTTGAATACATTCGGCAAAGGGCATCCGTTGTGGCCAATAAGTCTTCAGTGTTTTCCATGTCTGCAGCGATTTCTGCATCGGTGTTTTTGAAGAATTTTAATATGCTTTCGTATTGGTTCAATAAATTGTTTCCAAGTTTTTCTCCTTTCGCATTTGCATGAAGTAGGTAATACAATTGAACGTACTCATGAAGACACCCGCTGTTTTTTGCACGAACCTCTTGTTCACCGTACATGTAGGATTTGTTTCTCCCATTGTATGTCAACATGTTCATTGGATCACAAATGTTTACTTCACCAAAGTCCATTACATTTTCTAACGGCATAACTTTCAAGGATAAATCCAATAATTTATTAGCCTTTGAATAATCTTTGGCTAAATAAAATTGTTCAGCAAGCAACAAGAAATTTACCCTATACTGCGAAGTATGACGCCTTGCGTAATAATCGGTAAGAACGCTAGGATTCGCCATGTCTCCGTATTCATAAACAGACGTCATGTTTTTATACATTTCATCCAAGTCATAAAACACATGTTGCGTATCCTTAATGGGGCTCAGGACATAGGCCATGCCTACTTGTTTCACCCAACCACTGCTTAACAAAGCGAGCGAAAATGCTGAACCTCGGTTGCTTGAAAAATAAATTCCTCGTTCCCAATCGTTGTTTGCAACCATGTCCATCATCATGATTTCATCTCGCGTCAAGTAGCGGTCTTGTTCATTGTTAAAAGCAAAAGTGATTTCATCTTCACAATTTTTGAGGTTTGCTTTTTTCACAACGCCTGATTTCAACACATTTTTCTTATTCACCTTAAACGTAAACATCGTTGAAGGGAAAAAAGTAATGTGGTTACCATCATTGTCTACAACATAATTTTTATCGTCTCTCACAAAAGCCATCGCGTCTTGAAAATCTACAGATTGCCAAGGTTTTTCGAAATCATCGAAAAGTTTTTGAAGTTCTGAACTTGCATTCTCGTCTAATTTTATATTTCCTTTTTTAATGCTTCCGAGAATCTCAAAAATCCCATTGTATTTTGCAAGGATGTTGTCTGATATTTTGGAGGTGTCATCTGAAACCATTGAAACCCAAAGCTTGTCGAAACTTTCTTGCATACTTGGTTGCTCAATGGTAAATGACCCACGCATGCCGTTCAATTTTGCATTAAAATAACGGACGGCTTGATTTGCATACACCGGGTTGTTGGCAGTACGCATGTCAATCACCTTTTTAATCAATTCCGGTTCAGAATTAAGGCTTATCATTTCCAATAAGGAAAGAAAGTAAATTTGATCGGTATTTCCCGCATACATTAATACTTGGTCTTCCTTGAATTTAATCGGCAAAGGAGCAGATTCATAGGCGCGAAGCTTCATTTGATTGGTGTACCAATCCGTACCCATCAAGGACAAATTACACACCCTTACATCCGTACGTTTGCCTTCTACTTCTTGAAGGTACCACAAAGGGAAGGTGTCGTTGTCACCATTGGTGAATAAAATTCCGTTTTTATTACATGAGTTTAAATAATTATAAGCCAAATCTCTTGCCGTTGTTTTTCCACTTCGATCATGGTCATCCCAACCTTGAACCCCCATCATTAAAGGGATAAGAAGTCCCAGGGAGGTGGAAAGGATGGCGGCAAAATCTTGTTTTTTACTCACTTTCTTTAAACCAAGCATAAGCCCAATCATCAGGATCACAATTCCACAAATGGTTAACCACAGGATTCCAAAACCAAATATTAAGGTAACTAGGAGTCCTCCACCTGCGAAATACCCAAGTTTGATAAAATCTTTCTTGGTGAAAGATTGGTAAATGTCATACAATGCATAAACACCGAACGAGATCCACATAGCGAAAAAGTAGAAGGACCCGGAATAGGCATAATCACGTTCCCTAGGCTCCATAGGTTTTTGATTGAGGTAAACAACAATCGCTAATCCGGTAAAAAGGAAAGCCAATAGTAGCACGAAGGCATCCTTGGGACTTCTATAAAAATGAAAGAAAATACCCAATACAGCAAACACCAAGGGCAAAAGGAAGAAGGTATTGTTAGATGGGTTTTCCGTCGTGTAAAACGGTTGATCGGAAGCACTTCCCACCCTCGGCGCATCGATAAAATCGAATCCACTGATCCAATTGCCTCGCATATTGTCACCATGACCTTGGATGTCATTCTGTCTTCCCGAGAAGTTCCACATTAAATATCGGATGTACATCCAATCTACTTGATAACGCATGAAATAGGTAAGGTTTTCCCCTGTTGTAGGTAAGCGTAATCCATCTCTTCCCAATTCAGTTCCTTTGTCTTCATCAGCATTGTATCCACTCCAACTTTTATACCCAGCGATGTGCTGTTCAGTTTCGGCATACATACGAGGAAACAATGTTGTCTGTTCATAGGCAGGAACGCCACCGACGCGAATTGACGCATTGCTTTCAAAGTATTTTTCCGTAATCGTGTAGGAACCCTTGTTTTTCTTTACCCAATTCTGTGCATCTTTTTCCAATTCAAATGCTTTAACATCTCGATCACCTTCCTCCACTACAAAGCGACGTAGATAGAAAGCAGATAAATCTCCCCAGCCATCTTTTGAGGTGAGCTGTGGTCCGTTTTCAGTTGCACGTTCATTGAGGCGATACGAATTCCAATATTGTCCTTTCAAAATGGGGCTGGATCCATATTGCTCTCGTTTCAAGTATGAGTGTAAAGTCACAAGATTTTCTGGATTGTTTTCGTCAAGCGGGGTGTTTGCATTGGAGCGAATAACAATCACTGCGAAAGAGCCATAACCAATTAGCAAAAGGGTTACGCCCATGAACACATTATATAAAATGGTGTGTTTTTTTCTGTGGGAATAGCGAATGCCTAGGATACAAACGAGAACCAAGCAAACCAAGAAAAAGATGGATCCAGAGAAGAAAGGCAATCCCAATCCATTTACAAAGCCAACCTCGAAACTACTGGCGAGTGAGATGGTTCCCGGAATAATTCCCTCTTGGATAAATCCAAGCGCGAGCACGGATATAATTCCTGTAAGCACGAAGCCGGTCCATTTGAATTGTTTTGCAACGTTGAAATAGATGATGTACCCAATTGCCGGCACCACCAAGATTCCCAGTAAGTGGACACCAATGGCCAATCCCAATAGAAAAAAAATGATAAGCAGCCATCTATTTGGCATAACATTCTGGTTAAGCGCCAGTTCTTGGCTACGCATTTCATCATCCCACTTAAGGGCGGCCCAAAAAATAACGGCCGTAAACAGGGACGCCATCGCGTAAACTTCTCCCTCTACTGCTGAAAACCAAAAAGAATCAGAAAAAGTGTAAGCCAATGAGCCAACCGCTGCGGAAGCGAGAATCATAATCTTGTCTCCGTTTTCAAGCGCTGATTTGCGCATCAGGGTTAATTTTTTCAACATCAAGGTCAAGGACCAAAACATAAACAAAATCGTAAAGGAGCTACTGAGCGCGGACAAGGCGTTGATCCAAACGGCCACATTTTCTTGAGAGGCAAAAATAGAAAATAATCGCCCTAAAATCATAAACAAAGGCGCCCCTGGCGGGTGACCAACTTCGAGTTTGTATGCGGCTGTAATGTACTCACCACAGTCCCACAAACTCGCTGTGGATTCAATGGTTAGTAGGTAAACAAGGGTTGCGATTCCGAAAATTGCCCACCCGGTAATTTTGTTTAGTTTGGTATAATTCATCTTGAGATTAACTAAAAAGTATTGCGAATTTAGAAATATTCAACCATGATTGAAATGCCTTTCAGTTTAAATTTCGAAAATGGTGTTTTTGTAAATTAAATAATCTTCATAAATTTGCCGAATCAATGACCTATGGTGTAATTGGCAACACGTCGGTTTTTGGTACCGAAGAGTCTAGGTTCGAGCCCTAGTGGGTCAACAGAATTAAACCCCGACCATTGTGTCGGGGTTTTTGTTTTTAAGACTTTCCAGCGACCTCGTTTTATTTCATTATGCCCAGATTCAATGTTATTCACGTCGCTGCCATAAGGGCATAATTCAGAGTCAGGACTGAGTTTTTTTTATTGAAAACGCAACAAAATGCGGGAAAACTAGGGGATTTCCCCTGATAGTCTTAATTTATTTCAATCCCAGTTCTTTGAAAATCTATTTTTGCCCGAATTTTATAAAACAACACCGAATTCATGGAAATAATTTTTATTGTCATTCTGGTAATTGCGGGCATCTTCATTTTTGGTCTCCTAGGAAGGAAAAAAGGAGATTCATTTTTGGACACCTTGGGAGCAGGGTGTAATGTGATTTTTTTCATCCTTTTAATTATTGCTTTTCTTGTTTTTGCGAGCTATAAAAATTGGTTTCAATTCTAACTATCTAATGTGCATCTTGGGGTGCTGTCAATTTTACATTTCTAATTTCAAGGGAAGCGCTACCTTTGCAAACCTTGCGGCAAGAATGCTTTCAACAAGTAAATAGGTTTTGCCCATAAATTTTTCAAATGATGAACGAAAACGTTATCCCCCCCACGATTGAATCCTTAGGTGAATTCGGATTGATTAAATATTTGACCGAACCCTTTCACAGCTCCCAAAAAACTACGGTTTTTGGGATAGGGGATGATTGTGCTGTTTTAGAGAAAAACGATTCACATTTTACCTTGGTTTCAAACGATATGCTGCTTGAAGGAATTCATTTCGATTTGATGTATGTCCCGCTTAAACACCTCGGGTTTAAGTCTGTTTCTGTTAGCGTTTCTGATGTTTTCGCTATGAACGGGAAAGCAGAGCAATTGGTGTTGAGCATTGGCCTTTCGAGTCGATTTCCTGTTGAGGCATTAAAAGAGTTCTATGAGGGGGTTCAATTGGCTTGTGATTTTTACCGGATAGACTTGGTCGGTGGCGACACCTCAAGTTCGGTTCAAGGCCTAATCATCTCAGCTACCGTAATAGGAAGTGTTGCAAAATCAGACATTGTATACAGAAAAGGGGGGGGTGAAAATGACATACTTTTGGTTAGCGGTGATTTGGGTAGAGCCTATTTAGGATTGCAAATTTTGGAAAGAGAAAAGGAGGTGTTCACACAAAACCCTAATGTACAGCCCGACTTGGATCGATATGACACCTTGGTTAAAAAGCAACTTAAACCTGAGGCTCGTTTGGATGTTGTCGATATTTTAGCAGGGATGAACGTGGTGCCGACTTCAATGATAGATGTTTCTGACGGCCTCGCTTCTGAGTTGTTTCACCTCTGTACGGCGGGAGACTTAGGGTGTGTGATTTTTGAAGACAAAATCCCATATGCTGAAGACACCCTTTTGGTCGCTTCCGAATTCAACATTCCTCACCTCACTTGTGCAATGAATGGTGGAGAAGAATATGAATTGTTGTTTTCTGTTTCTCAAAAGGAATATCATAAAATTCAAGGGAATCCCTATTTTACGCCGATTGGACATTACACGCATTCCAACGAAGGGCTGCGTTTAATGGATGGCGGCGGATCGCTTCATGAGCTTAGGGCACAGGGATGGAAACACTTTTAATCGATCCTGGGAAGTTTGATCCGCGTGCGATGAATAATACACAATGGGAATAAACCAATTAACTTTTCTTTCATAAGGCCTGCTTCCATTTCGGTGCGAAAATCACCCACCATAAAATTGAAATAGGGCGCCTCAAAAGTGATGTAAGCATCGGTTTTTGGATACAGTGTCATAAATTTTATGCGTAGAGAGTCTAAGTTGTTTTTGTCTGTGTCAAAACCCAATTGAATGCGAAACCCCAAAGTTTCGTTTTTATATGACTTTAAACTATCCACGCCAATCCTTACATTAGGGTCTACATGCGTCTTTAATTGTCCTTTCACGGAAAAAGAAAAAAGGATCAAAAAGCAAATCTGAATTAATTTCATTTTGGTTAACATCTTAACTATGTGCAAAGTACTAAAAGTAATTGCCCAGTTGACCAGATTTACTTTATTTAGAATCAATATAAATTAAGCGCAGCGCTGATTTTTTGTCACAATTGTGTCATGAAATTAGGCTAATCATGTAAATTTGTACCGTTAAAAAGTGTTATTTTATCACTTGAAAAGCTAGAATTTAGAAACTTATTTCATGGAAATATCTAATATTCAACAAGTTACACGAAGCCTGGTTTTCAGGTTAAGTTTCTTTGTTATTGCATTGGCACTAAGTCCAATGTTCGCATTTGCTCAAGGAGAAGCATTGTTTAAGTCAAAATGTGCAAGTTGCCACCAAATCCATAAAAATGGTACGGGCCCAATGCTTTCAGGCGCACGTCAAAGATGGGCGGATGCAGGTGAGGCAGAATTAATCATTAAATGGGTTCAAAACAATGCCGCACTCCGGGCAGGGGGTAAATCCAAAAGGGCAGCTGCGGTTTTCAAAGAGTATGCAGGTTCTCAAATGACTGTTTTTGCTGATTTGACAGATGACCAAGTAAATTCTATTTTGGATTATGTGGACGCTCAGCCTAAAGACGATGGAAAGGCAGTCCCGGGTGATACAGGTGCCGTTGATCCAAATGCAGTTCCAGGCGCTGAAGAAGAAGAAGGTGGTGGATTGGGATTTATTTGGCTGATCATGGCTGTCCTGTTTGTGGTAATCATTCTATCCGTTGGAGGTGTAAGAAGACAATTAAAAGTGGCGAGCAGTGGGGATGAGTCCATGGATAAGCTCTCTTATTTTGAAGAATTCAAGGCCCTAGCTTGGAAATACAGAACCATCTCTGGATTGGTTGGTTTGGTAGTGGTGATTGCCGTTCTGGTAATTATATTTAAAGGCCTCTATACCATTAACATTATGGAAGGTTATCAACCTTCTCAACCCATTGCATTTCCTCATGACAGACATGCCGGAGTAAATGGAATCGATTGTAAATACTGCCACAACTCAGTAACGAAGTCTAAATCAGCAGGATTGCCGACTGTAAATGTTTGTATGAATTGTCACAAACAAATCAATGGTCAAGGAAAGCCTTTCGAAGGAGAGATCAAGAAAATCTATGCTGCTGCAGGATGGGATCCGTCCATTAAGCCTGCTGGAGGATACAAGTACATGAAAAAGGAAAATCCAATCGTTTGGAATAAGGTTCATGTTTTGCCTGATCACGTTTATTTTAACCACAGCCAACACGTTGTCGTAGGAGGAATTGACTGTAAACAGTGTCACGGGGATATGACAAAAATGAATGAAGCTGCAAAAGTCCAGCCCATCGAAGAGTTAAACAAGGTGGATGGAAACATTAAGCTTTCAAAAGCTACATTAACCATGGGTTGGTGTATTGAGTGTCATGGTGCAAAAGAAGTCGCGATTGGTGATGGGAAGAATGGGTACTATGATGAAATTCACAGAAGGTTGAAAAAAGACAAGAATTTGTACAAAAAGTATTTGGATAACGACGGTAAGATTACAGCTAACGAATTGGGCGGATGGGAGTGCGCTAAATGTCACTATTAAAATTGTTACAGAACAAAAAGTTATGGGAATAACAACGAAATATTGGAAAGGGGTTGAGGAATTAAAACAAACTCCGGAATTTTTGAAACAAAGGGAAAGTGAATTTCCATTTCAAAATTCAATTGAAAGTTTCTTAGCAGATGAGAATCTTAATGAAACATCAACAGGCCGTAGGGATTTCTTGAAATTTCTTGGTTTCTCCGTTGCAGCAGCTACGTTGGCAGCTTGTGAGGCTCCCGTTACAAAAGCGGTTCCTTACGTAGTTAAACCTGAGGATGTGACCCCAGGTCTTGCCACCATGTATGCATCAACCTATTATGATGGCCTTTCCTATGCAAGCATTCTCGTAAAAACACGTGAGGCTCGTCCTATTTTTATCAAAGGAAACAAGGATTTCGGTTTTACACATGGCACCGTCAATCCTCAAATTATTGCAAGTGTTTTAGGTCTTTACGACAGTGAGCGTTTAAATAGCGTTCGTAAAAAAGGAACGGCAGACAGCATTTCGGTGAATGTTGCAGATGGCGAGATTATCAAATCTTTGAAAAAAGCGAAAAACATTGTTTTGTTATCCAACACAGTCATTAGCCCATCTGTTAAAATGGCTATTGACGAGTTCTCCAAAGTTTACGCTGAGAATGGAACGTCCAAAGTGAATTGGATTCAATACGATGCCATCTCTTACGATGCGATTAGAAAAGCAAACCTCGCGAACTTTGGTGAGGCTTTCATACCGAGTTACGATTTCTCAAAGGCAAAAACCATCGTCAGCATTGGTGCTGATTTCTTGAGTACATGGTTGCTTTCCAATGAATATGCGGCACAATATGGCCTTACCAGAAACCCGGATGCGAAATGGATGTCTAAACATTTCCAATTTGAGTCCATTATGTCGATTACAGGTTCAAATGCAGATTACAGAGGTCAAATCAAACCGTCTGAAAATGCTGCGGTTCTTGCCTACATAATTAAAGGTCTTGGAGGAAATGCCGGTTATTCAGGTTCAATTAATGGCGATGCTAAGCTCAAAGCTGACCAAGCAATTAAAGCATTGAAAAATTCTAAAAACGAATCTTTAGTGGTTTGTGGGTCAAACAACATTGACGAGCAAATCTTAACCAATACGCTTAACAACCTTTTGAAAGCTTATGGAACGACTATACTTCCTGCCGATGCGGTTGAAATGTTCAAATCGGACGATAAACAAGCGGATAAATTATTCAAAGACATCATCGCAGGGAAAGGGCCAGACGTACTTATAAACCTTGGAACAAATCCAGTATATTCTTATGCAAACGGAAGTGAATTGTCAAAAGGATTGGACAAATTAAACATGTACGTCTCAACTTCAAGATATCTTGACGAGAGCGCCAATGTTGCCGCTTTTGTTGTTCCTGATCACCATCCGTTGGAGTCGTGGAACGATTTCATGCCGAAAACAACCCATTATGCAGTAGCACAACCAACCATACGTCCACTTGGTAATACATATGCTGTGTTAGAATCGATTTTGGTTTGGGCAGGAGCGAAGCAACGTGGAGGCAAGGATTCAGCAGTGGCTTATGACTATATTAAAGCAAATCACAACACAATGTTTCCATTGGAAGATTTTGCTATGCTTACACATAACAGTTGCAAGTCTTTAACTTCGGCTAGGGAATTACCTGTTTTTAAAACTGTAGGTATTCATGCCCCAACAAAAGGAGGAGGACTTGAAGTTGTTTTCTATCAAAAAAGCGCCATTCGCGACGGAGCTATGTCAAGCAATCCTTGGTTACAAGAAATGCCAGATCCTATTTCAAAGGTGACTTGGGACAACTACATTACCATGAATCCTTTGCAAATGGAGGAGAAAGGTTTTGTCACAACATTTGACCAAGAACACGGATTGAATATGGCCAAAGTTGAGGTAAATGGAATGTCATTAACCCTTCCAATATATCCACAACCAGGTCAAGCATTTGACACCATAGGTATCGCATTAGGCTATGGCCGAGGGATCAATGGAGAGGCTATTGGTCGAGGGGCCTACCAAACCAAAGAATATGGAGGGTTTGATTTAGACGATAAAGGAAACAAAAAGCCAATCGGAACTAACTTATATCCTTACATCAAATTGGTAAATGGCGCATTTTCATACGCTTATGTCGCGTCAATGTCAAAAGTAGACGGAGAATATCCAATTGCCGCCACACAAATTCACCACACCGTGATGGGTAGGGATTCAATTGTAAGAGAAACGAGTTTGCTTACCTATTTAAAGGGTGATCGTGCTGATTTTAATCCACCGCACATGTTGCAACGATTAAATGAGCATGGACATCATGAGGAAGCGCCTTTATCTGAATTCGACTTGTGGAATGCACATCCAATTGAAAAAGTTGGCCATCGTTGGGGAATGACCATTGACCTATCTTCTTGTATAGGGTGTGGAAACTGTTTAATTGCTTGTCAATCAGAAAACAATGTCCCTGTGGTTGGTAAAGATGAAGTTAGACGTGGTCGCGAAATGCATTGGTTGAGAATCGACCGCTACTTTGCTTCTGATGAGGAATCAGCTGTAGGGAAAAAACGTGACGATGATAACTTTAGTTATTCAAAAGCAGAAATCGCGGCTAAAAACCCTAAAGTGGTCCATATGCCGATGATGTGTCACCACTGTAATCATGCACCTTGTGAAACTGTATGTCCAGTAGCCGCTACCACACACAGCAATGAAGGATTAAATCAAATGACTTACAATCGTTGCATTGGTACAAGGTATTGTGCGAACAATTGTCCTTACAAAGTGCGTCGTTTCAATTGGTTTAATTATCCATCTTACAAAAAGTTTACGGAGATTAACCCTGCTCAAGACGATCTAGGACGTATGGTGTTGAATCCAGATGTAACCGTAAGGACCCGAGGGGTAATGGAAAAATGTTCACTTTGTGTTCAAAGAATACAAAGCACAAAACTTGCAGCGAAAAAAGAAGCAAGAACCATTGTAGATGGAGAATTTGCTACAGCTTGTTCTGAATCTTGTCCTACCAACGCAATCATAGTAGGAGATTGGAATGACAGCAAATCAAACATATTAAAAAGTTCTGGCGATAAGCGTGCCTACCAAGCCTTAGAAGAAGTAGGAATTAAGCCAAACATTTGGTATAAAGTAAAAGTTAGAAACGAAGAAGTTCAAGCATAACATAACACACTGAAAATAGATTAGCATGCAAAAAGAAGCAGCAATTAGGGAACCCCTTATCTTAGGACACAAAACATTCCACGATGTCACCGAGGATGTATGTCGACCTATTGAGGACAAGGCACCAAAAATGTGGTATATTTTATTTACCATAGCCTTGATCATTGGATTATATGGAATTGGTTCCATTTGTTATTTGTTGGGTACAGGAATTGGGGTTTGGGGTTTGAACAAAACCATAGGATGGGCTTGGGACATTACAAACTTTGTATGGTGGGTAGGAATTGGTCACGCTGGAACTTTAATTTCCGCAGTGCTTTTACTTTTCCGTCAAAAATGGAGAATGGCCATCAACCGTTCCGCAGAAGCAATGACCATTTTTGCGGTCTTTATGGCGGGAACGTTTCCGCTTATTCACATGGGTAGACTTTGGGTAGGATATTGGGTTTTGCCTTTGCCTAACCATTTTGGATCTTTATGGGTCAATTTTAACTCACCTCTATTATGGGACGTTTTTGCGATTTCAACCTATTTGTCTGTTTCCTTGGTGTTTTGGTACATTGGTTTAATTCCAGATTTTGCTACGATTAGAGACAGGGCGAAAAAGCCAGTTTCTAAGAAAATGTATTCGATTCTTTCTTTTGGTTGGTCAGGAAAAGCAAAACATTGGAATCGTTTCGAATTGGTTTCATTGGTTTTGGCTGGATTGGCAACTCCTTTGGTTTTTTCAGTACACTCCATTGTATCATTTGACTTTGCAACGTCAATCGTTCCTGGATGGCATACCACCATCTTCCCTCCTTATTTTGTGGCAGGGGCGGTATTCTCCGGGTTTGCAATGGTTCAAACACTCTTGTTGGTAATGAGGAAAGCCATGAACCTTGAAGCATATATTCATACCAAGCATGTAGAATACATGAACATTGTAATTATGGTAACTGGTTCTATCGTTGGTACGGCTTACATTACTGAACTTTTTATCTCATGGTATTCAGGTGTTGAATATGAGGCGTATGCGTTTTTGAACCGTGCAACAGGACCTTATTGGTGGGCATATTGGTCAATGATGACCTGCAATGTGATTTCACCACAACTAATGTGGATTAGAAAACTTAGAAGAAGTTTATTATTTACTTTCTTCATATCTATTGTTGTAAACATCGGAATGTGGTTCGAGCGTTATGTTATCATTGTGACCTCTATTCATAGAGATTATCTACCGTCTGCATGGAGTATGCATTACCCAAGTCACATTGACATTGCTGTATATTTAGGCACCATCGGTTTGTTTTTCACTTTTTTCTTGTTGTTTGCAAGATATTTCCCTGTATTGGCTTTGAATGAAGTTAAAACAATTTTGAAAGGCTCTGGTCAATCTTACAAAGAATCACCGGATTATCATAAACATCATTAAGTATTGAGATTATGTCAGACAAGGTAATTTACGCAATGTATGGAGACGATGAGGTGCTGAAATCAGGCGCTAAAAAATTGGTATCCAACGGAATTAAAATTGCAGAGGTATACAGTCCTTTTCCGATTCACGGAATTGACCCAATAATTGGGGTAAAAGGAACAAGATTGGGAATTATGGCCTTTTTATATGGTCTGACTGGTCTAGCTTTGGCAACGTTTGGAATGTATTACTTCATGGTGGTTGAATGGAAAATGAACATAGGTGGAAAACCTAATTTTACCTACGCTGAAAACATGCTCGCTTTTATTCCTGTAACTTTTGAGTTTACAGTGCTCTGCGCGGCGCATGGAATGGCAATTAAGTATTTACTTTTGAATCGCACCCTACCAGGTATGCCAGCGCAAAATCCTGACCCTAGAACAACAGATGATAAATTTGTTATGGAAATTAGGTTGTCTGAAAACCATGGTTTTACAGATGATCAAGTAGAAAGCCTATTGAAAGATACTGGCTTTGTAGAATTAGAAAAGAAAATTATTGAATAAGTAAAGGAAAAATGATGAGAAAATCCTTTGTAAACTTTTTTGGAATCGCTGCAGTGGCTACGTTGGCATTGACGGCTTGTTCCTCAGACCCTAACAGTCCTGGGTTAGAATACATGCCTGACATGTATCGTTCCCCTGCCATAGAAGCCTATGTGGATTATGGCGAAGTACGTGCGCGTATAGATGAGTCCAAAAAAACAAAGCTAACGGCTTTAACCCCACCGGCCTATACCATTCCTTTTTATGGTACTGATTCTGCTGAGGTACGTTTGATGCTGCCTTACAAAAGGTTGGCTAACGTTTCTTTTAAAACCTCTCATGGAATGTTTGGAGTGGACCTTACAACCGCTGATGAGTATGCTTTGGCAATCAACGATATGAATCCATTAGGTATTAATATGACCAATGTAGATGCCACAATGGAAAAAGGAAAAGCGCTTTATACAGCAATGTGTCAACATTGCCACGGTGAAAAAGGGGATGGAAATGGACCAATGGTTTTGAGTGGTGCGTATGCAGGGGTTCCCAATTATGCGGACCGTAAAGAGCTTTCTGATGGTCAGATGTTTTATTCCATTTATTATGGAAAAAACATGATGGGAGCTCATCGATCTCTATTGAACAAAAAGGAGATTTGGACGGTCATACATTATGTAAGAAAATTTCAATTTCCGGATTACGGTAAATTTGATGCCATGGGAGTGGCTGTTGCAGCCTCTTCAGATACTACGAACCAAAAACAGAAATAAGAGTCATGGAATTTTCAATAAATAATAAAGCCAAAAACACAGCTTTTGGCCTCATGGGAGGAGGATTGTTACTTGCGATTATTGGCATAATTACTAGTGCAGGTGACGATCATTTTCTGACACGTTTAATGACAAATGGTTTAATAAGTACTTTTTTCTTTTTCGCCATTGGATTGGGGGCATTGTTCTTCTTGGCTTTGAATTATGCTACAGAATCTGGTTGGTATGCTGTCGTTAAAAGAATCATTGAGGCTGTAGCTGGCCTTTTACCTTATGGCATTGCTTTATTTGGTTTGGTTTTGCTCACTATTTCATTCATGAAGGGCGCGCACATTTATACTTGGATGGACCCACATACCGTTGCGCATGATAAAATCATTGCAGGTAAAACACCCTATTTAAATTTGGTTTTCTTCTGGATTCGTACCTTGGCTTACTTTACGACCTATATCTTGTTTCTACGAGGTTTTAGAAAACGTTCACTGCTTGAAGATGAAATTGGCGGAACCGAATTGCATTTTAAAAACTATCGCCGTGGTGCTACGTTCTTGGTGTTTTTTGCCGTGTTTAGTTCAACCTCCTCATGGGATTGGTTAATGTCGATCGATGTTCACTGGTTTTCTACCTTATTTGGTTGGTATACTTTCGCTGGCATGTGGGTTTCAGCACTTGTTGTTATTGTTATGACAACACTTTATTTGAAAAAATTGGGTTATTTGCCTTACGTAAATGATTCACACATACATGACATTGGAAAATGGATTTTTGCCATTTCTTTTCTATGGTCTTATTTGTGGTTTTCCCAATACATGCTTATTTGGTATGCAAACATTGGAGAAGAGGTTACTTATTATGTAATGAGAACGGAACATTACAAAATACTTTATTTCGGAATGTTCTTCATTAACTTTGCTTTCCCGATGTTAATCTTAATGTCAAGAGATGCTAAACGTGATGCCGGTATTCTGATGTTTGTCGGGGTTATAATCCTAATTGGACATTGGTTAGATGTATACATAATGGTTTCTGGAGGTTCACTTGGACAAAATGCAAAAATTGGATTTCTTGAAATTGGATTTGTTTTGTTATTGCTAGGCTTTTTCATTTATGTGCTTCTTCGAAACCTTACCAAAGCGCCGTTGACGCCAGTAAATCACCCATTCTTGGATGAGAGTATTCATCACGATATTTAATTACAAATTACCAAAGGAAATGGAAAGTAAATTTTTGATTTTATTAATAATTATCATTGGCGCTGTAGCAATCGCTCAACTTGTGCGTGTTTACGAATTGACGGCGAAATTGCGCAAGAACGAGGAGCACGACATTCCCAATCGCGACAACTATTTGAATTCAAAATTGATGTTGTTGTTTATGGTGGTTCAATTTGGAGGGTTTATTTACCTTATGTTAAAATATGGTTGGACAGGAAGGGGTGATGCTGCTTCGATTCAAGGTCAATCCACCGATTGGTTATTGAATCTGAACTTTATAATTATCATAAGTGTATTTTTCTTCACCAATTTTTTACTCTTCTTTTTTGCGTATAAGTATGTTAGAAAACCGGGAGTAAAAGCCTATTATCTTTCTCATAATAATAAATTGGAAATGATTTGGACGGTAGTCCCCGCAGCAGTTTTAGCCGTAATTATAATTTTAGGACTTAAAACTTGGAATGATGTCACGGGTCCTTCCCCTAAGGATGCCATCAAAGTGGAATTGTATGCAAAACAGTTTGATTGGACCGCACGATATGCCGGTGGAGACAACATCCTTGGTAAATCAGATTATAAACTGATTCTTGGAAATAATGAATTGGGAATTGTTACTTCAGAAACACTCGACTCCTCGATTTTAGCCATTCAAAATGGTGCTGGGGGCATCGCATCCATTCAAAAACTTCTAAACAATAGAGATACCGTAATTACGGATTCATTGATGTCTGTGATGACGACGAACTTAGGCAACAAAGAAAGATTGCTACGACTTTTGTATCAAATGAAATCAACCCATGCCAAAAGCAAAGACGCAAATGCGTGGGATGACATCATTCAAAGAGACACGTTGTATTTACGTAACAATACACCCTACGAATTTCTGATTCGTTCGAGAGATGTATTGCACTCTGCATTCTTCCTACATTTTAGAGCCCAAATGAATGCGGTTCCAGGTTATGGTACGCGCCTTAAGTTTACCCCAACCATAACAACAGATCAAATGAGGGTAAAAAAGAACCTTCCTACCTTTAATTATATTCTCATGTGTAATAAAATCTGTGGTGGAGCACATTACAAAATGAAAATGATGGTTGTGGTTTTATCCGAAGCAAAATACGATGCTTGGATGAAGTCAAAGGCGACACAAAATTTCAAAGCAAAATACTTTCCTGTTGCGACGCCAACCCCTACAAGTTCAGGCGCCACGGATACGGTGGTTTCAACAAAAATGTAAAACAGTAATTAAAACGAATAAAAATGACTTCAGTAGCACACGAAGAACACGCACATGGACATCATGACCATCACGAAGAAGGTTTTGTTTCAAAGTATATTTTTAGTCAGGATCATAAAATGATTGGCAAGCAGTTTTTGATAACTGCTGTTTTTATGGGTTTTGTTGCCATGCTTATGTCCACTCTTTTTAGAATTCAATTGGCATGGCCCGGTGAGAGCTCAAGTTTTTTAAGCTTTTTCTTGGGTGACTTTTGGGCTCCGGATGGCGTACTTCGTGAAGACATGTATTTAGGTTTGGTAACCATGCATGGAACGATAATGGTATTTTTCCTTCTTACGGGTGGTTTATCGGGGACCTTTTCAAACATCCTAATTCCACTTCAACTTGGGGCAAGAGACATGGCTTCAGGTTTCTTAAACATGTTGTCATTTTGGTTCTTTGCGCTTTCTTCTTTGATCATGGTGCTTTCCATGTTTGTTATGAATGGATCTATTTTTGGCATCGATATTCCAGGTGACTGGGGTACCGAAGGCAATGGTCCAGCCATGGCAGGTTGGACAGTTTACCCACCATTGTCTGCATTGCCACAAGCGGTTTCAGGTTCTGGTTTTGGAATGACCCTTTGGTTGATTTCAATGGCAATCTTCATCGCAGGTTCATTGATTGGAAGTTTAAATTATATCGTTACGGTAATTAACCTACGAACGCAAGGAATGACGATGACCCGTATGCCCCTAACCATTTGGACGTTTTTTGTAACCGCTATTCTTGGAGTGCTTTCCTTCCCAGTATTACTCTCGGCGGCTGTTCTACTTATAATGGACAGGTTGGCAGGAACGAGTTTCTATCTTTCCGACATCATGATTGGTGGAGAAATGCTTACAAACCATGGTGGTTCTCCGATTCTTTTCCAACATTTATTCTGGTTCTTAGGTCATCCAGAGGTATACATTGTATTGTTACCCGCACTGGGTCTATCTTCAGAAATTATCGCTACCAACGCTCGAAAACCAATCTTTGGTTACAAGGCCATGATTGGATCTATTTTGGCGATTGGTTTCCTATCCTTCATCGTTTGGGGGCATCACATGTTCATTACGGGGATGAATCCATTTTTAGGAAGTGTTTTCGTATTTACAACCTTGCTGATTGCCATTCCATCTGCAGTGAAAGTATTTAACTACATCACCACAATTTGGAAAGGTTCATTGATATTCACTCCGGCAATGTTGTTTGCTTTGGCTTTGGTTTCTACTTTCATTACAGGTGGAGTAACTGGAATTATTTTGGCAGATTCAGCGTTAGACATTGCAATTCATGATACGTATTTTGTGGTAGCACATTTTCACATCGTAATGGGTATGTCTGCTGTATTTGGTTTGTTCGCAGGTGTTTACCATTGGTTCCCTAAAATGTATGGAAGAATGATGAATACAAGAATGGGATATGTGCATTTCTGGATTACAATCGTCGGTGCCTATGGGGTTTTCTTCCCAATGCATTTTGTTGGAATTGCCGGTGCACCAAGAAGATATTATGACTATTCAACGTATGGTGAATTTGACGTTGATACTTTCAACATGATCATGGATCTAAATGTAATTATCACAACTTTTGCAATCATCGCAGCTTGTGGTCAAATGATTTTCCTTTTCAACTTCTTCTACAGCATTTACAGAGGTCCAATCGCTCCGCAAAATCCATGGAAATCAAATACACTTGAATGGACCACTCCGGTTGAACACATCCACGGAAACTGGCCTGGAGCCCTTCCTGAAGTTCACAGATGGCCTTATGATTATTCTAAGCCTGGTGCAGCAGAAGACTTTATTCCACAAAACGTTCCATTGGCGGAAGGAGAGGTAGAATCACACTAAAGTAAAGGATTCCTGATTATTTGATTTTATCAATTTCAGGGGCAATGTTTTCAAGAGCCCTAAAGTATTCCTCCCCAAAGGCACGAATCAAAGGGGCTTTTAGGAACTGGTAAACAGGCGTCTCACATTTTACACCGCATTCAACGGCAGCGCTGCATATGTCCCATTCATGAAATTGAACCGCAGTGAACTGTTCGTATTTCCTTACCCTTATGGGGTATAAGGAACATGAAATAGGTTTTAGATTGTCAATTTTCCCATCGCGGTAGGCGCTTTCTATCGCACACAAAGCCGTCTGATTTGAATCGAAGTGTACAAATGCACACTCTTTTCCATTGACCAAAGTGGTAACGGGTTCATTTTCGTAATCTAAATAGGACACACCTTTTTCTCTTACAATCATTTTACCCTCTTCACTCATGTATGGCTCAATTTCAGCAAGGTTCTGTTGGATTTTCTTTGCCTCTGCCGTTGTTAACGGTGCGCCTGCATCTCCTAAAACGCAACAAGCACCTTTGCAACGGTTCAGGTCGCAAACAAATTTTTTCGTGAAGATTTCAGATGAAATGATGGTGTCCCCTAGTTCTATTAGCATCCTTCAAAATTACATTGAATTTTGAAATTATTTGGAAACTATTTGGAATTACCCTACTTTTGTGCCATAATTAAAGATAGGAGGGGGCGTCAGTCCCCTCTTTTGTTCTGTATGATAGACATTGAAATTGTTAGAAATTTGGCGGAGGACAGGATGAAAGAGCGCGACAAGGGCTTATTCATTGTAGAACTTACCATTTCGAGTGCGAATGTGATTAACATCGAGATTGACAGCTCCGAAGGAGGCGTGTCTGTCGAAGATTGTATGTCTGTTTCCAGAAACGTAGAACATAATTTGGACAGAGAGGAAGAGGATTTTGAATTGCATGTTTCTTCTGCTGGTTTGGATAAGGCGCTTCGTCATCCGCTTCAATATCAAAAAAACATCGGCAGAGAGTTGGCTGTGGTTAAAACAAATGGAGAAAAATTACAAGGTCTGTTAGTGAGTGTAATTGAGGACGAATTAGAATTGACCTTTGAAAAAAAGATCAAAAATGATAAAAACAAAAACGTTTTGGTAAAGGAAATTGTTTCAATACCAAAATCTGATATAAAAGAAGCAAAAGTGGTGGTCTCATTTAAAGGATGATTTATGAATAGTTTAGATTTAGTTGACTCGTTTTCAGAGTTTAAAGAGTTAAAAAACATTGACAAACAAACCATGCAACACGTTTTAGAAGACGTGTTCCGTGCCATGTTAAAAAAGAAATTTAATACCGATGAGCACATCGATATCATTGTAAATATTGATAAAGGTGACGTGCAAATCTTTATTAACAAAGAGATTGTAGACGACGGAGAGGTTGAAGATCCAAATACAGAAATGGCGTATTCTGACGCTGTACAAATTGAGCCGGATTTTGAAATAGGGGAAGAGGTAACCGAAGAATTTACGTTTTCGGATTTTGGAAGGAGAAACATCCTGTCTTTACGTCAAAATTTGATTTCAAGAATATTAGAATTAGAAAAAGACCATTTGTACAAAAAATACAAAGAAAGGGTTGGAGAGATTGTTACGGGTGAGGTTTATCAAGTGTGGAAGAAAGAAATTCTTATCATCGATGACGATCAAAATGAATTGATTTTACCAAAGTCAGAACAAATCCCATCAGATTTCTTCAAAAAAGGAGAGTCCGTTCGTGCAGTTGTTTCAAAAGTGGACATGCGAAACAGTACCCCAGTCATTATTCTGTCGCGTACAGCACCCGAATTCTTGGAGCGTTTGTTTGAACTTGAGGTACCTGAAGTATTTGATGGTTTAATTACCATTAAAAAAATTGTAAGAGAACCAGGAGAAAGAGCTAAAGTTGCTGTAGAATCCTATGATGACAGAGTGGATCCCGTAGGGGCTTGTGTCGGAATGAAAGGGAGTAGAATTCACGGAATCGTTCGCGAATTGCGTAATGAAAACATCGATGTAATCAATTATACCAGCAACAACCAATTGTTAATTCAGAGGGCATTGTCACCGGCGAAAATCACTTCAATGGAAATCAATGAAGAGGAAGGAAGGGTGAAAGTGTTTTTAAAACCAGATCAGGTTTCGCTTGCCATTGGAAGGGGAGGAAACAACATTAAATTGGCTGGAAAACTTTGTGGCTATGAGATTGACGTTTATCGAGATGGAGAAGTGGATGTTGAAGATGTAGATTTAGAAGAATTTGCGGATGAGATTGACAGTTGGATCATAGATGAATTGAAGGCTATAGGTTGCGATACAGCTAAGTCAGTGTTGGAAATCAGCATCGACGATTTGGTGCAAAGAACAGACCTAGAAAAAGAAACCATCGTTGAGGTGTTTAGAATTTTGAATGCAGAATTTGAATAAATTTGCAAGATTTTTAAGGAAGTAAAATATGTCGGGAAAACCAATTAGATTAGGAAAAGCTGCGAGTGAATTGAATGTAGGATTGCCTACGTTGTTGGAATTTCTATCTTCCAAAGGAATCAAAATTGATTCTAACCCAAATAGCAAATTGGACCCGGAGCATTTCCAATTGCTTTGTACGGAGTTTGCAGCAGATCAAAACTTGAAGGAACAGGCCAAAGGCTCTCCCGCAAGAGAAAAAAAGGAATCGGTATCGCTTCATGACGCCCGCACAGAAACGCCCGCACCTGTAAAATCAGAAGAAGAAGGCGATGACATCAATTTTGAAGAAATTAAGCGAAACGTTTTTGAACCAGAAGTAACGAAACCTAAGGTAGAGGAACGTCAAGTTAATGTAATTGGTAAAATTGATCTAAATCAATTTCAAAGCAAGGGTAAGGTTGAGAAAAAAGAACCAACGGAAAAAACAGAAGAAAAACCTGTTGTTGTGGTTGAAACGCCGGAAGTCTCGGTCTCTGTCCCAGAACCAAGTGAAACGGTTGCTCCCGAGCCGGTCGCTACGCCTCCTGTTGTCGTCGAAACCCCTACCGGTCCTTCTGCCATAGAGATGATCAAAACGGAAAGAAAAATTCTGACCGGACCAACGGTACTTGGTAAAATGGTGCTTCCTGTCGAAAGGCCAAAAAGCCATAACAACGACAAGGACGATGCGGCTAAGAAAAAACGCAAACGAATTAAAACCGTCGCGCCCAATCCTACGGCCCCAAAACCAACGCAACAAGCGCCGAAACCAGGATTTAAAATAGAGAAAAAAGAAATTTCCGAGCAGGACATTCAAAAAGAAATAAAAGATACGTTGGCTAGACTCTCCAATCAAGGAGGGAAATCTAAGGCATCTAAGAATAGAAAAATCAAAAGAGATTCCTTCCAACAAAAACGTCAAGAGGAAATGTTGGCGGCTGAATTGGATGAAAAGATCTTAAAACTCACGGAATTTGTAACGGTTTCCGAATTGGCGAGCATGATGAGTGTGCAGCCGACCCAGGTTATCTCAGCGTGTATGTCTTTGGGGATTTTTGCCTCTATCAACCAACGTTTGGACGCAGAAACCATCCAAATTGTAGCGGATGAATTTGGGTATGAAACACAGTTTGTAAGCGCGGAAGTTCAAGATGCAATTCAAGTAGTCGAAGATTCACCCGAAGATTTGGTGGATCGTCCGCCTATCATTACGGTCATGGGTCACGTTGACCACGGAAAAACGTCCCTGTTGGATAGAATACGAAATGCAAATGTTACCGATGGCGAAGCCGGAGGTATTACGCAACACATTGGAGCGTATTCGGTTGTTTTGAAAGACGGAAGAAAAATGACCTTCCTCGATACCCCAGGTCACGAAGCGTTTACCGCCATGCGTGCAAGGGGAGCACAGGTTACAGACGTGGCCATTATCATTGTCGCTGCAGACGACGATGTTATGCCTCAAACGAAGGAAGCCATATCGCATGCCCAAGCGGCAGCGGTGCCTATGATTTTTGCAATCAATAAAATTGACAAACCCGGCGCAAATCCGGAGAAAATTAAGGAACAACTTTCCCAAATGAACATCCTTGTTGAAGACTGGGGAGGAAAATACCAATGCCAAGAAATATCCGCAAAACAGAACCTTAACATTACTGAATTGCTAGATAAGGTGTTGCTAGAAGCAGAAATGCTAAACCTTCAGGCGAACCCAAATAAAAATGCCGTAGGTACCGTGATAGAGTCTTCCTTGGATAAAGGCAAGGGTTATGTTACAAACATTTTGGTGGAGTCAGGGACCTTAAAAATCGGAGATGTTATTTTGGTTGGGAAACATTATGGAAAAGTTCGTGCGATGCACGATGAGAATGGAAATGCCATGAAATCGGCAGGACCAGCTCAACCGCTTTCTGTTTTAGGAATCAACGGTGCGCCAAATGCAGGAGATAAGTTTAACGTGTTGGACGATGAAAAGGAAGCTAAAACCATTGCGAGTAAAAGAGAACAATTGTTCCGTGAGCAAGGTTTAAGAACCACCAAACACATTACGCTCGATGAGATTGGACGTAGGTTGGCCATTGGGGATTTCAAAGAACTTAACATCATCGTTAAAGGAGATGTGGATGGTTCCATTGAGGCCCTCTCTGATGCGCTACTTAATTTATCTACACCAGAAATTCAAGTCAATATCATACACAAAGGCGTTGGAGCCATATCTGAAGCTGACGTCAACCTTGCTTCTGCTTCTGATGCAATCATTATTGGATTCCAAGTTCGTCCTACGGTTGGTGCGCGTAAATTGGCAGAGAATGAGCAAATTGACATACGCCTTTATTCCATCATCTATAAAGCAATTGAAGAAATTAAAGCGGCTATGGAAGGAATGCTTTCTCCGGACATTGAGGAGAAAGTCATGGGTACTGCTGAAATACGCGAAACCTTTGACATTACCAAGGTGGGAACAATTGCAGGTTGTTATGTGATGGATGGAATCATCAAGCGATCATCAAAAATCCGTGTCATCCGAGATGGAATTGTAATTCACAACGGAGAGCTTGGATCTCTAAAAAGGTTCAAGGATGATGTCCGTGAGGTTAAGAATAATTATGAGTGTGGTTTGAACATTGATAAATTTAATGACATCCAAATCGGGGACATTGTAGAAGCGTATGAAGAAATTGAAGTTGCTAGAAAATTGTAAAATAACTGCAACACCATTTTTCTTTGAATAATAAGCTCCTTTGGCAATAGAATTCTTAACTTTGTAGTAATAAAATCATTCGCATGCAACACGTACAGCAAGCAAATTTACTTTCCGGACCACATATCATTTTGATATTAATCATTGTTCTTTTGTTATTTGGAGGCAAAAAAATCCCTGAATTAATGCGAGGATTGGGCCAAGGAATGAGAGAATTCAAAGATGCCTCCAAAGGAGACAAAAGCGAGGAGGTAGACGCAAAAGAAAAGAAAATCGAAGAATTGTAATTCATGTTTTCGTCCATCCAAGCAATTCATTCGGCCATCGCGTCGGGAAAATCTGTTTTAGACATTGTCGAACATTACCTTCAAAAAATTGAGGAACATAAGGATTTGAATGCATTCTTGGAAGTCTATGCTGAGGACGCCCGTACCCAAGCCTTGTCGATCCAAACAAAAATTGACACAAACAACGCAGGTAAATTAGCCGGTGTTATCATTGGAATCAAAGACAATCTCTGTTTAAAAAACCATAAAGTTTCTGCAGCGTCTCATATTTTGGAAGGTTTTGAATCCCTTTATACAGCTACAGCCGTTCAAAGACTTCTGGATGAGGACGCCATTGTGATTGGTAGACTCAATTGCGATGAATTTGCAATGGGTAGCTCGAATGAAAAGTCCTTCTATGGTCCCGTCCGAAATAACATAAACAAAGAATACGTTCCCGGAGGTTCCTCCGGAGGATCAGCAGTTGCTGTTTCAGCAGGACTCTGTACCCTGGCATTAGGAAGTGATACCGGTGGGTCGGTGCGTCAACCGGCTTCTTGGACAGGGACCTATGGTTTCAAACCAACCTATGGTAGAATTAGTCGATACGGATTGATCGCTTACGCCTCGTCCTTTGACCAAATAGGAACTTTTACAAATAACCTTGAGGATGCAGCCCTCGCCTATCAAATTATGGCAGGAAAGGACCCAATGGATGCAACCACATCTTCACTTCCTACAACTGAACCCGCAGCGTCAAATGCGAACCTTACGATTGGCGTCCTTATGGATTATCTCGAACATCCAGGGATAGATTTGGAAATTAAGGAAGAAATCACCCGTAGAATTGACCGGTTAAAACAAAATGGGGTTGTCATAAAAGAAGTTCGCTTCCCATTTATGGAATACATCGTTCCCGTTTATTATGTGTTGACAACAGCTGAAGCGTCTTCAAATTTGTCAAGGTTCGATGGGGTTCATTATGGATTCCGTTCCAATCAAGCCGTGGGCGTTGAAGAAACGTATATCAAATCAAGAACAGAAGGTTTTGGTGAAGAAGTTAAACGACGCATCATTACGGGCACTTTTGTGCTTTCGAACGAGCAATACGATGCATATTACACCAAAGGTCAAAAAGTAAGAAGATTACTTCAAAATCATACCCGTGCCATGTTCGAAGAAGTAGATGTCTTGCTCATGCCTACCACGCCTACCACTGCTTTTAAGTTAGGGGAGGTTAAGGATCCCATCCAGATGTACTTGCAAGATATCTTTACCGTTCATGCGAATTTAACGGGAAATCCAGCCATCAGTTTACCGATGGGTACACATTCCAATGGATTGCCATTTGGAATTCAATTAATGACCGACCAATTTAGAGATTTAGAATTATTGTATGCATCCCAATTGCTTGAGAAAATTAGCGAATAAAGGTTTGTTTTTTTTCCTTCTTGGCCCTCTCTTTTTTATTTCCTTCGGACAAGGTCAAGTGCCCACTGTTCGCCCTTCTGACAGTTTAAATTCACCGGCATTTTTAAATACAGTACAGCAATCCCTGAACTATTTTTATGCGGATTATGCCAACGCTATCTATTCAGATTCCATTCTTAAAGCGCTCCATTACGAAGCTACAACCGTTCCGGTATTTTCAAATGACATCTATTGCGAACGACTTGAAGCCATGAGCAATCAAAGTCCATTTCAGTTTGATTGCAACCCAATTACCCTCTCTTCAGTAAAGTTTTTTGCAGAAAACAGAAGGTCATTTGCTAAAATCGTGCTTGGAAGGTCCGCACTTTATTTTGATTTGTTCGAAGAAAAACTTGCCGAATATGGACTGCCCTTAGAGTTGAAATATTTAGCGGTAATCGAAAGTGGACTGCGCCCTCAAATTAAATCCAAAGCCGGCGCGTTGGGACTGTGGCAATTCATGTATCGAACCGGATTGTACTACGGACTCGAAGAGAATTCATACATCGATGAACGAATGGATCCCATAAAAGCAACAGATGCAGCATGTCGGTTTCTGAAAAAACTCTATGGAATCTATGGCGATTGGAACCTTGCCTTGGCGGCCTACAATGCCGGACCAGGAACCATAAACAAAGCGATTCAACGCTCAGGAAATCAAAAATCCTATTGGGCCATTCGTTCCAGCCTCCCCACAGAAACTCAAGGTTATGTTCCCACTTTCATTGCTGCTGCGTACCTCCTAACTTACCATGCGGAGCATAATTTGATGCCTGCTGCTGCCAAAATACACAATGCGCAATTGGATACCATGTGCTTGAAACGAGGGTTGAGCATGAAGACCATTTCCATGGGACTTGATTGGGATATCGAAGAAATAAAAACACTCAATCCAATCTATAAAACAGAATACATCCCTGCCTCTATCAAAAACCGTTGCGTGACAGGTCCACTTGAAAAAATAACCTTATTGGTCGGTATGGAAGACTCCTTGTATGCCCTTGAACATCCTTCGTTGACACTTCCCCCCATCGAAACAAATGTCCCAGAAGACTCCCTCGCAAATGAGCCTCTGCACCCAGATTCCCTGTCGCTTCAATACATTTATCACAAAGTAAAATCAGGCGAAACGCTTAAATCCATTTCCACTAAATACAGCATAACCACAGAGGAAATCATGGAATGGAATGCCCTTCAAACTTCAAACATTTATGTTGGACAAAGGCTTACCTTGAAAAAAACAAATACGGTGAAAGCCGAAGTTGTAGCGGTGGTAAAACCTGTAGTTAAACCTAAGAAGTATTATGTGGTAAAAGCAGGAGACACCCTCTCACAAATAGCAGCGAGACAACATGTCTCCCTGGCCCAACTAAAAAAACTTAATCCTGCAGCAGCGAGGGGTGTGATCCATCCTGGAGATCGTTTGAGAATTAAATAACCAACATGAGAATTTCTGCTACCATCATCACCTTAAATGAAGAAATAAACATAGGCAGATGCATTGATTCGTTGAAAGGGGTTGCAGATGAAATCATTGTCATGGATTCAAATTCTACAGATAAAACCAAGGAGATTTGCATGCAAAAAGGGGTGCGTTTTATTTCCCAAACTTGGCTGGGTTACGCCGCTCAAAAGAACCAATTGAATGCATTGGCTCAATACGAAATGATTTTGTCCATAGATGCCGATGAAGCGCTGACAGAGCGCCTAAAGGAATCCATTTTGGAATTGAAAAAAAAGGAAATTATTGGCGTATACGCCATCAACCGAATCACCAATTATTGCGGAAAGTGGATCAAACATTCTGGATGGTATCCCGACGTAAAAACCAGGCTTTTTCCAAAAGAAACCTCACGTTGGGAAGGGGACATCGTTCATGAAGAATTGATTTTTGACCCAATGTACACCCCGATTATGTTGAGCGGTGATTTGGCTCATTATTCCTATGTTTCCCACAAACAACATCGATCCCGTGCAGACCATTACTCTCGTTTAACGGCAAAGAAATATGTGGAGCAAAACAAAAAGGTTTTTTGGTTGCAACCTGAAATCAGCGGAATCTTTCGATTCTTAAAAATGTTTGTGCTAAAATGTGGGTTTTTAGACGGCCTGAGTGGTTTTCACATTGCCAGGATCAGCGCGATGTCGAATTTATACAAATACCAAGTGGTAAAACAATTGTACCGTGAATCCAAGTAACATCCATAGAATCATTGTTTCCAGAACCGATGGCATTGGCGATGTAATGTTAACCTTACCAATGTGTATATGGTTGCGAAATTCTTTTCCGAGTGCAACCCTTGTTTATCTGTGTAAAAAATATACCAGTCCCGTCGTTCTTAGCTTTGCGCCAATAAATGAAATTCTTATTCTGGAAGATTTGATAGCGTTAACCCAACAGGAAAGGAAGAAAAAATTGTCGGCAGACATACTCATTCACGTGTTTCCAAATAAAACGATTGCTTCCTGGGGGCTTTTTGCTGGAATTCCTCATAGAATTGGGACGAGTCACAGATGGTATCATACCTTTTTTTGTAACCACCGTCCATCCTTTACCCGTCTGCACTCACCCTTACACGAAGCGCAATTAAATTTTCATTTGCTGAAACCCCTCGGATTGCAAGAAATTCCTGATTTTGAGTCCATAAATGAGGTTTCTGCTCAGTTTCGCCCCTCCAACGAATCCATTCCCGCGTTTTCTAACTATGTCATCCTTCATCCATTATCACAAGGCAGTGCAATGGAATACCCGCTTGAAAAATACGAGCAGTTGGCAAGTGAATTGGTAAAACAGGGTAAAACAGTCTTGATAACAGGAACGAGTCAAGAGCGCATGCGAATAGAGGGTAGATTTGCAAACTTTCCGAATGTCCACAACTTGATGGGAGAACTCTCCTTGAGCCAGTTGGTCTTGCTCATTCAAAATGCCTATGCTTTAATTGCTTGTTCTACGGGCCCATTACACATTTCAGGGGCGCTCAACGTGAAAACAATAGGTTTGTTCTCCGCTCGAAAACCCATTCACCCGGGAAGATGGAAACCCTTAGGTACCGATTCTCATGCCCTGGTCTTTGATGCGGGTTGTGTGAAATGTGAACAAGGAGAACCCTGTGATTGCATTCAAAACATTAACACAACTGAAATCCTTGATTGTGTTTTCAAATAATACCTTTCTTCTTTCTTTGTCTACAGGTCTGTTCCTTTTCTTTTTGTCTCAGCAACAAGAATTGTGTTATGTGGTTTTGTCTACCGTTGGCGTTTTTACCTATTATTCCAATCGTTTGAAAATCAACAGCAAACGATTCTTTGGGCTTTTGTTTTTTGTAGTTCTCTCCTTTTTATGGAATCAAGAAATCCTATCTTTTTTTTCAGTGCTACATCTTTCCGCTGCGGCATTGGCCGCTTTTTTCTATGTGCGAAAAGATAAAAGCCTTAGGGAGATTCCTTCGTTAAAAGCATATTACATTGCATTGGTGTGGACGCTTGTTTGTCAGGGAGCGAAACCCAATGTGTCTCTGACACAATACCTGCTCAATGCACTGGTGTTTTTAGGTTTTTTCTTCATGCTCGCTGTGGCTTCCGATGTGAAGGACCGTGACAAAGATCCAATGAGGCTTAGGACCCTTCCTCAAGTTTATTCTTGGAATTTTTTAAGAAGATTGTTTTTCACCTTGTCCGCGGTTAACTTGATTGTCACCTATTTTTGGTTACCAACGGTGGCTTTAGGGATGGCTTTCGCTGGACTGTATATTTTGATTCGGTGTTTGGTTCATTCTAGATTCCCAAAATCTTTTGACCTCGACTTGGCGATTTTTTGCTTTGCAATCGGCATGGGAATTCAGAATAATAAAACCCCTATTGTCGCTACTTTTCTATCTTTGCCTCATTAATTTAACTTATGGAACTTGACTTTAAATCCCTCGCGCTAAAATGGCAGAAAAACTGGACAGATACCCAAGCGTATAAAGTTGAAATCCAGCCGGGAAAGCCTAAATATTATGTGTTGGACATGTTTCCTTATCCCTCGGGCGCAGGATTGCATGTCGGGCATCCCCTCGGATACATCGCTTCAGACATTGTCGCTCGCTATAAAAGAATGAATGGATTTAATGTTCTCCATCCAATGGGGTATGATTCCTTCGGTCTGCCCGCTGAACAATATGCCATTCAAACAGGACAACATCCTGCAAAAACAACGGAACAAAATGTAAAACGATACCGAGAACAAATGGATCAATTGGGGTTTTCCTTTGATTGGTCGCGTTCCGTCCAAACTTCAGATCCTGGCTATTATAAGTGGACACAGTGGATTTTTAAACGGTTTTTCAATGCTTATTATGACACAAAGCTCCTTAAAGCAAGGGATATATCGGACCTTATTTCTCAGTTTGAATCCGAGGGCAATGTGAATGTAGAGGCATATACAGAATACAATGAATTTTTTACTGCTACAGATTGGAAAGCATTTTCAGCATCTGACAAGGAAAACATCCTTCAGCATTATCGCCTTGCCTATTTATCCGATGTTTGGGTAAATTGGTGTCCTACCCTTGGAACCGTTTTAGCCAACGATGAAGTCGTTAACGGGACATCTGTAAGAGGTGGCCATCCCGTCGAACAGAAAAAAATGAGGCAATGGTCCATGCGGATTAAGGCATACGCCGAAAGATTGCTTGAAGGGTTAAACAATATCGATTGGAGCGATTCCATAAAAGACCAACAAAAAAACTGGATTGGTAAATCGGAAGGGGCGCTTATTTCCTTTGAAATGGCAGAGGCCAACTTACCTGCCATCCAGGTTTTTTCAACCCGTCCGGACACCATTTTTGGGGTGAGCTTCCTGGTCTTGGCTCCGGAAAATCCAATTGTGGAAATACTGACTCCCCCAGAATGTAAAGCTTCCGTCCTGCAATACCAAAAGGAAGTTTCCTTGAAGTCAGAAAGAGAACGCTTGACAGAAATTAAAAATCAAACAGGGGTTTTTACTGGAGCGTATGTCATTCACCCTTTCTCAAAAGAAAAAGTTCCGGTTTGGATTGGCGACTATGTTTTGGCCAATTATGGAACAGGTGCAGTCATGGCCGTCCCTGCAGGCGACCAGCGTGATTATGATTTCGCCATGAAGTTTAACTTACCAATCCCGTCCATTTTTGAAAACTGTGATTTAACACAGGGCGCTGTTGTCGATAAAAAAGCAATTCTATGCAACGCTTCTTTTTTAGATGGATTGACCTATGCCGAAGCAACGCCAAAAGTCTTGGATGCCTTGGAAAAAATAGGGCAGGGAATACGCAAAATCAACTATCGATTGAGGGATGCGGTGTTTTCACGTCAACGCTATTGGGGAGAACCTTTTCCGGTGTATTATGACCTGGAAATCCCAAGGTTGGTCGAAGACCGAGATTTACCGGTTGAATTACCTAAAATTGATGCGTTCTTGCCCACAGAGGAAGGCGAACCCCCACTCGCAAGAGCCCAAAAAACGGATTGGAATGTTCATTTGGGCGACCGAATGGAATTCAACACAATGCCCGGTTGGGCAGGCAGTTCTTGGTATTTTTTGAGGTACTTGGATCCAAAATGTGAAGAAGGATTGGCATCGAAAGAATCAATGGATTATTGGAAAAATGTTGATTTATATATTGGCGGTAATGAACACGCTACCGGACATTTGCTTTACGCACGTTTTTGGACAAAATTTCTGTGTGATTTAGGCATCGTTCCCTTCGATGAACCTTTCAAAAAGCTCATTAACCAGGGTATGATTTTAGGAAGAAGCAGCTATGTATATCGTCTAAAAGCTAAAAACACCTTCGTTTCTCATGGTTTGAAAGAAGCCCATGAATGTTTTCCGGTCCATGTGGACATCGCATTGGTAGAAAATGATTTGTTAAATCTTGAAGGGTTTAAAAATTGGTTGCCGGAATACAAAAACGCAGAATTTATCTTAGAACCAAATGGCACCTATGTCTGTGGGTATGAAGTGGAGAAAATGTCAAAATCTAAATTCAATGTTCAAACCCCTGACGAATTGGTAGAAAAGTATGGTGCAGATACTTTGAGAATGTATGAGATGTTCCTTGGCCCCATTGAACAAAGTAAACCTTGGGACATCAAAGGCATCACTGGGGTACATGGCTTTTTAAAGAAATTTTGGCGCTTGTACCATAGCAATGGAGTCTTTGGGCTCTCCGAAGAAACGCCTACCTCCGAAGAATGGAGAGTCTTACACAAAACAATCAAAAAAGTACGCGAAGACATTGATCGGTTCTCATTAAACACCGTTGTGTCATCGATGATGATAGCCGTCAACGAACTGACCGACTTAAAATGCAATAAAAAGCAAATTCTTACGGACCTCAATCTTCTTTTGGCGCCATACGCACCTTACATTACAGCAGAAATTTGGGAAAAAATAGCGGGCAAAAACACCTTGATCAATGATGCCAAATTCCCCGAATTTGATGAGTCCTACCTGGTAGAGTCTACCTTTTCTTATCCGATTTCTTTTAATGGAAAAATGAGGTTTACGGTCGAGTTGGACCTTTCATTGGACATCAAAGAAATTGAAAAGTTGATCCTAAACATGGAGGAAACTAAAAAATGGTTGGATGGCAAAGTTCCTAAGAAAATGATTATTGTGCCTGGGAGAATTGTAAATGTGGTGATTTAAAAACAGCAATCATCGAGGGGATATTTAAGATGGGTTCTACGAGATGAGCTATTTTGCTTTTATGAATTCCAATTTGAGCCCCTCCACAGTAAATAGCCAACTCCGGGTATTGCTTCCGCAATTGTTGAAAGTAGTTGCAAATGAATTTCTCATCTACCGAAGTTAACCAAGAGCTCATTATGCCGCGCGGCTGAACTTTTTCTATGCACAAAAGAAGCGACTCATATGGAAGGCTTTGGCCTAAATATACCGTATGGATGCCCTCATTTCTTAGTAAAAAGTGATAGAACAAGAGGCTTATTTCATGCCACTCATGTTCAGGAAGATACAACAATACGGGTGGTACGTTGGTACTAGGAATGGCGAGGTTGTCTATTTCACGAATGATTTTTTGACGGATTAAACTCGAAATGAAATGCTCCTGTGCATGATTGATTGTTCCGGTCAACCACATAACCCCAATGCGGTCAAAGAAAGGAATCAAGTGTTGTATAAACGCATTCTCTAAACCATGTGTTTTGATGAGCTGGGCTAGGGTGTCGCGAAAAATTTGTTCATCCATTTCCACGAGCGCCATAATCAGGTTTTCAATGGTCGCATTCGATTCTTTCTTCAAATGAATTTCTTGGATGGTGTTTTTCATTTCAACGGCAGACATCTCGGCAATCCTAGAAATTTTAATCCCATGTTGATTTAACATCCGAATGCCTAATAAATAGACCAATTCTTCATCTGAGTACATTCGGATTTGTGTTTCAGACCGTTCAGGTTTTAAAATGCCATAACGCGACTCCCAAATGCGAATCGTATGCGCTTTAATGCCTGTTAGAATTTCAATGTCTTTTATTTTGTAGCTTGCCATGTTGGGGTTGTTAACATTCTAAAAGGCAAGTTGTTCACTATCAAAGTTAGATTTACCTTTGCGTCATGAAAATGAGCACCGTTACGTTTGTAGTTTCCAATACAGATTATAAGAATTGTCCTAAGGATGAAAGACCCGAGTTTGCTTTCATTGGAAGGTCAAACGTAGGTAAATCATCGCTAATCAACATGTTGACCGGGCAGAAAAAATTAGCAAAAACCTCATCAACCCCTGGTAAAACCCAATTGATCAATCACTTCATTGTGAATGACCAATGGTACCTTGTTGATTTACCCGGGTATGGCTATGCGAAGGTTTCGAAAAATCAACGAAACCAATGGCAAAAATTCATTTCACAATACCTATTGCATCGAGAAAATTTGATCTCCATCTTCGTATTAATTGATGCCAGGCTGGAGCCCCAAACCATTGACCTCGACTTTTTGACTTGGTGTGGAAAAAACAACATTCCCTTTGCCATGATTTTTACCAAAATGGATAAATTATCAAGCGCAGAGCTTCAAAGAAACATTACAAAATACCAATCCGAATTGCTGAAATCCTGGGAGGAAGTACCCCCGTTCTTTGTTACCTCAAGTACAACGAGTTTCGGCAAAGAAAATGTGTTGGAATACATAAACGATGTATTGGTAGCTTTAAAACAAGGAAAATAGGTATTGAATTTTCAGGTCTAATACATTATTTTTGTAACAAACGAATACAATGGGAAGAGCTTTTGAATATAGACGTGCAGCAAAAGAAAAGCGCTGGGATAAAATGTCTAAAATGTTTCCTAAACTGGGAAAAGCCATTACAATGGCGGCAAAAGAAGGGGGCACAGATCCGGCAATGAATGGAAAACTTCGCACAGCCATCCAGAATGCGAAATCTGAAAACATGCCTAAGGACAACATTGAATCTGCCATCAAACGTGCAAATCAAAAGGACCTTGCAAGTTTTTTAGAAGTGAATTATGAAGGCAAAGGTCCGCATGGCGTTTTGGTTTATGTAGAATGTGCGACGGACAACCCGACCCGTACCGTTGCCAATGTGAAATCCTATTTCAACAAGGCCGGAGGCGCCGTTGTACCCAATGGTTCGATGGAATTTATGTTCGCCAGAAAAAGTGTTTTTGAAATAAACAAAACCGAAAACATTGACATTGAAACCTTAGAATTGGAACTCATTGATGCCGGTTGTCAAGAAATCGAAGTGGAAGAGGACCTTGTCATTATCTATGGAGATTACACTGCTTTTGGAACGCTTGCAAAAACGTTGGAAGACATGAACCTTGAAGTTCAAAAAGCAAGCCTAAAACGCATCCCAACTTCACCCGTTGATTTCACGGAAGAACAACTCAATGACATCGAAAAAATGCTTGATAAAATCGAAGACGATGACGATATTCAGCAAGTGTTTACAAACATTGCTTAAGGGGCAATAATTAAAATAAACCTGCGTTTAGTCGCGTCGAAATATGAATAAAAAACACCGTTATCTTTGGTTTTTCCTCAGTGTTTTGCTGCTCTTTGCATGCTCGACTCAAAAAGATGCATTCTTAAACAGAACCTATCACGGTATGACGGCAAAGTACAATGGATATTTCAATGCCAATGAATTGCTAATCCTCTCCGTTGCCAATTTCGAGAAGTCAAGAAAAGAAGATTTTTACCAAGTATTACCGATTCAACCCGCCCCCAACCTAGAGGAATCAAAAGCCATGTATGCGGCAATTGATACGGCCGTAGTTAAATGCTCCAAAGTAATCCGTAACCACTCCATGCCCTCCGCTGAATTTGCAAAAGAAGCAGAATACAATCCTTGGATTGATGAAAATTGGATGACCATCGGAAAGGCGTTTTATTACCGAAGAGAGTATGAGAAAGCACTGAAAAATTTTCAATTTGTCAAACGGTTTTTTCAAAAAGACCCTTCAAAATACATTTCAGAACTTTGGATGGCCAAAATTTACATCGAACAAAACCGCCTCACCGAGGCAAAATCTATTTTGGATGAGTTGCAGTTAAGTGCGCTTGAACAAAAGAAGAAAAATTTCAAAAGTCGATTTGTCAACAAAAAGAAACTTCAAAAAGAAGATGACTTTAAGCCAGAAATGAACCAAAAAATTCAATTCGAAATTTTTAAAACCACTGCCGACCTTTACGTCCGCAAAAAACAACCGGATGTAGCCATTTTCTCGCTTTCGGAAGCCATCAAAAGATGCAAAAACAAAAAGGAAAAAACACGCCTAAGTTTTATTTTAGGACAACTCTACCAATCCAATAATAACATTGATTCAGCCATTATCGCTTTTAACCATGCGATCTCACCAGCCGCCCTTTATGACATAAGTTTTAATGGGAAACTTAACAGTGCTATGTTGGGCTCTACTGCAAAAGACACAAAGGCCCTTGAAAAAATGTTGCGAGATGCAAAGAATGCACCTTTTAAAGATCAAATCTATTATGCCAAAGCACAGGTAGAACAAAACAAAGGCAATCTCCCCATCGCGAAATCCTACCTTACCCTTTCCGCTTTTTATTCCACGGCAAATAAACGTCAAAAGGCGCGTTCCTATGAAAAATTAGGCGACATCTCCTTTTCAGAAAAATCATACCTAAACGCTCAGAAGTATTACGATTCATGCGCCAAAGCCATGCCTGAAGATTACCCAAATGCAGAAGTGATTCGTTCCAAGGCAACAAAGCTTGCAAATTTGGTTGCCGCCATGGAAATTGCACAATATGAAGACAGCGTGCAACGCATTTCTAAAATGAGTGATAAAGACCAAACGGCTTTTATCAAAGATGTCATCAAGCAAATGAAAGAAGATGCCCAAAGACGAAAAGAACTTGAAGCTGCAAAAATGAGGGCCCTTCAAGACCAGGCAAATGGAAATGCCCAACCAGGACAAGGGGGCAAATGGGTTTTCAATAACCAAAAATTGAGAGATGAAGGATATGCTGATTTCCGCAAGCAATGGGGAGACAGGAAAAACGAAGACGATTGGCGTCGCGCTGGAAAAATGGGAGGTGTCAATGAAAACCTTACCCCAGAAGATTCCTTAAACAATTTGGCGAACAATGCCACACCTTCAGAAAAGAACACAGACACCTTAGATGTTGAAAGCTTGCGTAAAAACCTGCCCCTAACAGACAGCTTATACAATTTGTCCGTACGCAAAGAAATTGAAGCGAGGTACACCGCAGGTTCACTTTACAAAGAATTGCTTAATGAGAATGCCCTAGCTGCAGAACAATATGCCATGGTTATTGATGAAAACACAAGAAACCTAACAGATTTGTCTTCTGCATTTCAATTGTTCAAATTAAATGAAAACAATGCCGCCGCGGCAGAAAAATATAAGGCACACATTCTGAAAAATTACCCAAATTCAGATGTCGCAAATTATTTTAAAGATCCGGATTTCTTTCAAAAAGTAAAGGAAAATAAAATAAAGTCAGAAAAAGAATACCTCGCGGCTTTGCATGATTATGAAATGCGAGAATATCGAAAGGTTATTGAAACCACAGAACCCATTGTGCTAAATGACAAAACCAATGCATTTCGCGCTGAGTATATGTTGCTTAACGCAATGGCCTTGGGTCAAATCACAGCGGACAAACAACTCCTTGTCCCAAAATTGAAAAACCTAATCGACGAGAAGCAAGGAACCCCTCAAGCCATCAGAGCAAAGGAACTTTTAGATATTTTGGCCAAGGGAACGTCTAAATTCGAAGCATATAAACCAAAATCCAACGGAATGTTTGTCTACAATGATTCTGTTCCTCAATTGATTTTAGTCTTGTTGGATGAAGAAGAAGATGTGGAAGATTTGAAATCAGAAGTTTCGGATTTTGTCACCAAAGTATACAAGAAAAGCAAACTGAAAATCACAACTGCCATGACATTGAAGGAGACAAAAATGGTCTTGGTATCGGATTTAAAAGGCGTTTCGGCAGCGCAAGATTTTATTAATTTATACAAGTCTTCTTTTGAGCAATTGGGTGATTTTCAAAACAATAAAATCAAAATAATTACCCAGGAAAACTTGAAAAAGTTGATCGAATCCGATAACTTTGAAGCGTACAACCAATTTTACGACCTCAACTATTAGTCTATGTTAAAAAGAAAGGATTTTTTCAACAGCACTGCCCAATATGAAGAAAGTACAGATTTCAATAGAATTGTTGCAGGAACAGAATTAAATGGTGACATCGTATCCGATTCAAATTTTATTTTGGAAGGTGAAATGAATGGTAATCTTTCTTGCTCTGGTAAAGTTTCCATTGGCCCTACAGGAAAAATCAATGGTAATTTGGTTTGTTTAAATGCAGAAATTGACGGCGCAATCGATGGGGAACTGACCATTGAAAACCTACTAACCTTAAATGCCACAGCACGCATAAAAGGAGACATTCAAACCACAAAATTGGTCATTCAAGAAGGGGCGATTTTCGAAGGCTCTTGTGTTATGAAATCACAGTCCATTCCGACTACCTTTACCGCTGATGTAAATTTGGATGACTGATTCCAATCCCAAAAAAAGTAAATTTTCTAACTTTATTCAATACTCCTCCTTGGGCTTTCAAATGTTGGCCTTCATGGCTATCTTGGGATATGCCGGCTATTATATGGATCAAACATTTAAAATTAAAGAATCTTATTTTACCATATTGGGTTTGATGTTAGGCGTTATATCCTCAACCATTTATGTGATTATGTCATTGAAAAAATTAAACAAATAACCTTGAAATATTTTCTCTTTTTGGCACCCTTTTGGATTTTGGTTGCATCCATCAGCCTGTTGGTTTTTCCTGCCACCTCAAGGTATTTTCAATTCGCGCTGGGTTTTAACCTGTTGCAACATCTTATTTACGTCGCAATATTTTACCTCCCCTTTAAAAAGAAAAAAGTAAAGATTGTAACCCCTTTCATCTCCCTTTCAGCCCTTCAGTTTTTTTCGTTCCTATTCGCGTTGATGGGAATGCTCGTTCTCAACATAGATGTGATGTACTTGTTTCATGGGATGTGGATTTTCTTCGGTTTATTGACCATGCAAATTGTCCAAATCACCAAGCATTTAAAATTGCTTGAAAAACCCTTGGATAAGCAATTGTAGGTTGTCAAACGCGGCAAAACTCAAGGCTTCATAGGTGTCGTCAATGTCGTGATAGTGCTTGTTTGGTCCCATCGTATAAAAAAAGAAGGCAGGAACACCCTTTTCTGAAAATGGATAATGGTCGGAATTGGCAGCCTTTCCCCTAACTTTTATTTGGGGCAACATTCCCAAGGAGTCATTCAAATGGGTCAACCGCTCGAATGCATCTTTGTGAACGGCTCCGTTCACCACGGTAATGCCTTCCTCACCACTTCCCATAATGTCGACATTTAAAAGAAACGATAGGCTAGCTAAAGGAACCCTCGGGTGATTCGTGAAAAATTGTGAGCCAAGCAACCCTGCCTCTTCACCGGCAAAAGCAATCAACAGGACATTGTGATTTTTCAACGGATATTTATGAAAATAAGCGCCCAAGGATAGCAACATGGCAACGCCGCTTGCATTGTCATTTGCACCTGGGAAATAGGTATTTTTCCCCATACCGCCTAAGTGGTCGTAATGGGCTGTTATCGCCAAATACTTCTCTGATTTCTCAAGGGAAGGAATTACGCCTACAATGTTATTCACCTCGTAATTGCTTAGCATTTGATTTGCCAGGTTGATTGAAACTGTTTTTCCCAATTCCATCGTTGGGTCAATCTTTATTTGCAGGTAAGGAAAATCAAAACAGGTGTCTGCAACTGACCATGTTAATTTTTCCGACGTAAATTCCATTACGGGCTGTACTTCCCGGGCGATTTGCTCCAGTTTTCTTAGGATGCGCTTTAAACTGTCCTTGTCTTTGACTTCCGAAGTTTTGAAAGCAATGGCTTCAAGCGGTAACTGATCAACGCGGGTATTCCTAGCATAGGAAAGAACCTCTGATGCGCTTAACCACTTAAGGGTCAAGGTGGCATCGCGCATTCCACCACTTTTAGGGTGAACGATAAAATCCTTTCCCGGTGTAAGTTGGTTTTCTCCATATCGAATTGCACAAGCGTTGGGGAAGGTGTTGACATCCACAAGAAAGGGTTGTTTATATGCTCCGGCTATGGAGGCAATGCCGATTTTTTTAAAGGATTTTTGTAGGTAATTCCCTGCACGGTTGCATCCATTTCGCACGTAGCCTCGGCCATGGTATTTTTGATTGGTTAGCTGTTGAACTGTTTTGCGAGCATCAAAATTTTGCAATGGTTGGCAAAGGACAGAACCTTTTAAACATAAGAACAGTCCTGCAAGGGAAAGTGATCGCTTAAGGTTGCGCATGCGAGGCAAAAACTTTTTCAACAAACTTGGTGAGGATCTCTTTGTTCGATTTTTCCCATTTATGTTTTTCTGAAAGAAATTTCAAATGTTTAATGGCGTCCTCTATGTTTTTTGCGCCTTCCAACGCTTTGATTGCGAACGAGAATTCTTCGCTAGACCCATCAAACATTAAATTGATGTATTGCAATTTCTCCTTCAAGGTATAATTTCCAGTGAGCGGGCTGACATTTAATTTTGCGTTAGTGAAGACATTTAAAATTTCTTGAAGGTCAAGATTGACCTCGTCACTGACTTCGCTTACTTGACGTGCAAACATTTCGAGTTCGGAATCAACGGACGCTTCAAGGGTTGATTCTACTTCCAAGGCTTTCGTTTCCAATGGGATTTCCGTTTGATGCATTGTGTTTGTAAAGGGTGCCGTATTTTCTTTGGCGAACAATCCACTGGACATTTCGTTTTCTTCTTGCGCATCGGAATCTGAAAGGTCGAAAACAGGAGCGGAAGGCGTTTCCACTTCAACGATGGATGCTTTGTAAGCGCTGTAGCGAACAATGTAGAGTTTTTCTAAGAGAATTTGAGCTTGGTTTACAGCGTTGTCTAAATGACTCAAATTGGCAGTGCCTGCTTCAATTTGCTCAATTTCAAGTGCCAAAGATTGAATCAAAGATTTCATAGTTCCCGAGGGTTTAAATAGTAATTGCGGTTTCAAAACAAAATTAAGAACATATCCATCCGACAAACCTCACGGTTAATTATTTAATTCAATTATTTTTGTTCAAAACCTACATATGTTTTTAGAGCAATTTCCCACTGAAAGTAAAATGAACGGCTGGATTGAGGTCATTTGTGGTTCAATGTTTTCAGGAAAAACCGAAGAGTTGATTCGAAGGGTCAAACGAACGCAATTTGCCAATCAAAAAATGGTGTTATTCAAGCCTGAAATTGACAACAGATACAGTGACGAGGCCGTCGTTAGCCATCAAGGAACTGCGCTCCAATCGATCATCGTTAAACACTCCTCAGAAATATTGAAACAAGTTGGCGATGAACAAATTGTTGCCATTGATGAGGCCCAATTTTTTGACGAAGGATTGGTAGAAGTTTGTTCAATTTTGGCAGGTAAGGGGATTCGTGTGATTTGTGCAGGGTTAGACATGGATTATATGGGAAACCCATTTGGTCCAATGCCGGCATTGTTAGCCGTAGCTGAATATGTCACCAAAGTCCATGCAATTTGTTTGTCCTGTGGAAACCTAGCGCAGTTTTCATACCGCTTTGATGAAGCCCAAGAACAAGTTCTACTTGGCGCTGTTGAGCGTTATAAGCCTCTGTGCAGATCGTGCTTTAATTCACATAAAAATTGAACCTAAATCTACCCGTTTCCAGAATTATTGAGGTCATTTCGCCCATCCAAATCGTTGGGGAGTGCCACGGATGGGTACGATTTATTTCAGTAGACACCCGTAAGTTACACGATACAACCATGGGATGCTTTGTTGCCTTACAAGGAAGCTTTCGACATGGCATACAATTTTTAAACGAAGCCTATGACAAAGGTGCGCGTTGTTTTATTAGCGATGTTCCACCCGTTGAGTTTTACGAAGACGCTTGTTATTTGATGGTAGAGGACGCGCTTTGGGCGCTCCAAGAAATTGCCCGTCAACATAGGTTGTCATTCAACTATCCCGTAGTCGCCATCACAGGAAGCCAAGGCAAAACAACCGTTAAGGAATGGCTTTACGAATTGCTTCAGACGGAGAATAATGTGGTAAGAAGTCCAAAAAGTTACAATTCTCAATTGGGCGTTGCCCTATCGCTCTTGGAAATGCATGCAGGTGCCGATGTCGCCTTGATTGAGGCAGGAATTTCTAAGCCCAATGAAATGGACGAACTCATCCGGATGATTTCCCCTACACATGCCATTCTAACCAACATAGGGTCTGCCCATTTGGAAAATTTTGAATCAGAAAATCAACTCAAAACGGAAAAAATTAAAATCCTTAAGGCCGCTCAATTTGCGTATTCCGCTGTTGACCTTTTCGACGTTGATTTTGAATATGAAGCGTTGATGCCCCAAAACGCACATCCCGAAATAGCATCTTTAAAATTCAAAGACCCTTCGAGTTTTCATTGCGCGGCCATCGCCATCAACTTTATAAAATCTGTGCAATGGGTAACCCAACCCTTGTCGGAAGCGGTTTCAAAATTGAACCGTTTGGCATTGAGAATGGAAACATTTAATGGCAAGAACAATTCCATTGTCATAAATGATGCATATAACTTAGATACGGATGCGCTCCGGTTTTCACTTGAATACATGCAGACCTTTGGTCGTACCCGTTCACATTGCGTATACATAGGCTTGGATTCTGAAAGCTATGCAAATAAAGGCAAAATTGAATCATTGGTTTTGGAATACTCCCCAGATCATATGTTCGTTGACCTTGTTTCTAATCTCCCAGTATCCATCCCTGAAAATGCGGTGGTTTTAATCAAGGGCACGCGTAAATCAGGAATGGAAAAATTTGCAGCGCGTTTGCGTGAAAAACAACACCAAACAAAACTGGAAATCAATTTTACGGCACTTCGGCATAATTTGGTTTATTTTAAATCCTTGTTGGCCCCAGGGGTTAAAATGTTGGCAATGGTAAAATCCCAATCTTATGGGACGGGGTTGGAAAAAATGGCAGCTTTCCTTGAAGGGCAAGGAATTGATTATTTGGGAGTTGCGTATACCAACGAAGGGGTTGAGCTTAGGAAGTATGGCATTAAAACCCCAATTTTAGTGATGAATGCGGACCAGGATAGCTATGCCGATTGTATTGCCTATCAACTTGAACCCAGTATTTATTCTTTCAAACAATTGGATTTATTCATTCGTGTGGTAATCGAATCTGACGTTGAGCAAGCCGCAATTCATGTTAAACTTGATACCGGAATGCGCCGCTTAGGGTTTGAGCCAAGTCAACTTAAAACCATTTTAGAAATCTGCCAAGCCCAACCTGAGGTTTACATCAAAGGGGTATATTCCCATTTGGCCGCCTCTGGTGGAACAGAACACAAGGACTTTACTGAAAGCCAAGTGGAAAGATTTACGGCCTGTGTTGCAATGATTGAAAAGGAACTCCCTCACCCCATATTGAAACACTTGGTAAACACGGATGGCGTAATTCAATATCCAAACGCTCATTTTAACATGGTACGTATCGGTATCGGTATGTTTGGTCTGGCTGATAAGCGAACGGAAGGCTCACTCAAATCCGTCGTGACTTGGAAAAGTGTCGTATCACAAATCAAAGAAATTCAAGTGGGAGAAAGCGTTGGATACAATCGAAGTTTTATTGCCAGCCGTAACCAAACCATAGCCATTGTACCCGTGGGATATGGCGACGGGTTTCCGCGTTCCTTGAGCAATGGAAAGGGGTGTGTCTACATTCAAAATCATCCGTGCCCAACGGTGGGTATGGTTTGTATGGATATGCTCATGATAGATGTTACCGGTCTTGAAGTTGAAGAAGGCGATCCTGTGATTCTGTTTGAAAACAATGTGCAGTTATCCGCATTCGCTGCGCAAGCAACGACAATACCCTATGAAATTCTCACCTCCATTTCTCAAAGAATCCATAGGACCTATATTAGTGAATAATTGCTAATTTTGCCCTATGCTTAAGATGTCAGGAAAGGTATTGGCATCCAAAGAAATTGTTTTTCAATTTTATTTATTCCTTCGGTGAAAGACGCTTTACAATCTCAACTTTTTGGATTGGTCAAGAAACAATTAAATCCAGAAGAATCTCTTGGGTTTATCGTTAGCGACCTCTTGTCAATAAGCATGGATGCTGCCTATAGACGAATCCGACTGGAAACCCCACTCACCATTCAAGAAACGAAAAAACTTTGCACGCACTATAACATCTCCTTTGACGCCCTCATTCAATTGTCGGAAGGGAATGTCCTTTTCAATTATACCCCCCTGGAATTGTACGACTTTTCTTTGGAGAACTATTTGGAAGGAATCTTGCAAGGCTTTACGCGGTTAAGAGCACTTAAAGACCCAAAGGCCTATTTGACCATCAATAATGTCCATTTCTTTCAAGCCTTAAATTTTCCTCAACTGATTCGTTTTCGTCTTTATTTCTGGGCACAAACCCACCTGTTGATACCATCTTATCAAAATGCCAAATTTAAACACGAAAAAATAAGCGAAAAGGCATTTGATTTGGGTAGACAAATTCTTCAATCTTATAATCAAATTGAGACAGTTGAAATTCTTGACATCGATATGATGAAGGGTTTTTTGCGACAAATACTTTATTACCTCGAAACACAAATGTTTGAGGATCCGAGTTATGCGATTTTTCTGGTGGAAAGGGTTGAGGCTTTATTGGCCCATTATCAAAATCAAATTTCGGTTGGGAAAAAGTACATGTTTGGAACGGAACCGCCTGCCCGGGGAAACCATTTGGAAGTTTTTGTTAATGACACGATAAATACAGACGCAACTTTTTTATATGAAAACGACGGCATGAATGGCGTTTATTTAACCCATAACATTATGAGTTATCTTCACACTACGGATGAAGCTTATGTGAGGGATACCAAAAGCATCATAGATAGACAGATTTCGAATTCAAGTAAAATAAGTGAAACCAACTTAAAACAAAGGACCACTTACTTTAACGAACTAGGTAAGATGGTGAGTGAGTTTAAAAACCAAGTAGAGACTTTAATAAATCGATAAAGTGAAAGGAAAGATATTAATTACCGGTGCAGATGGAATGTTAGGCGCAAGTATTTGTCGCGAAGCACTTCAACAAGGATACGAGGTTAAAGCGATGATACAACCCGGCAGGAATGTGCCTGTATTGGATGGTTTGCCCCTCGAAAAGACCCCAGCGGATTTGTTAGATAAGGACTCAATGGAACGAGCGGTTCAAGGGTGTGATTACATTATCAATGTGGCTGCCTATACTTCCATATGGCCAAGACGGGAAGCGCTGCATTGGAAGGTAAATTTTGACGGTGTGAAAAACCTAGTAGCTGCCTCTAAAAAACACCACATCAAAGGGTTTGTGCAAATTGGTACGGCCAATTCATTTAGCCATGGACCGATGGATGCCCCAGGGGATGAAAACACACCTTTTCTTAGTGAAGTATTTAAAATGGATTACGTAGACAGTAAGTACGCTGCGCAAAGTTTCCTATTGGAGGAGCATGAAAAAAATGGTTTCCCCGCCGTCGTGGTCAACCCAACGTTCATGGTGGGTCCTTTTGATACGGGTCCGAGTTCAGGAAAAATGATCATGGAGCTTTTCAAAGGAAACATACCCGGTTTTGCCTCCGGAGGGAAGAATTTTGTCTGTTCCTTGGACGTGGCTGTAGCTGCAGTAAACGCCCTTCAATTAGGTAGAAAAGGAGAATGTTACATCGTAGGAAATGAAAACCTCACGTTTGATGCGTACTTTCGTAAAGCTTGCAATGTGCGTGGAATCCCATTTAAATTAAGACGGGTTCCCAATGTTCTTTTGTTACTTGTCGGTGCCGTAAATTCGATTTTTGCACGTCTTTTTTCAAAAAAACCAAACTTAAGTTTTTCCATGGCACAACTTGCAACGGTTGAGCAGTATTATTCAGTGGAAAAAGCAAGAAAAGAACTCGCCTTGCCAAGCACACCGATCGAGACGGCCATTGAAATATGTTTGCAATGGTGGAAAGAAAACAATTATATTGACTGATTTTATGTACACAATTCCCATAGATTTTCATTTGGATTCCAATGCCGCCAAAGCGATTACGGCTATTTTTTGTGCGCTTATCGGCTTTTCAACGTTTTGGTTCCTGTCCAAATCAGCCGCCATCAAAGCCTGGTTTTTTAAGAAATACGCCCACGACCTTGCCTGTAGAAAACACATCTTTTTCACTAAATACATGGGCTTTCTCTGGATGGGTATTTTACCCTTGCTTACGATGCTTTGTCTCTTCCCCGATGATTCATTAGGATATTTTGGGTTGAATGGCAGGAAGGATACCCTATTGTTTTCTTTGGTTTGGACCTTAGGCCTTTCCATATTGGTCATCCCAATGGCATATTTTTCAGCGAAAAAACCCAAAAACCTGGTAAACTACCCGCAAATTCGAGCGAAAAATTGGGACCGCAAAACCTTTTATATCAATTTATTGGGCTGGGCAATTTACCTTTTTGGATACGAACTTTTGTTCCGTGGTGTTTTGTTATTTCCACTTGCAGAGACCCTTGGGATCTGGCCAGCCATCGCCATAAACATTGCCTTGTATGCCGCAACCCATATTCCTAAAGGACTCGACGAAACCATCGGGGCCGCCCCCCTGGGATTGGTATTGTGCATCCTAACCTTGCAAAGCGGCAACATTTGGATTGCATTTTTGGTGCATGTTGCATTGGCGTGGACCAACAGTTTGACCGCACTTCGCTACCATCCGGACATTCATTATACACATTGGAAAAAGTAAAGCATGAGCTTCGCAAATAAAGTTATTATTGTTACTGGCTCAAACAGGGGAATTGGAAAGGCCATTGCATTCGAATTGGCAAAACAAGGTGCATGGGTGGTGTTAAATGGACGAAATGAAACAAGGTTGATGGCAGCCCTAAATGAAATCCAAGGCCAATGTCCCAAAACCATTGCCATACCCGCAGATGTTTCTACCAAAGAGGGGGCAAATACATTGATCGAGGACACCTATTCCCACTTTGGAAGAATAGATGGATTGGTAAATAACGTTGGCTTATCAAGCCGAGGCACCATTGCAGAACTTTCGCCAGAAGTGATTGGTCAAATATTTGAAAGCAATGTATATGGGGCCATTTTCCCTACCATTTATGCCCTTCCGTATTTACGAAAAACCCAAGGAAGTGTCGTTTTTATTTCAAGCCTTGCAGGCATTCGAGGGTTACCAGGATTGGGTCCGTACTGTGCTGCAAAAATGGCGCTACGTGCTTTTGTTGAATCCATTCGAATTGAAGAGAAAAAACATAAGGTACACGCAGGTATCGTTTTGGTTGGTAAAACCGAAATCGTAGAAAACAAAGAAGCGATTGGCGCAGATGGAAACTTTGTGGTATTGAAACCAAGGAAGGACAAGAAGATACAAAGCATGGAACAGGTTGCAAAGGCAACCCTTAAATCTATGAGAAAGCGAAAATACATCATAACATTAACCCCACTGGGCAAGGTGAATTTGTTTTTACAAGCAAGAATACCCCTGTTGGTAGAAAAACTGATTTTGAAAAACATTCACAAATTCGAGGAGGGAAATCAATAATGCTCATTGGAAAAGATTTTGAAAAAATACAATGGAACATTGGCGATGTAGTGATTCTTGAACCCAATTCCATAGTGGGAAACACCTTGATTTTTACGTTTGCCTTGCTCGTCTATTTCAATTTCCCCAAAAGTAAAACCCCTTTTTATCGCCTTTGGAGAGCATATTTTCTTGTTTTTGGGATTTCCTTTTTGATGGGTGGCCTTGGTCATGGTTTATACCATTACACAGGCATTATCGGCAGGTATCCCTCTTGGTTATTGGGTATGGTTTCCACGTATTTAGTCGAATTGGCGATGGTTTCCATTTATGTGGACAAAACCAAAATTAAGGCACTGAAAATCATTTTTGGGCTAAAGTTTATTGTTTTCTTTTTGGCCGAAATTCTTGTATTTGCATGTTTGGATTTGGAGAATAATCCACCAATTGGTCTTCGGATCCCTGCGTTGTATACCCTTATTGGAATGGCATACGCAGTGGGTTATTTGGCGGCCAACTATCAAAAGAAAATCAACGAGAATTTTAAATATTTTTGGTTCGGTGCATTGGTATTGTTTCCAAATGTTTTCATTCAAGGATTGAAAATTAACCTACATCCTTGGTTTGATCGCAACGACCTTAGTCACGTGCTCCTTATCGTTGGATCCTTCTTTTATTTTGTTGCCATCCGTAGGATTTATAAATCTTCGGGAGACCTGCTTTAACTTTCCACTTGTGAATTTCGCAAGTAGAAAATTCCCAGTGCTTAAATTCAGTTTTTGCGTGTTTCCACTTCTTTGGACATTTGCCTAAACTTAAAATTTAAAGCACATGAAATTATTGTACACTTCTTTGTTTGGATTAATGCTTTGCTTTCAGGGTTTGTCCCAAAATCAAATGAGCAAAAGCATCGCGGTTGCTAATCCCAATGTTAACAACCTTTCAATAAAAAGCGAAATCGCTGCAAAAATGATGCGGTTAGAACTTATTAAAATTGATAAATATAGAGTTTTGGATGAGTTTGACATGGTGGATGTAATTAAATCAAATGCTTCATTTTCAAGTGGATGCTATGGTTTGAATTGTTTGTCGGACATCGGTGAAGGATTGAAGGTAGATTATGTTTTGTGTGGAAGTTTTGATGGCTTGGGAAATAAAATTGCCATTACGTTAAAAATGGTTGATGTTAAAAACAGAACGATTTACCAATCTTTGGTCAAAGAATTTGACAATCAAGAACCAGAAATTCAGCGAATGATTGAACAAATGGTTAAAGAAATGAATCAAATTGAAATTGACAAAGTAACGGCTCAAAGATTGACTTTTAAAAACGAGCCCATTTCATCAAATAATGTAGGAAAAATAAACAACAGCGGGCCTCGCATCGGTTACGCCTTTATGGTAGGCTCACTCAGTGAGTTTGCGAAACGAAGCGAAGAGGAAGGTGGATTGGACATTTTTCCAGGGGTAAGTATGATTGGTTATCAAGTGGAAGGACAGTACGTCGGAACGGAGAATTTCTCTGCGTTGGTTGAATGCGTCATTAACGCAAGTGGACTTGAACAAGGCAAGTTCATTCCATCCTTGACAATTATGAATGGTTTCAGGTTTGGAAAAGCGGGTTGGGAATTTGCTTTTGGCCCTGGTTTTAGCGTTAAATCAACCAGTCAGGGCTTTTTCGATACCGACCACCAAACAAACCGTGGTTATTTTAGCGAAACAGATTGGAATCAGTATTGCAATGAAAATTTTTATAACAATGCAGCCTACCCGGAGTACAATGTTAACGGTGTTTTTACGCCACCAACTCCGGAGCAATTTAATTCAAATTACCATTTCGCTAAGCATTTTGATGTTAGAGGTTCGAAATCCATCAATACAACCTTTGTTTTTGCCTTTGGAAGGACCTTCCGTCGCGGCGCATTGAACGTTCCCGTGAATGCTTTCTACTCTTCCCAAAAAGGAGGGGGCTATGTGGGATTAAACATTGGATTCAATGTGCAAAAGAGTAAAAAGAACATAAATTCGACAAGATAAAACATGTTTTTTTAACTTTTTAGAAGGTTTCAACAATATTTGGCTACCTTAGAATTAAATATGTGTGCCGTGAATCCAAAGTATGCCATCGTTGACACTTGCACAGCTCGTTTACTTGAAATCACACGAGAAGAAATCCAAATAAAATACATGAGGTATGTTCCCTTTTAAGCAATTGAAAGGGAATCTCCTTTTTACACTTTGTTTCCTTTCTTTTTTGGATTTTGCGCAATCGGAAATCTCTTTTACGAATTTTCGCATTACCGATGGTCTTTCCCAGTCTTCGGTTACAGCAATCATTGAAGACAACCAACATCAAATTTGGTTTGGAACCCAAGAAGGACTGAATCGTTTCGATGGGGTAAACTTTTCCGTCTTTCAAAAATACCAAGAAAAAGGAATCGAGGATGCCTATGTCTTTTCTGCCTGTAAAGATGTTGCTGGAAACCTTTGGTTTGGAACCAAGAGTGGACTGCTCTCCTTCCATGCGAAAAACGAAATTTTTCACACCTATTTTCCCAACAAGAATAGACGTTGGACTTTTATCCAAACAGAGGTGCTCAATGATAAAGAATTACTTCTCTTAACCGATGACCATGAAACCTATGTGTTTAACGTTTACACAAAGAAATTTTCCGTTTGGAACCATCCGAACTTTGTGGTAAAAACCATTACGCCTGCCACAAAGGGGTTAATGCTTTTGGGAGAAAACAACCAAGTATTATGGCTAACCTCTCCTTCCAGTTCTACCGAAATGGTTTCTGCAAGTGAAGTTCCAGTGAACGGAATCTTTTGTGTAAAAGGAACGCTTTATGTTTTTTCTGCCCAAGGAACCTATAGCGTAAACCTGAAGACACGACAAAAAATCAAAGTGTTCACACAGTTCAAAGACCTTGAAAAAATAAGCGTTGTGGGATTGCAAGAAATCAATGGGTTGTGGCTCATTGCAACTGCGCAAAATGGACTGTTTACCATAAACAGTAAAGGAAAGGTTCAGAATTATACGTCTGACATTTTTCAATCCCAAAGTCTTTCTTCCAATCTTCTTAGCGTTCTCTACAAGGACAAAAGCAATGTGTTTTGGGTGGGCTCTGACCGAGGTGTTTCAAGTTTCATCGATCAACAAATTGGCCTGACTAAGATAGGTCCCTCTGGGATACTTGACAAAGGACTGCCCTGCGAAAATGTTTGGAGCTTTCAGTCAGGTACCTCCTCAAATCAAGTGCTCATTGGTACAGACCTTGGGGTTTCTATTTTGGATTTTTCAACTTCGAAACTTACCCATCATAACCGTGCAGGTGCTAAAACCATGTCGTATGGCGGCGATGCATCTGTGTTAGACATCTTGAGAATAAAAAACAATTCCTATCTCTTAACATGCTATGATGGAATCTTTCTGTTTAACCCAAATGCGAGGAATCCATTTACACCCATTCCCATCAAAGACCCCAAAATAAAAGTAAAGCACAAACATTTTTACAAAGTAGCGGCACTCAAAGAGCATTACATAGTTGCGACCAATGCGGGTGTTTTGTTCTTTAATTTTAAATCCAAATCGTTCAGCGAAATAAGGGTGGTCGGAAAAAAAGCCCCATATGGAAGCGCCCGAGATTTGGTGAAAATCAAAGGGAAATATTGGGTATTAATGGAGAACATCGGCCTGTGCCAACTTGAATTTAAAAATGAAACTTTCGTACTGATTCCCCACCCGCTGAATCGAAAAATCAAAGCCTTAACCAACGATCCTTTAATGTGTCTTTCCGTATTCTCTCCCAATGTCATGGTCATTGGAACGTATGGTTCAGGCCTAATTACCGTTGATTTCACCACTGGAAAATGTACCTCCATAACCAAGAAAGATGGCCTGCCAAACAATGTGATCAATGGCATTGTGAAAGATCAATTTGGCAAGTTATGGGTAAGTACCAACCGAGGCATTGTTTGTTTGGACATTCATGGAAAGTTAGATGCCTACAATGAAAAATTTGGCGGAGAAGTAAACGAATTTAACTCCAATGCATATTATCGCGATGCAAAAGGGCGGATTTTTTTCGGTGGGATTTTTGGTTTTAACTATTTCAACCCCAAAGATTTCTCCCAGGAATCCCTGCAGCAATATCCCATTATTTCAAGAATAAAATTTGAAAGAAAAAACAGCCGTTGGCCAAAAGGTTTCATCCTTGGAACCGAATTAGCCGACCAAGCCAACCTGGTGGAATTGGATTACAACTTTCGCAATTTTGAAATCTTTTTTCAACCGAACTCCCTCCACCTGTCTAGAAATGTTGACTATAAATACGTAATCATCGGGGAAGAAACAGATACCATTCTTCTGGGAAAATCAAATCGCATTTCATTCAACTCTTTGGCATCCGGGACGTATTATGTAAGAATTTATTCTCGTTTTGGGGGCGGGGATTGGACAGAGACGCCTGCCTTGTTAACGGTTATAATCAATCCTCCGTTGTGGGCAACCGTTGAATTTTGGATTTTTATGGCCATTTTATTATTCATTGCCGTGGTGATTTACATCCGTAAAAGAATCGAAAAAACACGGCGAGAAAATGTAAAATTGGAAATGAAAATTGTCCAACGAACCAAGGAAATCAGAGAACAGAAATACAAAATAGAACTTCAGAACGAAGTCATTAAAGAAGAGAAAGAAAAGGTGATCCTACAACAAAAATTACTGTTTATCGAGAAAGAAAATGCAGAACGATGGTTGGGAAATGCGCTTCCTGCACAGGTAGTGAAGGAGTTGAAGGTTAGGGGAAAAGTACAAGCAAAAGCATATGAATCTGCATCAATTATTTTTACCGATGTGGTGGGATTTACGAAAATTGCAGAGTCGATGACCCCTTCCCGTTTGGTGAATAAACTTGACGTGTTGTTCCGTAGATTTGATCAGATTATCCTCGCAAATAACCTCGAAAAAATCAAAACCATTGGGGATGCATACATGGCGGTGGGCGGAATCCCAGAAAAAAACTCCACACATGCCATCGACAGTTGCATCGCTTCCTTGCAAATTCAAGACTACATGAAGGCAAGAAAGTATGAAGCCATTGCCAACCACAAAGACTATTGGGAAATCAGAATTGGCATTAACACGGGGCCTGTAACCGCCGGCATTATTGGAAAACTGAAAATAGCATACGATGTTTGGGGTTCTGCCGTAAACAAAGCGCAGCGCATGGAAATGCTCGCTAAACCAGGATCTGTTGCGATTTCTGAGCATACTTTTAAAATCGTTGAGCCTTATTTTGAATTTGAAAGCATGGGTAAAGCCCAAATGAAATCAAAAGCCATCATTGACATGTATGAAATCAAAAGGATTAAACCGGAACTTTCAATAAAGGGAGAGGGGTTGGTGCCAAATGACCGCTTCTATGAAATCGTATCGTTGCATTATTTTAGCTCCATAAAATACTACAAAGCTGAAAATGAACTTGTGCATTTACTCGAGACCGCTTTGCCTAACGATTTGTTTTACCACACCCTCGAACACACCAAGGAAGTCGTCAAGGCCGTTGAACGCATCGCTCTTTTGGAAGGCGTTACAGATGAAGGTTTGTTTCTACTGAAAACGGCCGCACTTTTTCACGATGCAGGCTTTATTCATCAATATGAACATAATGAGCCTATTGGGGCGAAAATGGCAGAAGAAATGTTGCCAAAATATGGGTTTACTGAGCAACACATCAAAACCATTTCAGAATTGATATTTGCCACCCAAATACCCCATAAACCTGTGAACAAACTGCAAGAAATTATTTGCGACGCAGACTTAGATTATCTGGGAACGACCCATTTTGATGTCATTTCTGACAACCTAAAAAAAGAACTACTCGGGAAAGGAAAAATCGGTTCCGCAAAAGAATGGGATGAAATTCAAGTGAAGTTTCTTCAACAACATAAATACTTTACAGAAACATCTATTTCAAGCAGGCAAGAGCGCAAACTTCAAAACCTCGAGAAGGTAATCGCGAGATTAACTGAAAATGCTTATTGATCGTTTAATGAATGTCCTTCTTCGAAGTCGAACGCTTCCATTTATATTGGTAGGATAACATGAAAATGTGCTTGTTGGTCGGATTCCACTGGTTTACATTCCAATCGTAATAATATCCAAATGAAAACTCATGAGGTGAATTTAAATCCAATGTGGTTCCCAAGTATGAACGTATCTTTTTTATCTGTTGACCTGAAGCAGAATGGGTAGGGTCATAAAAAAACTCCGTGCTCACAGTGGGCGAAAGTATGAAATCTTTAACATCGTAAGTAAAATAAGGCTTAACGCGAAAAGCAACGTCAAATTCCGAGTCATAAGCATACGAGAAGCGATTGAACCCAAACTGATAACGTAACCTCAACCCTACGTCTAACCTTTTTTTGGTATGGGTAAACAACGCATTCAAGTTAATTCTTTGGCTCGTTCCATAAGAACCATCCAAGCGCTTTTTAGCGATAAATCGATATTCAACAGAAGGGCGAAACCACTTACTCGCCTTAAAACGCAGCATGCCTTCCGGAAAGAAAGTCTCCAATCCTTGGGTGCCATAGCGTTGATTCACCGATAGCCCTAAATCAATTTTTTTTGAAAGTTCTGTTTTTATTCCACTTAAGACCCACAACTCTGAAGTGTACGATTGTGCGCTCACTTGCGTGAACATCAAGGAAAGTAAAACCCAACGCCACACTTTATTGGTGTTTTTTAAGTAAAACTTCACCAATGTCAATGACTTCATCCTTTTTCGTGATTTCTACTTCGATGAGTTTCTCCTTGGTTAAACTTGCACAAGGATAGCAATTCTCATAGGTAAACAGGGTATATTTTCCTGGTTTCAAATAACTGAAAACAAAACTCCCGTCAAAACTTGTTTTTACATTGTCATCATAGAAAGAATCTTCTGTGCCGTAAACAATAAACACATTGTCATTTGAAACCGGTCCCTTGCCAGTGAATTGCGTTAACATTGCGTCCGAATAATAATTGGCCATGAATACGCCTTGAATTTTCGCCTTCCCACCAACCCCTTCGGTTTTTGAACAACCTAAAAACAGGAATCCCAGTGCGATAGATACTGTTATTAATCGAAATTTTTTCATACATTTCTTATATTGAGATTCATTCAAAACTAAGCAAAAAATTTTGGCTCTTCGCGATTCAAATTAAATTAACGTAACTTGCGTATTATTAAGGTACTGTTATGAGAATGTTTTTAGTGTCCTTTATGTTCCTGTTTTTTCTCTCGTCTTCTTGGGGTCAAATCAAGATCAATGAGTATTCTTGTTCCAACATTACCGGACCCGTCGATGCCTTTGGTCAAAATGAAGATTGGATTGAATTGATCAATGTCTCAGGTTCCAATGTTAATCTTTCAGGTTGGTATTTGTCTGACCGCCCCACCAACCTAACGAAGTGGGCCATCCCCTCGGGAACCATTGCGCCAAATGGCTATGCAATGGTTTTTTGCTCCAAACGAAACTTGGTCAACGGGAATGAATTGCACCCCAATTTTAACCTTTCTCAAACCGATGGAGAATGGATCATTCTTAGCAATCCCGCGTTGGCGGTTGTGGATTCATTTAAAATCGTCCACCTTACGCAACAAAACCATTCGGTTGGAAGAACCACCAATGGCGCAAATACTTTTTCGCTTTTCACAACCCCAACCCCCAATGCCCCCAATGTCGGTGCAATTCCTTTTTACACCCCTAAGCCCATATTTAGCCTCGCTCCTGGATTTTATCCATCTGGACAAACCGTTTCCATCTCGTGCAGCAATCCAAGCGCTACCATAAGGTATACCTTAGATGGTTCAACGCCCACGGCGGCTTCAAATCTGTACGTTGGACCCCTATCAATTTCCACTACAACGGTGCTAAGAGCCATCTGTCTTTCCGCAAATTTGCCATCCTTTGTTGAAACCAATACGTATTTCATCAATGTCACACACACAATTCCGGTTATTTCCATTTGTGATGTCGGAATTTATGATTTAATTGCCAATGGAAACCAAGGTCCTACCAGTAACATCGGGGCTTTTGAGTTCTTCGAAGACAATGGTGTTTTCATCGATGAGGGACAAGGGGATTTTAACAAACATGGGAACGATTCCTGGGCCTATGCCCAACGAGGGTTTGATTACATAAATCGCGATCAATATGGATACAATGGCGACATTGAACACCCCATTTTCCCCTATAAAACCAGGACAAAATTTCAACGCCTTATCCTAAAAGCAGCTGCCAACGACAATTATCCCTTCTCTGGGGGTGCCCACATCCGCGATGCTTTTGTGCATGAACTTTCTGCCCGCGCTGACCTTCGCTTAGATGAACGAACCTGGAGGCCTTGTGTGTTGTATTTGAATGGTCAGTATTGGGGCGTATACGACATTCGAGAGAAGGCTGATGACCATGATTTTACGGAATACTATTCCAACCAAGACCGTTATCACATTGAATACCTAAAAACGTGGGGTGGAACATGGGAAGAATATGGTGCGCCCAATGCCCTTAACAACTGGAACAATTTGAAAGGCTACATTCAATCAAACAATATGGGGGTTGCGTCCAATTTTCAACATGTGGACAGCCTTTTGAATTGGCGCTCCTTGGCGGATTATTTTATGTTAAATTCTTATTGTGTAACTACCGATTGGCTTAATTGGAATACAGCCTGGTGGAGAGGCATCGATACCGCTGGAAATGAAAAAAAATGGCGTTACGCCCTTTGGGATCTTGATGCAACCTTTGGTCATTACATCAACTATACCGGCGTGCCATCCACCGCTCCTGACGCCGATCCATGTAACGCAGAAAACCTTCCCGATCCCGGAGGACAAGGGCATACGACCTTGTTATCTAAACTTATCAATGAAAATCCCGAAGTACATCAGTATTACATTACACGTTACATAGATCTCTTAAATACAAAATTAAGTTGTAGCTATGCCATTGGGCTACTCGATAGCATGATTGCCGAAATTGCACCCGAAATGCCAGGACAGGTGGGTAAATGGGGAGGAACCCTCGCTGAATGGAACACCAATGTCCAGCTTTTGAGGGATTTTATGAACGCCAGATGTACAGCCCTTACCCAAGGTTTGGTAGATTGTTATTCGTTAACCGGACCTCATGCCGTTACCTTTAATGTTTCTCCACCCAATTCGGGAGAAATTAAAGTGAATTCTGTTTGGGCCCCCACATACCCATGGGCGACCACTTATTTTGGTGGGATAGAAACAAATCTTGTCGCCAAAGCAAAAACAGGCTTTGTTTTCAGTCATTGGGTATATGCCACCGGCCCATTGTTGCTTCCCTTTGATAGCGATACCAATTCTGTAATCATTAATGCCCCAGAAAACCTGGTTGCGGTTTTTTTACCTTTGGACACCACAGTAAATCCAACTGGGGTGACGGGGATTCATTTTCCAACAGCCTTTTCACCTAATGGTGTTGGGGACCTTCAAAATGAACAATATGGAATCATTGTTGGAGATGACGTTCAAGATTTTGTCTTTTATGTGTATGATCGTTGGGGAAACACCCTCTTTCAATCAGACGATAAAAACCTAAGGTGGGATGGAAGCTACAAAGGCATGGATTGTAACAGCGGCGTGTATGCCTACATGGCGGACGTTCGTTTTAAAACAGGGAAGAAAAAGGTTTATTCGGGGAACATAACCCTTATTCGCTAATGAAATTATCGTTTACCTTAGGATTGTTTGTATTGTGCTTTTCTCCATGGGCACAAGACTTTCATTTCACCCAATTTGACAGGTCGTTGATGTTATTAAACCCGTCTTTGGTAGGCAATTTTGATGGGTTTGAGAGGTTTACGGTCCAAAATCGTAACCAGTGGATAACTGCTGGAACCCAATTCACAACCTCCTTGGCAGCGGTAGAATGCACCTATGGTAAGAATAAACTGGACACAAAGTCTTTTGTGGGTTTTGGTGCCCATTTTTTAAGAGACGTTGGTGGCGACGCTCGGTTTGGAAACACCTCTTTTGGCGCAAGCCTAAGCGGGAACGTAAAGGTTTCAAAAAACAGTAAGTTTTCTGCCGGATTGCAAACGAGTTTTACCAATCGAACGGCAGATTTTTCTCGCTTGACCTATTACTCTCAGTGGAATGGAAGCATTTTCGACCCCTCTGCACCTGCGAATGAAACGGTGGACTTTACCACCTTCGGATTTGTCGATGCAGGCTTAGGTTTGGCTTATTCCTTTGACAAGCGAAACGCGAACATATCCCAATCCAATGCAAAATCCTTTTGCATCGGTGTCTTTTCCCAACACATTACATCTCCAAAATTAAGATACAATGCGATTTCTAACGATCGGTTGAAGCGAAAATGGGGCATTCATGCAGAAACCGAACTTTCTTTGAATTCAACCATCCTTCTGGAGTTAAAAACAGCGCAAACCCTACAAGGAAAGCACTACGAAGGTAATTTTGGCGCGCTCCTTAAATTTATGTTTAAACGCACCGCTCAACTTACACGATTGAAAAACGATGCATGGCTCTGCGCGGGCCTCTATGCACGAACTTCAGGAGCCATTTCACCCACTGTTTATTTGGATTTAGGGGGATTCCAATTCGGATTTTCTTACGACCAAGAATTGTCAAAACGCGTTAAGGCTTACAGGAGTTCCATTGAGTTTTCTTTGGCGTATGCATTCACCAAAAATGGAATGTTTTCAACGCGTAAGATTCGTTAAATCAATCCTGCTTTTTTTAAAAAAGCATGCCAATTTTCCGCTTGAGATTCATTTAATACCCTGGGCATTTTATTCTGGGCACCTAATTTCGCCAATGAATTCATGTATTCATAAATGATGCCTTTCGGTAATAGGGTGATTTTTGGATTTGCCAAACTGTATTTTCTTGCGGATTTGTAATCGTCGTTTAATTTACAAAGCTCTTGGTCAATTTTTGACAGCAGGCGTTCTGGGTCGATTTGGTCGTTGGATTGTTCAAAATACCAATGATGCAATTGAGCCTCTTTGTCAACGAAAATGGTAAATTCTGGCTCAAAGGAGGGATTGACGTCACTGACTTTTTTTAATGCTTGGTTGATGTTATCCAAGGACAAATGCTCTCCACAAAGACTTAGGAATTGTTTAATTCTTCCTGAAATAATCAATCGAGAATCTCTAACGTCAACAAAACGCACCAAATCCCCAATTAAATAACGCCAAAGTCCCGCATTTGTAGAAATTACCAACGCATAATCCACGCCTTCTTTTACTTCGCTAATCGTTAAGGCATCATAATTCGATTTCAATTCGCCATCCTCACTGAAATACCTCGAATCAAAAGGAATAAATTCAAAAAATATTCCATTGTTCATCATGATTTTCATGCCTTTTTGGTTCGGACTTACCTGAAAAGCAAAATACCCTTCACTGGCTAAATAGGTATCGAGCAAGAATACTTCCTTGGAACATATTTTACTTAATCGATCGAGGTAGGGTTCAACGTAAACACCACCGTGTACATACACCCGTAGGTTTGGCCAAATGTCATGAATGGTGTTTAAATCGTATTTTTCAATGATTCTTTCCATTAACATCAAACACCAACTTGGTATTCCCGCAATGATGCCAATGTCCCATTTCGGAGCGCGCTCTACCATTGCATCCAATTTGTCGTTCCAATCTGATATGGCAGAAATTTTATTGCCAGGCCGGGTGATCGGTTTGACCAGCAAAGAGGTATGTTTCTTCAATATGCCACTCAAATCACCTTCGTAATGTCCGTTGATTTTTTTGATTTGGGAGGAGCCTCCAACGGCCAGGCCAGAGGCATTGAAAAAAGCTTCGTCCAAATCCAATGCATGTAAAATTGAATATTGGCGTATGCTGCTCCGTTGGAAGGAACGAATCATTTCCATGCTAACAGGGATTCTTTTACTTGGGCTTCCTGTCGTACCCGAGGAAAGGGCAAAATATTTAATCTTACCGGGCCAAGTGCAATCTGGATGCCCATTAATGGTTTTGTGTAACCACTTTTCGTACGCTTCTTCGTAATCCATTATGGGGACTTGATTCTGAAACTGACTTACGGCATCTTTTTTACTTAACAAACCTTTGAAATCATGAAAAAAACCAAACTCGGTGTTTTGTGCCTTTTTTAACAAACCATTGAGCACCATCAACTGATTTTGATAGCTTAATTGTTTCCGATTGATTCGTTTGTAACCAATCTCAGATGTTTTTTTTAACAGGCTTCCAATAATTTTCAAATCAATCTTGTTAAGGGTGCGTTTTTTTCATGAGCAAAGTCATGTAAATATATTGCCTCAAATTTATAAATTATAGTATCTTTCCTTTATTTTTGTCAAAAATTAATGTCATGAAACATAAATCCTTTGTAGTTCCCCACGATTTTACCTCCGTAGCGGATGTTGCGCTAAATCATGCAATTGAAACGGCAAAAAATCAAAAAACCACCATTCATATTTTACATGTTGTAAACGATGAAAAGGAAATTTCTTCTGCAACGGATAAAATTGATGAAATTATATCAGCAAATGTTTCTGACGGGATAACGATCACAAATAACATCCGAATTGGAAATATTTTTAATAGCATTTCAGAATTTGCAGCGGAACACCAGGCAGAATTGATTTTTATGGGAACGCACGGTGCACAGGGATGGCAAAACATAACAGGAAGCTACGCCCTTCGCGTAGTGACGAGCTCTCAAGTTCCATTTGTTATTGTACAAGATAAACCCGTTCGACCAGGAGGGTACAAATCCATTGTAGTTCCTTTAGATTTACACATTCAGACACGTCAAAAACTGTCTACCGTAGCTAAATTGGCATTGTATTTTGATTCAAAGGTTCACATCGTTCTTCCGGATGAAACCAACCCAGAGTTGAGAGCACAATTAGAAGATCACAAAACAGTTTGTGAGATTTATCTTAAGGAACGTAAAATCCAAATGGATTCTACCGTTTTGTCCAATAAAGATTTTGAAAAAGAGGTGGTTAAATATGCAAGCCTTATCAACGCAGACCTAATTTCAATCATGAATTTAAATCGCAACAATATTTTTGGGGTATTCAATGCTAAATACGAGCAATACATTATTACCAATGATGCCTTAATACCGACTTTAATCTTAAATCCGATTGAGGTTCAAGAAATTTATGGCCATTGGTTCGATTAATGCCATGTCGAAACACATTACGTTAAACGATTTTATTCTTCACCATCAGCAAGATTTTGCCATAAAACCTTCTGATTTAGTTCAGCTTTTCTCGGACATCACCCAGGCAGCCAAAACGGTTAGCATCGACATTCGCAGAGCAGGTTTAGTGGACAACATCCTCGGTGCGCAAGGAGAAACTAACATACAAGGTGAGGAGCAACAGAAATTGGACGTTGTCGCGGATGTTGCCTTTATCCAAGCGTTTAAATCAGGAAACCAAATTTGTGGGATCGCTTCTGAAGAAAATGAGGATTTCTTGTCTTTTGATCACCCAACCTCCTTACAAGGAAAATACATCGCCCTGTTTGATCCCTTGGATGGGTCAAGCAACATCGATGTGAATGTCTCCATCGGGACCATCTTTTCAATTTATGAAAGAAAATCTCCCGTGGGTACGCCCGCAACACTGGAAGACATGTTGCAACCTGGAAAGGATCAGCTTTGTGCAGGTTATGTGCTTTATGGCTCTTCTACCATGCTCGTGTTTACCACCGGACAAGGTGTAAATGGATTTACATTGGACCCAGTTTCCGATGAATTTTGTCTTTCTCACCCCAACATGCAAATGCCGGTAATTGGAAGGTTATATGCCATGAACGAGGGCAACATCAACGAGTGCGAAGTTGGCCTCACAAAATACATTAAATACTGTCAAAGCAGGGAAAACCAAACGGGAAAACCTTACTCTGGAAGGTACATTGGATCCTTGGTTGCGGATTTTCATAGAAACCTCATTAAAGGGGGTATTTACATCTACCCAGATGTATTAACTGCTCCGGAGGGTAAATTGAGGTTGCTTTATGAATGCAATCCTTTGGCCTTCATTGCTGAACAAGCTGGGGGGTTAGCGACCACTGGTCGGGAAAGAATCTTGGATTTAATACCCCAAAAATTACATCAACGTGTTCCCTATTATGTAGGGTCTAAAGACATGGTTGAAAAAGCAATGTCCTTTTTATCATAAAATCCTAGGGGCTTAAAGCACATTAATGTACCTTCGCGGTCTGTATGAAAAACCAATCGTTTGCCTCGATTGTTAAGGAGTCCGTTCAATACCAACAAACCCAAAATTTTTTGGGCAAGGGGAACGCGCATGTCTTATGGAAAGGTCATGTAGGTTCCTCCATTGCATTTTCCGCTGCAACTTTCGTTCAGACCAATCCCCAGACCAATCTTTTTATTCTTTCAGATAAAGAAGAAGCCGCCTATTTTTTCAACGACCTGGAGAACTTGGTTTCAGAGCCCATTTCTGTTGTTTTTTTTCCCGCATCTTATAAAGTTCCCTATCAATTTGAAGAAATTGACAATGCCAATGTGGTTGCACGGGCTGAAGTCTTGGATAAAATAGCTTCTCATAAGAAAACGTGCATCGTTACGTACCCTGAAGCGGTGTTTGAAAAAGTGCCAACCAGGAAAAACATGGATTCCTTAACCATGAAAATTGAGGTGGGACAGACCTATGCCATTCAATTTATAAATGAACTACTTCTGGAATTTCATTTTGACAGTGTCGATTTTGTCTATGAACCCGGACAATTTGCCATCAGAGGAGGAATCATTGATGTGTATTCCTATGCCAATGAGGTCCCTTATCGGATTGAATTTTTTGGAGATGAGGTTGAGTCCATTCGGACCTTCGACCCGGCCTCTCAGCTATCCCTCAAAGAATTTAAGTTCTTTAACATTCTTCCCAATGTACAAAATGAATTGCTTTCAGAAGGTTTGACGGACATCTTCAGCTTTCTTGGGAAGGACACCTGTATTTGGCTCAATGATTATGAAAGACTTCGTTCCGTTGTAGATGCCGAATTTGAAAAAGCGAGTAAAATTTTTTCCGAAAAGAAATTCGTTTTGACCCCAACGCCACCGAATCAATTGTATGTTGATGCTCTACAATTGGAAAAAGCTTTGGATGCTTCCGCTACCATTGAATGGGGCTTACATTCTAAGTGGAAGAACTCAGAAATCATCGCATTTAATTTTTTACCGCAAACGAGTTTCAATAAGAATTTTGAAATGCTGCGGACGGACCTCCTTGAAAAAAACAAGGAAAACTATCAGTGCTTTTTGTTTTGTTTTTGAGGGTTGCCCAAGCTTGTGTTCCGAGTTTATTTACCTTGGGAATGGAACCTTCTTTTCCGGTAAACTTCGAAATTCGATGCA
>RFQZ01000020.1 GCA_009924735.1 Flavobacteriia bacterium | reverse complement strand
GCACAATTGTACGACAAAGGTAAATCGACCAACATTACTTTTAAAGATGTGGCAGGATTGCAAGGCGCTAAGGAAGAAATCGTTGAAATTGTTGAATTCCTTAAACACCCGAAAAAATACACGGACATCGGCGCAAAAATCCCTAAAGGTGCTTTGTTGGTAGGGCCTCCGGGAACTGGAAAAACCTTGCTTGCAAAAGCAGTTGCAGGAGAAGCAAAAGTTCCTTTCTTTTCTTTGTCAGGTTCGGATTTCGTCGAAATGTTTGTGGGCGTAGGTGCTTCCAGGGTACGCGACCTTTTTAAGCAAGCCAAAGAAAAAGCACCGGCCATTATCTTTATTGATGAAATTGATGCGATAGGTCGAGCGCGCGGTAAAAACAATGGTTTCAACTCAAACGACGAACGCGAAAACACCCTCAACCAACTCTTAACTGAAATGGATGGTTTTGGGACAAACAGCGGCGTTATAATCATTGCAGCAACAAACAGAGCGGATGTTTTGGACAGTGCCTTGTTACGGGCAGGTCGTTTTGACCGTCAAATTTATGTCGACATGCCTGACATTAATGAACGCAAGGAGATTTTCCAGGTTCATTTAAAGCCTTTAAAACTTGAAAAGGATATTGACATCGACTTTTTAGCAAGACAGACACCTGGTTTTTCTGGGGCTGACATCGCGAATTTATGTAACGAGGCAGCCTTGACTGCGGCCAGAAAGGATAAAAAGAAAGTTGGTAAACAAGACTTCCTAGATGCCGTTGACCGAATTGTTGGGGGTTTAGAAAAGAAAAACAAAATCATTACGGTTGAGGAAAAGAAAACCATTGCCTTTCACGAAGCAGGTCACGCAACCATTTCTTGGATGTTGGAACATGCTTCTCCTTTGGTAAAAGTTACCATCGTACCTCGCGGACAATCTTTGGGGGCGGCATGGTACCTACCTGAAGAACGCAGCATAACCACCACTGAGCAATTGTTGGATCAAATGTGTTCTGCGCTTGGCGGAAGGGCTTCGGAAGAGCTTATGTTTGGTAAAATCAGCACGGGCGCATTGAGTGATTTAGAAAAAGTCACCAAGCAAGCCTACGCCATGGTCACCATTTATGGCTTGAATAAAAAAATAGGAAACATTTCTTTTTACGATTCACAGGGACGAGATACCTTTACCAAACCTTATTCAGAGGAAACGGCAAAAATCATCGATCAAGAAGTTTCAAATTTGATAGAAACGCAATACCAAAGAGCATTGGTTTTGCTTACTGAAAATAAAGACCATTTGATTTCTCTGGCAGAAAAACTGCTTACAGAGGAAGTGATTTTCAAGGAAGATTTAGAATCTATTTTCGGAAAACGACCATGGGATCCACTTATCGATTTACACAATGATTCGGTAAGACCGGTAGTAGAGACAGTGGAAAACGAGGCGCAAAAAAACAGCGTTGAAGAAACCCCTGAAGCGACGCAACCTGAGGAAGCAAAGAAATCGGAGGAGGAAACAGGGCCAGATTCCAATAAAGATTAGGTTCGATTTATTCAAGATTAATTTCAAAATAATTTCCTGTTAAGGCGCAAGAAACTTAATAAGGTTGATTAAACACACACCTGTTTTTATGCGTAACTTCGTAAAAAAAAGGATGACCAACCTACAACAAAGGACAATTACAGCATTGGTTTTCGGGTTGTTTGTGTTAGGATCCACACTCTACAGTCCACTTGCGCAAGGCCTTACCTTCAGTTTTTTCATGATTGTCGGCTTATGGGAATTCTACAAAATGTTTGACAGCCATTCGGTCGTTAAAGTCAGCAAAGAATTGGGTATTTTCATAGGGATTTTTATATACACCTTATTGGTGGGAATCAGCATGAAGTTCTTGCCCGTTATATCTATCACCGTAATTTTCCCGATGTTTTTCTTATTGGTTTTAACGGAGTTATGGAAACGAGAAGCCCAACCTTTGATTAACATATCTGTGCTTGTATTTGGCATCATTTACATTGTCATCCCTTTTTATTTGACCATTGATTTAAACCTTAGAAACAATCAATACTTACCAAGTGTGGCCGGGATGATTTTGTTAATTTGGACCAATGACACCATGGCCTATTTCATTGGAAGGTTCTTTGGCAAGCACAAGCTTTTTGAAAGAATTTCTCCGAAAAAAACCTGGGAAGGCAGCATTGGGGGCATTGTATTCACTGTTTTGGTGGGGTATTTTATTGGGACCTATGTGAACCAAGGACAAACATTCTTTTGGCTCATTGCAGCATGTATCATTGCCCCATGTGCCATATTTGGAGATTTGTTAGAATCCTTATTCAAAAGAAGTTTGGCGCTAAAAGACAGCGGGAAATTGTTACCGGGTCACGGCGGGGTTTTGGATCGTTTTGATGCTGCCCTGTTTACCATACCCTTCTTCTATTGCTGGCATATGCTTTATTATTATTGGTAAATTTGACCGATGAAAATTCACAAGGAAGGTAGAAATACAATAGCAATCGCGCTTTTATTAACGGGCGGATTGGGCTATCTGTTAGGCATAAGTGGTTTTCCATATTGGCTCATGGCCATTGGAGCGCTTGTTTTGTTGTGTTTCTTGTTTTTTATTACTCAGTTTTTTAGGATTCCCAAACGCCACAAATCTTATGAGGCGGATGACATTGTCTGTCCAGCAGATGGGGAAATAGTTGTCATTGAAGAAGTCTTTGAAACTGAATACCTTCAAACGAAGTGCACGCAAATTTCCATTTTTATGTCGCCACTGAATGTCCATGCGAATTATGTACCTGTTGAAGGAAAAGTACTTTACACACAGTACCACCCGGGCAAACATTTGGTCGCTTGGAATCCCAAAAGTTCTACTGACAATGAGCGAACCACCTTGGTAATAGAGACAAAAAACGGAGAAAAAGTTTTGATTCGTCAAATTGCAGGAGCCGTGGCAAGAAGAATTTGTTTTTATCCGAAGGTGGGTGATGATTTAAAGCAAGGGCAAGAATTTGGCTTCATCAAATTTGGTTCAAGGGTAGATGTATTTTTACCGCTGGAAGCGAAGTTGGATATAAAAATTGGGGATCTTGTTAAAAACAAACTGAATGTACTTGGAAAACTATAAAATTCACTACTTTTAAAAAAAAATACCATGAAAAATTTATTTATGTCTATCGCCTTATTAACCTTTATGGGTTCAATGGCTGCTAAAGTATATGCTTCAACTACTGAAGTAAAAATGGAACTTCGCGACGACGACAAGAAAAAGAAAAAGAAGAAAAAAGCTTGTTGCTCTGCACAACCGAGCAAATGTTGTTCAGCTGGTGATAAAAAAACCACTACAACCGACAAACATTAATCAAAAGGCCTCTCACGAGGCCTTTTTTTTTTATTGATACAAGTTTTGAAAGGCTTGGTTGTATTTTGCCAAGATGTTCTTACGACGCAGTTTCAAGGTAGGCGTGAGCTCTTCTCCATCTATGGTAAATTCTTGTGAAATCAACTTAATTTTTTTCAGTTGTTCCCAAGACCCAAGCTGTCCGTTCATTTCAGCTACTTCTTTTTCGATTCGCGCAATTACCTTTGGATTTTCGACAATTTCTTCATTCTTCATTCCTGTGAAATCCATGTCGTGGCGCTCGGCCCATTCCTTCACAAATGAAAAATTCGGTACAATAAAGGCTGCTGGAAATTTCTGGTTCTCTCCTACCACCATGATTTGTGCAACGAAACGAGATTCTTTCATGGTATTTTCGATGTACTGAGGGACGATGTATTTTCCGCCAGAAGTTTTGAAAATCTCTTTCTTTCGATCGGTAATTTTAAGAAATACTTCATCTTGAAAAGTTCCGATGTCACCTGTTTTCAACCAACCGTCTTCGGTAAAAACTTCATTCGTAGCTTCAGGATTGTTAAAATAGCCCAGCATTACATTGGGACCTTTTACCAAAATCTCTCCATCGGCTTCGAATTTCACCTCGACGCCTTCAATCAACGCACCAACGGTACCTACACGAATTCCTTTCGAATGGCAATTCACTGATATGACTGGAGAGGTTTCACTCATTCCATAGCCTTCAAGAATCGGGATTCCCGCAGCTAAAAATATCCTAGCCAAACGTGGTTGTAGGGCCGCGCTTCCGGAGGCGATTGCATTAACATTTCCCCCAAGGGCTTCTTGCCATTTCTTAAAAATCAGTTTTCGAGCGACGCTTAAACGACAACGGTACCAAGCTGAATTGTGCACATCATTATACTTTTCAGCCAAATTAACAGCCCAATAGAACAGTACTTTTTTAATGCCTTTCAGCTCTTCCCCTTTCGACATGATTTTATCAAACACCTTTTCAATTAGGCGAGGCACGGCAGAAAAAACATGGGGTTTAACTTCTTTAATATTTTCCCCAATGGTATCCATTGATTCGGCAAAATAGATGGCGCATCCGATGTACATGTAGAGGTAGTGTAGCATGCGCTCATAGATGTGACAGATGGGAAGAAAAGTCAACACCCTTGACTGGTTGTCGGCAGGAATCGGTTCCACACAAGCCAAAACATTGGACAGGATGTTTTTATGGGACAACATTACCCCTTTTGGATTTCCCGTAGTACCGGATGTATAAATAATGGTAGCTAAATCATCTTCCTTGACCTGTTGCATACGGTCGTTCACTTCGGACTCTGGAATGGACTCATACGCCAGTAATAGATTCGTCCAATGTGTGGTTCCTGCGATTGTATCGAATGCAAAAACCTCTTTAAGTTTGGATGCGTTGTCGCGAATTTCATTGATTTTTAAGGCTATCTCTTCATTTCCAACGAACATCAGAACAGCGCCACAATCATTTAGGATGTAGGCATAATCTTTTGAAGAAATGTTGGGATACAAGGGCACCAAAACGGCACCTATTTGTTGCACTGCGATGTCTAGGATGTTCCATTCCACTCTATTTGCGGAAGCAACGGCGATAAAATCTCCCGGTTTAATTCCATACTGTATCAAACCCCTTGCGTATTGGGTACATTTTGCCATGAAAGCGTGTGTACTCATTGAGGTCCACTTACCTTCGTGCTTTGTATTAAAGAGATCCGTACGAGGAAAATTCTTAAGTTGATGAGAAGGAAGGTCGAATAATCTTGTAGGTATAGCCATAAATTAATTTACGCTAAGATAACAAAATTAATAGGCGAAGTAATTTGGCTTCCAACGAACACGTGGTAAACACCTGAAAACTATGCACTTGAACCTTATGCGTTCAGTGTATTGAGTTTATCTGTGAAATAAATAGATTTCTCCTCTACGCTTGCCACAATGTTGCGAAAATCAGCTTTGGCTTTTCCTTTATTCATGGCTTCCAAAGACGCGTTGTAAAATGAAATGGCTTCTTCGATTACGGCCTCTGTTGCCTCGAATTTATCTTCATTGATTTCTTGAATATACAGACACTCGTCAATCACATCAAAAACCATCACATTAATTTCCTTTTTAAGGATTCTTTTATTCGCCATTATTGCATTTTTTCCAAAGTTATTCATTTTACACAACACTTCGTCTATACTTAAAAATCAGGTTTGTATTAATTGGCTAACTTTGTCACCATGTATCCTGAAATCCAATTAAAGAAAGGAAAAGAATTTTCCATTGAGCGTCAGCATCCTTGGATTTTTTCAGGGGCCATTTCAACGGATTGTAGTGCGTTAACCGATGGAGAATTGGTAACGGTTACGGATGCAAAGAAAGCGTTCTTAGCCGTTGGGCATTACCAGCACGCATCGATTGCCGTTCGCGTACTTTCTTTTGAACCATGTGTCATTGACTCAGAATTTTGGTTGAAGAAAATTGAAAATGCTGTACAACTAAGGAGAAAACTGGGCCTTTTCACGGACAGCAATGAAATCTGTCGACTTTGTCATGGTGAAGGTGATAATTTACCTGGACTTGTGATTGATTATTATGCAAAAGTCGCTGTCATTCAATGCCATTCAATTGGAATGACCCAACACCTTGAAGCGATTTCTCTTGCATTGCAACAAGTTCTTACATCCGATTTGATTGCCGTTTACAACAAATCATCGGAGACACTTCCCAAGCGTAAAGACGAGCAAGACGGCTATGTTTTCGGGGACTGCACGGTGCCACATTACGCAAAAGAAAATGGAATTACATACGCCATCGATTGGGTAAATGGTCAAAAGACAGGGTTTTTCATTGACCAGCGAGAAAACAGACGCCTTTTAGGATTGCTTTCACAAGGAAAAAAAGTATTGAATACCTTTTGCTATTCAGGAGGATTTAGTCTGCAAGCTTTGGTGCAAGGGGCTACCGTTGTAAGCTCGTTGGACAGTTCCAAGAAAGCGATTGCCCTTACAGAGGAAAACATTGCATTGAATCAATTTGAAGGGGAGCACCACGCCATCCTTGCCGATGCGATGGACTATATGAAAGAACTTCCGATCGATTATGACATCATTGTTTTGGACCCACCTGCTTTTGCAAAACACAGGGACAAAAAACACCAAGCGATTCAAGGCTATAAACGCTTGAATGCACATGCCATACGTCAAATTAAAAGCGGTGGGATGCTGATGACTTTTTCGTGTTCCCAGGTGATCGACAAGGTATTGTTTACGAATACAGTCATTTCAGCCGCCATTGAAGCGAAACGCAATGTTCGAATTTTGCACCAACTTCACCAACCCGCCGATCATCCCATAAACGCATTTCACCCAGAAGGTGAGTATTTAAAAGGCCTCATCCTCTATGTCGAATAAACTGCTTGACCTAAAATACAGTACCATCCTTCGCGTGGCCTTACCAATGATGGTGTCTGGTTTTATACAATCCATTGTGTTGATTACAGATACAGCGTTTGTAAGTCGCTATTCCATTCACGCGTTTGACGCCGTTGGAAATGGAGGATTGGCGTACATTACTTTTTACATGGTGTTGTTAGGGATGAGCGATGGTGCCCAAATCATCATGGCAAGACGGATCGGAGAATCGGATGGAAAGCAAGTGGGAAGAATCTTAAATGCAACGTGGATTGTACTCTTTGTTATGGCGATTGTGCTGTTTACTTTGCTTTACTTTTTTGTTCCAGACTGGATTGCATTCCTATCCAACAACAAAGAAATTGGTCGATTGCAGGGGGTTTTCATCCGACACAGGAGTTACGCCTTGTTCTTTGGTGTGGTCACTTTGGGATTGCAAGCGTATTACCTTTCCCGGGGAAAAACTTGGGTGGTATTAATTTCAGCCTTGCTTACCGCAACTTCCAACATTGTATTGGATTATTACCTTGTATTTGGCATCGGTCCTTTTCCGAAAATGGGCGTGGCGGGAGCGGCAACCGCATCGAGCATTGCCGACGGGCTTGGAATGGTTTTCATTTTAAGTTATACCCTCGTCTCAAAAGACCGAAAAGAATACCAAGTTTTTACACGCATCAAAGCCATCGGATACGAAATCAAAGAATTGCTTCGTGTGGGTACGCCTTTAATGATTCAAGGATTTGCAGGCTTGTTTACGTGGACGGTATTTTTCATGTGGATTGAGCAGATGGGACAACATGAATTAACGGTTTCTCAAAACATTCGCTCGATCTATTTCTTGGCTTTTGTACCCATTTGGGGATTTGCGGGCACGACAAAAACCTATATTTCACAATACATTGGAGCGAACAGGCAGGATGCTTTACCAAAAATTCAGCGGCGGATTCAATTTCTTACCTTGTGTTTTATGACTTTGAGTTTTCATGGCGCTATATTGTACCCAGAAACCTTGATTTCGTGGATCAATCCGGACCCAAGTTACAATAAAGACAGTGCAGAAATCTTGCGGCTCATTGTGGGTTCTATTTTGCTTTACGGGTTTATTTCGGTGTATTTCCAAACCATTCACGGAAGTGGTAATACGGTTTCATCAATGATCATCGAATTCGTGAGTGTTTCGGTGTACATCGCCTCAGCTTATCTTTTTATTAAAGTTTGGCATTTCGACATCTTGCACGTATGGACCATTGAGTATATCTATTTTGGAACGATAGGAACCTTATCCATTTTGTACTTACGCCTATTTAAGTGGAACCAAAAAATGATTTAGCATGGGATTAAAAGTTGTTTTCATGGGCACCCCTTTTTTTGCAGAAAGGATTTTAGCACGTCTTTTAGACTCAGCGCATGAGGTTGCAGCAGTGGTGACGGTTGCCGACAAACCTGCGGGACGCGGTCAGCAACTTAAGCAGAGTGATGTGAAAATTACAGCAAGCCATCACAACATCCCCGTTTTACAGCCTACCTCTCTGAAAGACTTGGATTTTTTGGAAACACTTCGGGCCTTCAATGCGGATTTATTCGTGGTCGTTGCCTTTCGCATGCTGCCAAAAGAGGTTTGGCAAATGCCAAGGTTGGGAACCTTTAACCTGCATGCTTCCCTCCTCCCCCAATACCGTGGCGCAGCCCCTATCAATTGGGCCATCATCAATGGTGAGAAAATATCGGGTGTGACTACCTTTTTTATCAATGAAGAAATTGATGCAGGAAAGATATTGATGCAGCAAGAAATCAACATCGATGCAGAATGGGACGCTGGAACCTTACACGATGAGATGATTGCCGTTGGAAAAGAATTGGTGGTAGAAACCCTGAATGAAATTGAAAATGAAACCCTTACGGCTGAACCCCAAGCATTCCCATCGAACACGCCTTTGCTTGCAGCGCCAAAACTAACCAAGGTAAACACAAAATTACACTTTGAAAAAACAGCCTTCGAATTGCAACAATTGGTTCGTGGACTGCATCCGTATCCTTCTTCCTATTGCCAGTTGCGAAACACAGTGAAAGAACAAACGCAGAATTTCAAAATTCATGAAGCAAAAGCAACCGAAATCCTTGTGGAAGGCAATGCCTTTCTAAAATCAGATCCTTCGGGAATTCTTTTTCCATGTGCTGATTTTTATTTGAGTGTTTCCGAACTTCAACCCGAGGGAAAACGCAGAATGAACCACAAGGAATTCTTGGCGGGCAATTCTTTATCCGCCTGGGAAATAGTGTCTTAAAAAAATTATTTTACGTTTCAAAAAAATTTAATGTTAAATTTTTAACATTCATGTTTGCATTATTGAATTACCATTATATTTAAACAGGTAAAAACGGAAATGGCAAACTTCAAATCCAATAAGAAAGAACTAGATGAAGAACTCGAAAGGTTCATCACTTTGTTGAGTGAATTGCTCCCGCATTACCACCATTTGCTTAAAAAAGAAGAGCTTTCCAATGAGGAATTGACGCGATTGGGTGAGATAGAACATTACCTCATCGGGGTGAATGCCAAAATCATGGACATCAAAAAGAAGCTGGAACAGGATTTATTCGGTCAATCTTTAGACACCTATTATCGCCTAAAAGATGATGCCCGCGCAGGGAATCCGCATGCGAAACTAAAATTGGAGCGAATGCGTGAATCTTTTTTAGTAGCCTTAAATTCAGGCGAAGTTGTAAACTTCAATTAACCTTAGCTTTTTCTTAACTTTGCAATGCGTGAGTGCATTCAAACAACCAACAGTAGCCGTCATCGGCGGAGGAAGCTGGGCAACTGCCCTGGTAAAATTGCTTTCCAACCATTTACCTAAGGTTTCTTGGTGGATGCGCAACATGGATTCGGTGGAATACATACGAGCGAACGGCCATCAACCGAAGTATTTGCCTTCCATCGCATTTCAAGCCAATCAACTGAACCTTTCTACCAACCTAAGAGACATCATACGCGAAGCTGACCTCATTGTACTGGCTACGCCTGCCGCCTTTTTACATTCCCTTTTGGAACCACTTACCGCCCAAGATTTTCATGGAAAAACAGTATTCTCAGCGATCAAAGGCATTGTACCGGAATTCAACGCCATTCCAGCGCGCTACCTGCACAAAACCTTCGAAATTCCTTACGGCAATATTGGAATCATCTGTGGTCCTTGCCATGCGGAAGAAGTCGCCCTGGAAAGGCTGTCTTATTTAACCATTGGATGTGAAGCCATCGAAAAAGCCAAAGCACTCGCCGCTCTTCTTCAATGCGAGTACATCGTTACAAATGTGAGCGAAGACCTATTTGGGGCTGAATTTTCAGCCATCTTAAAAAACGTATATGCCTTGGCATCAGGTATTTGTGATGGACTTGGGTACGGTGATAACTTTCAAGCGGTATTGGTTTCCAACGCAATTCAAGAAATTGAACGATTCATCGATGTGGTAAACCCAGTGCACAGGGATGTAAAAAGCAGTGCCTATCTCGGAGATTTATTGGTCACTGCGTATTCAAAATTTTCTCGGAACCGGAAATTTGGCTATTTGTTAGGTCAAGGTCACACGGTTGAGGCAGCAAGCCTCGAAATTGGAATGATCGCCGAAGGATATTATGCCGTAAAAAGCTTGGTGGAAATCAACCAGAAATTTAAAGTGGATTTACCCATATTGAATGCCGTTTATCAAATTATTTATGAAAACCAACCAGCCAAAACGGTCATTCAAGCCCTTACTAAAAAATTGAGTTAGCCATGAAAGTATTCAAATTTGGAGGTGCATCTATGAAAAGTTCGGATGCCATCGTTAATGTAGGCAACCTGGTTCAAAAATTCGAGCATGACCCTTTGATCCTTGTGGTTTCAGCCATGGGGAAAACAACGAATGCGTTGGAGGCAATTTTACATTCTTTGCAGACCCAAAACGAAGCAAATTACTTTCACCAAGTGGAGGAACTCAAGGCGTTTCATATGTTGATTGCAGGTGGATTGTTCCGTGAGAAGCAACACAAGGTCTTTCAAAGGATCGAGAAAACATTTGACGAATTACAAGACCGTTTTACGCAATCCATTTCGGATCATCCTGGATTTGAGTACGATCAAATCATTTCCATTGGAGAGTATCTCTCCGCAAACATTCTCACCGAGTATCTTATCGAATTGGGAATGCCTTGCGAATGGATGGATGCGCGACAATTGGTCCGTACAGACCACCATTACCAAGAAGCGAATGTTAAATGGGACAAGACAGAAATGTTGATTCAAAATAAAATCAAAGCCATTGAACACCGATCAAACATTTTTGTGACCCAAGGATTTATTGGGCATACGGCAGAGGGATTCACAACTACGTTGGGCAGAGAGGGATCTGACTATTCCGCAGCGATTTTTGCTTACTGTACGAATGCAGAAAGTGTCACCATTTGGAAGGATGTACCTGGCATGTTGAATGCTGACCCTAAATACTTCGAAAAAACAAAATTGCTACCTATCATTTCCTATAAAGAGGCGATTGAATTGGCCTATTTTGGGGCAAGTGTCATTCATCCGAAAACCATAAAACCTTTACAAAACAAAAACATCCCCCTGTATGTCAAAGGTTTTTTAGCACCCGAAGCGCCGGGAACAACGATTCAGGAAGAAGGCGACAGAGACCATTTGATTCCCTCTTTTATTGTAAAAAAGAACCAAACATTGATATCCATTTCGGCGACGGATTTTTCTTTCATTAATGAGGATGCATTGGCAAAGATTTTTGACATTTTTTACACTGCTCGCATCAAAATCAACTTAATGCAAAACTCCGCCTTGAATTTTTCGACTTTGGTAGATGCCGACAAGGTTGAGATTGACAAGTTAATTCTACGGTTGAGTCCAAATTACAAGTGCAAATACAACACACCCGTTGAATTGGTTACCATACGCCATTATGACGACCATACCATTCGCCAAATCACGAGAGACAAAGAGATACTTATTGCACAGCGATCTCGGCAAACGGCGCGATTTGTATTAAGGGGATAAATACCTATTTTAAGGTATAGGGAATCATAGACTTCCGTGTTATTTTTGTTGTATGAAATTGAATCTTCTTTCATTGGGTCAAAGCGCCATCCTTAAAAGCATCAGCAATCCGCTTTTTTCTACGAAACTTGCAGAACTCGGATTGATTGAAGGAACAAGGTTTTCTCTGATTTTAAAGGCCCCTTTCAACGGTCCCATTGCCATTCATTTTGGTAACACTACCCTTTCCATTCGAAGTGAGGAAGCCAATTACCTATTGGTCGACAAGGTTAAGTAAGGGTTTGATTCAAAGCTACCTCCTATGAGAATCGCACTCTTTGGCAATCCCAACACAGGTAAAAGTTCCCTTTTCAATCTTTTAACCGGTTTAAAACAGAAAACAGCTAATTTCCCGGGGGTTACGGTAGAAAAAAAGGAAGCAAAATTCGAACGAAACGGAGAGATGCACAGTCTTTTCGATGTACCGGGGATTTACAGTGTCTACCCGAGATCGAAAGAGGAAGAAGTGGTATACGACATTTTAAAAAATCCCAGTGACTTAAACTATCCAGAACTTGGCATTGTAATCATCGATGCCGCCAACTTACAGAGGAACCTTTACCTTTTCACCCAATTGTCAGACCTTCAAATTCCATTGGTGTTGGTCTTGAACATGCAGGACATTGCGGCAAAGAAAGGAATTGAAATCGACCTGGCCACCTTTCAAAAGCAGATTCCAAATACCCCCATTGTATTAATGAATGCCAGGGTCGGCCTTGGAAAGAATCGCTTGTTGGAAGCCATTGATTTACAAATTAAAGAAAAGAAAGTCAACCCCATGTTTTTAGAGGGGTACCAAATGCTATCCTTAGAGGACATCGCAGCACAAAAAAAGGAAGCTGAAGACCGTTATAAAAAGATTGACTTTTGGCTTGAGGAGGTCGTTACACAAAAACCTTTGCCCCAATCGAAGTCAAAATTAGACGCAATGTTAACCCATCCCTTCTTTGGGTATGCAATCTTTTCTTTGATCTTGTTCGTTATTTTTCAATGTGTTTTTACGCTGTCCGCTTATCCCATGGAATGGATAGAAATTGCCATACAAAAAGCAGCAAATGCAAGCAGAAATGCGCTGCCCCCTGGTGTATTCACCGACCTCATTTGTTCGGGTGTGCTTCCTGGATTAGGGGGGGTATTTATTTTCATTCCCCAAATTGCTTTGTTGTTTTTCTTTATTGCCATTTTGGAAGAAACCGGCTATTTAACCCGGGTTGTTTTTATCATGGACCGCATTGTGAAACCTTTTGGATTGAACGGAAGAAGCATCGTTCCTTTGCTTTCCAGTATGGCCTGTGCCATTCCAGGAATTATGGCTACCCGTACCATCCCAAGTTGGAAAGAACGTACCATTACCCTTTTTGTCGCACCCTTGATGAGCTGCAGCGCAAGGATTCCTGTCTTTACCTTGTTGATATCTTTGGTCATACCAAAGGAAAGGATTTTGGGGATCTTTCAATTGCAGGGTTTGGTCTTGTTTGCACTCTATTTTTTAGGAATGTTTTCGGCTTTGGCGGTCGCATGGGTAATGAAGCAGTTACTCAAAGAAAAAAACCAAAATTTCTTACTCATGGAACTTCCAGATTTCAAAGCCCCCGTGTGGCGAAATGTTGGAATCACAGTCTTGGATAAAATAAAGCTCTTCACTTTTGAAGCGGGAAAAATCATCGTTGCAATCTCCATTGTGCTTTGGGCACTTTCCAGCCATGGTCCCACAACCGAAAAAAAACAGGCACTGTCTTGCCTACATAAAACAAGTCGTTACCAAAAAGCTTCCATGACCGAAAAGCAAAGCATGGTTGAATCGGTAAAACTTGAGCATTCCTATATAGGTATTTTCGGTAAGACACTGGTCCCGGTCATTAAACCTTTGGGATACGATTGGAAAATTGGGATAGGTTTGATTACCTCTTTCGCTGCACGAGAGGTGTTTGTGGGCTCTATGGCAACCATTTACGCTGCGAATGAAACCGAGAACAACCTAAGTCTGCGCACTAAAATGAAGCGAGATCGACATGAAAACGGTACCCTTGTCTATGATTTAGGCACAGGAATTTCACTGATGGTATTCTACGTTTACGCGCTCCAATGCATGTCGACCTTAGCCGTAGTGAAACGCGAAACCAAAAGTTGGAAATGGCCCATCCTTCAAACCCTTACGTATGGTGGCATGGCTTATTTGATGGCTTTCCTTTGCCAAATCGTTTTTTGATTCCATCTTTGATTTCTTACCTTCGTACCATGATACAGAACCTCCTTGTCATTTTATCTGTGGTTGCCGCAGTCGTTTTTTTACTGATGAAGTTCTTACCCACCAAAAAAAACAAGACAAAAGGATGCAGTTCGTGTAACCTTAACACCCCATTTGATACCATCCAGCATGACCAAAACCTGTGAACTGTATAAATACAATCCAAGCTTTTATGCGACAAAGAGGGATGAGATCGGGTATTTCGCTTCGGATTTTCTGGATACTGAATTAGACGACGACCATGTCTGTTGGCTGAACATCGCCGATTTATCAAATCATCTGTCCATAGGGCAACTGTGCAACAAACTGCACATCGATAAATTAAGCATTGAAAACATCTATCAATTCTTGCGCAGACCGAAGGTCGAAGAATATGCTGATTACATGTTTTTCAGTGTGATTTTTGCAGAGACAACCTTAGCGCCTGAGGAAAACATATCTCAGAATCAAGTGACTTTTTTTCTGGGGGAAAATTACCTTCTTTCATTTCAAAATGGACTCAAAGGTTATTTTGATGACGTCAGAAACCGCATCGAAAAGCCCAGGGGAAAGATCAGAGCCAAAAAATCCGATTTCTTATTGTACCGTTGTATGGAGGCCATTATCGACAATTACCATACAATCATTGACGACGTCATTCTGGAATCAACGTTGATTGAAGCGCGTTTGCACACCGAAGAAGATAAAGCCATGCTTCACGACATCGAACACCAAAAGAAAAAATTAATTCAACTGCGAAGAATCGCAAGGCCCATGCGCGATGTTACAGAGCAATTGAATTCTACAGAAAGTCCTTTTATCGAAGCAGAAAACCAGCGCTATTTTCGAAACTTGAACAACAGTTGCGGCCATGTGATTGAAGAGATTGAAAGTCAAATTCAAATTTTAGATGGTATGGCAAACTTTTACTACGCTGCCCAAGGACAAAGGATGAATGAAATCATGCGAATTTTAACCATAGTAAGTGCCATTTTCATTCCGTTGACCTTCATTGTGGGTGTGTATGGGATGAACTTTGACAACATGCCTGAACTTCGAATGAAAAATGCGTATTTCGTGGTTTTGGGGGTCATGATCAGCATCGGGGTAACCTTGTTTATGTATTTTCTTCGCAGAGGGTGGGTGAAAAGGAGCGACTACTCCCTCGAAAAAAACAAACAAAAAAAGTAAACCAATTTTCGAATTCACTAAGCCTATCCATGCCGACTTTTGAAGAAAACACCTTCGTCCTCGAACAATTTTACGACATCATTACGCCCAATAAAGTTGAAATGTTTGACCGCATTGCGAGCGAGCGCACGCGTTACCTAACCCTTGCGTTGGAGGACGTATTCCAAGAGCACAATGCTTCCGCCGTGATTCGAACGTGTGATTGCTTTGGCATTCAGGATTTACATGCCATTGAAAAGAAACACAAATATGTATTGCAACGAAAAATCGCCCTAGGGGCAGGACGTTGGATTGATTTGTTTCGGTATTTAGACCGTGGGGAATCCACCCAAGATTGTATTGATTCCCTAAAATCAAAGGGATATGCCTTGGTTGCGACCTCACCCCACCTCGATGCGTACACCCATCACAATCTTCCATTAGACAAACCCGTAGCCCTTTTTTTCGGGACAGAACATCATGGGCTGAGTGAAACCGTAATGGAGAATGCAGATTACCACATGAAAATTCCAATGTATGGTTTTACAGAGAGCTTTAACCTTTCCGTTTCTGTGGCACTGGTCGTTCAAACCCTTCGACAACGCTTGACGTTGTCTGACATCCAATGGAAATTAAGTGAGGCAGAACAGGTTCAACTGAAGATAGATTGGTGTGCGGAAATATTAAATGGTGGAAAATCATTGGAAAACAGCTATCGAAAAGCTTTTTTAGAAAAAGAATTTTAACTTTGTTAGACGTTAAACGAAACACACGAAATAAATAACATGGGAAAAGGAGATAAAAAGACCGCGAAAGGTAAACGTACCATTGGGTCTTATGGCAATACAAGAAAAAGAAAATCTGACCTACCTGCAGTGGTAAACAAACCTAAAGCAGTGGCAGCAGCGCCTGTAGCTGAAGTTAAAGAACCAAAGGCTAAGAAAACAACCGCCGCAAAGAAAACAACAACGAAAAAGGCAACTGCCGAATAAGAACCTTAAAGCTGTCCGACGACGGCTTTTTTTATGCTTTAAGTTTTAGTTAACATTAAATTAGATTATCATGAAACATAATTTTGGAGCCGGACCTTGCATCTTACCACAAGATGTTTTTAAAGAAGCTGCACAGGCAGTATTGGATTTTAATGGATTGTCCATTTTGGAAGTCTCGCATCGACACAAAGATTTTGTAGCGGTCATGGACGAAGCCATTGCTTTGACAAAACAAGCACTGAATGTACCCGAAGGGTATTCTGTGATTTTCATCCAAGGAGGCGCAACGTTAGGATTCACGATTGCTGCATTGAACATGGCACGAACGCACAAAGCGGCTGGGTACATGAACACAGGTACTTGGGCAACCGGAGCGATCAAAGAGGCTACAAAAGTTGGGATAGATGTTAACGTGTTTGCAAGTTCTGAAGACAAAAAATTCACCTACATCCCTAAACAATATGAGGTACCAACGGACGTAGATTACATACATTTCACCTCCAACAATACCATTTACGGTACGCAATTCCATGCATTTCCGAAAACAGATTTGCCTTTGGTTTGCGACATGTCTTCTGACATATTTTCTAAGGAAATCAATGTGGCAGACTTCGACCTCATCTATGCGGGCGCTCAAAAGAATTTAGGCCCTGCGGGTGCTACCCTATACATCGTAAAAGACGAGGCATTGGGCAAATCCACTTCTCCTTTCATGCCTACGTATTTGGACTTAAAAAAGCATGCTGACAAAGATTCTATGTTGAACACACCACCGGTGTTTTCGGTGTATGTAGCCATGTTGAATTTAAGAAACCTTATTGCCAATGGCGGGGTGAAAGCCGTAGAACAGAGAAACCAAGCCAAATCCAGTTTGTTGTACAACGAAATCGATCGAAACACCCTATTCAAAGGTGCTGTGGAAGTCGAGGACCGTTCGCACATGAACGTAACCTTCTTGTTGCACGATGAATCTAAAGCAGCGGAATTTGACAGCATGTGGAAAGCAGCCGGCATCGTTGGATTAACAGGTCACAGATCAGTGGGTGGTTACAGGGCGTCGCTTTACAATGCGCTTCCTCTTGAAAGTGTTGAAGTTTTGGTAGCGGTTATGAAAGAATTTGAACAAAAAGCATAATATGAAAATCCTTGCAAACGACGGCATTTCAAAAGCAGGTCAAACCAAATTGGAGGCTGCAGGCTATACAGTCATTACAGATAAAGTGAATCAAGAAGATTTGATTTCATACATTCAATCCAATGAAATAGCGATGATTTTGGTACGCAGCGCCACTACGGTTCGCGCGGACATGATTGACGCTTGTCCTTCCATCAAACTTATCGGAAGAGGGGGCGTGGGTATGGACAACATCGATGTTGCGTATGCACGTGAAAAAGGAATTGAGGTAATCAATACCCCAGCATCTTCCTCGCAATCCGTTGCAGAATTGGTGATGGCACAGATGTATTCGGTTTCAAGGTTTCTGAACGATTCTTACAAGAACTTAGGAGAAAACAATTTTTCTGCACTGAAAAAGAACTACGGAAAGGGAATTGAGCTTCGCGGAAAAACACTTGGGATTTTAGGTTTCGGAAGGATTGGACAAAGCCTTGCTTCCTATGCACTGGGTACAGGTATGCGTGTGATTCCGATAGGAAAAACCATAACCACACACAAGGTGGAGGTGAGCATTGGGTTGGACAGCACGGTAAGCGTTGAATTAACCACCGTTAACGACTTAGCATCGGTGTTGCACGAGCTTGACTTCTTGTCAATCCATGTGCCTAAGCAAAAAGATGGAAGTGCCGTAATTGATGCCCATGCATTCTCAAAAATGAAAAAAGGCATCCGAATCATGAATGCAGCCCGCGGTGGGGTTATCGATGAAGAAGCATTGTTGGACGCGCTCGATAACGGAACGGTTTCCTTTGCTGCGTTGGATGTTTACAACAACGAACCCAACCCAAATCAAAAGTTGATTTCTCACCCGAAAATCGCTTGCACGCCACACATAGGCGCAGCGACCTTAGAGGCACAAGACCGAATCGGGGAAGAACTCGCAGACTTAATTACTGAGAAATTCGGAAAACACTGACCGAAATTGCTGTAACGAATTATTGAATTTCGATGGAAAGGATGTCATCTCCTTCGCGGATGCTATCCAATACCTCTAACCCTTCGATTACTTTTCCAAAACAAGTATGGTTGCGGTCTAAATGCGCGGTATTTTCCCTGGAATGGCATACAAAAAATTGAGATCCTCCAGTATTTCTTCCTGAATGTGCCATAGACAAAACACCTCTGTCATGACGTTGAAGGGTTCCGTCCAACTCACATGGAATTTGATACCCCGGTCCACCTGTTCCTGGAATGCCGTTTGAACCTTCTTTGGAATTTGGACAACCTCCTTGGATGACGAAGTTTGGAATCACTCGGTGCCATCTCAGTCCATTGTAAAATCCGTCGTTGCTTAGTTTTACAAAGTTCTGTACGGTTAAGGGTGCATCCGTATCAAATAATTCAGCGATCATCTCGCCTTTTGATGTTTTAATGTGGGCTTTCATAGGTGAATATCAATTTTTGCAAATATAAGAAAGGATTTTTGTTGAAAACTACGTTAATAAGAAAAAACCCTCGAGAATTAATTAACAATTCAGTAATCGTAATTTTGCATAAGTAAAAGAGTTACATAGAATGATTTTATCAGGACTGCTTCGGAAAAAACTTACGGAAAATCAAGTGGCAAATATCTTCATCAACGGGATGTTTGATTCCATTGACAAGGGTTTTGATTTGGTGGTTGGCGTAATCAACGATGACACCGCTTTTATTTCTGCCCCTTCCATCCGCGAGCAAGAGATTCATGAGTTCGCTTTGGTCATCATCACCGGAAACATCATCGAAATCGAAAGACAATTTGAAGGACACCTTTCCGAACGCATTCTTAAATTGGTCTATGAGAAACTGGCTCAAATGTACAAGATGGAGACCATGGAAATGCACGCCTTGATTAAGGAATATAAATCCTACATGAATCGGGTAAATATTCCTTCCAAGACCACCATTTACGCGATGTCGAAAGCCATTTTTCACAAATATGGTTTGAACGTTTACCAAGACGACTACTTCAAGCGCATGAACACACCCAATCCCATCTTTCTAAAAAGAATGGATGAACTCATGGTCAATTTCCTTTGGAATTGGGATGCGTTTTTCAAGAAATACCGGCTTTAAACCAAGCGACTTACTTCACAGCCATTCCATAACCAATGTATTTCCAAGAATCAGGAAAAACTCTGTTTAACAGCACTTGGTCAATCGTTGACAAAAAATTTCGCTGACTTTCATTTCTTCCAAAGGTTCCAAGTACACCGGTTGTCTTGATTTGGGCATATGAAAAGTCTTGCAGCAGTTCTTCCATTTCCGGTAAAGAAACGTACCTCCAAGAACTTCCCCAGTTGACAAATCGTTTTCTCAGTTGTTGGTGAAAAGGGGAGGCAATTAAATTCTCTGCAAACAAAAGTTTCCCGCCTGGCTTCAATGCTTTATGTATTTCTTTGAAAACCTTTTGTTGAATCTCATAGTTGTCGTTTCTCCCGATCCCTCCGATGATTGATTTGAATACAATAAGGTCAAAATGATTTTCATAGGGAATGTTGCTTGCGTCAATGTCTTGGTAGTCAATGAATGAAGTTACACCATGGCGCAAGTGCAGCGGTTCCGCCGTAATTTTAACATCTTTCAGGTCTGAGCAAAGCGTGGTTTTGCCTTTTAATGCCAACCAAAGCGAAAGCCCACCTTCTCGCCCACCCAGTTCCAAGCCCTTTTGAATGTTGTCCCATTCAATGTTTTCCTCCCAATAGGAGAGTGCAATTGACCAAGATTTCACATCCCATTGTATGATGTCTTTTCTTAATTCTTTTACCATCATGCCGTCGTTTTAGGTTGCTGCCAAAACTTTGACCACTTGAAGTGTCTTAGGGTGAAAACAGCTTGCTTTAGGTTACACGAAAATAACGAACAAATCCGATGAATCAAAGAAGCTAACACACCGTTTTGAATGCCAAAACCGTCTTTGGCCCATACAGCCATCCAGAAAAAACAAGGGAAGAAATCGATTTATTTAAGCTCCAGAATTACGCCATTGAATTCATCTCCGGATTGCAGTTTCACTTCTTCGTTTTTGTAATAATAAGGCGTCCATTTTTCTACCATTGCCTCATCTTTCGCATTCCAGTCAACGGCTTTATACCCGTCGGGCAGAATGTAATCATTCAGCGGTTCCTTTCTATCCAAGTTCGTCGGAATAATTGCCCAATACATCCTTGAATAATCGAATGCCCCCAAATCAAAATGATAGGAAATGAGCTTATGCTTTCTATCCGCGGAGACCTTCTCTTCAAGGATTACCAAGTTCTTGTCGGTTAAAAATTGTTTCTTCTCGGCGTTGCAAGCGGTCAAGGTTAGGAATAGAAAGATCCAAGGTAATGTTCTCATGGCATTGTGAAACCGAGTTGGCATGATGGGATGGGGGTTGGGCATGCTGAAGCGAAACTTTTGCCAAATCGCTGTTATCATTAGCCATTTAATTAGATTGTGTCACCGGTCAAATGTTTCCTTCGCTTTTTTCCAATTCTTTTTAAGTATCGGCCTGCTAACACTTGTGTCACCGTTGGATGGCTCACCTGTAAAGTGGCAAAATTTTTCTGCATATTCTGGATCGCAGTATTTACTCCATGATTTAAATGCTTCATAGCTCATTGGTTTCTCAACATTGAATGGAATTGGTGCTCCAGTCCGAATACAAAAACCTGTTTGCTTGTCGGGAGATTTTGAAAATGTAGGTTTTGTCTCAACTACTTTCTTTTCTGTTTTAGGTGGTGTGTCAGCCGTAACCTTTTTAACTGTTACTCTGATTTCTTCACTTATTGTCAAAAGTCTCTGAACTTCTTCAAGTGTTGCATTATAGAGGTCTGCGTCTTTTGCCTTTGAAATGAAAATTCCCATTTCATTGTTATTCTGTTGAGAAAACTCATACAAATTCATTGAAGTAATTATGGCTTCGTTCTCATTTATGTAGCATTTTGCGTGAAGGTTTTTGCACAAACTTGTCCGAATGCCAATTTGGCCTTCTAACCAATTATTCTCTTCAAGTTGCAATTTGTTTTCTCTGTAAACTATCCGTATGTCACGCTTTTGAATATTTAAATTACTCAGGTGTTCTTTAATTCTATCGGTAAACTGCAAGTAAGGGCTAATAAGGATTAGTCTGTCTTTTGTCCCCTTGATTAGTTCTTCTAGGTGATAAGAAACTCCTGTTGTGTTTAAAAACTTTGCCATAAATTATCATCGTTTATGTATTGTGGTTCTTGTTAATTCTTTCTGATCAATTGATTTTGCACTAAATAATTTATGAATTGCTTTGTAATTTCTTTGGTTCTGGTTGTTATATCTTGTTCCGTAAAATCGCTATTGTTTGATGCTAAATTTTTCAGCTTGGTTTTTTACCAACCTTTTATGGTTGGGTCATTTAGTTCTAATACATAGTTTTTTAAATTCTCATTTAAAGAATTAAAGTATTCGGGAATTTCAGGATAGTACATACAATATTTTTTGAACTCTCCATTTTTATCATAAGCGTTTTTCATTTGTTCGGCATCAAATTTAAAATTATACCAAGAGTTAGTTTGTGATGAAAACTGCGATAACTCTAAAATGTCTAATTTGTACTTTCCTTCTTTTACTGAAATGTCTATTACATATTTTGTAGGATTGCATATTTTGGTACCAGAAGCATTTATACAAATCAAAGAATTACTAGAACCTTCAATTCTAATGTAATCATTTTCAATTTCTGCTTTTATTACTTCTTTCGGGTCTGCATATGTTTTCGAAATCCATTCTACAGTTTTTTTATAAATTTGAATTGCTGTTTTGTTTTCTAATGGCGTAACAATATAATCGGTAAGACCTTCTTTTGTTAGAGTAAATTTATTTTCTTGGGCAAAAGATAAATTTGTAGCAAAAATAACTACGAGCAAGATGTAAATATTTTTTTTCATAATTTAATTTTTTATGTTTTTTTTTATAGTTTAGTTATTGTCACAAATACCTTACTGAAGTCTGTGAAATTTTAATTCTGAAGACTTCCGATTTTTTGTTTCGAGATCGAAAAGTTTGTTTAGAACCATCACTTTTAACAAATAACTACGTCACATGGTAGCATTTATTCGAACTGTTCAATTGTTTTTAAAAGTTCGTTAGAATAATTAAAAATTTCGTCCAAACTTTGAATTTCGTTTTTAGTTTCCTTTTTGTTCTCATCCAAAGTTCCAATGAATTTTTTTCCACCATTCAAATACAATCTACAAATTGCCTTTCGGTTATTATCGTCTAGGAAAATAGCAAAATAAGATTGAGCATCTCGATACGTTATTCTTGAAACAGGAATTTTTTGTCTCAAAATAGTTTTCACGATTAAAAACCCTTCAAGTTCTTCTTCGGTTGTATTTATTTTACTAATATCTGAAAGATTTTGTTCAGGTGATATTTCGAAAGAATTTTCTACTTTATTCTTCTCATCTTCTTTTGATAATGCAGTTTTTAACCTTTCAGTAATTAAATCACTTATGTATTGTTGAATAGATTTTTTGGTCAATTCCGTGAATTGCTCCAAAACTTTTTCTGTCACTCTTCCAATATAAACTTTACTAGCAAAATATTTAACAAATTCTGCACTGGGTTCTGTTAGTTCGTTATTTAGCAAATGTTTAAGCTCATTCATATACTTCATTTCACTTGCCGTATTTACGATACTTTCAACATCGAAATTTGCTTTATGAAATTTTTTCAATTCTTCTATTTGATTGTCTTTAATATCAATAATGTTGAACTCCAAAAATGGTTTTTCATCCATTTTATTTGGAGCAACTAAGTCAGAATAAAATCTATATGTAATTCCATTTGTTAACAACCCAAATTTTGCTTTCGAAACGTGAAAATATCTTAACAACTGTCCATCGTGAACATTTAAGTTTTGCCTCCAATCTTTACATTCAACTAAAATTGTTGGATGCCCATCCTTGAAAATAGCATAATCAATTTTTTCACCTTTTTTTATTCCAATATCAGCAATAAACTCTGGAACAACTTCCAATGGATTAAATACATCATAACCTAAACTTTGCAAAAAAGGCATAACAAATGCGTTTTTTGTCGCCTCTTCTGTTTGGATGTTGTCCTTATGTTTTGCTCGGTCAGCTATCAACTTTAGTTGGTCTTTCAAATCCATTTTTTTTATTAAAATTTAGTTTATAATTCTTTGCTTATCTTACTTTAAATATTAAAGGCCTTTTCTGTTACTCCCATTCCACACCCCGCAAAATCACTCCGCAAACGCCGCGGCGGAGCGAAAAAAAAAACATCTGTATCGACGTAGGCTTTTGTTGAACACAAGATTGCAGTGTGAATGTACGCGAAATTTCTTTCTGGGATGTTAAAAAATAGGGTGTAAAAGGGAAAATTTAGGGTTTCACCTATTTTTTGTAGGTAAGAGTACAAGCGCAGACTTACAGGAATAATAAGAGTTCTATGCTTGAAAGATCGGGCTGCTTCGCTTAATTCGCTGCTTCGGTCTTCTCCTTTAGCAGTTTATTCATCCAAAAGGAAAGCAGCAACACCACGCCCCCCGTAATGAAGGCGTATTGTGCCAATTGCAGGTAACCTTGCGTATACCCCGTCAACCGCTCGCCAATCGATGCATGTTCATCTGGGCTTACCATCCGCGAACCCAAAATCCCCGCTACGTATTGTCCATACGCCGAAGCCAAAAACCACATCCCCATCATGATGCCCCACAAATGCTTGGGAGACAACTTGGTCATCAACGAAAGTCCAATGGGCGACAAGAAGAGCTCTCCTATCGAAATGACAAAGTAGGCGAAGGTAAACACCACCAAGGAAGCCAAACCTGTTCCATTTAAGGTAAAGCGAAGGAAATAGAACATGTAAAAAGAAATCCCCAACAGCAAAAAGGCAAGGCCGAATTTCACAAAATAGTTGGGTTCCATTTTTCGCTTTTTAAGCCACAACCAAAACAAACCAATCAAGGCGCTGAACAGGATCACAAAGAATGAATTGGCTGAATTGTTCACCACATTCGGGTCGATTTTTAAACCTGCCAAATCATCACTGAGTAAATCCCTGGCGAAAAGACTCAAAGACCCACCGCTTTGCTCAAAGAACGACCAAAAGACAATCGACAAGAATATGAAGATCATTGCAGCGAGCATTTTCTTGATTTCTGGCCATTTCAAATTTCGCATTTCAAAAACGAGGTAGAGCAAGGTTACCGGTCCTATGATGTACATGAATAAATCGGTGTATTTGGTATTTTGAATCATGATGTAAATCAAAGGAAGTGTCAGCAAGGTGCCAACGTATACAAACCACTGGTTTCGTTTGGCATTTGGATTTTTGGTAGGCATCAATCCGATGGGACCCAACCACTTTTTGGTGAGCAAGAAATTTACCAAGCCTATGGCCATAAAAATCCCAGAAAGTAAAAATGCGATGTTCCAACTGTATTGTTTACCCACATACACGCAAATCCCACCGCCCAACAAAGCCCCGATGTTGATGCCTGCATAGAACAAACTGAATCCTGCGTCCCTTCTGCCATCGCCATCCTTGTACAACTCCCCAACCATGGTGGATATGTTTGGCTTGAAGAACCCCGTACCCACGATGATCAAACAAATGCCTGAATAAAAAAAATGATGGGCATCAATTCCCATGACCACACTGCCAGTAATCATGAGGATTCCTCCCCACAGCAATGATTTTTGGAAACCCAATATTTTGTCCGCAAACAATCCCCCAATGAAGGTAAAAGCATAGACAAAAGCTTGTATTGCGCCATACTTTAGGTTTGCTGCTTTTTCAGGTACGAGCAAGATATCGGTCATAAAAATCACCAACATGCCTCGGTTTCCATAGAAACAGAACCGTTCCCACATTTCAGTGAAGAACAAATACCAAATTTGTTTCGGGTATTTCCCTTTAAAATCTTGAATGTCTGCCAGTGTTTTCATACGGTGTAAAATAAAAAAGACCCCTGAAACAGAGGTCTAATTGATAAAAAGTGAGGCTTAAAGCACGTTGTTTTCGCGCATAACTTTGTTCAACCATCGCAACATTAGGAACAGGAGAACGGCTGCTGCCATCACCAATCCAAAGTTCAATAAGAAGAAGTTTTGTTTGCTGTCATCTCCAAACCCATCCCATAAACTGGAAAGCATTCCGGACAGTTTGTTTCCAACGGAAATGGCAAGGAAATACCCTCCCATCATCAGGGCCGTAATTCTGGGTGGACTCAACTTAGACACCAAGGAAAGTCCCATCGGTGACAAGCACAATTCCCCAATGGTAATCACTCCATAGGATGCAAGCAACCACAATGAACTTGCTTTGATGGTCAAATCGTTGGTTGCATACACTGCGCCTACCATTACCAAAGCTGACAATGCGGTAATGATCAAACCGATGGCAATTTTTGTTGGCGTGGATGGTTCGCGTTTTCTGCGACGGAAGAAACCCCACACACCCACCATGACCGGAGTCAACACAACCACCCAAAATGGATTGATGGATTGGTAAAGTTCCGTAGAATACAACTTCAAGTTCGGAACGTCTTTTTTCACATCGGAGAACGCAGCGTTTGTCGCTAAAAACTCATACACCCGCATGGAAGATTCAGTCGCGGAGATTTGGGCAGTGATTTCTTTCTTTACCTTTTCATCTTTTTCTTTCGCAAGGTCTTTTGTCAAATCCTGAATGCTTTTTGTGGCCAAAGCTGCCAGTTTCTTCAATTCAGCCTTTTCTTGGATTACATTCGGCAATTGGGATTTTGGCGTTGCGTACAAGGCATTCAACACCCTTCTGTCGTTTGCAAAAGTATCTGCCTGAATGGCTTGTGACAATTCTTGTGCAACAGGAACAACCACCAAGGTAGGCACGTCCTTTTTATTGAGGTTTTCAAAATATTTATACGACTTGTCGAATGTTTCCAATTTCATGGTGCATTCCTTAACCTTCTGTAGATCTTCTTTAGATTTCTTAGGCATCAAGTTTTGAGTGGTATTGAAGAAATCAATGTTCGAAGCAAAAACTTCTTCTCCATTAGAAACAACGGCGCTGTTCTCAAGTTTCTGGGCCATTCCAATTTGGTCAGCCGGTTTCGTGATGGAAGAAGACATTCCTCGGTCGGTATAATCTTCTGCCCACGTTGTTAAGGCATCCCCATTTTGGTGAAAAATTGCAAAGAACAAAATCACACATGCAAATACCGCTAAGAGCGCTTTGATGGCACGGCTTTCTTTTGCTTCGGATTTAAAAGCGAGGTAGATAAAAAACAAAATGACAGGCAAACAACCGATGATAAATGCATCGTTGGTGTCTGTTCCTAATAAATTACCAGGAATGATGTATCCGATGATGCCAAAAACAAACATTGGCAAAACCGTCATTCCTAGGATCTTCATGGTAGACATGTCCCCTTTTTGCAAAGGTTTTACAACGTCATAGGTTTTAATGTGTCTGTTTCCAATCATGAAAACGATCACCCCTACCAACATCCCAACGCCTGCCGCTGCAAATGCATAACCCCAACCGTAATTGATTCGCATAAAAGCAGCCACGAAGTTACAGATGAAAGCACCAATGTTAATTCCCATGTAGAAGATGTTGAAGCCCGAATCTTTTTTACTTTTCAAAGCATCTTCGCTGTAGAGATTTCCAACAAGCGTTGAAATGTTCGGTTTAAAAAACCCATTTCCCAATATGATCAGAAAAAGTGCGGCGTAAAAACTCGGAATGGTGTGCATCGCCAACATGAAATAGCCAGCCGCCATCATAAGTCCTCCCATGACAATGGAACGACGATATCCCAACAATCGGTCCGCCAACAATCCTCCAATGAAAGGCGTTAAGTATACCAAACCAAGGTAGGTTCCATAAATATCAGATTTCAACTGAGACGTAAAACCCATCCCTCCATTGTTCCAACCATCCAGCATGTACAAAGAGAAAATTCCTAACATCAAATAGTAACCAAAACGTTCCCACATCTCGGTTCCAAACATATACCAAAGCCCTTTTGGATGGCCAAACATCATTTGGATTTCATTTTTATTTTCGGTGTTCTTCATAGTATTTTAATATTGAGTGAGCCGAATATAAGAAAATTTAACGGAGTGAAAAGAAATAATCATGGGTTTACTTTAATTTTGAAAACACGATGCCTTATTACAATTCACACACGCATGCCACGCAGTTGGGCGAAAAGGCAATCGTTCAAGCACCCATGCAAAACCTTCAAATCCCTCACTCGATAGGCGTTCACCCCTGGGAAGCGGACCAATGGAAAGATACCCTTTTGCCTTCTCTGCTTCTTCACCCAGAATGCCGAGCCGTAGGCGAAATCGGACTGGATGCGTTGAAAGGCCCATCGCTGGCCATTCAGAAGCAGGTTTTTGAGGCACAAATCCTTATGGCGAATGCCCATCGAAAGCCCATCATCCTTCACGTGGTGCGCGCTTGGAGTGACTTTTATCAAATCTATGCGAAACACACCCCACAAACCCCATGGATTCTTCATGGATTTAATGCACCAAAACAAATCAAAGAAGTACTGAAACGCTCCCTCTACATTGGCCTGGGTCCGAGCGCCTTTGAAAATCCCAACATGCTATCCCAAGTTTCCAATCTTCCAAAGGATCGCATTTTATTAGAAACCGACGATTCCCCCATGCCCATTTCCGAGGTCTATTTGCGGTATGCGGAAGCTTGTGGAAGCCCATTGGAAGACGTTGCTTTGAAAATCGAGAAAAATTTTCTTGCTATTTTTGGCCCATGGTAAATTGGCTTTCCCGAACAGAACTGTTAATTGGCAATGAAAACATCGAGACACTTACGAAGTCACATGTATTGATTGTCGGACTCGGTGGCATTGGGTCTTTTGCAGCCGAATTCATTGCGCGCGCTGGCGTGGGCATCATCACGTTGATAGATGGCGATGTTTTCGATGAAACGAACAAAAACAGGCAGTTAACAGCCTTAGACTCTACCCTCGGAAAAAACAAAGCGGTGGTTTTGGCCGAAAGAATCAGGGAAATAAACCCAGATGCCCAAATCAATGTGTTGGAAGAGTTTGTGCTACCCGAACGCGTTTGGGAGATTTTACAAGCATACCAACCGGATTACGTGATGGATTGCATCGACTCTGTGAGTCCAAAACTTGAATGGATTTTGGCTTGCAAACAGTTGAAGATAAAAATCATTACCCATCTTGGCGCCGGCGGAAAAATAGACCCTTCCTCGGTTCAAGTAAAAAATTTAGTCGACACCTACAATTGTAAACTGGGCACCCACATCAAAAAGCGAATGAAACGCAAAGGCGCTTCCTTGCGAGGCATTAAGGCGGTTTTCTCCTCAGAAATTCAAGATAAAAAGTCACTCAAAATGACCGATGGCGCGAATTACAAAAGGTCTTTCTATGGCACAATCAGTTACATGCCAGCACTTTTTGGACTTTTTGGTGCCTCTGAAGTCATTAGACACCTCATTGATAAAAAATAAATACCTAACTTTAGGAACATTTTAATTTAACATATGAAAAAATTATACTTCATTGCTATGGGACTTTTTGCGTTTCAAAGTGCACAGGCCCAATTGTTTTCTGACAATTTTGATTCGTATACGGTAGGACAATACCTCGGTCCACAATCGCTCACTTGGTCGACTTGGTCGGGTACGGAAGGTGGTGCGGAAGACGCTCAAATTACAGCCACCCAATCGAGTTCAGCACCCAATTCAATCTATTTGGCCTCAAACGCTGCGAATGGGGGTCCTCAAGATGTGGTCTTAAAATTTGGGCAGTTGTACAACAGCGGGATTTTCACCCTTCGGAATAAGTTTTACATCAACAATGCGAAAAAAGGGTATTACAATATCCAGGGCGCCATGACCATCGGTAACCTTTGGGCATTGAACGTAAACATGGATGCAGGCCAACTGATCATTGACGATGGAATAACACCCAATTTGGTGGTTTCCACGTATCCACAAGCAACCTGGTTTGAACTTAAAATTGAAGCAAACTTGACATTACACGTATGGAAAGCCTATGTAAATGGAAATTTAATTGGAACTTGGGTAAACGGTGTAAATTCCGTTGCCTCCGCAGATTTCTTCCCTGTACAAAACACCCAAATGTACATCGACGATGTTTCCTTCAACCATGTCCCTTTTGTGGTTCCGAATGTAAATGCAATGGTTGCTGACCTCAACATGGGCGCTGAAATCGCGACGCAAAGTGCAGCACCGACCGTGAAGGTTGTGAACGGAGGGACAACCCCCATCACCTCGATGAAAGTGGACTTGATTTACAACGGGACAACACAAACGCAAAATGTCACTGGAATCAATTTGATTACGGCTGGGGTTTACAATGTTGTATTGCCTACAACCACATTGGTAGCAGGTGCCCAAAATGCAGTTGCGGTTGTCTATAATGTCAATGGCGCGATGAATGACAATGTATCCAGCGATGACACTTTAACGGAATTGGTGGACCCTGTGGTTCCTGCCGTTGGTAAAATGGTCGTTGGAGAAGAAGGAACAGGTACTTGGTGTCAATGGTGTCCAAGAGGCGCAGTATTCATGGATATGTTTGAAAACAAATACAACGATTTCTGGGCAGGGATTGCGGTTCACAATGGAGACCCAATGACCGTAGCCGACTACGATGCTGGGATTGGAACCTTGATAGCTGGATACCCAAGCGCATTGGTCGATCGTTTAGGCGATGTAGATCCTTCAGGAATGTCCCCAGACTTTTTCACACGCCTTCAAACGCCTCCCGTTGCAACGATTGTAAATGGTGCGAATTGGGATTCTGTGACACGCGTTTTGAATGTTTCTGTAAAATACACCTTTGCCCTGGCTGCAAATGGGAATTATAAGTCTGCATGTGTGTTGACGGAAGACAATGTAACCGGTTCAGGTTCAGGATGGAGTCAATCCAATGCCTATGCCGGAGGAAACAATGGCGTGATGGGCGGTTTTGAATCTTTGTCTAATCCAGTCCCTGCCGCACAAATGACCTACGACCATGTCGCACGCGCGATTGCCCCTTCGTTCTCAGGATTTGCAGGAATTTTCCCAGCAACGGTAAACGTTGGCGATGTAGACATCGTGAATTATACCTTTACCCTTCCAGCGACTTGGGATGAAAATGAAATCCACATCATTGGGATGATATTGGATCCAACCGGCAAAATTGACAATGCAGGAAAAGCAACCATCGATGAAGCCGTAGCCCACGGATTTGAGACCGGACTGAATGCAGGTATTTCTGAAAATATGAATGGTGCTTTGGATGCAGCCGTGCAATTGGTGCCAAACCCGAGCTTCGGAAATACGACTTTAATCCTCAACTTAAAACAAAATTCCGATGTAGGTATTTCTGTGGTAGACGTGAATGGTAAAATCCTTAAAAAAGGTGATTTCTCGCAACTATCTGGCGCACAAAGCATTGCATTAGACGCTCAACAATTGAATGCAGGGTTGTACTTAGTGCATGTGAACATCAATGGGAACCTTACCACCTTAAGGTGGATGGTTGAATGATTTAGCATACTGGATTTCAGGGGACTTTGGTCCCCTTTTTTTTGATTAAACATTTACAAGCCATCAGCTGTTTTGAACATATGAAGTTTTCCAAACCTTACATTTTTGCCCAATGGGCCGCTTTGATTTCCTTGTTTTTGGTCATCACCGCAGGAAGTTTCGTACGCATTACCGGATCAGGAATGGGATGCCCCGACTGGCCAAAGTGTTTTGGACAATGGGTCCCTCCTACTGAAGCCAGCCAACTGCCCTCGGATTACTTAACGATTTTTCAAGAAAAGCGGAGTAAAAAAATGTTGAAATTCTGCAAGTTTTTAAATGCCTTGGGCATGCATGAAACAGCGGAGAAAATCCAAAAAGATCCGAACATGTATAAGGACGAACCCTTCAATGTGGCAAAAACCTATACGGAATACATCAACCGTTTGCTGGGTTTTTTGGCAGGAAACATCATGTTGTTGGTTTTTGTTTGGACTCTGATACGCTATCGAAACCGGCAATTGGTGCTTCTTTCGGCAATCAACTTGGTTTTTATGGGCATTGAAGCTTGGTTTGGTTCCATCGTTGTGGCAACGAATCTTGTCCCTTGGACCATCACTGTGCATTTGTTTTTCGCCTTATTGATTTTGTTGATTCAGTTGTACATCATCTACCGCATTTCCCCAAAGTTTCAAGCCAAGATTCAAATTGAGAAAGCCACTTTAATCATTTGGTGGATTGTGTTTGGAATTACCTTCTACCAGATGTTTTTAGGTACACAGGTTCGAGAACACATAGATGCATTGACCAAACAAGGCTTGGGCAGGGATGCTTGGAGTGATTATTTTGGGTGGGAATTTTTGATTCATCGAAGTTTCAGTTGGTTGGTCTTGGTCTTGCTGGTTTATTTGGGCGTTAAGAATGAAAAAGGGCCAAAAATCCGCATGGTTCGTTGGGCTTTCGTCACCCTCGCGATTGAATTGTTTGCTGGGGTTTTACTGGCCTATTTTGACTTACCCGGACTTGTACAGACCGCCCATCTCATCTTTGCAACGGTGCTCTTTACGATTCTTGGAATGGGGATATTCAGGTTTAGAAAAATTGCGTAACTTTAGTTCGCAAAAACCAACTATGAAAAAAACCTACGCCATTCTTTGTGTATTATTCAGTTTTTCTGGATTCGCACAAATCACCATCGACCAAAGTGACATGCCTTCTGTGGGCGATTACATTCCTCGTAAATCAGATACCCTGTCGGTACTTCCCGGTCCTGGTGCAAGTGGACCCAATCAAGTATGGAATTTCACAGCGCTTAGCAATTATGTGATTTCTGAATACACCAACGTGGTTTCTGTAGCCTCAACCCCCAATGGCAATCAGTTTGGAAGTTCAAACATGGCCATGACCAACGACAATGCAAGCTACCTATACTTCAATAAATCCGCACAAAGCTTTACAACGCAAGGTCTTTCTGGAGATTTGTTAGGAACGGGAAACATCAACGCACCCTTTTCCCCTGATTTAACACTGCACCAGTTCCCAAGGACTTTTGGTTCAAGTTTTACCGATGCTTATGCCCTAGACGTTACCGTGCCTGGCGCTGCCATAAACCCAATCTTAAACCAAATTAATTTCAAAAGGTCTTCAATTGTGAAAGACACCACCGATGCATGGGGACTCCTAACCACCCCTCATGGCACCTACAATGTACTTCGCGTGCATACCATGGAAATTTCTGTAGATTCGGTTTGGGCGCTGCCTATTTTTCCTCCCACATGGAGTTTGGTAAGTACAAGTTCTGATACTTCCCATAGCTATTCTTGGGTGGGCAAAGGCGGTAAAATTGCGATTGCAGAAATGACATTTGATACGCTTGGCATGCCGAAAACATTCACATGGTCTGAATTGGCTGGCATCGGTGTAGGCTTGGAAGAGACAAACAACGAATACTTTCAAATCCAACCCAACCCTACCCGCGATTTCTTCACGGTACAAAATGTACTTCCCACCGAAATTCAATTGTTCGATAATGAAGGACGTATGCTGACACTCAATGCTTCAATGATCGGAGCCGATACACAGGTAAATGTTTCGAATGTTCCTTCAGGGGTTTACTTTGTGAAAATCCAATCTGGGGGTCACGCAGCTTGTCATAAACTCATCAAGCAGTAAATTTTGCACATAAAAGCCTTATAAATTTTTCCATGAAAAAAATCATCCTTCTTAGTCTTGTCCTTTGGGTCGCCCAAGGAACTTCTTTTTCCCAAGCCTACCAGAACCTTTGGATTCCGGATACGCTTTCGGGTACGGTTTTTAACCTCAACATTCGGGATACTTTTGCGCAAATCGTTCCCACAGGAAACCAAACCATCACAGGGGGAATCAATGGGAAAATTTGGGGTCCTACCTTGTTTTTTCAAAAAGGGGATACCGTTCATATGAATGTGAATAACCAACTCAACGATTCTACAACCATACATTGGCATGGCATGCACCTTCCTGCGGTTATGGATGGAGGTCCTCACCAAATCATCCCTCCAGGGACGCTATGGCAACCTTATTGGAAAGTGACCAACAACGCTGGGTTGTACTGGTTTCACCCGCACTTACACGAGATGACCATGGAACAAGTGACCAAAGGCATCGGTGGATTGATCATCGTTAGAGACCCCATCGAATCAGCACTTGCCTTGCCGAGAAAATATGGCGTGGACGACATTCCCTTGGTACTAACAGACAGGGATTTTTCTGCTTCCAACCAATTCAGCGTCGTACCTTACGGTGACAGCATGATGGTGAACGGAACCTTACGCCCACAAACCACAATCCCTGCCCAAGTTGTGCGACTTCGCATCCTTAATGGTGCCATTGAGCGTTCATACAACATTGGTTTCAGCGACAACCGCAGCTTTTCGGTCATCACTTCTGACGGAGGATTGCTCAACAGTCCGGTTCCTTTGACGAGATACCTTCTAAATGCAGGAGAACGCATTGAGATTTTGGTGAACTGTACGGGTCAATCTGGCACAAACTTCGACATGAAGGCCTACAACGCTTCTTTGGCACAGAACATTCCAGGCGGAGATCAATTTCCCAATGGTCCCTTTGCCAATTTCCTTCAACATTCAGACTTTAAAATTCTGCATTTAAACGTTGGAAGTCAAACGGCCAATCCAATCACGAGCATTCCAGCGACCTTAACGACCAATGTATTCCCTGCGGAAGCAAGTGCCAACATCACACGCGTCATCACCCTTACCGACAGCAATGGTGTGGCGGGAACAACCGGTCCCACTGCGTTTGTTATCGGTCATGCGTTGTTCAACATCAACACGATCAACAAAACGGTGCCTTTGAACAACACAGAAATATGGGAATTGAAAAGCACCTCCAACTTTGGTCACCCCTTCCACATTCACGACGTAGAATTTTACATTCTTACGAGAAATGGCGTTGCGCCCCCAGCCTATGAACAAGGGTGGAAAGATGTGGTATTGGTAAAAGCACAAGAAACCGTAAGATTCATCGCGAAATTTGAGGACTATGCGGACAGCCAACACCCGTTTATGTACCACTGTCACATTGCATTACATGAGGACGAGGGGATGATGGGACAGTTTGTCGTTACCGATAACGGAAGCGGATTACAAGAGAACAATGCAGAATCCTTGGATTTTAACGTAGTACCCAATCCCGCACATGGAAAAATCTTCTTGTATTCAAACCAAGAACTTCCTAAACCTTATTATGTAAAGATTCTAAATGCTGTCGGCAAAACAGTTAGGATGTTGCCACAACCGGACATCACGCAAGGGATTTCATTAGAAGGACTTGCTTCTGGGGTCTATTATCTGATTTTTACAGAACCGAAAACAAAGGTTGAAACCACACGGAAATTTATTGTGGAATGATGCGCGCCCTTTTTGTGGCTATCCTATTCTCTGTCCATTTCATTGGGTTTTCACAAGTTACACAGCCCACTTTTTCAAATAAAATCGAGGATTTCTCTCTGTTAAATGTGGATCATTCAATGGTGTCCTTACGCGATTACCCGAAGGCCAAGGGATTTATCATCGTATTTTCCTGTAACCATTGTCCCTTCGCGAAACTCTACACAGAACGCTTGAAACAACTTCATGAAATGTATGCAAAAAAAGATGTGGTATTGCTGACCATCAATTCTATGGATACCTTGGTGTATGACGAGGAGAAATTCGTTTTGATGCAAAAGAAAGCCAAAAAGGAGAAGTATACCTTTCCCTATTTGTACGATTACACACAATCGGTGGCAAAAATGTTTCACGCGACGCATAACCCACAAGCTTTTGTCATTTGGAAGGTTCAAGAAAATTGGGTGGTACAATACCAAGGCGCATTGGACGACAACGGAGAACACCCTGAAATGGCGCATTCATTCATTCAAGACGCGGTGGAATCCTTGTTAAAAAACGAACCCGTAAGCGTTCCCCTTACCGAATCCTTCGGATGCAAATTGTATTTTAGAAAAGAGTAAATTGGGTAAGGGTTAAACTACCTCAGCTGGCAGTTCGTCTTGCATTGACTTTGGGGCTCAAACGGATAACAATTGATTGGGTAAATGCAGTGCATTTCAACCAAACGGAGTGAAGTCGTTGCGTTTTGCAGGTTTTTTTCTGCTATTGTGGTTTGTCTACCACGCAACGAACCGCATATCCATTTCCCTTGAGGTTTAGCTCGTGTTCAGTAAAACGGTTCAACTCAAAATCATTTATGACGTGGTCCCTGTCAAAACTCAACCCGATTCGATGCGCGTGCTGGCTTTTTCTTTTGTTGTTCAAAGAATTCGTTGTCCAAAAATTTGTGTACTTCCCAAAACTTTTGCCATCGTTCCAATAAAAGGAGGCACCCAATGCAGCGTATCGGCTTCCTACGGGATAGGCATCAAACCCACTCGCCTCCGTAGAACGGTCTTTTGTATCACCCTCCCACCCGTTGTCAGACATAAGAAATTCATCCGCGGAAAAGATGCCACCCGCGCTTTTAACCAAGCTTGCAAATTCTGCAACATCGGGAACATGGCAACCCAAGGGGGCAATGCCTCTGGCATCGGTAACTGCGTACCAATTGTAGAGGATTGTATTCACATCCATGCCATTTTCATCTTCATAATAACACCATGCCGGTTCTTTGTTCTCACTGGCTCGAATCCAATCGTCCGCACTTTGTGCTTGGAACATTAAATCTCCATTTCGAAAGGTTTTCACCCTAAGGTTTTCAGCCATCCAAAGGGTATTGTCGAGCGCTACGCAGGCATAGACGTTGGTCTCAATATCAACGACGGTTTGGGCCGTGACGGGCACACAAAACATCGGCAGAAAAAAACACAAACAATTAAAAAGATTTTTTTTCATAGGGTAAGTTTAGTTGTAAGGTGAATGCAAACCGCTTCAAAGGTTACGGAAAACGTAGGGGTTGGCGCGCAGAAAAAAAACTGTTACCAAAACCGAAACGAGCATTGTACTCCTAAACAAACCGCCTATGAGAACCTTCTTTTTTTGCCTCCTTTTTGCCAACATTTACATGGCAGCTGAACCCCTAAAAACGAATGAAAACAAACCCTTCAACGAATTCGATGCCTACATTCGAAATTGTCCAGACCATGAAGAGAACAGCATTCAGAGCATTGCGGCCTACATTAACCGAAGTGCAAAAACCGACCTCGAGAAAGCACGAGGGGTTTATGTCTGGTTAACGGATAACATTTCCTACAACGACAAGGGGTACAATTCACATAATTTCGGAGACAATTCTGCGGAGGGGGTACTAAAATCAAGGGTGGCTGTGTGTGCTGGGTATGCTGATTTATTCGAAGCCATTGCAAAAAACACGGGCATCGAAGCCATCTCAATCGTAGGTTATGCAAAGGGAAATAACTATGAGGAGGGAGATCATTTCAGTGAATCAAACCATGTTTGGAACGCGGTAAAAATTGACAACGCTTGGCGGATCTTCGATGCGACTTGGGGAGAAGGAGGCGGAGTAAAAGACAAGAAGGGACGGCTAAAATCCATCAAAGAATTCAATGATCATTGGTTTAATGTTTCGCCGGAGCAGGCCGTTTTCACCCATTACCCAGAAAATCCGATGGAGCTCTTTACCACCCAAAAAATAACCTTGGAAGATTTCGAAAGTTTACCAGATGTATCTCCAGATTATCTTCGACAAGGGTTTCTCACTGCAGAGGAAATCTTGGCAAAATTAAAGACCAAGAAACCCATCATTTTACCTATTTTGTTTCCTGTGGACGGAGAATACAGCATACGGAAAGCACCGAAAGAACGCACCTTAACCATTGGAAAACTGATTGAATTTGAAATCGAATGCAACGAACCCGATTTAAAATTCTTCTTACTTGATGAAAACCAAATTTGGAAACCGCTCAAGCGAAACAACGGGAATTACATTGAGCGCTACACGCCAATGGTTTCTGGCGACCTAAAAATCATCGTTCAATCCTCCTCAGGTACCTACGTTTTGATGCGTTACATTGTTGAATAACGGTAGAAAACAGCTTGCGAAACTAGCTTCCGTACCTCTCCCCACCCTAGGGAAGTTATCGTGCTGTGGAGATAAAAAAAAGGAAAAGCACCGTTACAAACGGATTACTTTTCCTTCTCTTTGAAAAAATATAAAACGTGTTCAGTGAATTACAACTGCTGGAACACAATCTTTATAAACATAGTTTAAAAATCTGCGTGCGCTTTTCTCGTAATGGTTGGGATGTTGTATCGAATTCCACTGGTAGAACCTATTCCTGGACTAAATTTAACACCCACCTTAGGTATTGAGTTAAACGACAATTGAGGACGTAGTTCAGAATAAATCATCCATGGTTTCCAAAACGCACGTTTGGTCCCTAGGCGGAAATTTATACCCAGCGGCACATAAATATTTGCTCCCCAATTCATAGGATTCTTATAGGTTTCACTTTCATGCGTGTCTGTTTGGTTACCAGTATACGAGCCATACCCTTGATAACTGTTCGTGTACTCGGTAAAATGCAAGGTGGTTTTTGATAGGTAAGATAATCCAAAAGACATTCCTGCCCCTGCAGAGAATGCCCATCGTTCGCCTGCATTCATCTCCCAAACATAGGCTACTTCTAAGCGAATTTGTTGGTTACTGTAATTTCCATATACATTTCTGCTCAGGGTTGAATCTACAAAGGTCATGCTTCCATTTTGTGATGAAATTAAGGTGTCCACCACATGTGATTCATAATAAGAACCATAAGCACTCATCAATTGATTGGAGAAATTGGATATTCCTAAACGCAAGGTCCCTTTGCATTTAGGTAGCGATAATCCCACCTGAAGGGACTGGAACGTTGAGATGTTTTGCATACCCATGCTGAACGGATAGCTAAGGTTATAGTATCCCATTTCACCCTGATAGTTACTGAAATCCTTCGTTAAAATTGACGATCCGGGCGCCAAAGGAGCAAAGTCAGTAATGTTTGACGGAGTGAAACCAAATTGTCGGTAGGCTCCGCTTGATAAATGTACTTGCGTAACTTTGATTTGGCTTAAACTTGTGAAGGATACCCCAAGTAATCCTAGAATAATAAGTGTTTTTTTCATTGTTTTTTTTTTGTTTAGGGACTCGTAACGTGCTAAAGTTACATTTAGTATTTAAAAATAGATTTTTCCCTGTCCCTCTGTCCCTGAGTGACAGCGCAGGATACAAAAAGAGGTTATTAGTCTTTAAGATCGAATGATTTTAATAATTCTTCAGGCGCTATCTCGAGGACTTCACACAAGGCCATAAATAACCTTATGTTCATGCTCATGGTCCCTTTTTCTACCCGCTGAATTGATTTTATTTCACAATTAACCAAACAGGCAAGTTCCAATTGGGTCATTTTCTTGGAAGTTCTTTTGGCTTTAATTTTCTGACCAATGTAAAACAACAGATGTTCATGCTTATCCACGAGTCCAAAAATGGACTATAATAAAAAATAGTTTAGCGACATTATTGTCTTTTAAATCTGATTTGTTGCCTATTGCGCAAAGAACTTTCAGTTGTGTGGAAAATTCATGGTTGAAACCCTTCCCTTGGAGGAACCTTTTCACTGGAAGAACACTGAGTGGAACGCCCATTCTATTTTTTTTTTACAATTTACGATATTTTCACAAGACATTTATGTCGTATTTAATTTTTATTATTATTTTTACCCAAAAATTAAAAACAAGTTTATGAAAAAATTCATTTTATTTATTGGCCTTGGTCTAATCCTAGCAACATTCAATTCTTGCAAAAAGGCAGGATGTACGGACCTTAAGGCAGACAATTATTCGTCAAAGGCGAAAACAAATGACGGTAGCTGTACGTATTCAGAAAAGCTCATATTTTGGCAAAATTACGCCTCTACACAAACTTGGGGTGGTTCCGCAGTGCTTAAAATTTATGTTGATGGTGCCTACCTAGGTTCTTTCGCTACCTCGGAGTATATTGCTACAGCTCCAGATTGCGCTTCAAATGGTCAATTGAATAAAACCATTGATTTTGGAAATTCAACTACTAAAACCGTCAATGTTAAGGTTTTGGATGAAAACAATTACGAATGGTACAACCAAAATATCACCATGAACGCAGGGTCATGTACAACTTACCAAATTTTATAACTTATTATCGACTCATATTAATTTAACTAATCAAAAATGAAAAAAATAATTACCTCGTTTCTATTCATCATTGTAATGTTAAGCTCCTTTGCTCAGGCTCCCTCTGAAAAGTGTGCAACAATGTCCAATTTCAACAAAAGGGTATTAAATGATCCTTTGGTTCAAGATCGAATGAACCAAATGGAGGCCGCGACGCAACATTGGATTGCTAATCATCCAAACGCTTTGAAAAAGAAAGGAAATGCTAAAAGCTTAGCTTCAGTTTATATTCCCGTGGTGGTTCATGTTCTTTGGAACGATCCAATAGAGAATATCTCAACGGCTCAAATTCAATCTCAGATTGATATCTTAAATGAAGATTTTAGATTGCTCAATGCAGATTCCTTAGATCCTTCCCACCCTTTTTGGGCTTACACTGTAGATTCTGAAATTGAATTTTGTTTAGCAAGCTATGATCCAAATGGGAATCCAACCAATGGAATTGTTAGGACATTTACAAATGTGACAGCGTTTGATGGAACCACCCATGATGAGAAGTATACAGCGTCCGGGGGCAGTGATAATTGGGATCCGACAGAATATTTAAACATTTGGGTTTGTAATTTAGATGCATCAAATGGGACCTTAGGGTATGCTACTTTCCCTTCAGATTTAGCTACCACTCCTAATGAAGATGGGGTGGTAATTCGATACGAAGCTTTTGGTAACATAGGAACTGCAGGAACAGGAGGATTCAGTGCAAATGATTTGGGGAGAACAGCCACACATGAAGTAGGACATTGGCTTAATTTAAGACACATTTGGGGAGACGCTCAGTGTGGGGATGATTTTGTTAATGACACCGAAATTGCTGAAGGCGAAAATTATGGTTGCCCATCTTTCCCTCATAGACCTAACAACTTATGCGGATCTGGTCCTGATGGTGAAATGTATATGAACTACATGGATTATGTGGATGATTATTGCATGAATATGTTCACCTTTGACCAAGCAGATAGAATGTGGGCTGCTTTAAGTTTGGAAAGAAGTGGTCTTTTAACATCAATGGGTTGTGCGGATCCGTCTTCGGTTAATGAAGCCAATTTGCAATTAGGATTTGAGGTTTACCCAAATCCAAGTTCTGGTGAAGTAACAATTGGTTGCAAGAAGAATGTTGACATTAACGTAACCGTTTATGACGTATTTGGATCGAATGTTAAAACATATGAGGGTGTAAACCAATTTCCGTTTACAATAAATGTGAATGATTTGTCAAATGGCATCTATTTTTTCAAAATAAGTAGTTTTGGCAAATTCATCACTAAAAAGGTAACCGTCACAAAATAAAATTCAAGCGAAAGAATTCTTTATTTGATAAAATAAACAATTATGAAAAGTCTAATAACGCTCTGCATCCTATTTTCTCTTTTTTCCTGTAACAGTGCAAAAAATCCAAGTGCTGGAAACAAAAAACAAAAAGAGTCTTCAAATTCTGTTTTATCGGATACTGTATTTCGATTTGGGGTTTCATTTATTAGCATTGGAAGTGGCACCGATAAACAAGCAAAACAAAAGTTCAATCAATTCATTCAAGAATTCAACGCCACCAATAAAATCAATTTGAAGGTTGAAATAATTCATTGGGGAAGAGAAGGTGAAGTTGATTATTGTTTTGGGTTAAATGAACTTGACGTAAAATCCCAAGCGGACTTTATTTCTCAAGTGAAAGGTATTCTAGGTAACTCTTCGTTGGTAAAATGCTACGAAAATGAAACATGTAAACACCCGCGAAAAGGTTGACAACGTAGCTTATTGTATCCATAAAAAAGATAATAATCCAGTTTTAAGTTTAAGTGAAAAGGGCATCATTCCATGGTGCCCTTTTTTTGTATCCAATTTTTTAAAGAATTCAGTAAGGAAAATATTCACCTGCTAATTAAGGCCAAAACATGAAAAAATAAATTCATTGGGCTTTACATTCATTTTTGTGGCCCTTGGCCCCTTCCTTCCTGAAAGGGAGGGGGAGCAGGGGGTGCGAATCGCTATGATTACCTTTGCCGAAATCCTTATGGTTTTAAAATGTACATTCCTTGAAAAAAGACCTATATTTGATTTAAGATGACCCAACAAATCGAACATAAGCTTCAAGAGATCATTTTACTCTGCAAGGCACATCAAGTAACATCTTTTGCCATGTTTGGTTCGGCTGCAAGAGATCAAATGCACACGCACAGTGATTTTGACTTTCTGGTTCAGTTTTCAGAGGATTTAAATGTTTTGGCCTACGCAGATAATTACTTCTCTTTACTAGATAAACTCAAAGAATTATTTGGAAGTAAAATTGACCTTGTCACCCTAAAATCATTGAAAAACCCTGTGTTAATAGAAGAAATCAATCGTTCGAAAGTTGACCTATATGCAGCCTAAACTTCTAAAATATATACTTGACATTGAAAGTATTATTCAAGCATTCAAATTTCTTCCGCTAAAAATATCATTGGATTGCGAAATATTATTTCTCATGCATACAATTCGGTCGAGCCAGAAATCCTTTGGGGGATTATTCAAAATAACATTCCTATTCTTGGTCAAGAGATCAACCAATTGAAAAATTCGTAATGTCACCGCCCCTGCGTCCCTGTCCCTGAGTCTCATGGAGGGGGGAAATTCAAAAATAGCGTACACATCTAAACAATAATCTCAAATTCGTGTTTAGGAAATGGGTTTGAAATCACGATAAAAAATGGAACAAGTCGACATAGATCGCATCATTGAAATGGCTTGGGAAGACAGAACACCCTTCGAAGCGATTTTTTCACAATTTGGCCAAACAGAAACTCAGGTAATTGCATTGATGCGCAAGGAGCTAAAGCGTAGCAGTTTTATTTTATGGCGAGAACGTGTGAACAGTGGGGTAAGCCTAAAGCACGCTAAAAAACGCAATCCAGAAATTCAACGCTTTAAATGTACCCGTCAAACGGGCATTTCGATGAACAAAATCAGCAAGCGATAAATGAATTTCCCTACCAAATATGCAGAAATTCTCGACCGAATTGCGCAAATAGATCCGATAAAGTACGGCGAGACACGTAATTATTTGGCCGGGGCCGTAACCTACCTCTCCCCCTATATTTCGAGGGGTGTAATCAGTACAAAAATGGTCTTGGAAGCAATGCTTGCCAAAGGGTATCACCTAGAAGACATGGAAAGTTTTGTCAAAGAGCTCGCTTGGCGTGATTACTTTCAACGTTTGGGACAAGTTCGAAACTTGGCTTTAGATCTCAAATTTACGCAAGCAGATGTGGAGCATCGAGAGATTCCGTCTGCGGTCGTGAATGCACAAACAGGTATTCAAGGCATAGACCACGCCATAGAAACGCTTTACAAACACGGATACATGCACAATCACATGCGTATGTACACTGCAGCCGTGGCAACGAACATCGGAAAATCACATTGGTTGTTGCCTTCAAAATGGATGTATTACCATTTGTTAGACGGCGACTGGGCGAGTAACCGCTGCAGCTGGCAATGGGTATGTGGAGCGAATAGCAATAAAAAATACGTCGCAAACCAGGAGAACATCAATCGCTTCGCAGGCACGCAACAGAATGGGACCTTTCTTGACACACCCTATGAATCTTTGCCACCAAAAAAAATTCCTAAAGCGTTGATGGAAACATGTGAAATACAGCTGGAGACCCTTCTTCCTACCGCTGAAAAAATTCAAGTGAATGGCTCTCTTCCAACGTTTGTTTACAACCCCTACAACCTCGATCCAACATGGCACCGTGAAGAAGTGGGCAATCGCATTTTATTACTCGATCCTGTTTTTTTTAAGGAGCATCCTGTAAGTCCAAATGTTCTACAATTCATTTTGGAACTTGGAAAGAACATTGAGAACCTCCAACTTTTTGTTGGCTCTTTCAAAGAACTCACGGAAACCCATTCATTGGGTGAAATTTTTTTCAAAGAACATCCCTTGAATGAGGGTTATGCTGGAACAGAGGATCCTAGGGATTGGATTTCAGAGGAAATAACGGGATATTTCCCCTCTTTCTTTGCCTATTGGAAAGTGTTGAACAAAGAACTCCTTCAAAAACAATTGCACGCATGATCATTGATTCTTCACAACTCAATCAATTTGAGAATCGCTACCGAGCGATTTTAATCAATTCCCTGGCTGGTATTAAGCAAGCTTTTTTGATTGGAACAAAATCGTTGGACGGAAATTCAAATGTGGCCATTTTCAACTCATTGGTTCACATTGGGGCGAATCCACCCTTGTGGGGATTCATTTGTCGGCCAGACACCGTTCAGCGCGACACCTTACGCAACATCCTCGAAACGGGACAATACACCCTGAATATGATTCATAAAGATCATTCCGAGAACGCACACCAGACATCGGCAAAATACCCCAGCAATGTTTCAGAATTTGAGGCGTGCGGTTTCACCGAGCGAATTATTGAACCTTTCACTGCTCCTTTTGTCGAGGAAGCTCCGATTAAAATAGGGATGAAGTTCGAAGAAAAAATAAACATCGCCATCAATGGAACCTTACTCATCATTGGCAGCATTCAGTACATCGAATTGGATGAACAGTGGCTATCGGATGACGGATTTATTGACGTTGCAAAAGCGAATACCTTAACCTGCGCGGGATTAGATGCCTATTATGAAAACAAATTTTTGCATCGTCTGTCCTATGCTAAACCTGAGAAATGGCCGAGCAACATTTAGACAAGCCGGAAATCGTTGTGGTTTGGTTTAAGCGAGATTTGCGATTTACAGATCACGAAGCCTTGTTTCAAGCCCAAAAACAGTCGTTGCCCATCCTTCTCCTCTATTGCTTTGAACCAACGGTCATGCACTACCACGACAGCGACGTAAGGCATTGGCGTTTTGTATATCAATCCTTACGGGAAATGAATGCGAAGCTTAGCGAACGGAACGCACAGCTTTACTATTTTCATTCGGAAGCAATTCCATTGTTCAGTGAATTACAAAAAACCTATCAAATTCAAACGATTTTCTCTCACCAAGAAGTTGGAAACCGTTTAACTTTCCAAAGGGATAAAAAAGTACAAGCATTTTGTAACGCACATCACATTAGGTGGAATGAATACACACACAATGCGGTTCAACGAGGTGGAAACACAAGGGTAGGTTGGGAAAAAAGATGGAAGGCCATCATGGAACAAAAGCCTTTTTTAGCCTCGGAAAAGGATTTGAATGTACTTGCGCTGGATACGACCACCTATCGTCAGCTTAAAGGCGTTGATTTGCCAACCGATATAACCACTGACCATCCTAATTTCCAACCTGGCGGAGAATCTTTTGCATGGAAATACTTGGACAGTTTTCTAAAGACAAGAGGCGTAAACTATGCAAATCACATCTCCAAACCCGCTTTGAGTCGGAAAAGCTGTAGCCGCATATCACCCTATTTAAGTTATGGAAACATCAGCATGCGGATGGTGTATCAATATACCATGCAGCATTACAAAACATCGACCCACAAACGTGCCTTGACCCAGTTCATTTCTCGTCTGCATTGGCATTGCCATTTCATCCAAAAATTTGAAGATGAATGTCGAATCGAGTTTGAACCTTTTAACAGGGCCTATCTCGGCAAAGAAAAACCTAAAAATGAATCCTATTTATCCGCTTGGCATGGTGCGAAAACGGGGGTGCCGCTTGTAGATGCTTGTTTGCGTTGTTTAATCGAAACGGGGTATGTCAATTTTCGAATGCGCGCCATGTTGGTTTCTTTCTATGTTTTTAACCTTGGTCAAGATTGGCGTGAATTGCATTTTCTTGCGCGCCTCTTTTTGGACTACGAGCCCGGAATTCATTACCCACAGATTCAAATGCAAGCAGGATTAACAGGAATGAACATCATTCGGATCTACAATCCAATCAAAAATTCAAAAAAGCACGATGCACAGGGCGAATTCATTCGAAAGTGGGTACCTGAACTCGCTCCAGTTCCCGTTGAATTTATACACGAACCTTGGTTGCTAAGTGAGATGGAGCAGACGCTTTATTCCTTTCGCGTCGGGGTGGATTACCCGTTTCCCATTGTGAACCTAGAAGAAACGCAGCGTTCTTCAAGTGAAGAAGTTTGGTCCTTTCGAAAAGAAATCGCCGTTAAGAACGACGCAAAACGAATTGTGAAAAAACATGTCAACCCAAGAAAATGAAACAGCGAAAAAAGAGTGATTTGCCGCAAAAAGTCTGTTTGACCTGTCAGCGTCCCTTTACCTGGAGGAAAAAATGGGAAAAAGTTTGGGAGGAAGTCAAATATTGTAGTGACCGATGTAGAACGAATAAACAACAAGCATGAACGTAGGGCTTATTTTTCCGCATCAACTTTTTGAAGAAAACCCACTGCTTCCAGCATGTGAAATCATTTATCTGGTCGAAGAATACCTGTATTTTCGACAGTATCCTTTTCACAAACGGAAAATCGCTTTTCACCGGAGCTCCATGAAGCAATATGAAGACTGGTTATTGGTGAAAGGAAAGACGGTAAAGTACATTTCAAGCAACGAAGATATTTCCGACATACGTCACCTGATTCCTTACGTAAAATCCCTAGGAAACCCAACGCTTTATTATGTCGAAACCACAGATCAGTGGCTGGAAAAACGCATTTCCCTAGCGTGTCAATCCGAAGAAATCAAGACAGTTAAATTTGGGAGCCCGATGTTTTTAAATGACATCGAATCCTTAACTGCGAAATTTGGATCCAAAAAGAAATTGTTTCAAGCGGATTTTTACAAGCAACAGCGCACACAACGCAGCATTTTGGTGGACACCAACCAGCAACCCCTTGGGGGGAAATGGTCTTTCGATGAAGAAAACCGAAGTAAGTTTCCAAAGAAAGGCATAGCTCCTGAGATAAAAATTCCCAGATTGAATGAACGAGAACGGGAGGCAAACGCATATACGGAAACTTATTTTTCCAAGAATCCAGGTAAATTGGGTGGTTGGATTGAATATCCAACCACCTTTGGAGGGGCAAAGGAATGGTTACAGCGCTTTTTTACCGAGCGCTTTGCGGACTTCGGAACATATGAGGATGCCATTGTTAAAGATGAATTGGTCTTGCATCACAGTGTGTTGACGCCAATGCTGAACGTAGGACTTTTGACCCCTCAGTTTGTCCTAGATGAGGCACTTGGCTTTGCTGAAAAGCACCACATCCCAATGAATTCATTGGAAGGATTTGTACGTCAAATCATGGGTTGGAGGGAGTTCATTCGCATGGTTTACGAAATCAAGGGAAAAGAAGAGCGCACGCGAAATTATTGGGGTTTTAAACGGAAGATACCTGCCGCTTTTTGGAACGGAACCACTGGGATTGCACCCATAGACATCACCCTAAAAAAAGCAATTGATACCGGCTATTGTCATCACATTGAACGCTTGATGGTACTAGGGAATTTCATGTTATTGTGCGAATTTGATCCTGACGAGGTGTACGAGTGGTTTATGATTTTTTTCATAGATGCGTATGATTGGGTTATGGTTCCTAACATTTATGGAATGAGTCAATTTGCCGATGGCGGGATGATGTCTACCAAACCGTACATCAGTGGCAGTAATTATTTGATGAAGATGAGTGATTACGAAAAAGGAGATTGGCAAGCGACTTGGGACGGTCTTTTTTGGCATTTCATGGACAAACAACGGTCCTTCTTTTTATCGAATCCTCGCTTGGGAATGTTGGTGCATACCTTTGATAAGATGTCGACGGAAAAACAAGAAATTCATTTGACGAACGCTAGAAACTATTTAGCCTCACTCGATGAGATAGGGGTTTAAAAAAGAAACCTTCCGTTCTACTTTCCCTTCCCTGGGTCCGCAGCGGACCCAGGGAAAGGGAAAATATGTGGGCGAAAGGTCTGAAATATCGAACCAACTTAGGCACGATATTGAGCGAATCGCCAATTCAACTTTGAAGATTTAATATCGGTTCAATTTATTCGGATGACTTCATTTCTGAATTAAACTTGAATATTAATTCAGACCCTTATAAAATATAAAAGCCATGCTTATAATATTCTGAATTCGTCAATGAATTGGTGCATGACATTGTAATCACTTCTATAAGGTTGCAAGAGTTAAGGGCTACACACCAATTATAGCCTGGATCCCAACCATCATCAATTATATCATTTAAAATACCTCCATACCAAAAGGGATTGCATGAAAATGGTGTCAATTCTAATAATTTGATATGACTAGCATCCTCCGGTTTGAATTCAGGGTTTGGAAGACCAGTTTTACTAAACGAAACAACACGGCCAATGATTTTTGGAAAATCTATGTTTTGTATAGTTACACTTGAAATAGATGTAACAATTATGGACGTGAAACTTGACTGATCCATTATAATTGTATCTCCAACCTGACAGTTAAAATCCATCAATACTTTTGGATTCAGATCATTTATATTTTGATAATACAATCCTCTTTTCTCTTCAAATGAATATCTATAATAACCTTGAATTTGTTGCCATGGAGTATAAAGGAGGGTGTCATAACAAGGAATTTGGCCCAGAAATAAGGTGCTTTTTTCAATAGAATAAAAATACTTATCGCCACTTTCAATACCTGGAATCAATCTTAATCTGTGTTTTTGACAGCTATGATAAGAACCACAAACTCCATTCCATGTAGCGAAGTTAAACTCAATTTCTGTTTGATAATTAGTAAATTCAGTAATAAACTTTTCCTTTAGTTTTGAATCCTCCTCAATTTTGCTAATATTCTCTTTTTTAC
>RFQZ01000019.1 GCA_009924735.1 Flavobacteriia bacterium | reverse complement strand
ACGGCACCTTATACTGGAACGGGAAACAATGCTGTGACTGCAGGATCATATAATTTCACCATTACGGATGCGAATGGTTGTATTGCGCAGACATCCATTGTTGTAACTCAACCAAGCACGTTGATTGCCAATGCGATTCTTAGCGCTCCAGTTCTTTGTAATGGCGGATTAGGTCAAGTCTCTGTATTTGCAAATGGAGGAACCCTTCCATATACTGGCACAGGCAATTTTAGTGTACTAGCCGGTACTTACAATTATACAGTAACCGATGCCAATGGGTGTGCAAATACAGCGAATATCATTGTAACGCAACCCATTATTTTAAGTGTAACACTGGGTGGTGTAAATCCTACTTGTAATGGTAATTCAAATGGAAGTGCAACGGCAACTCCAAATGGAGGAACTGCCCCTTATAGCTATTTATGGAGTAACAGTGCAACCGGTGCATCTGCCATAAATCTTGTGTCAGGAACTTATACAGTTACAGTAACCGATGCAAATGGTTGTACGGCAATTAATTCAATCACTTTAACGCAACCCTCCTTATTAACAGCCTCCAGTACAATTACTTCCGCAATCCTATGTAATGGTGGTAACGGCCAGGTACTTGTTTCAGGAGCAGGTGGGATTTTACCTTACTCTGGGACAGGTAATTTCACTGTTTTGACAGGAAATGCAACGTTCACAATTACGGATGGGAATGGGTGTATTGCATCTACTACCATCAATGTTCCTCAACCTACTGCAGTAGTCGCTTCTTCTTCCGTAGCCTCCCCAATTGCATGTTTTGGGGGAACTGGAAACATCATTGTCACAGCAGTTGGCGGAACGCCTGCTTATTCAGGAACAGGAAGTTTCAGTGTTGGCGTTGGTACCTATACGTATTCTGTAACAGATGCAAATGGATGTCCATCTTCGACTACCATAACCATAACCCAACCTACAGCGCTCACCCCTGCTGCAACCATTTCCTCACCCATTTTATGTAACGGTGGAAATGCAACGGTTAACATAAGTGCAACAGGTGGTACTCCAAATTACAATGGTACAGGTAACTTCATTACAACAGTAGGCGTTCATTCCTACACGGTGATTGATGCAAATGGTTGTGCAGCTACAGTTTCAATTAATGTACCTCAACCTACTTTGTTAACTTCAAGTATCCTCTCACAAAATGTCACTTGTAATGGTTTAAACAATGGCTCAGCTTCAGTTAGTGCAGCAGGAGGCGTTCCGAATTATACTTACTTATGGAGCAATGGTACAACCACTGCAACAGCAACCAACTTAGCTCCAGGATCTTACAGCGTAACTGTAACAGATGTAAATGGCTGTACGAGTATTTCAAATTGTACGATTTCACAGCCTACCAACTTAACCAGTTCGTCCATTCAAACTTCCAACATCCTATGTTTCGGTGGTACAGGGAATGTTTTTGTAACTGCCGCCGGAGGAACTGCGCCTTACAGTGGAATTGGAAATTTCAGTGTCAATGCAGGCCCGCATTTTTACACTGTTACAGATGCAAATGGATGTACATCGATCACTTCAATTCTAATTTCGCAACCCAGTCAGTTGTCGGCAATTGCAACCCAAACGAATCCCATCTTATGTTTTGGTGGACAAGCTACAGTTTCAATTACAGGTTCAGGAGGAACGCCTTCCTATGTTAGTACAGGAAATGTGAATTCATTTGCTGGAAACAATACGTACATCATCCAAGATGCAAACGGTTGTACCGCATCAACGACCCTCCTTATCACCCAACCCACAGCGATTACAGCCAACTTCAACAATGTAAACGTTACTTGTTTTGGTTTTAGCAATGGGACTTCAACCGCGACCGTTTCAGGCGGAACACCTGGGTACACTTATTTATGGAATACAGGGTCAATTCTTAATTCAATAACAGCACAACCAGCAGGAATCTACAATATACAAGTAACGGATGCGAACAATTGTATATCAAATTTCTCAACTACCATTACCCAACCTGCGCAAGTTGTATCTACTGCAAACATTATTTTACCGATAGCCTGTTTTGGTGGGCAAGCCATTGTTTTGGTAAACGGAGCGGGCGGTACGCCTCCTTACGCAGGAAATGGCACCTTTAATGTTTTTGCAGGAACCTACACCTACACTTTAACCGACCAAAATGGTTGTACCGGATCTACCACAATCAACGTCACTCAACCAGCACCTTTTATCGCAACTGCAACCATCACTTCTCCTGTTCCTTGTAACGGTGGACAAGCAACGGTGGTGCTTTCAGCATCAGGAGGTACGGCACCTTATACTGGAACGGGAACATTCAATGTTACAGCTGGCACCTACACCTATACCATTGTAGATGCAAATGGATGTATAGCTACAACGACCATTACCGTTTCACAGCCAGCCGTTCTCATCGCGAGCGCTACACTTTTGAGCCCTATTCTTTGCAACGGAGGAAACGCATTGGTTCAAGTATCGGCAACAGGAGGTACTGCCCCCTATGTTGGCACAGGTAATTTTACAGTAGTTGCAGGAAGTTACACTTACTTGGTTACGGATGCCAATGGCTGTACAAATTCAACTTCAATTTCTGTGACGCAACCCTCCCTATTGGTTAGCAACGTAGTGCCTACACAAATAACTTGTTTCGGGGCAAATAACGGAGCCGCAATCGTCTTTTACTCGGGCGGAACTGCACCTTATTCCGTACTTTGGAGCAATGGCCTTACCACAAATTCTGTCAACAATTTAGCTCCAGGCAATTACACAGTAAATGTGAGCGATGCCAATGGATGTCAAAACACACTTTCATTTACGATCACACAGCCTAATTTATTGGTTGCATCTGTAAATCAACTGTTACCTATTTTGTGCTTCAACGGTACCGCAACGGTTAATGTCAGTGCAATTGGAGGTACAGCACCGTACAATGGTGTTGGAACTTTCTTCCCTGTTGCTGGAAGTTATATTTACACAGTTACCGATGCCCAAGGTTGTGTTGATACCCAAAGCATTGTGATTACACAACCTACCCAATTGGTCGCAAATGCAACCATTACGAATCCCATTGCATGTTTTGGCGGTCAAGCGACAGTTAACATCACTGCTGCCGGAGGTGTGGCACCTTATATTGGAACGGGTAATTTTAATGTATCCTCAGGAAATCAAGCTTTTACAGTTACAGATGCGAACGGATGTTCCTTCACTGTTAATTTATTCATCAGCCAACCAACCCAATTGTTATCAACGATAGCGTCACAAAACATAAGCTGTAACGGCGCAGCAAATGGCACTGCTACGATTACACCCATTGGTGGTACACCGGGATATAATTATGTTTGGTCGAATGGAGACACCCTGGCAACAACCATTGGTTTAATACCTGGACTTTATTCAGTAACCGTTACAGATACCAATGGATGTCAAACCTCAAATCAAATTACCATTACCCAACCTGTAACTTTGGTTTCTGCTGCATCTATTTCTACCCCAGTCTTTTGTAATGGCGGAAATGCAGTAGTAGCAGTAAGTGCAACGGGAGGTACTGCCCCGTATGTTGGCACAGGTAATTTCAACACACCCGCAGGAACAACTACCTACATCGTAAGCGACGCTAATGGGTGCATAGACTCCGTCACCTTAACAATTACCCAACCTGCAGCATTAATTGCCTCTGTTGTTCAAACCTCAAATGTACTTTGTAATGGTGGTAACGCTACCGTGAATGTTAGTGCCATTGGTGGAACTCCGACGCTCGTTGGAACAGGTCCTTTTACAGTTGTAGCTGGATGGCAGAACTACACGGTAACTGACAATTATGGTTGTACAGATACCACTTCAATCTTCATAACCCAGCCGACTTTACTTACTGCGACCTCAAACCAAACTTCACAGGTCTTATGTAACGGAGGAACCGGTCTTGTAACGGTAACAGCCGCTGGAGGAACGCCAAATTATACAGGACAAGGAACATTTACGGTAATTGCAGGAACCTATGCCTACACTGTAACAGATGCAAATGGATGTACAGCAAATACAACGATAACCATTGCCCAGCCGAATCCATTGCAAGCAGTTGCTGCTGTTACCTCACCCATTGTATGTAATGCAGGAACCGGTGTGATTAACATCAGTGGAACGGGTGGAACAGCGCCATATACAGGGACAGGAAACTTCACCGTCTCAGCCGGAACCTACACCTACCCTATTACCGATGCAAATGGATGTGCTTCGAGTGTAACGATAACCATTTCACAACCCTCGGTACTTTCACTCAGTTTAACTCAAATAAATGTGAATTGTAACGGTTTTGCCACAGGCTCAATCACAGCGAATCCGGCTGGTGGACAAGGACCTTATACCTATTTATGGAGCAATGGTCAAACCACCCAAACGATTTCAAGTTTATTGGCAGGAACCTATACAGTAACCGTTACGGATTTCCTTGGCTGTACGGTTTCAGGAAATGCAACCATAACCCAACCTGTTGCACCGATTTTATTACAAGAAAGCCATGTAAATGTGCTTTGTTTTGGTAACAACACAGGATCGATTAACCTTACTGTATCTGGTGGAACTTCTCCATATACCTACGCTTGGAGCAACACGGCCCTCACCCAAGACATCAATACGTTGGTGGCAGGTACGTACTCGGTGATTGTTACAGATGCCAATGGATGTAACGCTTTACTGAGTGTTGCCATTACACAACCTTTAACACCGTTAACCATAGCTTATGCGGTAACCAATGTTTCTTGCTTTGGGTTGATAGACGGTGCGATTGACGTAACGCCTCAAGGAGGAACCGCACCTTACACTTATTTCTGGACTACGGGTCAAACCTCACAAGACATTAGTAACATCGCACCTGGACAGTATATCGTAGCCATTACAGACGTTAACAACTGTGTAAGTTCAACCGTAATCAATGTTACACAACCCGCTTCAGCATTGTCCGCAAGCATTACCCAACTTCCAATTACATGTTATGGATACAGCGATGGGCAATTAACTGCAACAGGCATTGGAGGAACTGCACCATATTCTTACGTTTGGACACCAACGGGACAGATTACCAGTGTAGCAACTTTACTTGGCCCTGGAAACTATACTGTGCTTGTAACGGATGCCAACGGTTGTACCATTACGACCAATGATGTATTGTCTTCACCACCGATTTTAATTGCCTCGTATACTGTTTCTGACAACGTTGTATGTTTGCCTTCGACGGTGACATTCACAAACGCAAGTGTGGGCAGTTTTGTAAGCAGTCAATGGACTTTATCCAATGGAACCACGAATACGGCAAATCAGTTTACAACGGCATTGAACAGCGTAGGATGTATCAACGCAACATTACAAATCACCACAGCGAATGGTTGTATTGCCGACACAACGATTAACAACATTGTTTGCGTAGTACCAGGGCCGACCGCAGCATTTGGAGCGTCCACATCAGAGATTGATTTTGTGACCGGACAACTAGACTTTGTAAACAATTCTCAGAATTACAGTGGGTCAGTTTGGGATTTTGGTGACGGAGGAACTTCTAACATTGACAATCCAACACATTATTACCCATCTTCTACCATTGGTGCTTACGATGTTGTATTGGTTGTTTATGACGCCAACGGATGTACAGATACAGCGTTTGCTACGTACCAAAGTACAGATGTGGTTCGTCTGACCGTTCCGAATGCATTCACACCAAACGGAGATGGATTAAACGATGATTTCCTACCTATCATTAGCAATTCTGACCAAGTAAAATACTACAGATTTGAGGTATACAACCGATGGGGACAATTGGTATTTGAATCGTCAAAAACCGGTGAAGGATGGGATGGTAAATACAAAGGGAAATTGGTACAATTCGGAACCTACACTTGGAAAGTAAGTTATGACGTGGTGGACCAAGATTCTATGAAAGCCAACGGGCATGTTACTTTACTCAGGTAATCTTTCCCTGTAAAGAAATCGTTTTTGAATGGATTCAAAGGGACGGTAGATGTAATAAACAAAACCGCCATGAACTTTGATGAGGTCGACATACTTGTTTTTTAGCATATATTTTTCTGAAACCTTACCATTCGTTAGGTTAATTTTACCCAAATAGGCAATGCCATCTTTTTCGTATAAAGCGTACAAAATGGATTTTTCAGCATCGCGCAAGACCGATTTTTTCCAGCCTGTTCTCTCCTTGTGATAGTGAAAATAAATGGGCACGGAACGAATTGAGTCTCCTTTGGTATTGAAAACGGACAAAAGATCCAATTGAAAATCAAATACAAAGAGAGAATCCTTTACTTTAAGCATGGGTGCATATGGGATTTTATAATAAATCGACTGGGTGAAGTAATTTGCACCTACCCAAATTTGTGCATCAATTCCGGTTTCGAGTTCCTTTTGTTTTGCCCATAATTGGGTCCGAACATCTACCCATTTAAACTCAGATCTATACAATTCCATCATTAATTTATCCTCAATGTGCATGAGCCTCCGGTATGTAGAGTCTGTTAAGTCTAATGCGAAATAGTCAAATGCAGGATAATCTTTATTGAAATTAGAAAAAAACAGCCTGTTGGTTGCTGAATCTACAATGGGAGCGATGTAGGTAAAATAGTATTCTTGAGGGATGTTTGTCAAAGAAAGTTGATTGTCTTTAACTTGGATTGAAAATACGTTTTCATTGCAAACCACATGTGACATGCCTCGAAAGTCTTTAACCATGTAGCGTGCCTCATCGGGAATGATCACAGTGGACTTGATGTTCACGCCATCGAATAGAAACAATGAATTTTGTTTTCCACTTCGTTTCGGATAGGCAAGCAGGACAAAATCACCATTGTCTAAAATCGAATAATCAGCGACATGGAATTCTGCAGAGTTAAAAACGGTATCTGGGACACCTGGGGCTGTGACGCGAACTTCTCCCGTTAGTTTTTCCTTTAATCTGCTTAAGTATACTTTGATTTTAAGGGTGTCCTTTTGCACGGAAGTAATGTTTATTTTCTTGTAAGCCGTTTCATACAAAGGATGGCTACAATCAATCCATATTTTACCCGACCGCATCTCATCCATGCGCAGAGATACAGGTCCTCCTAATCGTGAATTGAAAGAGAAAGTAGAATCTAGATCGCCAAAGGTTTTAAGGTAAATTACACAATTGGGAATGCTTTCCAGTGTACTTTTGTCCAAGGTTTCGATCGCAACGATGACTTGGGTTTTGCCCATAAAATGGAAAAGAAGAAAGAACACGAGCGTGAGAATGCTTCGCATTGACGAGCGATTAGGAAAATGGAGAGGTTCCACCAGATACAGTAAGGTTAAACGCTGTGGTTCCAGCCAAAAACATCTTCTTCGGCCCCTATTTTCACCTTATCTATGTAATATTTTATTTTGTTTGACAAAGAACGTGATTCAAAATCGGGCAACGTAAATACTTCATCTTTGTAACCTATCACTGCAATTTGTGCCAAAGTAGCGGCTGTTCCTGCACCAAAAGCATCTTCCAGCGTACCGTTGCGAAGCGCGGTGAGGATTTCCTCCACTGAAACTTTTCGTTCTTCAACAGGAATGCCCCAATGGTTGGCTATTTCAATGATAGATCGCTTGGTAATGCCTCTTAGAATGGTGTCATCGTCCTCCGTTGGTGTAATTAAGGTCCCATTGATTTGAAAAACGATGTTCATGGTCCCAGATTCTTCGATGAATTTATGCTCTTTGGCATCAGTCCAAACCAATTGATGAAATCCTAAATCCTGTGCTTTCTTAGCAGGAAAAAGACTTGCACCATAATTCCCTGCTACTTTTGCCCTTCCAACGCCACCCTGTACGGCCCTTGTATAATAATCCTCAATTTTCACCCTTACAGGCTCAGCATAATAATTCCCTACGGGAGAAAGGATAATGAGGAATTTATAAGACTCAGAAGGTTTAATTCCCACCCATTCATCGGTTGCGAACATAAAAGGACGAATGTAGAGTGCATGCCCTTGTTTATTTGGAACCCAATCTGCATCGATTTCAACCAATTTCCGGATGCTTTCAATGAATAAATCGACAGGAATCTCAGGCATACACATTCGAAGGGCAGATTGATTGAATCTTGCTGCGTTCATCTCAGGTCTGAAAATTGACAAACTTCCATCTTCCCTGCGGTATGCTTTTAATCCCTCAAAAATAGACTGTCCGTAATGTATAGCAGACATCGCAGGATGCATGTCGATGGATTGAAAAGGCGATATTTTTGGATTTTGCCACATTCCATTGTCGTATTCCATTACAAGCATATGGTCAGAGAAAAGCCTGCCAAAAGGAAGGTTATCCCAATCCACTTGGTCAATTTTTGAATGCTTGCATTTTTCTACTGATATGGCGAGTTCAGTGAAAGACATAGATTAATTTTGTCGCGAATATACATTGAATATACAAGGTTCACAACAAAAAGCCGTTAGGCAGGCGGAATAAATGTTACATTTAAGGTCTCTATTCAATGCAAGAAAAAAGTAAGGAAATTCTTTTAAAATACTGGGGTTACGATGATTTCCGTGCCTCCCAGTGGCCCATCATAGCAGATTCCTTAAATGGAAATGATGTTTTGGCAATGCTGCCAACGGGTGGTGGCAAATCCATTTGTTTTCAGGTCCCCGGATTGGCCTTGGGATCCTTAACCTTGGTTATTTCACCTTTGATTTCGTTAATGGAAGACCAGGTAAGAAATCTTAAGTCACGCGGCATCAGGGCTTGTGCCATTTCAAGTACCTTAACTTATCGAGAAATCGACATCCTTCTCAACAATGCAGTTTTCGGCGCTTATGATTTTTTATACCTCTCCCCTGAAAGGATTCAAACACCCATTTTCAAAGAACGCCTAAAGAAAATGCCCGTTAAACTTCTCGTCGTGGATGAAGCGCATTGCATTTCCGAATGGGGCCACGATTTCCGTCCCGCCTACAAGAACATTCACATTGTAAGAGAAACCCTTCCGGACTTACCCATTTTGGCATTAACGGCAACCGCCACATCAGAAGTAGTCGACGACATTGTTTTACAATTAAAGCTGAAAAACCCAAAAATTCACCGTGGGGATTTTCAACGTAAAAATTTAAGTTATGAGATCATACGATCAGGCAATAAATTAGGGAGCATCCTGGCGTATTGCAATGGAAAAGGGCACATGACAGGGATTGTGTATTGTAGGACAAGGAAAGCGGTGAAATCCTTAACAAAAGTTTTTATATCCAGCAAGTTAAACGCAGCACCCTACCACGGGGGCATGAGCCATCAGGAGCGAAGTCAAGCATTAACAGGATGGATGAACGGTACTTATTCCCTTATGATTGCTACCAATGCTTTCGGCATGGGAATCGACAAACCTAATGTACGTTTTGTACTACACTATGATTTCCCAGAAAACCTTGAGGCGTACACCCAAGAAGCAGGAAGGGCCGGTAGAGATGGTTTGGAGGCACGTACCATTGCATTCATAGAGGAAAATGATGCCACTGATTTACAAGTTGAATTCGAAAAGAAATTCCCACCTCAGGATTCGATCAAAAAAATCTACCATGCGTTGTTGGGATACCTAAGAATCGCTATAGGTTCAGGTCTTGACGAGAATTACCCAATTGACTTGCCTGCCTTTTCAAAAATGTACCAATTGGATCCTTTGGAAGTATATCATGCCATTAAGATTTTAGAAATGAATCAAACGCTTCAATTCATCGAAGCTACACACACCCCCGACAAGGTTCAGTTTTTGGTCTCGGGAATAACCTTGTATAATTTCCAAATTGCACAACCTAACATGCATAGCCTGATTCATTTTATGCAACGAAATTGTTTGGTAGAGGAAGGTCAGTTTTTTACAGTTGTACCCGCTTCCCTTGCGAGTAAATTGAAAATGACTGAATCTGCTGTGAACGAACAACTAAGGCATTTACTTCAAAATGGCATTATAGACTGGATCCCTAAATCCAACCTGCCTTCCATCACCTTTTTAACCGAACGACGTCCCGATGATTATTTCCAGTTGTCTTATGAGGTCTACCAAAAACGCAAAGATACGGGACAACGGAAACTCGATGCTGTCCTAAATTACTTGTCATCAAACGAATGTAGGTCACAGTTTCTTTTAAATTATTTTGGCCAAACCTCAGAACCATGTAACAAATGTGATCATTGCAAAAGGCAGAAACTTGACCTACAGAGCATCGAGACTTTTATTTTAGATGCGCTTATCTCTCCCTTAAATTTCTCCGAACTTCAAGAACGCATTCCGCTTCCCAAAGATGATTTGAAATGGGCCATACGGGAGATGCAACTCGAACAAAAAATCCAACTTATCGAAGGGAAGTATTACCGTTAATATCAACGTATGACGACACCCATTCTTTTAGGTCCAAGACTTGGGCCTGAACTATTAATGCCATTGACTTTGGCATGTACACTGCTTGGAGAATTCTCCCCTATCCCATGTTCTCGATTCCTATTGGTATGCTTTACCGTGATGATGATTTTATGTGGAATGATCACGCATTATTTTCTTCAGCATAGATTAACTCCTATTTTTGCTCTGGTGTCTATGTTTTGTATCGGAATGTTGGCAACGCAACAAGCTGACTACAAAGAAGATCCTTTAGCAACCTTCACCGTTCTCCGTTTAACCGACGTCCAAACCACAGCGAAAGGAATCCATGCAACCGGTCAAATCTACAAGCATACAAACAGTGGTTGGGTAGGTAGTGACCACAAGGCAAATTGCTATGTCTCCGGCCAAACCTTCCCATTGAAAAACGGAATCCTCATCGCAACAAGTTCCCTCCCTGTTCCGATAAAAAACAATGGAAACCCAGGTTCATTTGAAATTGAAACCTTCTATAAATCCAAAGGAATACGATTGAACTATTTCATTAGGGATTCCATTGTAATTCTTGGAAAACGGTCACATTTTCGCGATTTCATGAAAAGCCAACAGCAGTTTTTAGGGGAAAGAATGGGGAAATATGTCCATGGAAAGGAATTGGCTTTGGCAAAAGCCTTAATTCTAGGCGATGTGAGTGACATCGAAAGCAACACTCGCGATGATTTTTCAGCTACGGGAGCGATTCACGTTCTGGCCGTTTCGGGAATGCATATTTCGTTGTTTGCACAAATTTTATTGATGAGCTTTCAATTTTTCTCCAGATGGATTTCCAGAAAAAAGGCCATTTTATTGATACTGGTCATTTTGTGGTTCTATGCTTTGTTAACCGGCTTTTCTCCCAGTGTAATCCGATCCGTTTTTATGTTCACTCTTTTTCAAATCGGTACTTTTTGGGGATTGAAAGCAAACTCGAATGCGATTCTGTTTTTTTCAGCGTGGGTGTTATTGTTGATTTCTCCCTACTACATCTATGACATCGGATTTCAACTTTCGTATTTAGCGGTTTTCGGAATTCTCAATTACCATGGAAAAATCAAGTCCATCTGGCAACCCAAGAACATAGTCCTTGGCTATTTTTGGGAGGCTACTTCCGTTTCGATGGCTGCACAGTTGTTCACTGTACCGCTTACCTTATACCATTTCCACTATTTTCCAAATTATTTTTTGCTCGCAAACTTAGGAATCACCTTAATTTCAAGCCTCGCAATGTACATTGGTTTTGCTTATCTTTTCCTTCAAGAGATCCCTTTCATTCAAGAAATACTTGGGTTTTCATTCCAATGGACCCTAAAAACAATGACACAATTCATTCATTTTGTTGCCAATCTCGATGGATCCGTAGAAGCTGGTTTTGACCTTTCCATAGGGATGGTTTTCGCGATGGTACTTTCCGTACTTTGGTTTTTCCATGTACCGCTGCGTTCCATCACACTTAAAACCCTACCTATGCTAGCCGTCATCGTTGCAATTACCTATGGTCGATATAAACACCAAAACACAGAACATCTCATGCTCTTAAATTCAAAGCGCCCTGTTTTCATTTTAAACAACAAAGGAAATGGAACGGTTTTTTTCACTGCAAATCATGAAAATCGAAAGAACCTAGAACGTTTAAAGGGTGAGTATGAAAAAATATATCCCATTAAACATTGGCAACTCAGAGAAATAAAAGAAAGGCAGTCCTACCGAGCCCAACAATGCCCTCTAACCATAGAAAATCATCACAATGTTTACAAAGTAGAATTTCGGCAAAAAAAGTACATCCTTAGGCGAAAACCAAAGAATGCTTCTCATCTTCAATGGGAAATTATGGACGTAAAAAGCAAACGCACCACCGCGCTCAGAAAGGCAGCGGAACTTTAATTCGTTTTCTTGTTCTTTAGGATGTAATTCACCGCATTGGCAGCGTTCACGAAACCACCTGTTATGGAAAGATCTTTCATTTTCCCTTTTTTATTCGTTCCAGGAATTTTGATTTTCTTTTTCAGGGGCGTGGTTGTTTTCATTAAAATTTCTTTGACCTCAACTGCAGATAACTCTGGGAAATAACTGCGAATCAATGCCGCTACCCCAGCGGTTGCTGGACAGGCCATTGATGTACCTGAAGCGTCTTCATATTTACCATCAGGTACGGTAGAGTAAATATCTACCCCTGGCGCGAAGAAATCAACGGTGGAGGCACCATAATTTGAAAATTCAGCTATTCTTTTTTTAGGAGATGTTGAAGCACCGGAAGCACCCACCTCAATCCAATTGGGATAAATGGTTCCCGTATTTGAAATTCTTGTGGGGTAGGAATCTTCCAAGTCTTTGTTTTTTCCATCATTTCCTGCTGCATGGACAAGCAAAACATCGTGATCTAAAGCATACGCAATGGCATCATCTACATATGATTTGTGCAGGGTGTAGTATTTTCCAAAAGACATATTTATAACTTTCGCACCATTGTCAACCGCATAGCGGATGGCATTGGCTACGTCTTTGTCGCGCTCATCCCCGTTCGGAACCGCCCTTAAAACCATGATTTGAGCCTTTTCCGCAATTCCATCGATTCCAACGCCATTTCCTCTTTTGGCCGCAATGATTCCCGATACGTGCGTACCGTGCATGGCATCAGGTCCTTCATAGCGATTGCAACCGTAGTAACGGTTCGATAAATTATTGGGGTCATCCCCTACTACGACCGTACGAATGCTGTCCGCATCTAGGGACGCCATTTTAATTTGGGACGCCGTGGATTCAAGCGCATGGTGAATTTCTTTATCCAGTTGTTCTGGTGGAAGTTGAATGAAAAACAGTTTGATTCTGGATTGAATTTTTTTCTCTTTTTCATCTTTAGGTACGTAGGCATTATTGGTCTCTTTGGAGAAGATGCCATTGGAAGCCATTTTTACGTTGTCAACATATCCTGCAATCATTGAGAGGTTTTGGTACGATTGCTCATTCATTCCCAACTCTTTGTCATATTTAGCTTTCATCGCTTGGTATTTTTCAAAACGTGCTTTTTCCAAGGGATCAACCTCATCAATTTTCTTGTTTCCAAAATGCTTTTTCTCGAGAAAAACCATTCTTTTCAACTCTGAAGCTTCATCGTTTATATCAGAAGTTGCACCCCCTAAAAATGACCAACCGTGCACATCGTCAACATATCCATTGTGGTCATCGTCAAGTCCATTGTTCGGAACCTCGTCTGCATTCACCCATATCACATCTTTCAAATCTGGATGATCAATTTCTACCCCGCTGTCTATTACAGCAACGATTACAGGAATGGATTTCTTTCCAGTCAACAATTCATACGCTTCATTGGCAGCTGTGCCATATACTTTGGATTGATTCGGACTGTTCAAATACCAATTGGCAGATTCTTTGGCCTGAGAGAAAAAATTGGACGCAAACAAAGTGAGCGCAAGAAGGATAAAAAAGATTTTCATATTAAAATATTAGATGGCGAAATTAAAAAAAATAGGCTATAAAAAAATTCAATAGGTATATAAATGAGTTTCTAAGTTTAGATGCTCCAAAAATTCTATTTTTGCCTAAAACAAATTCACCCATGATTAAAGAAACAAACTGTCTTATTATCGGATCCGGTCCAGCAGGATATACTGCTGCAATTTACGCTGCCCGCGCAGACATGAAGCCATTGATGTATGAAGGACTGCAGCCTGGTGGACAACTTACAACAACGAATGAAGTTGAAAATTTCCCCGGTTATCCCGAAGGCATTTCAGGGCCAGAAATGATGATTCAACTTAAAGATCAAGCCCTTCGATTTGAAACAGACATTAAACCCGGTTTTATTACCAAGGTTGATTTTTCGGGTTCTGTACACAAATGTTGGACAGAGGACGGAACGGAAATTCATGCAAAAACGGTCATCATTGCTACAGGGGCATCTGCAAAATATTTAGGATTGGAAAGCGAACAAAAATACCTACAGTTGGGCGGAGGGGTTTCTGCTTGTGCCGTTTGTGATGGATTTTTCTATCGCGGACAAGAAACCGTAATTGTTGGTGCTGGAGATTCTGCTTGTGAAGAAGCACATTACCTTGCCAAACTTTGTACGAAAGTTACCATGCTGGTTCGTAAAAATGAATTTAGGGCTTCAAAAATCATGGTAGACCGCGTTCAAAAAACACCGAACATCGAGATATTATACAATACGGAAACAGAGGAAGTTCTTGGCGACGGTCAATTGGTTACCGGTGTACGTGTTGTGAACAACGTTACTAAGGAAGTTCGAGAAATTAGCTGTACTGGATTTTTCGTTGCCATTGGACATCATCCAAATACAGACATTTTTAAAGAATTCATTGATTTAGATGAAACGGGATATATCAAATATGCACAACCTGGAAGTTCAAAAACAAATGTAACAGGTGTATTTGTATCCGGAGATGCGGCTGATAAAACCTATCGTCAAGCGATTACAGCGGCAGGCACAGGGTGTATGGCAGCGTTGGATGCGGAAAGATACCTTGCCAGCTTACATTGATTGCAAAAAAACAGAAAGTCTTGACAAATAGGGCAATTCAAATACGAGAATAAAAAAAATAATTATTTCCAGTTTTCCTTGTTTGAATTCCAAAGTAAAACCTAAATTTGTCAGCAAAAATCTGTTTATCACAGCTAAATAATTAAGTTCATGGAAACCACTTCTAATGTGACTTCTAATTTAAATTACCTTCCCTTGCTCATCCAAATGGGCGTAGCAGCTGGGTTCGTAATTTTTACCCTTATCGCCACACATCTTCTTACGCCATCTGTAAGAACCAAAAAGAAAGATGAAAACTTTGAATGTGGAATCCCAGCTGAGGGAAATGCCCGTTTTCCTGTTTCCATTCGGTATTTCATGACCGCCATTCTTTTTGTGCTTTTTGACGTCGAAGTAATCTTTTTCTATCCTTACGCAGTGAATTTTCATGCATTGAAACTGGAAGGACTTTTGGCAGTGGTCATGTTTGTTGCGTTCTTCTTGATTGGATTTTTATATGTTCGTAAAAAAGGTGCATTGGAATGGGAAAAATAGAAAACCTTGAAGTCATCAATGGCGAAGGTCATCAGCTGACAACGTTGGAAAATGCTGTGGCATTGGCACGCAAAAATTCCGTTTGGCCCTTACCGTTCGCTACCTCTTGCTGTGGCATTGAATTCATGGCGACGATGGGCTCTACCTATGATTTATCTCGTTTTGGAATGGAGCGTTTGAGTTTTACGCCAAGACAATGTGACCTGCTGATTGTAGCGGGTACCATCTCAAAAAAATTAGCTCCCATTCTTAAACAAGTTTACGAACAAATGGCAGAACCTAAATGGGTTTTGTCCGTTGGTGCTTGTGCTTCCTCAGGAGGGATTTTTGACACCTACAGTGTACTCCAAGGAATTGACCGCATCATTCCCGTAGATGTTTATGTACCCGGTTGTCCCCCCCGCCCAGAGCAAATTATAGATGGTGTAATGAACATTCATCGACTCGTGAGACACGAACCCATGCGCAGAAGATACAGTACTGAGTATGTGCATTTATTGGAAGATTATCAAATTGAAGTAACCAATCCACATGTCAAAAAATAATCAGTTACGAGCGGATTTACAGCAGAAGTTTGAAGGAAGAATACTTCAAATTGAAGAATTGTACGATTGTTTGGTGGTGGAAATTTCTCCTATTGATTTATTAGCCACGGCCGATGCCTTGAAAAACGATGCTTCACTTTCCTTTAATTTTCTTACACTTTTAGGTGCTGTTCACTATCCTGAATCGAAAGAAAGAGAGCTTTGTTTGGTATATCACCTGCATAGCTGGAAAAACCAAAATAGGCTTAGGATCAAATGCTACCTTTCGATTGACAAACCTCAAATCCAAAGTTTAACCTCGGTCTTTGAAACAGCAAATTGGATGGAACGCGAAACATTTGACTTCTATGGGGTTGAATTCCAAGGACATCCTAACTTAAGAAGGATATTAAACATGGATTCAATGGATTATCACCCTATGTTAAAACAATTCCACTTGGAAGATGAAACAAGGGAGGATAAGGACGATCGCTTTTTTGGACGATAAAAAACTTTGCATGATGAACGTAGGAAATGATATTTTGCTCTCAAATGGACAAGTCTTGTCGAGAGAGACAATAGATGGTGACATTGCCACGATTAATTTTGGCCCTACTCACCCTGCTACACATGGTATTTTTCAAAACATTCTGAAAGTAGATGGAGAGAAAATCCTGAGCTCTGAACAAACGGTTGGGTATATTCACCGTGCTTTTGAAAAACTTGCCGAAAGACGTCCCTACAATCAAATCGCAACACTTACGGATCGCTTAAATTATTGCTCCTCTCCAATCAACAATTTGGGCTGGCAGATGACCGTTGAAAAATTGATTCAAGCCGAAATTCCAAAACGCGTTGATTACATGCGTGTGATCATGATGGAACTTGCAAGAATCGCAGATCACTTGATTTGTAATTCCGTCATCGGCGTGGACACAGGTGCATTAACAAGTTTTTTCTATCCGTTTACTGAAAGAGAAAAAATTTACGAATTGTATGAAGAAGTTTGTGGAGCGCGACTGACGACCAACATGGGAAGAATTGGTGGATTTGATAAGGATTTCACACCTGTTTTTCACCAAAAATTAAAAGCTTTCTTGAAATCGTTTCCAAAAGCGTTTGAAGAATTCAATTCGATGTTGGAACGCAATCGCATTTTTATGGACCGTACACAAGGTGCCGGTTCAATTTCATCGGAACGAGCACTCGCCTATGGTTTCACTGGCCCCAATCTTCGTGCAACAGGCGTTGATTATGACATACGAGCCATGCATCCCTATGCTTCTTACGAAGATTTTGATTTCATCATACCTGTTGGGGTTCAAGGAGATACTTACGATCGTTGGATGGTTCGTCAAGAAGAAGTGAGACAAAGCTTTCGCATCATTGAGCAAGCCTATGCAAATATCCCAGAAGGCCCTGTACATGCTGACATCCCTGAATTTTTCTTGCCAGACAAAAAAGATGTCTACAACAATATGGAGGCATTGATTTACCACTTCAAAATCGTAATGGGTGAAACAAACGTTCCTGCCGGAGAAGTCTATCACAGTGTTGAAGGTGGTAACGGAGAACTTGGTTTTTACCTCATCAGCGATGGTGGACGTGCGCCATACAGGTTGCAATTTAGAAGACCTTGTTTTATTTATTATCAAGCTTATCCTGAAATGATTACGGGCTCAAACATCAGCGACGCTGTCATTACACTGAGTAGCCTTAACGTGATTGCAGGAGAATTAGACGCATAAAAGATATGAGCCAACACACACAACCCGTATTCGATCCTAGTGAAGTCATTTCGTTCAACGATGCGATGATGGAAAAAATTACAGCCGTAATCAAGAAATTCCCCGAAGGAAAGGAAAAAAGTGCTTTGATTCGAATGCTACACATCGCACAAGCTGAATTTGGATGGGTCAGTGTTCCCGCAATGAACAAAATTGCAGAAATTCTATCCATTCAACCTGTTGAAGTTTACGAAGTAGCGTCCTTTTATACCATGTTCCACCTACAACCCGTTGGAAAACATGTCTTTGAAGTGTGCCGTACCGGTCCTTGTGCACTCGTTGGCAGCGACGAATTGATTTCGTACATTCAGGACAAACTCAACATACAAGTGGGTGAAACCACTGAAGATGGTTTGTTTACCTTAAAAACAGCAGAATGCCTTGGTGGATGCGGGTATGGTCCCCTACTGCAATGCAGAAACCAATACCACGAACATCTGACCCCAGAGAAGGTAGATGCGCTGATAGAACAGTATAAATCAGGACAAATTCAATAACGCCATTCCAGATGAAAAACAGAAGATTGTTGTTAGAACACATAGACGTCCCCGGAATTCAAGGCATAGAGGTCTATCAAAAACAAGGTGGTTACGATACCCTTACCAAGGCCCTCAAAAACTTTTCTCCGGATGGAATTGTTGAAGAAGTTAAAAAATCTGGACTTCGCGGTAGAGGTGGCGCCGGTTTCCCAACAGGATTAAAATGGTCATTCTTAGCAAAACCTGAAGGGGTTCCTAGATACCTTGTTTGCAACGCAGATGAATCAGAACCAGGTACGTTTAAAGACCGTTACCTGATGGAAAAAATTCCGCACATCCTGATTGAGGGAATGATTTTATCCTCGTATGCACTTGGTGCAAATACTTCGTACATCTACATTCGTGGAGAATTCATGTACATCCTAGACATTCTTGAAAAAGCCATTGCAGAAGCACATGCCAAAGGATTTTTAGGAAAAAACATTCAGGGAAGTGGCTTTGACCACGAAATCATTGTTACGCCCGGTGGAGGAGCCTACATCTGCGGAGAAGAAACAGCATTGTTAGAATCCCTAGAAGGAAAAAGAGGGAATCCGCGCATCAAACCACCTTTCCCCGCTGTAAAAGGATTGTGGGGTTGTCCAACCGTTGTCAACAACGTTGAATCCATTGCCGCTGTCGTACCCATTGTACGCGAAGGAGGAGATGCCTATGCCAACATTGGAATTGGAAAAAGTACAGGAACCAAATTAATTTCTGCATGTGGAAACCTAGCACGTCCTGGCGTTTATGAAATTGAATTAGGCGTTTCTGTGGAGGAATTCATGTATGGTGACGATTATTGCCAAGGCATAGCCAATGGTAAAAAGCTTAAAGCATGTGTGCCTGGTGGCTCTTCTGTTCCTATTTTACCTCATTTTCTGGTAACAAAAACTGCGAATGGTGAAGACAGATTGATGTCTTATGAAAGTTTGGCTGACGGAGGATTTGCTTCCGGATCCATGTTGGGTTCAGGAGGTTTTATTGTATTTGACGAAGACCAATGCATCGTGAGAAACACTTGGAATTTTACAAGATTTTACGCCCATGAATCCTGTGGTCAATGTTCGCCGTGCCGTGAAGGTACCGGATGGATGGAAAAAATTCTATACAGACTCGAACACGGTCAAGGTAATTTAAGAGACATCGATCTTTTGGAAGAAATGAATAAGAAAATTGAAGGAAACACCATTTGCCCACTTGGGGATGCAGCAGCTTGGCCTGTAGCAGCAGCGATTAGGCATTTTAGGGAGGAATTTGAGTGGCATGTAAATCACGCCGCGGATGCACAAAAACGCAATTATGGTCTAATTCAGCAACCCGTAGTTGCTTAACACTTGTTTATGAAAGTTACCATTGACGATATAGAAATTGACGTAGAACCGGGTACCACCATCCTGAATGCTGCCCGAAAAATCGGAGGCGATGTTGTACCCCCAGCCATGTGCTATTACAGTAAACTTCCGGGTACTGGAGGTAAATGCAGAACGTGTTTGGTAGAAGTTGCCGCAGGTTCAACGGCCGACCCTCGTCCTATGCCTAAATTGGTTGCCTCTTGCTCCACCACCGTAATGGATGGAATGATTGTCAAAAACAAAACAAGCCAGCGTGTGCATGACAACCGTGGTGGTGTAGTTGAATTCTTGTTGGCAAACCACCCCCTTGATTGTCCCATTTGCGACCAAGCAGGTGAATGTCATTTGCAAGACTTAGGGTATGAACATGGTTCAGAAAAAACCCGCTACGAAGAAGTTAGAAGAACGTTTGACCCCATTGACATAGGAAATAAAATCAAGTTGCACATGAACCGATGCATTCTATGCTATCGCTGTGTTTTTGTTGCAAATCAATTGACCGAAAAAAGGGTTCATGGTGTGATGAATCGTGGAGAACACGCTGAAATTTCTACCTACATCGAAAATGCCATTGACAATGATTTTTCTGGTAACATGATCGACGTATGTCCAGTAGGTGCTTTAACCGACAGAACGTTTAGGTTTAAAAGCAGGGTTTGGTTTTTAAAACCTATGGAAGCAGAATGTAGCTGTGACAAGTGTTGTGGCAAAGCTGTACTTTGGGTTTTTGGAAATGAAGTGGCTCGAATTACCGCCAGAAAAGACACATACGGAGAGGTTGAGGACATCGATGGGAAAACAGGTTGGTTGTGCAATGATTGCAGATTCGATAAGAAAGACTTGACAAAATGGACGGTAACAGGTCCTCGGGTAATCAACCGTCACTCTGTGATTTCCCAAGGAAAATATGCTACGAGTATCGATAAACCAATAAAACGAATTGGATAATGGAAACTTTTTATTGGATTGACAAACTTGTTATTGTACTGATTCTTTTTCTCCTCTCGTTGGGAATTGCGGCCTACCAAACCTATTTCGAAAGAAAACTTGCGGCTTGGATCCAAGACCGCGTAGGTCCAGACAGAGCCGGACCTTTTGGCATCCTCCAACCGATTGCAGATGGTGTAAAAATGTTCATGAAAGAAGACTTTACCCCCGTAAATGCAGACAAATGGCTTTTCATTTTGGGACCTGGCATTGCCATGTTTACCTCGTTGATTACAAGTGCCATTGTACCTTGGGGAACTGATTTACATTTGTTTGGAAGGACCATTGTGTTACAAGTTGCGGAAATTAACATCGGGATTCTTTTTGCCTTCGGAATCATTTCCATCGGTGTCTATGGAATTATGATTGGTGGTTGGGCTTCCAATAACAAATATTCCCTTTTTGGAGCGATTCGGGCCTCCTCGCAGATGATTTCCTATGAACTTGCCATGGGGATTTCAGCCATCACCATTGTAATGATCAGCGGAAGTTTAAATTTGAAGGAAATCGTTGAAAGTCAACACGGGATGAATTGGAACATTTTTTACCAACCTGTGGCCTTTATCGTTTTCTTTATTTGTGCATTGGCAGAAACCAACCGCGCACCCTTTGACCTTCCGGAGTGTGAAAACGAATTGATTGGAGGTTATCATACTGAATACAGCTCCATGAAACTTGGACTTTTCCTATTTTCCGAATACGTTGCTATGTTTGTTTCCTCTGCCATCATGGCCATTCTTTTCTTTGGAGGATACAACTTCCCCGGCATGGATTACTTCGAAGGAAACACGCTATCTATCTTAAGTATCTTGGCATTCTTTACAAAAATTTTCATCTTCATCTTCGTCTTCATGTGGATCCGTTGGACCATACCAAGATTTCGTTTTGACCAATTGATGCATTTGGGTTGGAAGGTATTGATTCCCATTGCCTTGGTGAATATGTTGATCACCGGATTTGTTGTCGCATTTTATGAACATTGGTTTTAATTAGCAGAGTATGGAAAGTTTAACCCAACGTAAAAAAGTAGTTTCTGATAAACCAATGACTTTGGTGGAAAAGCTATATTTTCCAGCCATTGTCAAAGGAATGATGATTACTTTTCGCCACATGATCAGCCGGAGAAAAACCATCAAATACCCCGAGGAAACCAGAACCTTTGCACCTATTTACCGTGGGATGCATGTGTTAAAAAGAGATTCAGAAGGTCGTGAAAATTGTACAGCTTGCGGTCTTTGTGCCGTTGCGTGTCCTGCAGAGGCCATTACGATGACTTCAGCCGAGAGAAATCCAAACGAAGCGCACCTTTACCGTGAAGAAAAATATGCGACAATGTATGAAATCAATATGTTGCGATGTATTTTCTGCGGACTGTGCGAAGAAGCATGTCCAAAAGAAGCCATTTTTTTAACCGATGAAATTGTACCCACCCAATTTGAAAGGAACGAATTTATTTACGGTAAAGATAAATTGGTAGAACCCATTGACCATAGGGTTGACATCACCAAAAGACAGTTCACTGGAAAAAGAAGTTCAATATGATCGCAACCATACTTACCCAAATTTTAGGCGCCTTGGCAGTAGCATCCGCTCTGATGGTCGTGCTGAGTAAACATCCCATTCGAAGCGTTCTCTACCTGGTGGTTACGTTCTTCTTTATTTCGGGACTCTACATTATGATGAATGCCCAGTTTCTTGCCATTGTGAACATCATTGTTTATGCTGGTGCCATCATGGTTCTCTTTCTCTTTGTTTTGATGTTATTGAACCTTAACAAGGAATCCGAACCCAAAACCCCTTTCAAGGTCTACATCGCTTCGATTGTTTCAGGAGGGATTTTGTTTTTGGTAATCATTACGGGACTTAAGGATGTCGTTTTGGTAACTGAATCCGGAGACCATGCAGCGATTGGTAACATAGGATTGGTTGAAAACCTTGGCAATGTACTTTTTACAAAATACATTGTGCCTTTTGAAATCTCTTCTATCCTTTTTATTTCCGCAATGGTAGGTGCCATACTTTTGGCAAAACGCGATAAACAAATCATTGATTGATATGCAAACAACGACAGCAACCATGGATATTGATTTTTATGTAATCCTTTCTGCACTTATCTTTTCGATTGGTGCCTTTGGGGTTATGATACGTAGAAATATGATTGTCCTTCTTATGTGCATTGAACTCATGTTAAATGCAGTTAACCTATTGATGGTATCTTATTCAACGTATTATAGCAATGCCGATGCACAAATTTTTGTGTTCTTTATCATTGTTGTCGCCGCTGCAGAAGCTGCAATTGGACTTTCCATTCTCATTTTGGCATATCGTCACCTTCGGTCAATTGATGTGGGTGTATTTAATCAACTTAAAGGGTAACCCAATGAATAGTACCACACTTCTTATTATTTTATTGCTTCTCCCCTTGTCCGGAGCTATCATCAATGGAATTTTCGGCAAACGCCTTCCAAAAATTGTCGTGGGTGGACTTGCAACCGCTGTAATGCTCGGTGCTTTTTCATTGGTGTGCGTGCTTTTCTCTCAAACAGTGAGCGCACAAAAAATTAACTTGTTCTCCATCATTCGCATGGAAGACTTTTCCATAAACGCAAGCTTTTTGATCGATTCCCTTTCCATTTGGATGTCGTTAATCATTACTGGAATCGGGACTTTAATTCACCTTTTTTCAATGGGATATATGAAGGAGGACGAAGGGTACTATAAATTTTTCACCTACTTGAATCTCTTCATTTTTGCAATGCTTTTATTGGTTTTGGGATCTAATTATTTTATTCTTTTCTTCGGTTGGGAAGGCGTTGGAGTTTGTTCTTATTTACTCATTGGATTCCATTACAGCGATGTACAAAAAGGAATGTCGAATGGTTTGGCTGCTCGAAAAGCCTTTGTTATGAATAGAATCGGGGACGTAGGTTTGATTTTCGCCTCCTTTATGTTGCTAAATACCTTCCATACCTTAGATTTCCAAGTAATTACAGAGGCCATTGCAAAAGGAGACCTTTCTGCGATCAGCCTAAACAGTCCCATGGTCATTGGAATTACCTTGTGTTTATTCCTTGCAGCCACGGGTAAAAGTGCACAGATACCCTTATTTACTTGGTTGCCTGATGCCATGGCGGGTCCTACGCCTGTCTCCGCTTTGATTCATGCCGCAACCATGGTAACCGCAGGAATCTATATGGTCGCACGTTCAAACTTTCTTTTCGAATTGGCTCCTTTTTCGAAAGACATCATTCTTTACATCGGAATTGCAACCTCTGTCGTTGCGGCGTTTATCGCCATGCGACAAAATGACATCAAAAAGGTCCTCGCCTACTCAACGGTCTCTCAATTAGGATTGATGGTAGTTTCCCTTGGACTTGGAGCGTATACTGTAGCCATTTTCCACGTAACAACGCACGCATTCTTTAAAGCACTTTTGTTTCTTGGTTCAGGAAGTGTGATTCATGGAATGCATGAGGAGCAAGACATTCGCAAAATGGGGGGGCTTTGGAAAGTGATGCCCATCACCCATGCTACCTTTTTAATTGGAACCCTTGCCATCGCTGGATTTCCCCTTTTGGCTGGTTTTTACTCAAAAGATGAAATCATTGGCCATTTGTTCATGGAAAACCAGGCATTGTATGTTGTAATTATGATTTCCGTTATGTTAACAGCAATTTATATGTTCCGCTTGTATTTCTTGACCTTTCACGGGAAATTTAGGGGGACAAAACACCAATGGGACCATGTACATGAAAGTCCATTGTCCATGACCTTACCTCTGATGATTCTTGCCGTTCTTAGCATCTTTGGTGGAATGCTGAATTTACCTGGTTTGATTTTCCACAAAGGAAGCCATTGGCTGAGTACGTATTTGAATTACAATACCTATGGACTCAATTGGATAGAATCCCACGAAATGTCAACGGGTACAACCTACATGTTAATGGGTGTGGCCTCCTTGGTTTGTTTAGTCGTCTTGGTTTGGGCATTTCTTACCTATGTAAAGAAAGGAAATACCGCACATATGGATGACCAGTTGTCGACTTGGGAAAAGCTCTCCAACAAAAAACTTTTTTGGGACGAAGCCTATGATTTGGTTTTTGTAAAGCCAAGTGAGAAAATGGGAATATTTTTAAATGCCATCGTGGAGACAAAAGGAATCAGCGCGGGGATTTTTGGCCTTGCCAGCTTAACCGATAAATCGGGAAATGCGATTAGAAAATTGCAAAACGGAATCGTATCCTCTTACCTCTTTTGGATGGTGGTTGGTTTAATAATGATCATTGTGTTTTACCTAATAAATAGCTTGTCTTGGAACTGATACTATTGCCTCTCATTTTTGGGATTATTTCCTTTTTCATTCCACGGAGTTGGGTGAAAACTACGAATGTTCTCTTCGCGTTTGCTTCACTTGTTGCAATCAGCATCAAATGTGTCTTTTTCAATCCGGATTTCATGGAAATCATCTACGATCCAATTGCCCATTCCCGAATTGGGATGACCTTTGAATTTGGATACGATGGCATTGGTTTGATCATGTTGATGTTGTCAAACCTAGTTGTTTTCCTTGTCGCGCTGAGCAATTTCAACCGTACTGAGGGAAGCTCTCCACTGTTTAATGGTTTGCTTTTCTTGATGCAATTTGGACTGAATGGATTGTTTATCTCGCAAGACGCCATCTTATTCTATGTTTTTTGGGAATTTACTTTGATCCCCATCTTCTTTATTTTGTATTGGTTTGGTGCAAAAGACAACCAAAGAAACCTACTAAAGTTTTTCCTTTATACCCTACTCGGTTCTTTGGGAATGCTACTTTCCATACTATACATGGCCTCATTTTCAAATTCTTTCGGATATGAGGACCTCCTTTATTCTGCCATACCTGCCAAGGCCGCTTGCTGGATCATGACAGGGTTTCTTATTGCTTTCGCCGTAAAAATCCCACTGTTCCCTTTCCATACATGGCAACCCCCAACCTACGCAACTGCTCCGATGGCAGGAACCATGATGCTATCTGCCATCATGTTAAAAATGGCGCTTTTTGGGATGATGAAATGGATGATTCCATTGTCTTTTGACGGACTTGAAAATTGGAAACTGATCATTGTAATCCTTGGGATTGTTGGAATCGTTTATGGGGCTTTCATCGCAATGCGAGAAAAAGACATCAAAAAGGTATTTGCTTTCGCTTCCATCAGTCACTTAGGACTCATAGCGGCGGGCATCATGATTTTCACCATGCAATCTTTGCAGGGCGCCATGGTACAAATGGTGAACCACAGCTTAATTGCCATTGGCTTGTTCTTATGTGCTGACATTTTGGAAAAACGCTTCGGAACAAGGGACCTAACCGCAATGGGCGGCGTAGCGAAAATTGCCCCAATGTTTGGTTTCTGGTATGCTGTAATCACATTTATAGCATTGTCGGTTCCAATGACCGCTGGGTTTATTGGTGAATTCTTCCTTATCAAATCCATTTTCGATTACCAATGGATTTTAGGTGTTTTGGCTTCACTTACCTTGGTTCTAGGTGCCGTTTACATGATCCGTACCTACCAAATGAGCAGCATTGGTGCTTTAAAAATCAACACCTTTCAAGATTTACAATGGAATGAAATAACCGTATTTGTGATCATTGCCATACTGGCCGTTGCCATTGGCTTGTATCCTTCCTTAGTGCTAGATTTTGTTAAACCCAGTATCCAAAACATGCTTAATGCTGTGAAAGATTCAAATACACTTATTAGATAATGGATGCGCTGATTGTTATTTTCCTTTCGGGATTGATTTCCTTGTTTCTTGGTTTGCTCAAAAAACCAAGCCTTGCGCTTGTAATGAATTTGGTGGGACTTACCGCCGCTTTTGTGTTAATGTATAACTACAATGGCTACGTTTCTCCGTTACAGAATTATGCAAATGCGTTGGCTTTCAACGGACCCCAGTTGTATTTCAGCCTTATGGCCATTGTTTTTACAATGCTTACCCTTTTGGTGGGCTACGTTTCACAATCCAAAGATGTAAACCATTATGCAGACTTGACCTCCTTGCTAATGTTTTCCCTAACAGGTGCGATTTGTTTGATTGGATTTAAGGATTTTTTCATGTTTTTCTTAGGGTTGGAAATTCTTTCCATTCCTGTGTATGTTTTGGTTGGAAGTAGAAAAGACCAAAGCATTTCCTCTGAAGCGGCGCTTAAGTATTTCTTCACCGGATCATTTGCCACCGCCATCTTGCTGTTTGGAATTGGTTTGGTGTTTGGTGCGACCGGAAGCTTTCAAATACAAGAAATTGGTTTTGCCGTTGTTTCTGGTTTGTACACCCCTTCCCTAATGCTTATTGGTATCTTTATGATCATTGCCTCTTTGTTATTTAAAGTGGGGGCCGTTCCTTTCCATTTCTGGAATCCCGATGTATACCAAGGAAGTCCAAAACCTGTAATGGCATACATGTCAACTGTTGTCAAAATTGCCGGGTTCATCGCATTTTTCAAACTGATACGCGGTACGTTTGGAACCATCAGCGACCAATGGATGTATTTCATGTATTTCGTAATCATAGCTTCTTTGTTCATAGGTTATCTATCAGGTTTGCGACAAAGTTCATTCAAACGTTTATTGGCTTACTCTGGAATCAGCAACACAGGACTGGCCCTACTGGCCGTTGTGAGTGGTACCGATTTTTCAGAACGAAACCTATTTTTATTCCTACTTAGCTATGGTGCTGCCACCTTTATCTTAATCGCAATTTCTATTGCTTTAGAGGATGAAGAGGATAAAATTCAAAGTTTTGAAGGCATTGGCTATAAAAATCCAATCCTGGGTGTTTTTCTACTGATATCCTTGCTCTCATTAAGTGGCATCCCTCCTTTCTCCGGCTTTTTCGGTAAATTTTTACTTATACAAGACATCATTGAAAACCATCCTATCTTGGGAATTGCGGCCGTTGTAAGTTCTGTCATCGGTGCTTTCATTTACATCAGGTTGTTGTTAAGCATATTTAAACAAGACGCTAACGCTAAGAAAATTAAATTAAAGCCCATGCAATCCATCGTGCTATCGGCTTCTGCCATAGCCATTCTTTGTGGATGGTTGCTGATTCTGTAATTGTAATCTCCAAAGCCTTTACGGTCAATCCACACGGATAAATCCTAATTTACGTCTTCTACGTTAAGGTTAGTTCACTTATTGTTTACAATATTTTAACTATATTTGACCGCACAATTAATTTTACTTCAATGAAATTAAAAAATACACACGTTTTTTCTTTAAGTCTTTCGCTAATCTTCACATTGTTAAGCGCTATCGTGCTTGCAATTCCACAAGCAAATAATAACAGTGGTTCAGGCAACGAAGACCAAACCATTGTGCTCAATTCCATTCATTTAAACGATGTCTCCAACGGCGGCACCTTGGTCATTTCATCCATTGACTTGAACCTTATAGCTAATGGAAATCAATCTACTTTTACCAGTGCAAATGGCCAATGGTTTGTTGATTACTTAAGCGGGAATGTCACCTTTGTACCCAATGTAAACTTTAATGGCGTTGAAAGCATTCAGTACACCATTCAAAACAGTTTGGCAGAAATTTCAAATGCAGCGCAACTCAGCGTTACGCTAGCTGCCGTTAACGATGCCCCAATTACCTTTAACAATTTTCTTTCCATTACTGAGGACAGTGGTTTACATAGCGGAAACATGTTGGTAAATGGAGACTTTGACGTAGACAACACCTTGGTCTCTTGTAATACCACCCCATTTTTAAATCCAGCACATGGAACGCTTAGTGTTCTTGCGAATGGCTCCTTTAACTATACTCCTACCGCTAACTATTTTGGAACAGATATGGCGATTGTTTTGGTGTGTGACCAAGGACTTCCCTTGCCTTCTGCATGCAGTCACGACACCTTATTCATCAGCGTTACCCCTGTGAACGATGCCCCTGTTGCTGTAAACGATTTTGTTACCGTTCTTGAAAATTCAATTACCACCATTCAAGAAACTTCCAATGACACCGACATAGACAATGCTTTAGACCTTACCACAGTTGAAATTCTATATGGTCCCTTTCACGGTACGGCGACCCTACTTAATGGAAACATCGTCTACACCCCAACCATAGGTTTTTTTGGCAGCGATTCCATTTTCTATCAAGTTTGCGATTCTGCAGCACCCCTTACAAGCATTTGTGACCAAGCCTTTGTATACATAACGGTTTCTCCATGCTCCACGGATCCTTCTGCCGATTGTGACGGAGATGGCGTTACCAATGCGACGGAAATTGCAAACAATACCGATCCCAACGACCCTTGTGATTATTTGGCACTAAGTCAAACCTTAGGATACGGTGCCGTTTGGGTAAATGCAGATTGTGACGGTGATGGGTATACCAATGGAATTGAACTTGGATACAACACGATGACCAACAACAATTGTGACTATCCTTTCATGGCGCAGAATGCCGTTCCTACAAATGGATGGTTGTCACAAGACTGTGATGGGGATGGCGTTACGAATGGTGATGAAATTCAATCCACCACTGATGGAACCAATGACTGTAGTTTGTATGCAATCAGCATTACCCTTACACCTTCCAATGCATGGTTGGCAGGAGATTGCGACGGAGATGGCGTAAACAATGGATCCGAATTAACGGACAATACAAATCCCACAAATCCTTGTGATTTAGATCCTTTGAGCATTACCCTCCCCCAAGATACACTTTGGATGTTCCTAGATTGTGATGGGGATGGGGTTGAAAATGGCGATGAACTTCAAGACAGTACTTATTATTTAAGTGGGTGCGACTATGTAGCGAGTAGTGTTACGCTGCCACAATCCTCCGTCTGGATGGGCTATGATTGCGATGGAGATGGGGTAACCAACCAAATCGAAGTAACCGACAATACAGACCCACAAAATGGTTGCGAATTTATTCTTGCCCATGTTAATGTCACGCCAAGTGCCCTATGGAATGGTTGGGATTGCGATGAGGACGGGGTCACCAATGCGAACGAAGTAAGTGATTCGACCAATTTAAACAATCCATGTAGCTTTATTGCCTCCTCCATTACCTTAACACCTGGCGCTGAATATACCAACGCAGATTGTGACAGTGATGGACTTTCAAACGGCGCTGAGCTTACGCTTACCACAGACCCTTTCAATCCCGATACGGATGGAGACGGCATCAACGATGGTCAAGAGGTAAATCAAAACAGTGATGCATTAGACCCATGTGATCCATTCGCATCGCTTGCATCGTGTTTTGTAGCACTGATTATTCCTGAAGGAATTTCGCCGAATGGCGATGGTAAAAACGATGTGTTTGAAATCGTGGGTGCAGATTATTATCCAAACAACAAGTTAACCATTTTCAACCGATTCGGTACGGAAGTATACGCCTATGGTCCAGGATACACCAACCAATGGAACGGGACTTCTACAGCATCCATGACCATCGGTAGCGATGGATTGCCAACCGGTAGCTATTTCTACATCTTCGATAAATTTGGAGACGGAGTCGAGTTTGAAAAGGGGTATGTTTACATCAAACGATAACCTCCAAAAAACAATAAAATAAGAGCATGAAAAAAATACTTTTTATCAGTACTTTGTTTATTTGCGGGCTTTCTTTCGGTCAACAAGATCCGCATTTTACACAATATTTTGACAATACTTTACATGTGAATCCTGCCTACGCTGGTAGTTCGGGAATGTTAAGTGCCACCGCTATCCACAGGGAACAATGGGTAGGTTTTACAGGTGCGCCTCGATCAACCACATTTAGCTTGCATACGCCCCTTAACTACCGTTCCGTGGGCTTAGGTTTAACGGCAGTCAACGATATGATTGGACCCATCCGTCAAAACATGGTGTATGTAGATTTTTCGTATTCATTAAAATTAGGAGACAAATCTAAACTTGCCTTTGGACTTAAAGGAGGAGTGAACCTACTTAGTGTTTCAACACTGCAAAATATACAAGCTGGAGACGATGTATTAAATCCAGTACAAAACCAGGTAAATCCAAATTTTGGTTTTGGTGTCTATTACCACAACCCACATTTTTTCGCTGGAATCAGCTCGCCGAGAATCCTTGAAAACAGTCCATCAGCTACAAATTCTTATACTGAGCAAAGACATTTATTTGCCATTGTAGGCGGTGTTTTTCCAATCACCAACACTTGGAAACTTCGACCAAGCATACAAGCAAAAGGTACAACAGGAGCACCGCTAAGCTTAGACCTTTCCGTTGCTGGAATCTATTCTGATAAACTTTGGTTAGGGGCGATGTATCGCATGAATGCCGCAATGGGTGTATTTGTACAATATCAAATTTCCCGACAATTTCGTTTGGGATTGGCTTCGGAATTCGGAACAACGGCCCTTAGAAATTACAACAATGGTACTTTTGAAGTAATGATGTCTTACGATTTCAATTTCAAAAAATCGGATGTTAAATCTCCTCGTTATTTTTAAGAAATCAAGTTATGATAAAATTTAATACTTTCATTTTCACCGTTTTCTTAGGCGTTCTAGCCTTTGCACAAACCAATTCTCCTTACTTTTCTACCGGCGCGGTTACATTCAATTCTACCTCTGCGGAAATCGGATTGTATAAAAATACAGGAAACAATGCCCTCGTATTGGTATCTGGAAGAGAATGGGGAATCGTGAAACGCGTTGACGCAAAAGAAGCTCACTTTTTCAACTATTTCGAAGTGAATGCTACAGACTATAAAGTTGGAGGATTCCAACGTACCTCAAACAGCAAATTCAATGAAGGCCCAATGTGTTTCACACCCGATGGAAAAAGGGTTTATTTCACCAGAAATGCTAAGAAAAAGAATAAATCCACGCAAAAATATGAGTTAAACCTATGCAGTGCTTCAGTAGATGCCAAAGGAAAATGGTCGAAGGTTTCGGAAACCAATGTAAATAACCCAAATTATTCAGTTGGACATCCAGCCGTCTCTAACGATGGTAAATATTTGGTCTTTGCCTCTGAGATGCCTGGAGGAAAAGGAGGTACAGATCTTTATATTTCTGAAATCAATGGGGATGGTTCCCTTGGAACTCCCTCAAACCTTGGAGAAAAAGTAAACACAAGTGGACAAGAATTATTTCCTTGGTTCAGTCCTGAAGGGCAGCTGTTCTTTTCTTCAAATGGCTTGAAAGGATTTGGAGGATTTGACCTTTGGGTTACGGAAATAAAAAATGGAAAAGACGTATACGCGCCCATGAACCTTGATGCTCCTATCAACTCGAATGTTGACGACATCGCCATCGTTTACCATGCTGAGAACAAAGGATACTTTGCTTCAAACCGTGAAAAAAACAATGATGACGTATATTCTTTCACACAACTTCGTCCCATCGTATTCAAAGTGGTAATGAATGGTACCGTTACAGATTTGAACACGAAAGATACCCTTCGCGGCGCACTAATGGATGTGAAAAATGACAAAGGTGAAATTGTGGCTACGCTGACAACCGATCAAAAAGGTGCGTATACTGTGAATTTAGAACCGGACCAAAAATATACGGTGGAGGTTAAGAAAGACAACCACAAGAACGAACAATTCAGCCTTAATACAGATTTCAACACGCCTAAAGTGAAACAAAATGTTGCATTGGAAAATCGACCAAATGTAAACTACAAAGGAATTGTAACTGATTTTAAAACCAAACAAATTCTTACGGGCGTTAAGGTTACGATCAAAGACAATGAAACGGGCCAAGTGGTATTAACGGCCTTAACAGATGCAACGGGTAGTTTTACCAAAGCTTTCGAAAACCTAAAATTCGGAAAAGCCCAAAAACTTGAAATCAAACTGGAGAAAACTGAATATGCAACAAAGATTTTTGACTTCACATACACGCCAATGGGATCAGGAAATGTGAACATGAATGACATCACTGACTTAACCATTGGAAAAGTAGAAGTAGGTGTAGACCTTTCCAAACTCATGGAAATAGGTGACATCTATTTTGATTACGGGAAATTTGAAATCCGTACCGATGCAGCCTTGCAATTAGACCGAATCGTTACCATTATGAACGAGTATCCTAACATGGTAATCGAATTGGGTTCCCATACCGATTGTAGGGGTACAAAAGCAGCGAACAAAACCCTTTCAGATAACCGTGCAAAAGCTTCCGCTGATTACATCAAAAGCAGAATAACCAATCCCATACGTATTTCAGGAATTGGGTATGGTGAAAGTAAACTCAAGGTAAATTGCCCTTGTGAAGGCACGGTGGTTTCCACATGTCCTGAAGAAGAACATGCCAAAAACCGTCGCTCTGAGTTCATCGTGAAAAAGGTAAAATAAGTACATTTTCTGCGCTTAGGATTTCTTTTATTAGCTAACTTACCCCTATGAAAATCAACTTCAGCCTACTTCTGATTTTAGTGCTGTTTGGAGGGTTGGGATGCAGCAAGGAAGTTCAAATCGACATCCCCTCATTTGAGCAACAACTTGTCGTTGATGGCCGCATCGAAACGAATGGTTTTCCTTTGGTGATTTTATCCATGTCTCAAAATCTATACGAACCTACCACTTTAGGCACCTACATTACTTCGAATGTCCAGGATGCCATTGTGTATGTTTCCAATGGAACAGACAGCGTACAACTTCAATTGTTTGATCCTGCATCCCTTCCCATAGAAAGCAAGGCTACCCTTGCCGAAATGTTGGGAATAGAGTTAGATGAGTTGGTTTTCTTTCCCATTAAGGTCTATTCAACCACGCAATCGAATATGAAAGGAATTTCAGGAAAAAGCTACACACTAAGCATCTCACACCAATCCAATACCTATACCTCCACGACTACGCTGATGAACCCGGTTGCACTTTCTTCAATCCAATGGATTCCGGATGTGGACAATGCGAATTTTGGGATTTGCCGAACCATTTTAAACGATCCTGCCGCGCAAAAAAATGCCTATCGGTGGGAAACGAAACGCGTTTCTTCCTTCAATGGTCAACCCAATGACAACCGCTACCGACACAATCCGGGGGCTTTTTTCAGCGACCAATTTTTCAACGGACTTTCCATAACATTTGATACGAAATACCCCGAGAAGGACACTACCTACCCTTCTGGGTATAGAAAGCATTACAAATTAGGAGACAGTGTATCTATCAAATTTTCAAGCATAGAAACAGCCGTATTTGATTACTTCGACAAACGGTTGACCCAAATGCAAAATGCAAGCAGCCCATTTTCAACCCCTATTAACATTCCCTCCAACGTAAAACCCAACGCTTTGGGCGTATGGGCCGGCTTCTCCACTTGGTATGATACGCTTTATTGCATTCCTTGAATTTTTAGCATCTTTGTACCATGTCATTTGCAGCCAAAGAAACTGAAGAACGAATTCGAACCATATGTTTGGGAATCCGGGAAGTATATGAATCCTATCGCAAAAATAACCGATGGGTAAATTACCAAGATGCATGGGGTCTCGTCATTTTCTTGGCAGCGATTTCAGCCATTGTAACCAGTTTTGTTTTTTGGTGGAACGGAATGCTACCCGCTTGGATTACCATCCTAAGCATTGCCTTTTTTACTTCGTTCCTGCATGAGTTGGAACATGACCTGATCCACGAATTGTATTTCAAAAAAACGCCTTTGATTTACCACGCCATGCTCTTTGGTGTTTGGATTTTTCGACCGCTCACCTTAAACCCTTGGATACGAAAATACTGGCATCATTTCCATCACCAGCATTCGGGAAGCTTGGTTGACATAGAAGAACGCGGGGTAACCAATGGAGAAAAATGGGGATTGCTTCGTTTGATCATTCTACCCGATCTACTGCTTGGATTTTTGTTTCGTTTTCCGCGTTTGAGGAAAGAAATTTCAAAGGAATTCAAAGAAGGACGAATGCAACCCTCTGCAATGAAAATGCTAAAGAAAACCATCTTGTTAGGCATGATGCCCTTTGGCATCCCTCTTCATTTGGTTTGGTATGTTTTCGTTCTACTTAAGGTGATGCAATTCTTAGGAATAAATCCTTACCCAAACCTACAAGAGATATTCTTTCAGGTATCCACCCCGTTAATGGTTGGTTTAATTGCACCGAATTTAATACGACAGTTTTGTTTGCATTTTATCACCTCAAACATGCATTATTTTGGGGACATTGAGCATGGAAATGTTTTAGAACAAACCCAAGTACTTAATGCGTGGTGGACTTTGCCTTTTCATCTCTTTTGTTTCAATTTTGGCAGCACCCATGCCATTCATCATTTTGTCGTTAACGAACCGTTTTACTTGAGACAGTTAACAGCGAAACGTGCTTTGGACATTCTAAAAAACAACGGGATAAGGTTTAACGATTACGGAAGCTTTAGACGCGCGAACCGCTATCATTCCTGAACAGAAAACATAAATTCATTGCTGCTCCGTCGAATGTAATCGTTGTATTTAATGGATTTTAAACCCTTGGGTATTCTTTGGATGGGAGATTTAAATAGGGTACAATACATACAACAAGCGGTAGCAAAAGAACCTAATTTGCTGGGATGTGCCTTGTCAGGCTGATGCAATGCGATTTTTGGATTCTTTGATTTTAAGTTCATCCAAAACAATCCCACTGGAGCAATGGAAGCGTCAAACATCTTGGCGATTTCGATGTATTCCTTGGCAACTAAATTCGTCATTTTTGCATAAGAATTCGCGTTGCGATTTGGTTTGTAGCCATTTTTGTAGGCCCATGTCATGTAAAAAACGATGTGTGCATTGGGATTTCGCTTCCGAATGGCCTTTATCATTTTCTTTAGAGCGGGAATGGTTTTGGTTCGCATGTATGTTTCGCCCTTTAACATGTCTCTGCTCGATCCTTGTAAAACCACGATGTCCCATGGCTTCCACTGAATTGCCTGAAACAACGCTGGCCGACCGATGTGTTGGTAAAATGAGGTCTTCCCGCGCACATTCCATTGAACGTCCACCTGTCTGCCATTCGATTTTGCCAATTCGGCTACCATTTTTGGCATGTGGTTTCTGTACGTATATGAATTACCTATGAATAAAATATGCTTGGCATCCTTGGCGAATATCGGAAAAGAAAACAGTATCATGCAAAACAGCATCATTGATGATTGACGCATTTTGAAAGTAAAATCAATGGAATTTATCATGCTAAATATGCTCAATGGGTGTAAAAAAAAACCTTGGATTTTATGCCAATGTTAACATACTATTTAATTCCTAAAATAAGTATAAATCTAATTAATATTCCTTAAATTTAACTCGGTTTTTTCAAAACCAAAACTAAATTCTAACACTACGATTATGCAATTTTTTACTCGCTTTTTTATTTTTTGCTTCACCCTAGGAATTTCAACCCTGCTTTTTGCACAAGCTCCGGAAGGAATTAACTATCAAGCAGTCATCAGAAAAACAGACGGTACCTTGGTTACCAACTCCACCATGGGGATTCGAGTTCAAATTAAACAAACCTCTGCAACTGGAACGTTGGTATATTCTGAACGACAAACCGCTACAAGTACACAATTTGGATTGGTGAATTTTGTAATCGGTTCTGGAACGGTACTTTCGGGTACATTTTCTTCCATTAACTGGGCTTCAGGAAATTATTGGGTATGCCTGGCCGTAGATTTCTCAAACGGGACAAACTATGTCGATTATGGTTCTCAACGGTTAATGAGTACACCTTATGCGCTTTATGCGAAAACAGCAGGTGTACAACTCAACCAATGGCGATACGGTGCGGTTGCGCCTGCAGCGGCATTGGGAAACATGGGTGATTTCTACCTTGATACGGCAACGGGAAATGTGTATTACAAATCTGCGGCCACCACTTGGATTTTGACGGGTAACATTAAAGGAGCAACAGGTGCAGCAGGCCCGACGGGTGCGGCAGGTGCTACAGGCCCAGCAGGAGCTACAGGTCCAGCAGGAGCAGCGGGTGCAGCAGGACCACAAGGTCCAACTGGCGTTGCGGGTCCGGCAGGTACTTCCATCATGAGTGGCATCATCGCCCCAACTGCCTTAATTGGTTACAATGGTGATTTCTACATCAATACAGCTACAAACATGTTGTACGGACCAAAAGCAAACAACACTTGGCCAAATGGGGTTTCCTTAATTGGTGCTACAGGCCCAGCAGGATCTATTGGAGCAACAGGTCCGGCAGGTCCAACAGGAGCGACAGGCGCACAAGGTCCCATCGGTTTGACAGGACCGGCAGGAGCAACAGGCCCTGCGGGTTCTACAGGAGCTACAGGTGCACAAGGTCCCATCGGTTTAACAGGCCCGGCAGGAGCTACAGGTCCAGCGGGTCCAACAGGAGCGACACAAGGACCAAGTTGGAGCATCTCATCAAACAATTTCTCTACAGACGGAACCTTTTCAACGGTAACCACAGCCCCTCAAACCGTAAACTCCAGTGTAAAGGCATTGTTAGTAGGTGGAAACACTTCAATCTCAAACCTTACGGCCGGAACCTTAAGTAATTACAGTTTTGACATCTATGCAAACAACTCGCTTCGAGCGAGGTTCGCGAATACCGGAGAAATTTTCTTTGGAGCCGCGTCAGCACAAGCCAACTTTACGGGAGATTTGGTAGGAGGTGTTTCTTCGGCAGCGCTTCCTTGGACCCTAAACGGGTATTCTTCCAATGATGGTTCTGGGGTTTATGGGTATATTTTCGCAGGAAATAATACAGGATTTGCTGCAATTCAAGGAGAGCATGCAGGATCAAATGTCAACAGTTCCGGAGTTCGGGGTACCAGCTCCAACACAGGTGCCTGTGGTGTCATAGGAAGCTTACCGTCTGCAGGTGCAGGATGGGGAGGATTGTTCTTAAATGACCTTGGATATACAGGAAGCTTTTTAAGCGCTTCTGACCAAAAAATTAAGAAGAACATTGAAACCATTCGCCAACCAATGGACATCATTCGCGGCTTACGCGGTGTTACCTATGAGCATAAACTCGAAGAATTTGCAGGCTTAGGGCTTAAAACAGGAACGACCTACGGTTTCATAGCGCAAGAAGTAGAGCTGGTGATGCCAGAAATCGTGAAAACGAAGAACATTCCTTACCATTCAACCCGTTTGAATCCATCTGAAAAAGAATTTGAGACCTTGAAAACCGTTGGATATACTGAAGTAATTCCTGTACTTGTTGAAGCCCTTAAGGCGCAAGACAAGGAAATTCAAGAATTAAAGAAGCGCATCGAAATGTTGGAAAAGAAGGATTAGTCCATTTACCCGCACGGCTACTTTCATCAATATTAAAATATTATTAAACCTAATGTCAATGGGTTTAATTCCAATCATTTGGCTTTAAATTTACCTCTGAATTCCTAAAATTCCTACCATGAAATTATTGAATCTTGTATTCACCTTATTGGTTCTTTCTTTAAGCAGTCAACTTTTAGCCCAAGCACCTGAAGGAATTAACTACCAAGCCGTTATCAGAAAGACCGATGGTACCCTGGTTGTAAACACACCGATTGCCGTTCGTGTACAATTGCGACAAACGTCTGCCACTGGAACCATGGTTTATCAAGAGCGTCAAGCCGTTATAACGAATACAAATGGGCTTATCAATTTCGTGATTGGACAAGGAACCATACTCTCTGGTACTTTTTCATCTATTAACTGGTCAACCGGAAATTATTGGGTTTGTTTAGCCGTTGATTTTGCAAATGGAACCAACTATGTTGATTACGGATCTCAACGGTTAATGAGTACTCCATACGCTTTATATGCAAAAACAGCAGGTGTGCAACTCAATCAATGGCGGTACGGAGCCGTTGCCCCAGCTGCAGCACTTGGAAATGTTGGAGATTATTACCTTGATACCGCCACTGGAAATGTGTATTACAAATCTGCAGCAACCGTTTGGAATTTAACTGGAAACATCAAAGGACCACAAGGCGTTGCGGGTCCAACAGGATTAACAGGTCCAACCGGCCCACAAGGTGTTGCAGGACCTGTAGGAGTGCAAGGACCTCAAGGCATACAAGGACTTACCGGAACATCCATGTTAAACGGAATCGTTGCACCAACGGCAATTATTGGTAACGACGGTGACTTTTTTATCAACACCTCTTCAAATATGTTATACGGTCCAAAAGCAAATGGTGTTTGGCCTGCAGGTGTTTCAATCATTGGTGCTACAGGTCCAATCGGTCTTACAGGACCACAAGGCGTTGCAGGACCAACAGGTGTACAAGGTCCACAAGGACTCACAGGAACTTCTATGCTAAACGGAATTGTTGCACCAACCGCAATCATTGGAAACAATGGTGATTTCTTCATCAATACCGCTTCAAACATGTTATACGGTCCAAAAGCAAATGGTGTTTGGCCCGCAGGTGTTTCGATCATTGGTGCTACAGGTTCAATTGGTCTTACAGGTCCTCAAGGTTCTATTGGATTAACAGGACCGCAAGGACCACAAGGACTCACAGGTACTTCTATGCTAAACGGAATTACGGCCCCAACCGCAATCATTGGTAACGATGGTGACTTTTTCATCAATACCGCTACCAATACACTGTACGGTCCAAAAGCAAATGGTACATGGCCAAATGGATTTTCCTTGGTTGGCCCACAAGGAGCAACTGGACCGCAAGGGTTGATTGGATTGACAGGTGCAACGGGACCTCAAGGTTTGATTGGATTGACAGGTGCAACGGGACCGCAAGGATCAACAGGTCTTACGGGAGCTACGGGTGCTACCGGTCCTCAAGGATCTATTGGATTAACAGGACCGCAAGGGCCTCAAGGAATTCAGGGAATTCAGGGACTTACAGGTACATCCATGTTAAATGGCGTTACCGCACCTTTGGCAAACATTGGTAACAACGGAGACTTTTTCATCAATACAGCAACGAATACGTTGTATGGTCCAAAGGCAAACGGAGTATGGCCTGCAGGTGTTTCCATTATTGGTGCACAAGGCGCAACGGGACCACAAGGGGCCACTGGGGCTCAAGGGGTTCAAGGATTAACAGGTGCGACCGGACCACAAGGCGCAACCGGACCACAAGGATTAACCGGACCACAAGGTCCTACTGGTGCACAAGGTCCCCAAGGAAACAATGGGTCGAATGGTGCAACAGGCTCGCAAGGTCCAGCAGGTCCTGCTGGAGCAACCGGACCACAAGGACCACAAGGACCTGCAGGTTTTGCTGGCTCAGGAAGTACGAACTATGTTCCTAAATTTATTGCATCCACAACACTTAGCAATTCCTTAATTCAAGATGATGGGACTTCATGTGGAATCAATGCTTCCCCGCAAGCAATTGCACAATTGTATGTTTTCAGAAACCAACTTACCGCTGTTGGTGACGGTCAACATTCGATGTATGCATACCGAAACCGAGACAGCCAAAATGATGGAACGGCATACTCTTATTCTGCCTCTAATTCCGCAACTGCTGGGTTCAATTATTGGGGTGATTTGTATACTTTTGGTGCAGCAGGTTATGGTTGGAATGATTTTACACGCACCGGTGGTACCCTCGGTGCCGTTTGGTCTGGAACCTATTGGGGGTCATTAGGATATAAAAACAGTGGAAGCAATACATACGGTGTTTACGGATCAGCTGGGTACGCCAGTGGCGCCGGCATTTTAACACAGAATCAACTCAATGGCATAGGAGGAGGATTTTTTGGTGGTGTCGCAGGTTCAATCTCTAAAGGTGAAATTATCGGACAACTAAACAAAGGTGAATTGTTTGCCACCTACAATTCAGGAAACACTTACACTTATGGAAATAACATTGAATTGGTTGGAAATGCAAACCAAGAAAAGAAAGCCGTTTATGCTGTTACCGCTACAGAATCTAAAATTTATAACAACGGAAAGTCTACCTTGGTAAATGGATCTGCATTCATAGCCTTTACAGAAGATTTCAAATCGCTTTTGGGTGAAATCCCTACGGTTACCGTTACGCCAAATGGAAATTGCAACGGGCTTTATGTTTCCGAGGTCACCAAAGAAGGATTTACCGTAAAAGAACTGAACAATGGACATTCTAATGTGGTGATTTCATGGATTACCGTTGGAAACCGCGTTATTCAAAAGAATGAAGTTGCAAATAAAATCGTAGGCGCTTCAGATTTCGAAAGAAACATAGACCAGGTTCTATTCAACGATAACATCAAGGAAAGAAATGCCATGGGAATGTGGTGGGATGGCAATGCCATTCGCTTTGGAAAGATGCCTGCAAATCTAATTGACGTAAAACCTACGGCGATAAAAAAATAAGTAGTTTAGCATAGCTAACGGATACATTTTGCGAACTCTTTTTTTTGTCGTTGCATTGCTTTGCGTCTTCTCGTGTTTTCATGGGATTGCACAAAACGATTCTGTACTTCATTGCTTTTTAAAATCACAGGTATCTTTTTTATCCAGTGACGAAATGCAAGGCAGGGCAACCGGCGGAGCCCAAGAACACCAAACGAACCAATTTTTAATCAAAACCTTCAAAGCGAACCAAGCAAAAGGAAAGGTTAAAAAATTTACCTATATTATCAAATTGGACTCGATTAAAATTCAATCGGAAATGGTTGGATTCTTCGTCAACAACCAAAAGGAGCAGACATTACTGATTGGCGCGCACGTCGACCACATTGGATTTGGCGGGCCCCTGTCTAAATCTCCAGGAAATCACGCTGTACACAACGGCGCAGACGACAATGCCTCTGGTGTAGCCCTTATGATGGCTTTAGCACATTTTATGGACTTGAAGAAACTGCCTTTTAACCTTGCATTTGTAGGGTATACCGGTCACGAAATCGGGACCTTCGGTGCCCAACATCTTTCCTCCCATTGGCCTAAAAAATGGAAACAATTAATGGGCGTAGTTAACTTCGACATGGTGGGTAGAATGGATGAACAGGAGCCAAAAATCTTCCTTTCCACGAACAGGAACGAATGGTTTAACCTACAAAGCAACGTCTTTTCCATTTCCACCGAAGACACAACCCGTGTAAACCTATTGGACACCCGTCATTTTTTAGCGTTTCCATGTGTAAACATCAGCACTGGTATTCACAACGACTACCACCGCATCAGCGACGATGAAACCTATATCAATTACGATGGAATGGTAACCTTGTACAGGTCAATCGCAGCCACCCTTGAAAAATTACAGTGATCTTTTTTTCAACGCATTTATAAGGAAGAATTAGGTCAAAATTTGAAATATTTGCGCTGAAACAAATCCAATAAGTTCAACGGAGAGCGAAAAAAAAGCCGTAAATTCGTATCCGATAAATTGCAATATTTTAACGCAATCCAACCTACGATGACATTACGTATTTTCATTATTTCACTGATCTTTCTTTTCAATTCCGCGCATGCGCAAAACAATACTTTCTACCGGAAATACAACCTTTCGGGTATGCAGGGTGCGTTGCAATTAGAGGTAACCAATGACGGTGGTTTTATTGCAACAGGTCAGCATGAAGGAAATGGTTCGTTTGGAGACTGTGACATTTATGTGTACAAACTTGATGTTTGTGGAAACATTGAATGGTTTAAACTGTATGGTACCTTTGACCAAGAGGGAGGCAAAAGTATTTTTCAAATGAACGATGGAAATTACTTGGTTTCTGGATTGTATTCCGGTTCAGGCGCAAGGGCGTTCAACATGAAAATTGATTTAACGGGTAACCTATTGTGGATTAAGAGATACAACTTTGAATGGATGATGTATGCTGCCGAAGCTTCGAACGGTGACATCATTTCAATTGGTAAAAATACAGGGGTTTTGTACCTCATTCGCACAGACAATGTAGGCAACCTCATTTGGAGTCGACAAATCACTGGCATGGGTGACATGGGATTGTGGTTGGATGAGTTGACCAATGGGGACATCATCATCGCAAGCGCGGGTGCAGGAACAGGAAACGATGTCGCCGCTGCAAGATTGGATGCTTCAGGAAATTTCATTTGGAACAAAAGATATGGCGGAACAGGATGGACAGACCTAGACCAGACCATTTGGTCATGTAAAGGCGTAGTGGATTATTCAGACAATACCCTAATGGTGACTTCCCCAACCCTTCTTGGCGCATTAGGTGACGAAAACATACTCGTTGCGAAACTTTCATTAACCGATGGAACGGTTGTTTGGAGTAAAGCCTATGGCGGAGCGATTCGAGATCAATCCCGTGACATCACCCTACATCCTGGTGGATATGCGATTTTGGGACATACCAATTCCTTCCCTACCGCATCGAATCCCGCAGCAAACATCAATGAAAATATGGGTGAAAAGGACATCCTTCTCTTCGCTATTTCAACTACGGGAAGTCTTGATTGGGCAAGAACCTACGGAGGAGCTGACAGAGACAAAGGAATTGGGGTGAAATTTAACAACGACAATGGATTTTCAATCTCAGCTTTGACAACCTCTCCTTATTTTGGAAATGTTGACAACAGTTTCGATCCTTTGTTTATTAAAACCGACAGCATCGGACAGGTGGGATGCCAAATGAATACGCCTGCTCTTTCTGTTGTGAACATAAACTTAACAGGCACAACTTCAGGATCTAACCAACCTTCAAACATTGTTGCCGATGTACCGCAAATAAATTACACAAACTTTCTTCCAACCGACCAATATGTATGTCAATCGTGTTCAAGCATTCCCGCATTTTCGATTTCAGACACCACCGTTTGTGTTAATGATTCAGTATTTCTAAGCAATACCACCATCGTTGGACTAACCTGCTTTCAACAATGGAATGTCAACGGTAGTTTTTTCAATGGCCAAGTCAATCCAGCACTTACGTTTTCCACCCCGGGGGTATACCAAATTTACCTTTATTCAACCTGTGGATTAAATTCTGATACTTCCATACGCAACATCTACGTGTATGACCCGCAAATCACCATTCCAGATTTAATTTGTACCAGCAGTCCGGCCGTTAATTTTCAAGCGAATCCAAACGGAGGAACTTGGAGTGGCACCAATGTTAGCCCTGCAGGGGTATTCAATCCCGGAACCTTAGCCACTGGCTCGTATTTCACCACCTACACCCTTCCTGAATTCTGCGCAGTCAACGACACCTTCTTACTTAGTGAACCACAGGTATACGCTGGAGACGACACCCTTTTGTGCCTCGGTAATGCCGTAAACCTTCAGGCGAGCTCTGTAGACGAAGTCACATATAATTGGGCGGGAAATCTTCAAAACGGTAGTCTGTATACCCCACCTGCCATCGGAACCTTTAATTTAATTGTCACCGTAACGGACACGAACGCATGCTTAAATACCGATACTGTTGCCATTGACGCCCACCCGATTCCCAACGCAAACTTTACCATGGTAACGGATTGCTATTCTACGCAAGTCGCTTTTGCAAGTACCAGTAACGTAAACAATATTTTCAACGACCAATTAAGCTACCAATGGTTCGCAAATGGAATTCCCTTGGCTTCTCAAAACCCTACCGTCTCCCACAATTACGGTGCCTCAGGAATGGCGACGATGTCACTCGTTGTGACCTCACAACCTGGAGGATGTAAAGACTCCATTACACTTCCTGTAGATGTCCCCACAAATCCAACGGCAGATTTTAGCTTTGTTCAGTTGTGTGATTACATTGCCAATTTCACTGGACAATTTCCATCCAACGAAGTAATTACCAACGTTGCGTGGTCCACAAACAACCTCGTGTTTGGCATTGATTCTTTAACCGCCAGTTATCAATTTAGTGGACCGGGGATGCACAACGTAGTACTAACCGTGACCAATGACTATCCATGTGCCTACACTTTCCAACAAAACATCAATTTTATCACCGAGGAGACCTTAGATGAGCAAACCATACCCAATGTCATCACTGCGGATGGCGACGGAATCAATGATTTTATCGACATGGACCTAGCGTTGGACGAGTGCTTGGAATACACCATGAGCATTTTCAACCGTTGGGGACAATTGGTTTACATGTTCTCCAGAAACGAAGTGCCCTTTTCAGGTCTAGACCAGGCTGCCAAAGAACTCACGCAAGGGGTTTATTTTTACAAAATCGTGAGTGGAGACAAAACGCGTCACGGACACATAACCTTATTTAGATAATTAAATTTTAACCCATGAAAAAGTACATATTCCTATTGATTGTATTCATTGGCATCCAAGTGTCTGCTTGGGGTCAGAAAAAGGTCCTTTACACGATGTCAGCCGAAGCGCATGCCTTGATGTGCCCTCATCTTTCTCCCAAACTTATGGATCTATTGACCAAAAAGGGAGCAGAAGGCATTTATAAGGATGATCAATTGTTACTTCATTTCACAACCTCTAAGGAAGCGGAGTTAAGCGATGCATACATTCTTCAATTGGTAGACCAGATTGGCTACGAAGCCCGTCATTTCAAAATCCAACGTACGGAAGAGTAATTGGCCTCGTGATTTATTCAAATGTAGGTGCATGATTTCGGATAGGCGACGCTTTCTTCCTACCTTTACCTGCCGAATATTTTATCGTACATGAACGAACAAAATCCTAATACACAGCCAAACAATCCCTTACACGGTGTGAAATTGGTAACCATATTGGAAACCTTGGTTGAAAATTATGGTTGGGAGCATTTGTCCTTTAAGATCAACATCAACTGTTTCAAACACGACCCATCGATAAAATCGAGTTTGGTTTTCCTTCGCAGAACGCCTTGGGCACGTGAGAAAGTAGAACAGCTTTACCTAAAACTCTTGGAAAATAAATCGCAATAGCGCTTTTTCCTTGCGTCTAAAAGCCAAAGAATTTGAACTTTTTTGCATTCTTTATGTTAGTAATTCACAACTTTACACATGCGAAAATCAGGTTACGTATTTACCCCGTTCGAAGCACCAGATCAATCTCCTTTCGAGAAATTGTTTGAAGTTTTCAGTGAAATCATAACCCATACCTCCGGGGATGTTGAAGAAGCCTTGGACTGGTTGAATATTATTGACCAAGAATATGGACTTACGACCGACGAGTACACCATGGAGGACTTCATTGAAGACCTAAAGAAGAAAGGATATTTACGCGAAGAAATTCAGCCCGATGGACTTGGAGGATTGGCGATAACCGCAAAAACGGAACGTGCCCTTCGAAAAAATGCCATGGACCAAATTTTTGGTAAGATTCGAAAAAATGGCGTAGGAAATCACAAATCAAAGAAGAGCGGACAAGGCGATGAAGCAACGGGTGAATTTCGCGATTTTCAATTTGGGGATTCCTTTGAAAACATTTCCATCACAGAAAGCTTAAAAAATGCACAAATCAACCATGGTGTTGGTGAATTTAGGCTGACGGAGCAAGATTTATTGGTTGAAGACACCCATCACAAATCACAAATGAGTACCGTGTTGATGATTGACATCAGTCACAGTATGATTTTATACGGAGAAGACCGCATCACGCCAGCGAAAAAAGTGGCCATGGCACTCGCTGAATTGATCACCACCTCTTATCCTAAAGACACCCTGGATGTTATCGTATTCGGCAACGACGCTTGGCCTATAAAAATCAAAGACCTCCCCTATTTGAATGTCGGACCTTACCACACAAATACCGTAGCGGGACTTGAATTGGCCATGGATATCCTTCGCAGGAAGCGAAACACCAATAAACAAATTTTCATGATTACGGATGGCAAACCAAGTTGCCTGCGAATGCCTGACGGTCAGTACTACAAAAACAGCAATGGACTGGATCAAATGATTGTAGAAAAGTGCTACACAATGGCCGCCCAAGCGCGTAAAATGCACATTCCCATCACCACATTCATGATTGCCCAAGACCCCTATTTACAATCCTTTGTAGAACAATTTACCCAGTCTAACAAAGGGAAAGCATTTTATACAGGTTTAAAAGGACTTGGAGAAATGATTTTTCACGATTACGAGACCAATAGAAAAAAACGAATTAACTAAGAAAATGAACACATCCATCACCACATTTGGCGCTTTAAAAGCATCTGGTTACCAACCTAAAAGCATCAAAACAGAATTAAGAGACAATTTGATATTGGCCATTCAATCGAAAAAGGAAACGTTTCCAGGAATGCATGGCTATGAACAAACCGTTATTCCGCAACTGGAACGAGCCATTTTGTCAAAACACAACATTAACCTACTTGGCTTGCGCGGTCAAGGAAAAACCCGAATTGCACGATTGATGGTGAATTTGCTTGATGAGTATATCCCATATGTCTCCGGCAGTGAAATGAATGACGATCCTTTCCAACCCATCAGCCGATATGCAAGGGATTTGATGACAGAAAAAGGAGACGACACGCCCATTTCTTGGCTTCACCGTTCCGAGCGCTTTTTCGAGAAATTGGCAACTCCGGACGTTACCATCGCAGATTTGATTGGAGACATCGATCCCATTAAAGCGGCAAACCTCAAATTGAGCTATGCAGACGAGCGGGTGATTCACTTCGGAATGATTCCACGTGCCAATCGTTGTTTATTCGTCATCAATGAATTGCCAGATTTACAAGCACGCATACAAGTAGCCCTGTTCAATATTTTGGAAGAAGGAGATGTACAAATTCGCGGATTTAAATTGCGTTTGCCTTTGGATTTGCAATTCGTTTTTACGGCAAACCCAGAAGATTACACCAACCGAGGAAGCATCGTGACGCCGCTTAAGGACAGGATTGGTTCCCAAATTTTAACCCATTATTCAGCCGACATTGCGACGGCAAAGAAAATCACACAGCAAGAATCAGAGAAGTTGGACAATCGTTCATGTATTGTTCATGTACCTGAATTGGCAAAAGACATCCTCGAGCAAATTGCGTTTGAAGCCCGTGAAAGTGAATACATCGACCACAAAAGTGGTGTCAGCGCGCGCATGAGCATTACAGCTTACGAAAATTTAATCAGTACAGCGGAGCGTCGTGCTTTAATGAACCATGAAAAGGAGACTACGGTTCGTTACAGCGATTTAATTGGGATGATTCCCTCCATTACAGGGAAAATGGAATTGGTGTACGAAGGAGAGCAAGAAGGAACGTCTTTTGTTGCCCAACACCTTATGGGCGAAGCAACGAAAACTTTGTTTCTCAATTATTTCCCAAAATTAGAAAAGCTTAAGAAACAAGACCAAAAAACGCCGTATGATGAGGTAATACAATGGTTTTTTAACGCGGATTCTTTTGAATTGTGGGACGATGCCAATGAAGAAACGTACACCACTGCGCTCATGTCCATTCAACCTTTGAAAGATCTTCTTGAGAAATACCAACCCAAAGTGGCCGCCATCGACACGCCGTTTTTGATGGAATTCATTCTCTGGGCTTTGGTCGAATTCAAACAACTTTCCAAGCGAAAAACAGCCACGGGCCTTTCGTTTAACGATGTGTATGATAACCTCTTGAATGGATTGTAGTTGCGTTTAGGTGATGTACCGCCTTTTAATTATCACCTGCGGATTCTACCTTTTTTTCTTAGGTTTACCATACTTGTCTTGCATGGCTTTTTTATGGTTATAGCGCACGTTAACTTTTTTGTTTTTTGCTTTTTTCTCATGAAACGAAGCGCCCCTTGCGCCCCGACGGGGTAATTTGACGCCCTTTCCAGGAACCTCAATTTTTGGTTTCTCAAACTCCAATAGCTCCTCCGTAAATTCAATATCCTCGGCTACATCCGTGAAAGAAAGTTGTCGCTGCATAAGCTCTTGAATGGCCAAAAGCGCTGGTTCATCTTTTTCAGAAACAAAGGTGATTGCAATTCCATTTTTATCTGCCCTACCCGTTCGTCCGATGCGGTGAATGTAGTTTTCAGGACTCTCTGGAATGTCAAAATTGATTACATGGGAAACGTCTGTAACGTCAATCCCGCGTGCAATTAAATCCGTAGCAATCAATACGCTAATTTCACCCGTTTGAAATTTTTGTACGGTATCAAAACGAAAATTCTGTGCTTTGTTCGAGTGAATGATGCCTAAAGCTTCTGTTAAACTTGCTTCCATTTCTTTGAACAATAAATCGGCTAACGCGCGAGAAGAAACAAAAACTAAAATTTTTGCCTCCGGCCCTAACTGTTCAATCAGGTGACGCAATAGGGTGACTTTAGAGAGGAAATTCGGTACGTGGTAACCCGTTTGGTCAATTTTCTCCAAAGGCAATCCAACACGGGCTGCTTCAACGCGCACTGGCGTTATCAAATAGTCGTCTAAAAACAAAGAAACATCTTCCGATAGGGTTGCTGAAAAAACCATGTGCTGTCTTTTGACAGGTAAAAAATCAAAGACATCCAACAATTGCCGCCTAAATCCTAAGCTAAGGGTTTCATCTACCTCATCAATTACTACCTTTTTAATGTGTTTAAATTGTACATAACCACTTGAAACCAAGTCAAGAATGCGACCGGGTGTTCCCACCAAGATGTCCAACCCTTGCAACACCATTTTGGCTTGTGTATTCATATTCGCACCCCCATACACACCGCATACAACCACATTCATGTGTGTCGTCAACTTCTCTGCTTCGCTCACCACTTGTGTGACCAATTCCCTTGTAGGCACAATGATTAAAATCTGTGGGTGAGGATCTTTTGAAAATTTCCACATGCAGAGACACGGTAGCAAATAGGCCAAGGTCTTACCTGTTCCCGTTTGCGCAATTCCAATGGTATCCTTCCCGGACATCATCACGCTGAAACCTGCGGCTTGAATGGTGGTGGGCGTATGATACCCTAAATCATCCAAGGCAGTCCAAAGAGGTTTCTTCAAAGATAAGTCACGAAATGTCATAGAAACTGTTTTGCGCAAAGCTAAGTAGAGATTGTCGAATGCCTTGTATTTATTTTGAATAAAAGATCTTTTGCCAATGAATTCGCAACGCAGCTCAAGCAAAAAACCCACATCGCTAACGAAACATGGGTGCTTATTGTGAAGCCGCAGTTTGAGAAATGAAACTTTTACAAGGAATCGGAGGGGGTGAATTAAGAGGAAAGCTCGGTCAAAAAAATTGATTAGGGAGCGTTCATCCTTTTGAGATTTCATGGTTGAATTGATTTGTATTTGGTGCGTTAACGGTGTATATTTACACCAATAAATTACGTATTATGAAAAGACAAAGTATTTCGTTTACAGAGCCAAATGACGAATGGCTTAAAAGTCAAATTGACAATAAAGAATATTCAAGTAAGAGTGAATTGGTTAATGATTTAATTCGTCAGGCCAGAAATCAGCAACAGCAAATAGACCTCATTCGACTGAAGTTAGACCGAGCTGAAAAATCAGGATTTACAACAGATTCTAAATCAGAAATTTTGAAGCAATCGAAAAGTTTGCTAAATGGGTAAATTTAGGTTAAGCAATGTTGCAAAGGAAGATTTGATACGATTTCATCACAATACGGTTTTCATCAATTTGGCGTAAAACAAGCAGACAAATACTTTGATTCATTCTTTGTTCAATTTGAACTGATTGCAAAAAATCCCCACGCTTTCGAATCTGTTGATTTTATTAAACCCGGATATCGACGATGTATAAGCGGAGTGGATAGTATATTCTTTAGGATAAATGAGGGTGGTGTTGAAATAATGATAATTATTGGGAGACAAGACCTTAATCAGTGGTAAAAATTTTAGCCTTATCAAATCGTTCTTTTTAAGATTAACCACTTAGAGGTAACTCACAAAAAAGCCCCAAACCTAATACGAATAGCGTTTTTAGTCGCTTGTCAAAACACCTT
>RFQZ01000018.1 GCA_009924735.1 Flavobacteriia bacterium | reverse complement strand
ATTATTTTTCATAAAGTTTTTGATGATTATAGTATTCAAAAAAGAACAAGAGAACCATATCCATTACCAAAGTTAAAAATATTAGATAGTAAAGTTGATGATATCGCACATTATGAAATTGGTGATTTTATTTTAGAAGGATATTAAGAATTTGGCCAATTTATTATCTAATCTTAATTTTATTAATCTTTGTTTTTCCAAATATCATTCAACTTCCCTACATCGCCAAACCTGAATTCACCGGTTTATTAGATAATTATCCAACTTTAATAATATTCTTTTTGATGGCCCCTAATTTTATGGCTTTTGGGATACCAGGTATTGGGGGTGGATTTCATTTAAGTTCTATAGGGACTGAAGAACAATTCTATATATTTTGGCCATGGCTTATTAAATGGGTTGAAAATTTGTTAATACCCTTATTCTTTATTTTTATTGTTTTTGCCCTTGCCCCAAATCTCTTAGATTATCTTAATAATAATTTCTTTGAAAAAAAATCTACAACTTACCAGTTCATTCAACAATTAAGAATATTTACCGAGTATTTTAAAATTGATTGTATGGCTTTAGGAGGAGTATTTGCTTTTTTTTATTTTAAGAAAAAAAACAAAATATTAAACTTTTTTTTTCTCCGAAATACACAAATAATTTCACTAATAGTTGGATTTGGGTTTTGGTTATTCGGAATAAATATCCCAATTTTTAGAGATGAATTTTTTGCATTATTCTTTGCAGTTATTATTTTAAATACGGCTGTTAATCCACATAAGATTATTTCTTTCGATTATAAATGGTTAAACTACATTGGGAAAATATCCTATGGAATTTTTGTCTATCACTGGATTGTCATACTGTTCGTTATGAATATAATTATTCAATTTAAAGAAAATTTATTCCTTTTTAATAGTTTGCTGTATGCTGGATCAATAAGTTTAACAATTTTGATTGCCCACTTTTCATTCTTTAAATTTGAACGTTATTTTTTAAAATTTAAAGATCGATTTACACAAATAAATTCACAATCAATTAATAAATAAATGAAAATCCTCCACATTATACCCAATCTTAAAAAAGGAGGTGCCGAGCGAATTGTCATTGATATTGTTCGGATTTTAAATCAAAACACTTCAAATCAAGTAAAACTGATACTTTTCGAAGATAAGATTGAATATGATATAAAGGACATAAAAAAACTGATAGAGATTGTTCCAAGTAAAGTACAACTTTCAATTACGAAAAGGAACCAATTAAACATTACAGAACTTCAAAATACAATCGAACTATTTCAACCAGATAGTATTCACTCGCATCTGTTTGAAGCAGAAATTGTATCTAGAAGTTGCACTTTTCCCAATGCAAAGTGGTTCTCGCATTCACATAACAGGATGATATCGTTGAGTAATTTAAATCCTTTTTCAATTAAATCGAAGCGGGATTTGACCAATTATTTTGAGAAACGTTATTTGCTAAAGCGTTATCGGAAAAATGGTGGAAATAATTTTATTGCCATTTCTGAAGATATTTCGAATTTTTTACGAACCGTTTTACCCAAGGATTTGCAAAGAATACATTTACTGCAAAATGCAATAGAAATAAAGCGCTTCGAAAGACCAATGGATTTCAATAAGGTGAGGGATAATGTATTTAACATGGTCTCAATTGGTCGACTGGATAAAAATAAAAATCATCAATTGTTAATTGATGTCGTGTTGGAGTTAAAAAAAAGGGGAATTCCTGTTCATTTAACGATTCTGGGTGAAGGGGTTGAGCGTATTCCGCTCCAAGAAAAAATAGTCCAATTAAACTTATCGAATCAGTTATCCCTGGTGGGATTGCAAGAAAAAGTGGAGATGTATTTATGGAACGCTGATTTGTATCTCCATAGCGCCATTTATGAAGGATTTGGTCTTGCTATAATCGAAGCTATGGCATGTGGCTTACCAGTGGTTTGCACGGATGGGAGAGGAAACCGGGATTTAATCCAAGAAGGAGAAAATGGTTTTATGGTGGGAGAAAGAGATCCAAAACTCCTCGCGGATAAAATTGAACTTTTGCTTAAAAATGACATTTTACGCCAAGAGATGGGTGAAAAAGCGAGAAAGTTTGCGCAAGGATTTGGAATAAAAAAGTATGTAGATCAATTGCTTTTGATTTACAAATCTTGAATTGTTTTTACAAATCTGCTGAAATTATCTGCAGCATTGTAATTGTTTTTCCAGGTTTCAAAACTAACTTGTTGTTTTAATTCTTTTTTTTCTTTTGGTAATTCAATAAATGATTGAATTGTATCTGCCAATTCCGAAGGCACTATATTGGCTTCCACTAAGTACCCATTATCACTGTTCACAATTTCTGAATTTCCACCAACATTTGTAGCAATAACTGGAATTCCAAAAGACATTGCTTCCATTATCGAAACTGGAATACCTTCAGTCGTGCTCACATTTATAAATAAACTTGGGTTATTTTCTGCATACCAATGAACAATTTCCTGGTTGGTAACCCTTCCCTTAAAATCTGCCTTGATGAGATCAGGAAGTAGTTCTTTTGCTAACGCTTTAATGGTATCCAATTGTGGTCCATCTCCAAAATGTACCCACGAAATATTTGTGTTTTTAATTTCAGCTAAAGCATTAACAATGAGTTCAACTCGCTTTAAAGGAATTACGTTTGAGCAACTTACTAAAATAAACTTATTTGATTGTGAAGGATATTGTTTTTGTTCAGGAACGCCTAAGCGAGCAACTCTTATTTTGTCAATGTTTTCGATTTTCCAATTCCTAGCTGCATATGCTTTACCTTTTTCGGAAATTGCAAAAATTGCACTTAAATTATTTGTGATAAAATGACGATATGGAAGATAATTTAATGCACTCGCTTCAAAGTATACATCCCACCCGTGCATTCGAGATATTGCTGTAATTCCAGGATTCATTTCCCGAAACATTGCTAACCCAATTGCAACATCATCACTCCAATAAGAATAATAATATAGAGTAGCGTGTGTTTTATTATTCGAGAATAGCTGTTGGCAATACTTCTTCACTTTCCTAGCTCGAGAAATAGAAATTAGCATGGTAGATAAAATCCCTTTTGTCAAATTTCTTTTATAACTCTTTTTAATTTTGGATCTTTCCTGCCAAAATAGTGGTTGGAAAACATTAAAAAGTGAACGTATTTTTTCCAATTTGGAAGTTGATAGGTCTATTCTTCTTACTGAACAATTTACAGGTAGAATACGTGTTTGTTTATCCCTTATATTTTGGGTGAAAATAATGACATCATCAAATCCTGCTGCTAAAAAACCAATTTCCGATTCTAAAAATGTTTCTCCTGAACCAAATGGGAAATCTGCAGTAAAAAGAATAAGTTTATTACGCATCTTTTTTTATAGAAATTTGGCCGTATAAACAGCTTTTAATCCTAAAGTCATGTCCTGTTACACCAGTAATTAGAGCTTTTTTCAATGCAGTCGATTTCGTTAGTTACGAAGATATAGCTTTAATTCGTTTGTTTAGATTGATTACTTTTAACGACGTGAAAAAAATCTTAATCCTTGCCTACGATTTTCCTCCTTATGTTTCCGTAGGAGGCCTGAGACCGTATGCTTGGCATAAGTATTTTCGGAAGTTTGGATTGGAGCCCATTGTCGTTACCCGCCAGTGGGACCCCGTTCGGCAAAACGCATTGGATTACATTGCCCCAAGTGAATTTTCAACGGTCATCACAGAAGAAACGCAATGGGGCATCGTTGTGAAAGCGCCCTATAAACCCACCGTTTCAAATAGGTTGTTGTTGAAATACGGTGCGTCGCGATTCAAACTTCTTCGAAAAACACTCACTTTTCTAACCGAATGTTTACAATTTGTACTTCCCATCGGACCCAAAAGACCTATTTACCTTGCAGCCAAGGCGTTTTTATTGCAAAACCAAGTTGATTTTATCATTGCTACCGGTGAACCCTTTATTCTTTTTAAGTATGCAAAGGATTTGTCTCAAACCTTTAACATTCCGTGGATAGCCGATTACAGAGATCCTTGGCGAAATGGTTTGCAACAAGACTTGTTGAGGAGAACCACGGGTTTTTTTGAACCAAGGATTCTAAAGCATGCCGCAATGGTCTCTACGGTGTCAGAGTGGGTCAAAAAACGTATATTTTTACATTCGGCAGATAAACCTACCTTAATCATTCCCAATGGCTTTGATGCAGATTCCGTGGCTTTGGTGGATTCCGTAGCAGCCTCGAATGACTTAACATTTACCTTTGTAGGCTCGTTCTATCCATGGCACCCACTGGAGGCTTTTATCCGGGAAATGTGCAGGTTCATGCACGAAAATCCGAACTTACCGATCCTTATGCAGTTCATTGGTACCAACCAAAATTCCTTGATAAAGGACTCCATTCAACGCTATGGTGAGGAAGTGAAAAACCAATTTATAATCGTTGATAAAATTCCCAATCCCCAAGTATTGGTTAAGTTGAGATCGAGTCAATGTTTGGTGCTTTTTAATTATTATGAGAACGCAGGCACTAAGATTTACGACTACCTAGCCATGAAACGGAAAATACTTTTTTGCTTTTCGGAGGATCCCGAGGCAGATGAAAGGATGAAGAATTATTATACATCTACATGGAAGGAAGAATCAGGGAACCTTCGGCCACAACAAGCGTTGTTGGAGAAGTATAAGGTTGGGATCATTGTTCCTAATGCCGCGGCATTGAATTCGAAACTCAACGAGCTCGGTGAAGAATTTCTTCGTTTGGGTCAATTGAATTGTATAGGCCAAGACGTTTCAGTATTTTCAAGAGAATCCCAAACCGGACAATTGGCTGAGGGAATTTTGGATTTTCATAACCCTCAAAAAAAGTCAAATGAATAATTTTCTCAATCATTTTCTGAAGGAATTCCATTTGCCTTTAACCAATCCTGTATTGGTTTTTTCCATTATGCTTTTTATCATTTTACTTTCCCCTATTCTTTTAAGAAAGGCGAGGATACCCGGCATCATTGGTTTGATACTATCAGGAATAATCATAGGCCCAAAAGGTTTTGGAATCATTGGGGCAAATACCTTAGAGCAGGAAGGTTGGATTAAACTTTTTTCAACCATAGGATTGTTGTACATCATGTTTATGGCTGGATTGGAATTGGACCTCAACCAATTTAAGCGTTACTATAAAAAAAGCTTGGTGTTTGGATTTTTAACCTTTGCACTCCCCATTGCGTTGGGGTATCCTTTGTGTTTGTATGTCCTCAACCTGAATCCTCTGGCGAGTTTACTGACCTCGAGCATGTTTGCCACACATACCTTAGTAGCCTATCCCATCATCAGTAAATACGGGCTTTCAAAACACAGCGCTGTAGCCATTACGGTAGGAGGGACCATCCTAACCGATACGGCAGTTTTGATTATTCTTGCCATCATCTCAAGTGCCTCAAAAGGACAGCTGGATTGGAATTTCTGGGTGAGCCTGATTACTTCACTTGCATTTTTTACCGTGATTATGTTTTACTTGGTACCAAAAATCACCCGATGGTTCTTTAAAAAATTAGACAGCGAAAAGTCCTCCCAATATATTTTTGTACTCTCCATCGTTTTCTTCTCTGCTTTCCTGGCGGAAGTAGCAGGCGTTGAGCCCATTATCGGGGCTTTTGTGGCTGGACTCGTGTTGAATCGATTGATTCCCCACAACTCCGTATTGATGAATCGCATTGAGTTCATCGGAAATTCCCTTTTCATTCCATTCTTCCTGATTTTTGTTGGCATGGTGGTGGATTATCGTGCGCTGTTTCAAGGGACATGGCCACTTATCATCGCGGGGGTGTTGACCGCCTTTGCGATTTTCAGCAAATGGTTGGCAGCGTTTACCACACAAATCATCTTTAAATTGTCAACAGCCGAGCGCAAAGTGATTTTTGGACTAAGCACGTCTCACGCAGCAGCCACTTTGGCAATTATCATGGTGGGGTATAAGTTGAAAATCCTGGACATAAACATTGTGAATGGCACCATTTTACTTATTCTAATTACCTGTATGACAGCGTCATTTATCATCGAAAATGCAGGGAAAGAATTGCTCATCAAAAAGTCTGAAGACAGCGATGATGACGTAATGGGTAACAAACTCAGAAACAAACACATCGTGGTAGCAATGAATGAACTTCAAGGAAATGAAAAATTATTGGAGTTTGCCATTCACGTTTCTGATCCGAAAGTAATCAATCCGATTTCCATTGTAAGCGTTTTGCCAAATTCTGAAAATGCAGAAAAAATCATCCACCGCTCTCGAAAGAATTTGGAGGAGATTGTTAAACATTTTTCTGGCCATGAAACGAAGCTCAATACCATGGCAACGATTGATTTAAACCTGTCCTCAGGAATTTCAAGGGTATCCAAAGAATTGGTGGCGGACATGGTTATTTTGAACGACAGCAATAAAAACACTTTGTTGAAGCGAATTGTAGGCAATGACCGAGCGCATTTGATTGATGTTTGTGAGAAAACAGTCCTCTTTTGTCAAATTGACCGTCCTTCCGTAAGCTATGGTCGCGTTGTGTTGGTAACGCCACCCCTTGCTGAGCTGGAACCTACCTTTGGTTATTGGGTTGAACGCGTATTTCGGTTTGCGCACGTTTTGAAACTTACCATCGACTGCCATATGAATGAAGCAACGTACGAGCGATTTCTGAAGGTAGGGACCGTAAATAAAATTCACGCAAAGACAAACTTTAAAGCATTGGAATCAATGGATGATTTCTTCATGGATACCCACCGAAAGGAAGGCGATTTCATCATCGTTTGTGGTGCGAGAAATGGATCTGTATCTTATTTTCCAGAAATTGAATCTGTAATGGGGAAAATTGAAAAGGCCTACCTTGAAAACGATTCAATCTACATTTATCCGGGCATTGACCTGCAGTCTGCTTATGGAAAATACAATGACATCACCGGAAATGCAATTGGCTTGGGTGTGGATGCAATTGCCAAAATTGGCAAAGAAGTAGGAAACATCTTTAAGAAAACAAATGCGCAAGATGAGGATGAAAACAAGTAATTTACTTACCTCTTGAACTTCCTGTTTTAACTGCCGTAGGTTTTTTGGACTGTGCCGGTTTAGGCGTATTGGTAGCCTTCGGTTTTGCTGCCTTGGGTGCTGGGTTTTTCTTAGGCTTGTCGGCAGCTTTCGCTTTTTTCTCAGCTTTATCTGTATCGGCAGTTTCTACGTCCACGGTTGAAGCTTCGCCTTCTGTTGTTGGAACTTCAGTTTCTACAGGCTCTAATTTTAGGATTCCTTCTTTAATGAGGAGGTTATACCATTGGAAAACTTTTCGGATGTCAGAAAAGTAAACCCTTTCCATGTCGTAATTGCTCAAGATTTTAGAGAATGCGATGCGCAATGCTTTTTCATCCGCTTTGTGGCTTTCTGCTTCGCCTCCTGTATATAAGTCCAGCATGGTTTTGAATACTTCGGAAATCAATACATCCTCATCTGTTGTAAAGATGCTGATGTCTTCAATGGAACTGATCTTTTCAGTAGCATAGGCGGGGAATCGTTTTTTGTCAAGCAAAGACTCAACAATGACAGCGTTTTTTCCCTGCGTAATAATTTTATAAAGTCCTGCGCGACCTGAAATTGAAATAATTCCTTTGATATCCATTTACTCGATTTTGCCCAAAAATAGAAATTCTTTCTGAGTTTATACCATACTATGATTCCCGAAACAGAAATTTAATGAGAGCAATCCCTTTATTATCACTACATTTGCACCTAATTTAAGAAATAAATGACATTTGAAGCGTTGGGATTGCGGGTAGAAGTACTGAAGTCGTTAAATGATTTGGGTTTTTCAGTACCTACACCGATCCAAGAAAAAGCCATTCCTCATTTGATGAAGGAAAAGAGCGACTTTGTGGGCTTAGCCCAGACTGGGACAGGGAAAACAGCTGCATTCGGCTTGCCCCTAATTAGTAACATAATTGATAAAAATCAACTCCCACAAGGACTCATTCTTTGTCCGACACGAGAGTTGTGTTTGCAGATTTCCAAAGACCTTATTCAATTTTCCAAATATTTAGATATTACCATTCTTCCCATTTACGGAGGTGTTGACATCAGAAAACAAATGACGGAAGTGAAAAGAGGGGTTGAGGTAATTGTCGCAACGCCTGGAAGATTGATGGACCTTATCAACCGTAGGGTAATCAGTTTGAAAACCATTCGTTACGTCGTGCTGGATGAAGCAGATGAAATGCTTAATATGGGTTTTAAAGAAGACATCGACAGCATCTTAGAATCTACTCCTGCTGAAAAAAATGTTTGGTTGTTCTCTGCAACGATGCCCAAAGAAGTGGCAAACATCGCAGCAAAATACATGCACGATCCTTTCGAAGTGTCCATAGGACATAAGAACCAGTCGAATGAAAACATTCAACATACGTATTACCAAATTCGTGAGAAAGACAGGTACGCTGCCTTGAAAAGATTAATCGATTTTAATCCGGACATCTATGGATTGATTTTCTGTAGAACAAGGACTGAAACTGCCAATGTCGCTCAAAAATTAAGCGGGGATGGGTACAATGCAGAACCTCTTCACGGCGATTTGTCACAAGCAATGCGTGACATGGTGATGAACCGTTTCCGTAAAAAAGAAGTGCAATTGCTTATTGCAACCGATGTTGCGGCTAGGGGATTGGATGTGGATAGCATCTCTCACGTAATCCACTATAACCTTCCAGATGACATTGAAAATTACACGCACCGCAGTGGTAGGACGGCACGAGCTGGAAAAACAGGAGAGTCTTTGGTGTTGCTAACCCCTAAAGAAGCTTTTAAAGTGAAAGCCATTGAACGTCAAATTCGTATGGAATTCACCAAAGGTGTAGTTCCAGATCCTGAAGAAATTTGCAGAATACAGTTGAGTAAATTGGTGAGCAAAGTTATTTCTACGAATGTTCGTGAAAAAGACATCGCACCTTTCTTACCCACAGCCATTGAATCCTTTGAAGGAATGTCAAAAGAAGAGGTGATCAAACTTTTCATCTCCGCAGAATTCAATCGTTTCATAGAATATTACGAGCGTGCAGGTGATCTTAATTCAAATGAAAAAGATACAAGGTCAGGGAAAAGCGAGTCCTTTGGTTCCAAAAGAGGAAATGATTCCAATAAAACCAGATTCTTTGTCAACATTGGTAAACGAGATGGACTGAATGTAGGTGGACTTCTTCGCGTAGTTTGTGATTCAACAGGATTGAAATCCAATAATGTAGGAAGAATTGACATCATGGCTTCTTTTGCATTTTTTGATACGGATACTGAATATGCGGACAAAGTTATCAGTAAACTCAACGGTGTCGAATATGAAGGACATAAAGTAAGCGTAGAGATCTCAGGAGATAAAGGCGGCGGCGGTGGAAGTGATGATGGAAGAGGAAGAAGAGATTTCAAGCCAAGACGTACCAATTTAAGAGACGAAAGACCTAAAAGAAGAGAAAGCAGCAGCAACCATAAACCAAGAAGATACTAAAGTATGGAAATCAGAAACATTGCAATTATAGCCCACGTTGACCACGGTAAAACAACTTTGGTTGATAAACTTATTGACGCAGGGAATTTTTTGAATGAGCGGGACCGTCCCACAGGAGAGTTAATACTTGACAACAACGATTTAGAAAGAGAACGTGGGATTACCATCGTCTCCAAAAATGTTTCCGTTGTTTATAAAGCTACCAAAATCAACATAATCGATACCCCAGGTCACGCCGACTTTGGAGGAGAAGTAGAAAGGGTATTGAATATGGCAGACGGTGTATGTATCCTTGTGGATGCATTTGAAGGACCCATGCCACAAACGCGTTTCGTACTGGGAAAAGCCTTGGCTTTGGGATTGAAACCGCTTTTGGTTATTAACAAAGTTGATAAAGAAAATTGTACGCCTGACGAAGTTCAAGAAAAAGTGTTTGACCTTATGTTTGAGTTGGATGCCAACGAAGAACAATTGGATTTTCCAACCATATATGGCTCTGCTAAAAACGGGTGGATGTCTGAAGATTGGAAACAACCTACGGATAACATCACGCCATTGCTTGATCGAATTATGACCTATTTCCCCCCTCGTAAAATTGAGGAAGGAAATACCCAACTCCTTATTACTTCATTGGATTATTCAAACTTTGTTGGAAGAATTGCCATTGGAAGGTTAAGCCGAGGAACATTGAAAGAAAATCAATGGATCCAACTTGGAAAACGAGACAATGTGCTTGAAAAACACAAAATCAAAGATTTGTATGTTTTTGAAGGTCTTGAGCGAAGAAAGGTTGAAGAAGTTCAACCGGGTGACCTTTGTGCCATCACAGGAATTGAAGGATTCGAAATCGGTGACTCCGTTTGTGACCCTGAAAATCCAGAGCCTTTGCCAGCGATTAAATTGGATGAGCCAACCATGGCCATGTTGTTTACCATCAATGATTCTCCGTTTTTTGGTAAAGAAGGAAAATTTGTTACCTCAAGACACATTCAAGAAAGGTTGACCAAAGAACTTGAGAAAAACCTTGCCCTAAGGGTGATGGATACAGACAAAGCAGACCGATGGATGGTACATGGGAGAGGGGTTTTGCACCTTTCTGTACTCATTGAAACCATGCGCCGTGAAGGATATGAAATGCAAGTGGGACAACCTCAAGTGATTTTCAAAGAAATCAATGGTGCCAAATGTGAACCGATAGAAGAATTAACCATCGATTTACCAGAAGAGTATGGTGGAACGGCCGTTGAAGCGGTTACAAAACGTAAAGGTGAAATGACATCCATGATCCCGAAAGGAGGAAGAATGATCATTCAATTTAACATTCCTTCCAGAGGTATCATTGGTTTGAGAAGTTATTTACTTACCCAAACCGCTGGGGAAGCCATCGTAACGCACCGTTTCCTTGAGTATCAACCATACAAAGGTGAAATTCCAGGAAGGATGAATGGTTCCCTTATTTCCCTTGAACAAGGGATGTCCATTCCTTTCTCCATTAACAACCTACAAGAACGAGGTAAATTCTTCATCTTTCACAATGAAGACATCTACGAAGGTCAAGTCATTGGAGAGAATTCAAGGGCTGGAGACATGTGTGTAAATGTTACGAAAACCAAAAAACTCACCAACATGAGGGCTTCAGGTTCAGATGACAAAGTGAAATTGATTCCACCGAAAGTAATGTCGCTCGAAGAAAGCCTTGAGTATATTCAAAGCGATGAGCTTGTCGAGGTTACGCCGCAAAGTTTGAGGATTCGTAAGATTTACTTGAAGGAAGCTGATCGTAAAAGAGGCGGGAAAAACTAATTAAATTTTATTGCCCTTACTGGACGAATGCCTGTGATTACCATACTTGGTAGCAACAGTGCTGTCATGCACACCAAAAAAGTTCCCGCATTCAACAATAAGAAGTGAAGCAGATTCAATTCAACCGGTACACTGTCTAAGTAATAGACTTCAGGATTCAATGTCAATACGTGTGTGTATTTTTGAAGCGCGTACAGTGAAATCCCAATGACATTTCCTATCAGCATTCCTCGGCCGATTAAATAACTGGCTTGCATTAGAAAAATACGCCGTATCGTTTTGTTTTTGGCACCCATTGCTTTCATCAATCCAATGAATTGCGTACGGATGACAATAAGTACCAACAAGGCTGAGCCCATGTTGATGATCCCGATGATGAGCATCAGAATGATGATGATGGCAACATTTATATCCAAAAATCCGAGCCAATTGAACAGGTCTTGTTCCAGGTCAAAAATACTTACGACCCTGACCAATTCGCCGTGCTCAGTGGGTACCATTTCAACCTCACCTGACAATTGACCTTGGGTTTGTTTCAATTGATACCAATCGTTTAAATGTACTTCATAACCGGAGATGTATTGGTTTGAGGTCCCAGCGTCGGCGCGGGTTTCTACTTTGATCGTTTGGGAAAATTCGGTTCCAACAGGGTACGTCATTTTATAACTACTCCCCGAAGCGTTCAAAGCCTCCTTTGTAATTTCAAGCCCTGCAAATGGAATTTGTTTCAAACGCGTGATTTTCACCTCACTTTTTGCCCGTAAATTCAAAGTTTGATTTTGCGTGTTTATTCCAAAAATCTTAACCTTTAGCGTTGTATCACCTATCGTTAAAGGTAATAACTGTCCGCGGTACGGAGAGGTTCCATGTCCCCAGTCAAACAATAGGTTTTCTTCATTTCCTTGGAGGTCTAGCCTTACCAACAGCTGAGATTGATACAAGGTATCCGCAAGGGTAAGCTGTCCAGAAATCCCCCAATCATTAAGTTTTTGGTTCGTTCGAATGTCACAAAGCACCAGTTTCGAATCATAATCCTCAAAACCGGTGTTGTAGATTCCAGCGATTTTAAATTTTCGTGCAATGGGTTCATTTTTCACGAAAAAAGCTTGTACCTCTTGGTTTACTTTTAGGTTAAGGAGGTTGGCTACTTTTTGGGAGATTAAAATTTCTTCGGAAGGTTCTTCCTCGTTGAAACGTGGGATTTTTCCTTGAACCAAATGTTCGCGTAGAAATTCCCAATGATAGGATTTGTCTACCCCTTTGAAAATCAACCCAAATACATCTTGAGGGGTGTTAGGGTCATCGCTTCTAGCAGATTGTAACATTCCCGGTTTATAGGCGACACGGTCGAAGTCAGAAATACCTTCAATTTTTTGAAGCTTGGATTCTATAAAAGGGGAGGTGTGTATGGGATCTGATTCGTAAAAATCAGCGTTGTTTTGGTTTTGAATAAACAAGGGAGCAGAAAAACCTGTAATTTTTCTTCGGATCTCATTTTGAAATCCGGTTACGATGGCTAAGGTTAAGAGGTTAACAACAATAGACAGTGAAATACTTATCACTGCAATCCGTAAAATAGGTTGCGAAACTTTTATACCTTGCGATCGATTCGGAAGAATCCTTTTGGCTATGAAAATCTCTATTGACAATATCGTTCGATTACGGGTTCAAAAATACACTAAACATTTTGGGTATTCACGGCTTCGCACCAATTATCTTTTGTGCTTATTCATTGCTGTCAACCCAATCCTGTTTTCGGTTTCTTCCTTTTCCATGAACCCTGCGGAGCCCCCATCGAAAAAAATCATGGTGGGTGCAGATCGAATCAACGTTTACATCGACAGTTTAAGGAATAAACGTGTTGCCATCGTCGCCAACCAAACCTCTGTGGTTAATGGCATGCACCTCGTCGACACTTTACTTTCTTTACAAATTAACATCGTAAAAATATTTGCCCCAGAACATGGCTTTCGGGGGGATGTAGATGCCGGTGAGCATTTTAACAGTTCTAAAGATGAATGCACAGGAATCCCTTTATTGTCTTTGTATGGCAATCATAAGAAACCCACCTTCGTAGATTTTCAAGATGTGGACGTCGTTATTTTTGACATCCAAGATGTGGGTGTGCGTTTCTACACGTATTTATCCACCTTACATTATGTGATGGAAGCATGTGCCGAGAACAATAAGCCTCTGTTGGTTTTGGATCGGCCCAATCCCAATGCGCATTACTTGGACGGTCCCATTTTGGAGCCCGCCTATACTTCTTTCATTGGATTGCATCCTGTGCCCGTGGTGTATGGTATGACCATTGGAGAATATGCGAAGATGATCAATGGAGAAGGTTGGTTGAAAGATTCCATTCAGTGCAATTTGACCGTAATCCCATGTAAAAACTACACGCATAAATCGAAATATGTTGTACCCATCCCGCCTTCCCCGAATTTAAAATCTGAGTTGGCGATTGCATTGTACCCGAGTCTTTGTTTCTTCGAAGCAACGACTGTGAGCATTGGAAGAGGTACCGATCGTCCTTTCGAAATGTATGGACACCCAAGATTTCCGGTTACCACCTTTTCCTTCAGTCCGATGCCACAAGTAGGGGCAAAGTACCCCCTCCATGTCAAGAAAAAATGCAATGGATTCGATTTGAGGTCATCTCAAAACACACGTAGGTATGAAATGAATTTGTTTTACTTAACCTATGCAAGGGATTTATTGGCAGATTCTGCAGTGTTCATTGACCAAAATGCTTTTTTTAACAGGTTAGCAGGTACGGCAAGCCTAAAGGAACAGCTTTACAAAGGTTGGGGACCCAAGGAAATTCGAGAAAGTTGGAAACCAGGAATTGTGAAATTCATGACCATCCGTAAAAAATACCTGATGTATCCTTAATGTAATTTGGATTGACTTTCCGCTACTTCACGCTCCATTTTGTTGGCGAAGTTTACAAGGTTTTCTGCGATTTGACCATCGTTAATTCCAAGGATTCTTGCGGCGAGAATTCCCGCATTTTTTGCACCATTTAGGGCAACCGTCGCGACCGGAATGCCATTAGGCATTTGTAAAATACTTAGGATGCTGTCCCACCCGTCAATAGAATTGCTGGATTTAATGGGAACCCCAATTACAGGAAGTGTGGTAAGGGATGCAACCATACCCGGTAGATGGGCTGCGCCACCCGCACCCGCTATGATGATTTGAAATCCTTTGCTTTTCGCTTCTTGTGCAAATTGAACCATTTTCTCCGGCGTCCGGTGTGCAGAAACCACTTCTACGTGACTTTCAATTCCTAATTCTAAGAGTTGGGTTTGAGCAGCTTGCATGATTGAATAATCCGAAGCACTGCCCATGATGATGGCAACTTTAATCGACATTGGGTTCTGTGGGTTTGATTCTGACAATTCGTTTCGGGGAAACTTTTTTCCACTTTAAGGTACTTGGATTTTCTTCTGTGTCAACCATAGGCGTTTCAATGGATTCCGTTGAAACACTGTTTTTCGCTTCAAAATGGACGGTGTTATTGATTTCAGAGAAAACTTGATCCATAGGTTGTAGCATTTCTTTTTGCTCTTTTCTTAAGATGTCGTCAATGTTGATGTCCTTTTTGATGTCCATTCCTGATTTTTTAATCTCATTTTGGAGCTCCGCAGATGCGTTTCGAATGGAATACAAGGCTTTTCCCAAGGTCTTTGCAATGCCTGGAATGCTTTTGGGTCCGAAAAAAATCAGTACAACCAAAACGATTACCAAAACTTCGTAACCGTCGACATCATTAAAAATTAAAGGAAGTGTATGCATAGCCTTTGATGTCACAAAGGTAAAACAATTTATATTGTTTGCATCTTCTCAACTACACGCATCAAAAGAGAATCCGGAATAAAAGGGCCAAAAACTCGAATTAACACCGCAAATCCCATTTCGCTAATGATGGTTCTTTTTCCTTTCATCATTGCATCGTATCCTTTTTTTGCTGTCGAATATGCACTTGCACCTTTTGCAAACATATTTGAGCCTCCCATTCCCGCGACAACTTCAAATTCTGTCTTCACAGGACCTGGGCATAAAGCTGTGACGGTAATGTTTGACTTACGCAATTCATACGAAGTCGATTTTGTTAATGAAACTACGTAGGCTTTGGTTGCAAAGTAGGTGGCTTGCAGCGGACCTGGAATAAAACCAGCCGTACTTGCGGTATTTAAAATCCTCCCTTCATTGTTGGATTTCATTTCTGTTAGATACAAATGCATGAGGTCGGTTAATGCCCGAACATTCAAATCAATCATTCTTTGGTCATCGTGAATGTTCCGATCCACAAACAAACCATGTCCACCAAATCCTGCGTTATTGAAAAGGTAGTTTACGAAGATTCCCAACGATTGGGTTTGGGTGAACAGCTTTTCCGTTGCGTCAGGTTGGGTTAAATCACATGCGAGAACCACTGCTTCAATTTTGTATTTTTCGGTTAATTCAGCTGCCAAATCGATAAGCTCTTCCTCTCTTCGTGCAACCAAAACGACGTTGTTCCCTTTGGATGCATGTATTCTGGCCAATTCCTTTCCAATTCCGCTTGATGCGCCTGTTATTAATCCTGCTTTCATAATGTATATTATCTAATCAAATGAACATAAAAGTGTTGGGTTTTGTTCTCGGGATCCGTGAAAAGAACCGTGTATACCCCTTCTGTTAAGTCTGTTCCTTGTTGGTCTTTTCCGGACCAATTGTTCTGATAGTTTTGCGTAGAATACACGACATCACCCCATCTGTTTAAAATGGTAATGGATGAATTCGGTTTGAGTGCTTCGATCACCATGGCATCGTTTTTACCATCCTCGTTCGGCGTGAATACATTTGGAAAAGTTAGTTCGTCGTATACATTTAAGAACAAGGTAAGGGTGTCAATGCAGCCCTGTGCGTTGGTAACGGTAAGGCTAATCGGATATACTCCGGCCGCGAAACTGGAATCCCAAGTGGTTGTGAAGTAATTGGTTCCATTCAGGTTCCATTGTGCAAGGGTGTAATTTGAAGAGGTATTGGTAAAGGTTACGTTTTCATTCACATCTGGATCTTGTGGGGTAAAGGTGAAATTTGCGATCGGGTAGGTTGGAGGGTTTAGGGTGAATGTATTGGAAGTATCCGAACATCCATTCGCATCGGTAACCAATAAGGAATACGTTCCAGGTGCTAGGTTTGAAAGGTTCAGTGTGTTTTGGTTACCCGGAGACCATTGAAATGTATAGTTGTTCGTTCCTCCCGTTGCCACAATCCCACTGATGGATCCATTTAGTAAACACGTAGGTTGGGTGAGGACAACGGTATTTTCATTCAATACCACAGGAAAGTTTTGAGGTACATTGACATTTAGGGTTGCCGTACAGTTGTTAACATCGGTTACGGTTAATTGATACGCACCAGCGCTTACGTTTGGATTGTTCGCAGTAGCTACCTGGTTGTTCCAAAGATAGGTTAACCCATTTCCTGTCGCGGTAATTCCTGTGATTCCGCCTAAGGTTCCGTTACAGCTTACTGGGGTAATAACCATGTTGGAAGTGTCAATGTTTGAGCCTGGCGTCGTGGTGATGGAAATGGGGCCAAGGCTGTCAATACAACCTGCTGCATCTGTTGCGTATAATGTGTAGTTCCCTGAGACCAAATTAGAAAGATCCAAGGTCGTTTGTTGATTGCTCCAAATAACATTGACAGGCGCTTGTCCGCCATTGAGTGCAATGCCCATAATAGATCCATTGGCCTGTCCACAATTTTCATTCGTTACGACCATTTGGGTTGTGTCCAAGGAAGGTCCTGGTACATTCGTCAAAGCGAAAGGTCCCGCAATTGCAGTACATCCAATTGAGTCGGTAACGGTAAGAGAATAATTTCCAGCACTTAAATTTTGATTGTCTAAAGTGATTGCATTTCCTGGTGTCCATACGTACTGTAATCCAATCCCTGTCGCTGTGACCCCTAAAATGCTTCCATTTTGTTGTCCACAATGTTCATTGGTAAGGGTTGAATTTGTGGTGTCAATGGTTGGGCCTGAAACATAAGGAATCACAAAAGGTGTACTCACAGCGGTACAGCCATTTGCATCGGTGACGGTAAGTGTATAAGATCCTGCTGAAAGTCCCGTCGGGTTGATCACATTGCTTGCAGTGTTTGTCCAAGAATATGTAAGTCCATTCCCGGTTGCTGTAATGCCAGATATACTTCCCAATGTGCCATTGCAAAGTGCAGGGGTTAATACGGCATTTAAGATGTTTATGCTGGGTCCCGCCGTACCTTGAATCGAATAAGGTCCGCTGTTTGAGCTGCATCCGGCAGCATCTGAAACCGTTAGGGTATAGGAACCTGCTGGTGCGCCATTGACATTCAGGGCATTGCCGCCATTGTTTGTCCAAAGATAGGTGTAAGGCTGGGTGCCACCATTTACCGATAATCCTGTAATGCTTCCCGGGGTAGCACACGTAGCGTTTGTAATTACGGCATTTCCGGTAATGGTTGGATTGGATCCAATGACAACGGTTACTGGTTTTCTAAAAGAACCGGGACAAATGCCAATGTAATAGGTTGTGGTGGTATTGAGAACGGGAGTTGTGAAAGAATTTCCGGTTCCTGCGACGGTATTGCCAAAAGGGGTTGTGTACCAAGTGAGGTTTCCTGCCGGTGGGTTTCCGATGGTAGATGCTGTTAAGGTTACGCTTCCGCCTGCGCAAAGCGTATCGTTGGCAGCCAAGATGTCATAAAAAGAAGTGTTGGAATTTGTTACGCCGTTTGCACCCCCTGTTGCGCCATTGGGCGGGAAATTGGGAACGAAAGTTGAGTTGGTAACACCACTTGCGCCACCTGTTAAAATTTGTATGGGCGTTCCGGTTGTGATGGAAATGTATCCGCCGCCACCGCCGCCGCCTGGGCCATCTGCTTCCATGGTTGGGGCTGGGGCAAATAAACCTGCTGAAAAGACTTGATTGCCACCATTGCCTCCAATGGCCGACAATGTGATGGTATTTGGAATGGGGTTACCGTTAGAAATGTAAATCGTACCGCCACCACCAGCACCGCCCGCTCCGTCGTGACCATATTTCTGGGCAGAAGCTTGCACGGCCGTTTGTCCATTTGGATTGGCATTGACTCCGTTTGCACCATTTGCTTCAATGGTACCCGCTCCTGAAATGTTTCCATATACTTTTATAAACGCGATTCCCCCTCCGCGACCACCGTTTCCTCCTTGGGATTGGTTTTGGTCACCTGCACCACCACCACCACCAGCGAAAATTCTTGTGTTGTCTTGCAACAACGGATGCCCACCTAAGCCTCCTTCTTTTCTTCTGTAGTCACCTCCCCAAGAAGTGACATTTGGACCGACTGTATTTTCATCTTGGTTAACCGTTGCACCAGAGTACCCTCCACGGCCTCCGCCCGGTGTTGAAGATCCTCCCATACCCGGTGTTTCAAGATTCCAATTGATGTTGTAGGTTGGGTTAGGGACTCCTTTTCCAGTATACGTTTGAACCGTATTTCCGACATTGCTGCCGCCCCCACCACCGGAATTGTGGTTTCCGCCGCCGCCGCCGCCATTTGCCGGTGCGCCTTTGCAATAACGAGAATAAATCAGGTCATATTCAGTATAGAATCCGGCGATGCTTTCGCCTTTCTCTGCACCTTGGGTGGCTACGTGCGATGCACAGAATCCAATGTCATTGACATTTCCAGGAGGAGCGCCTAGGGTTTGGTCTTCCGTAACGCCTCCCCTAAATCCACTTGCAGAAGCTGAGATTTTTCCGTTTGCATTGAGGATAAGGTTTCCATTGACTTCAATTGAAATTACGCCTCCCGTTGTACCATTCCAAACATTGGGAATGGCAGAAGCATTGCTGTTGATCGTAAGGTTTACAAATCGAGGTACACGTACAACTTGGACATGGCCTGCAACCGTGTAATTGTTTACCAATGGACACATCAGGTTAATCGTATTTGTACTCGCAACTGATTTTACTTCGGCAAGTTCATATTTTCCAGCATTGTTGTAGTTTAAAATTTCTCCCCACAAAGGGATGTTCTGGTTCCAATCATTTAAATGTCCAACAGGTGTGGTAAAAGGCCCCCAATAAAGTCCGCCCGAAGTTACGTATTCATTGGCGGGGTAGGTGTCCACATTGAGGTTAGCCCCTTGCATTTGGATGATGAGTATAAGGTCCCCTGGAGCAAGGTTGGAAGCAAAAAATCCGCCTTGCATGGCATTCGAGAGTACCGTTATGCTTGATTGCCCAATGGTGGCGTTGGCATTTAACGCGGTGTAACTGTTTACAACAGCGTTGGCGGTGCTGACGGTGTAGTTGCCGTCTTTTCCTCTTTGGGCGAAAGATAGAAATGCTGTGCAAAGAAAAAATAAGGAGAAGTAGTGTTTTTTCATAATAAAAATTACCGAGGTCAGACGCGCGCAAATGTCAATTCGTTGTTTGGTCAATGGTTAAAATCTTGAACCAATTGAGAAATTCCGTTTTCGCAGTAAAAATAGCCCTTTTCCTGTTTGCTTTGAAAAAGAGATTTGCTTTTTTGAATTTCACTTTCTCGGTCGGGACGTTCGTGAAAAAGGTGGTATTGAATGGCTTTCCAACGCATGTTTAAAGGAAGTATTCCTTTTAAGGAAGCCCTCCATTCTATGTCGGTATCTTCGCCATAACCCGCTTGTAGATAATCCATGTCAAACCCATTGATGGACAGCAAGTCTTCCTTATGCCAGCCCATGTTGCAACCAATCATTTTTGGTGTTTTGAGTTTCTTTGCGTCGACAAAGGGAAGGTAATATCCTTCTTCAATTCGTTTGGTACCGTTGAGAAAAAGCTTAAACAGTGACGGGTGAAAGAATCCTTTTTTTCTTAACTTTTTAGAAGATTTTTCATCCAAATCCAACCTTCGGCCTGCAGCGAAAAAACCTTGTTTGATCTGTTTCTCATAAGCTTCGATGCAACGAGAATGGAGTAGGCAATCTCCATCGATGAAAACGATTTGGTCGTTGGTGCTTTTAAGAATGGCTTTGTTGAGAATTCGGTTTTTATTGAAGCCTGTATCCTCTTGGTTGATGTAGGAAATGTTCAGTTTTTTATTGAACTTGTCCAATACTTCAAAAATAGGGTCGTCGATGGTGTCGTGGGCAATGATGATTTGTGTAGGAAGTACCGTTTGAACCTTGACAGATTCCAATACCAACTCCAAGGCTTGGTAATCTTTGTAAACAGTAATAATCAGTGATATAGGCATTCAATCAAAGTTAGCAATTAACCTTTTATCTTGAGTACAATTTCTGCGACGGCTGGACAAATTCGTGTGTTTCTTTCGGTAATGTTAATGAGTTGATACATGTTTTTACGGTTGGTATGGGGGTATTCCCGACAAGCCAAGGGACGATGTTCATAGATTTCACAACGGTTATCCGGTAACAAAAATACACATGGCGCTTTTTTCAATACATAATCACGATCGTCGTCCATGTATAAGTATTTCTCAATCAATTCAGATCCTTTGATTTTTAAGTGTTTAGCGATTCTTCTGATGTCAGCATCTCGGAAAATAGGGGAGGTGGTTTTACAGCAATTCCCACAGGTAAGGCAATCTACTTTTTGGAAAACTTCGTCGTGTGCTTTGTGAAACAGCTCGTCTAAATTTCTATTTTTCTTGGATCTTTTCAAGAAGGCGTGAATTTCTTTCTGTTCTTCACTGCTGCGTTGCAACATGTCATTTAACGGTTCCGGTAGCTTGTTCATAAAAGATGTTTGTAAAGGGAAAAAGAATCAAACATCCTTAGATTCTTTCTTTAAAAATTTTGCATCAAACCAAAACGTTCCGAAAGGAATCAACGAAGCCGCCCACCCGAGGATGTAAAAGTACCACTTCGATTTGTTTTTTATCCCATAAATCCCAACCAAGACACAATAGGCAAGGAATAAAAATCCGTGTGCCGAGCCTACATAGAAATTGGGTTCGGTAATTTTGAAGATGTATTTTAAAGGCATTGTAATGGCGAAGGAAATGTAAGAAATGCCTTCGGCAATGGCGGCAATCCGCAAGAGTCTGTGTAAATTCATAGGTTCAATTAGTTAAGGTTCAATTTAAAAGTTTCTAATTTTTTCATCTGGTCGCGGAAAAAAGCCGCTTCCACAAAATCCAATTCTTTCGCTGCTTTTTGCATTTGTTTTCGATAGGATTTTATTTCTTTTTCGATTTCTGCAATGCTTTGGTATTCATTCGCTAGGTTCGCTTCATTGATTTCGTCCTGTTTGTAAGATTCCTTTTCTTTCGATCCAGAACCTTTTCGCATGCTTTCTTCGATGGCCTTATTCAAGGGTTGAGGGGAAACGCCATGCGCTGTATTGTAGTCCATTTGAATTTTGCGCCTTCGCTCCGTTTCTTCAATGGTTTGCTGCATCGAAAAAGTAGTCTTGTCAGCATACATGATAACCCTTCCATTTACATTTCTTGCGGCCCTTCCAACGGTTTGAACCAAGGAGCGAACATTTCTAAGAAATCCCTCCTTGTCTGCATCTAAAATCACAACCAAAGATACTTCAGGTAAATCCAATCCCTCTCGGAGTAGGTTAACCCCAATCAACACATCGAATGTACCTATTCTTAATTCCCGCAAAATTTCAATCCTATCTAAGGTGTCCACATCACTGTGAATGTATTGACAGCTAATCCCAAGTTTTGTGAGGTACTTCTGTAATTCCTCCGCCATTCGTTTGGTAAGTGTGGTTACAAGGGTGCGTTCTTTTCGCTGTATCCGAAGTTGAATTTCCTCCATGAGGTTGTCTATCTGGTTTCTGCTGGGTCTTACCTCAATGATTGGGTCTAACAAACCTGTGGGACGAATTACTTGCTCAATTAAAATGCCTTCGGAGAGCTGAATTTCAAGGTCTGCTGGTGTGGCTGAAACAAAAATTGTTTGGTTGAGGAGTCCCTCAAATTCCTCGTATTTTAATGGACGATTGTCAATTGCAGCCTGCAATCGAAAACCATAATCCACCAAGTTTATTTTCCGAGAGCGGTCCCCGCCATACATCCCTTTTACCTGAGGCAGGGTTACATGACTTTCGTCAATCATCATCAAAAAATCATCCGGAAAATAATCCATAAGGCAAAAGGGGCGTTCTCCAGGTTGTCGGTTGTCGAAGTAACGCGAATAATTCTCTATGCCAGAGCAATAGCCCAGTTCTCGAATCATTTCCAAGTCATAGGAAACACGCTCATACAATCGTTTTGATTCCTCCAATTTTCCCATCGACTTAAAGTTTTCTACTTGCTGCATCAAGTCGTCTTGGATCATGTGAATGGATTTCTGGGTGTTCTCCGGGCTGGAAACGAATAAATTTGCGGGAAATAAATTGACGTCCTGAAATTCTTCGAAGCATTTGTTCGTAAATGGATCAATGGCCTGTAAAGCTTCAATTTCGTCTCCGAAAAAAAGTACACGAAGGGCATAATCAGCATAGGCAAGGTAAATGTCAACCGTATCGCCAATCACTCGAAACATCCCTCGGTTGAAATTTTCTTCACTTCTGGTGTAGAGGTTTTCGACCAGTCTGTGTAAAAATTTATTTCTTGGAAAGGTCATCCCAACATTCAAGGGAATGATGCTGTTTTTGAATTCTACGGGATTTCCAATTCCATAAATACAGGATACAGAGGCGATAACGATGACGTCTCTTCTGCCGGATAACAAAGCCGAAGTTGCAGAAAGCCGAAGTTTTTCAATTTCCTCATTGATCGATAAATCCTTTTCGATGTAGGTATTTGTCGTTGGGAGGTAAGCTTCAGGTTGGTAGTAATCGTAATAAGACACAAAGTACTCGACGGAATTGTTGGGAAAGAAATTTTTAAACTCTGTATACAGTTGGGCGGCAAGTGTTTTGTTGTGAGAGAGTACAAGTGTGGGTTTTTGGACACTTTGAATCACATTGGCCATGGTGAACGTTTTTCCACTTCCCGTCACACCCATCAACGTTTGAAAAGGATGACCTTGGGTTACACCCTCTACCAATTGCCGAATTGCTTCGGGTTGATCTCCGGTAGGTTGATAGGAAGAAACCAATTGAAAATCCATTGTGTAAAATTACTCAATTATACCGTTTGTCGGTAGCATTCATAAGATTTGAATTGGGAATTTTAGAGACGTCAAAGGGTTTTTAGACTATCTTTGTTTCATGAAATTTGACATCGCAATCATCGGAGGTGGTATCGTCGGAGCAGCCACTTTTTACAAATTACAGAAACGATATCCACATTTAAATTTAGTGCTTTTCGAGAAGGAAGATATATTGTCTGACCATCAAACGGGACATAATTCAGGCGTAATCCATTCCGGATTGTATTACAAGCCAGGTTCGCTCAAAGCAAGAAATTGCATCGAAGGCAGAAGGGAGTTGGTGGCGTTTGCCAAAGAACACGGGATTCCCCACGATGTATGCGGGAAAGTGGTCGTTGCAACCGATGAAAGCGAACTTCCAAATCTGGAGAAGATTTACCAAACTGGACTCCAAAACCAGATTGAGGGTCTTAGGAAATTAACCGCTGCTGAGGTAAAAGAAATTGAGCCTCACGTGGAATCCATCGGTGGGTTGTTTGTGGGTTGTACCGGCATCATTGATTTTCGTGCGGCAACTGCCAAAATGATTGAATTGGCTTTGGAAATAAATGCGAATAGCAAGTTGTTTTTAGGTACGGAGGTTGTCGGCATCACCAAAAAAGAAGGGCATTCGACCTTCGAGACCTCTAAAGGTGTTTTTGAAGCAAGGTATGCTGTCTTTTGTGCAGGATTGCAAGCAGATCGACTGGCGAGAAAGGATGGGGTGGCATTGAAGGAACAAGTGGTAGGTTTTCGCGGGGATTATTACGAATTAACTGAAGAAGCAAAGCGCAAAGTAAAGAATTTGATTTATCCCGTTCCCAATCCCGATTTTCCATTTTTGGGGGTACACTTTACAAGGATGACAGACGGAGAAGTCGAATGTGGTCCCAATGCGGTGTTTACCTTCAAACGAGAAGGGTATGGCAAATTGGATTTTTCATTGAAAGATACTTGGGATGCGTTAACCTACAAAGGAACGTGGAAATTGTTTCTTTCCAATATATCCTTTGGATGGAATGAATACCGAAGGGCTTTTTCCAAGCGTTTGTTTTTAAAAACCTTACAACGCATTATCCCGTCCTTGACCATGGAGGATATTAAAACGGGAAGGTCAGGGGTTCGCGCCTTGTTGCTTGCTGAGAATGGTGACACGAAGGACGATTTTCGCATTGAATTTCATGGGAATTCTATACATGTATTGAATGCGCCTTCACCTGCTGCAACGGCTTCCCTCGCCATTGGCGCATATGTAGCTGAAGAGGCGGATAAACATTTTAAACTGTAGAGGGTTTTTCACAACCGCCCACTGAGCACAATGAAGCGCAGCGAAATGAAGTCGAACGTGGACGGTTGCTTATGATTATTTCCCTCCCTTCAACGCCATTTTAGCCTGCTCCCAATACACATCCATTTCTTCAAGGTTCATCGCTTCCAATTGTTTGCCCTCCGATGAGATTTTCTCCTCCATCCATTGAAACCGATGGATGAATTTTGCATTGGTAAATGCCAAAGCGGATTCTGGTGATAAATTGATGAATCGGGCGTAATTCACCAAAGAAAAAAGCAAATCGCCGAATTCTTCTTCTTGTTTATTTGAACCCGCAGATACTTCTGCTTCAAATTCGACAAGTTCTTCTTTTACCTTGGCCCAAACGTCTTCTTTCGTCGTCCATTCAAAGCCTATTCCCTTCACTTTTTCTTGTATTCGGGTTGCTTTCACCAAAGCGGGTAGGGAAGAAGGAACCCCGGAAAGGACAGATTTTTTACCCTCTTTCAATTTCAATTTTTCCCAATTTGCCTTGACTTCTTCTTCGGAGTTGGCTTCCACATCGCCATAAATATGTGGGTGGCGATACACCAGTTTATCGCAAATGGCATTCAATACATCACTTACGTCAAATGCACCTACTTCAGAGCCCAGTTTACAGTAGAAAACCATGTGTAAAAACAAATCCCCAATCTCGCCTTTTATTTCGTTCAAATCTCCCTTCGTAATGGCGTCTGCCAATTCGTAGGTCTCTTCAATGGTGAGGTTTCTAAGAGATTCAAAGGTTTGTTTTTGATCCCAAGGACATCGCTCCCTGAGTTCATCCATAATGTTAAGCAACCTTTCAAAGGCCTCCAATCTTTTGTCCATGTGCAAAAGTAATTTTTTAAGTGTTTTGAATGACAAGCTTTCTTAACTTTGTTAGCAATGAAAGGGTGCTTCGGATTCCTGTTTTTATGTTTGGTTTTCAACTTTTTAGGTCAGCCTAAATTTGAAAAAGCCATTGAGTATAGGCAAAAAGTCGGTTTTTTAGCGGCTCATAGAGGGGTGATGGCACACATGCCAAGAGAGTTGGGTTACGCAGGAGAATTGAGTTATGTTTTACGGTCTCGAGGAAGTAAGGAATACCAAAAGTTTTACAAATACCCAAGCTATGGATTTACTGTGTTCTATGGCTCTGTTGGCAACAACCTCTTATTGGGAAATTATCTGGGTACCTACGGATTCGCTGAATTGCCCATGGTGTCTGTGAAAAATTACCGGATGGATTTTAAGCTTGGGTTCGGAATGGGGCATACATCCAAGGTATATGATCCCCTGTTGAATCCAAAAAATGTAGCGGTATCCACCAAGCTTTTAGGCATGATGTGTCTTGCCGTTAAAAGCACCTATTTTTTTGGGAAGAATTCGGTAAACATTGGATTGGACATCACCCATTTTAGCAATGCTGCCTTCAAAGTTCCGAATTTCGGAATTAACATGCCTTTCGTTTCCTTAGGATATGCCAGAACCCTTGTCCCAATTGAAAAAGAAAAAGCAACGAAGCTTGAAATGACACTGCCTTACGACAGATGGCTTTACAGCATTACCGGAATACTGTCAGCAAAACAAAACATGCCCATCGGAGGAAAACGCTATCCCGTTTATGCCCTGAATTTTTCGGCGAAAAGGTTTTTTAACCACCGCTCGGGATTGGAATTGGATGTTGACTTGATATCCAAACAAGCAATCATGGGCTATCAACCCTTGGTAGAAAAATCACAGCTAGACATCGTTCAAATGGGAATTTATTCTGCCTACCTCGTGCCTTTGGATCGTTTCCATTTTGTATTTGGCATGGGTGCATACATCCGTGATAAATACCACCCTGAGGATAAATTATACCACAGGATTGGTTGTAGGTATTTCTTGAAAAATGGATTGATTTTGAACTTTACACTCAAAACCCATTGGGCTCGTGCGGATTATTTGGAATATGGCATTGGTTATACCTTTAACTATCGAAAAAAATGAAGTATCTATCCTTAATTTTTGGAATCGCCTTTCTTTTTGCATGCAAAAAACCAGAAGATCGGTCTTGTCTCAAGAAATCGGGGGGAATGGCGGAGCGTATGGTAACTGTACAGAATTTTGACCGGCTCTTTTTGAAGGAACACATTGAATATGTCTTGATTCAGGATTCAACAGATAAGGTTGTGATTCGGGGTGGGGAAAACCTGCTGAATTTTATTACGATAGAATCTACCGATGGATTGTTGACCCTTTCCAATCATAACAAATGCAATTATTTAAGGCATTACGCAACCGTGAAAGTTGAAATACATTACACCAAATTGATAAACATCCTCTATGAAGGAACGGAGACTTTGACGACTGAGGACACCTTGAAAACGGACTACCTAACCTTGACCTTAAAAGATGGCGGTGGGAGCATGGACGTTTGTATTGATGCATTGGATGTTAATGCCGTGAATACGAATGGTTGGGGAGATTTAAAATTGTCAGGAAAAGCAGTTACGACCAAAATGCAAATTTCCGGAGATGGATGTTTTGATTGCCAACATTTGGAAACCCAAGGCATGTTAAACGTGATTTCAAGTTCTTCAAGGCCTCAAAAGGTGAAAGCCTCTGGGATACCCTTGAAAGCAGAAATCAATGGGGTAGGGAACATAGAGTATGTTGGATTTCCTTCAACCATCTTTTTGTCGCGCTATGGAAAAGGTGAACTTATAAATAGAAATTAATGGAGTTTTTTTTATTTGGCTATCGTTTTATCATCGTTGCCATCCTTTTTTTTGTGATTTTTGTCTACCTCATACTTCGTTGGGTAAAATACAAGTCCAAGACAAGGGTGATCGAAGATGGAATGTTAGACAGTGAATTGGAAAACAGGTCGGGAACTTTTTTTTCAAGGGTATGGGAACAAATTAAAAATCAATTTTGATGAATATATTATCTTTCAACGTCAACGGAATTCGAGCGATTTCCTCTAAAACATTTATTCAGGATATGCAAGCCTTGCAGCCTGACATCATTTGCCTACAAGAAACCAAAGCAACGGTCGCCCAGGTCAAAGAAGCGCTGATTCCCTTGGAAGGTTATCACATTTTTGCCAATGAAGCAGAGAGAAAAGGGTATTCGGGTACCGCAATCCTAACCAAAGAAAATCCGCTAAGCATATCGTACGACATGCAAATTCCGGAACATGACCATGAGGGGCGTGTGGTTTGTGCTGAGTATCCGTCGTTTTTTTTGGTTACGGTATATGTGCCTAACTCGGGGAGTGAATTGGCGAGGTTGCCTTATCGTCAATCGTGGGACCGCGACTTTTTAGCGTACTTAAAGGAGTTGGAGCAAACGAAACCTGTGTTGGTTTGTGGAGATTTCAATGTGGCGCATCAACCCATGGATCTTTCTCGTCCCAAGGAAAATTACAACAAGGCTGCAGGATACATGCAGGAGGAAATTGATGGGATGAATGCATTTGTTGCGGCAGGTTTTCACGACACCTATAGATATTTGAACCCTTCTAAAATTGAATATTCTTGGTGGAGTTACCGAGCAGGTGCCAGGGCCAATAACATTGGATGGAGAATTGATTATTTCCTTGCTTCAAAAGCCATGATGCCGTTGGTTGGTGAAGCTTCCATTTTAACCCAAGTGATGGGTTCGGATCACTGTCCCGTTCATGTGAAACTGTTGGGTTGAATCCTGAATTAAAGGTGTGGTCTACAATTTCGATTTCAAGCCCTCCGTCCGCTTGATTCGCCTTGCAAGCAAAACATTTTCCTTTTCTAATTCGATTTCTTTGTTAGACCGTGGCGTGTAGAGTCCATGAAGGATGCTCATTCGCATGAGTTCATTGGCGGTTTTGACGTTCATCTTCTTCATGATTTGGGAGCGAATGAAGTCCACATTTTTCTTGGACGTGGAAATCGCATCTGCAATAAAATTGCTTGTGAAGCCATCACAAATTAAAGACAGAACCTTCATGTCGCGCGCACTTAGTTCCAAATGCTTCATCCCATTCTGAGTTTTACGTTCGCTGGCAAGTGTGTTTATCACAGCCTCATTCATGATGAAATTCGAGTATTTTCCATCTGTATGAAGCATGGTGATGGCTTCTATCGTTTCCTTTGTGGAACAATTTTTAAGCAAGTAGGCACCTGCCCCCATGGAAAGCAACTCAAAAATAATGTCTAAATCATTGTGCATGCTTAACATGATGACTTTAACCGTTGACGCTTGTTTTTTGAGTGCCTTTAGCGTCTCAATTCCGTCTAAAATAGGCATTTCCAAATCTAAGAGAACGACATCAATGGGCTTTGTCTTCAGTTGATCGAGGAAATCTTGACCATGCTCTGCTTCAAATACAAAGTCAAAATTTGGAACTTCTGCAAGCATTTTTGCAAGGGCATTTCTTACCACTTCGTGGTCTTCGACAAGGGCGATTTTAATTTTTGAAGAATCCTTTTCCATCCGGTTAGGATTTACAATTGAATGTATTGGGTTAAAAACCAATCCACTGTCTTTTGTATGCCTGTTTCGACAGAAACATGTGGAACGTAGCCGAGAAGTTTTTGAATTTTCTCAATCGACGCATGGGAATGGGGAATGTCGCCAGGTCGGTTGGGACCAAAGGTTAGCTCAGGAATTTGAAGGGTGGGTTTTCTTTCGGAAAGCGTTTTTTGGATCATTTCCGCCAATTCTATCAAGGTGGTACTGCTTCCGAAGGCAACATTGTAAATTTGGTTTGCAGCGCTTTTGTGATCGGTTTCCAGTGCCAAAAGTGTTGCCGAAACAACATTTTCAACGTGGGTAAAATCCCTTGTGTTGGTACCGTCACCATTGATTACAGGCGATGTTTCACTGAGAAATTGTTGAATAAATTTTGGAATCACGGCAGCATAGGCACCTTGAGGGTCTTGGTTTCTTCCAAAGACATTGAAATAACGCAAGCCGATGTATTCGAGTCCATACGATTGATGAAAAACATGCGCATACAGTTCGTTGACGTATTTCGTGACCGCATAGGGCGATAAAGGTTTTCCGATTCGATCTTCTACTTTTGGCAATTCCGCTGAATCCCCATAGGTTGAACTGCTGGCGGCAAATACAAAACGCTTCACCTCATGCTCTTTTGCCACGTGAATGACATTTAAAAACCCATCAATGTTGATCGCATTCGTTGTTAAGGGGTCTTGGATGGATCTTGGTACAGAGCCCAACGCAGCCAAATGGATGACTTTTTCACAACCTTGAATGGCCCGGTCACACGCATCGAGGTCGCGGATGTCTCCAAGTTGGAATTCGAAAAAAGGATGATTTCGCAAGGGAGCTATGTTTCGCTCGCTTCCTGTAAGCAAATTGTCCATACAGACCACTTGATGCCCTTTTGTCAGCAGAGCTTCACATACATTTGAGCCAATAAACCCTGCTCCGCCGGTTACCAAAACTTTCATTTCACTAAAGAATGTTCAAAACAAAGGTAAGTAAAAGCACTTCAACATTGGACTTTGTTTAATTTTGAATTTAAAAAAATAGGGCAGAAGAATCAAATGGAGCATTTAAAGGATACGTACAAACATAAGGGAAAGCGAAATTTACTTATCAAGGAAATTGAAAAAATGGGTATCCACTCCCCTGAAATTTTACGTGCCTTCTTCGAAGTCCCAAGGCATTATTTCCTCGACCTTGCGCTTGATGGAATGGCCTATACGAATGCTGCTTTTCAAATTGGTTCTGGTCAAACCATCTCTCACCCATATACCGTAGCTTTTCAAACCCAATTGTTGGAGGTGAAGCCGAAAGATAAAATCCTAGAAATAGGTACAGGTTCCGGATTTCAAACGGCCATTTTGTGTGCATTAGGAGCGAAAGTGTATTCCATAGAACGGCACCAAGATTTGCATTTTAAGGCTGCACAAATGATGAAGTTTTTGAATTACGATGCCCGTTTGCGATTCGGTGACGGTTACCGAGGTTGGCCAAGTTATGCGCCTTTCGATAAAATATTGGTAACCTGTGGTGCCCCTGAAATCCCCAATGAACTCAAGCTTCAATTAAAGGTTGGAGGAACGATGGTGATTCCCGTAGGAGAAGGGGTTGAGCAAAAAATGCTTAAAATTGTCCGTCAAAATGAAACCGAATACACCCTTCAAGAATTGGGCACCTTTAAATTTGTCCCCATGTTGGAACGTACGGTTGACATCGAAAATAAAAAACCATGAGAATTTTAATTACGGATGACGATCGTTCCATTCGAAGAGCTTTGCGCGATGTGATTGAATTGGAAGGTCATCAAGTGGAAGAGGCTGAAGATGGATTGGATGCCCTAAAGAAAATTGAAAAAACCGCTTTCGATGTTCTTTTTTGCGACCTTAAAATGCCCCAGATGGACGGGCTTGCCCTCATGCAAGAGCTCCAAGACAAAGGCAATGAAGTTCAAATCATCGTGATGTCAGGTCATGGCACCATCGAAACCGCTGTGAAGGCACTGAAGTTAGGCGCCTATGATTTTATTGAAAAACCATTGAACCTAAACAGGATCCTCGTTTCTCTTAAACATGTCTCTGAAAAAAACCAACTCGTACTTTCAAATGTAGCTTTGCGTACAACCCTGAAAAAAATCAAGGGTTCATCCATTGTCGGGAATTCAAAACCCATCTTGGACATCCAAGCCATGGTGCAGAAGGTAGCCCCCTCTGATGCCCGTGTCCTTATCACCGGTCCCAATGGCAGTGGGAAGGAATTGGTCGCTCGCTCCCTTCACGATTTGTCTAACCGCGCAAAAGGACCCTTTGTAGAAGTGAACTGTGCTGCGATTCCTTCAGAGTTAATTGAAAGTGAGTTGTTTGGTCACGAAAAAGGAGCTTTTACAAGTGCGGTTAAGGATAAGAAAGGGAAATTTGAATTGGCCTCAGGAGGTACCCTATTCTTGGATGAAATCGGTGACATGTCCCTAAGCGCACAGGCCAAAGTTTTGCGCGCACTTCAAGAAAATTCGATTCAAAGGGTAGGAGGGGAGAAAGATGTAAAAGTAGACTGCAGAATCATTGCGGCAACCAACAAAGACCTGAGAAAAGAAATTAGCGAATCCAGGTTTCGAGAAGATTTGTATCATCGCTTGGCGGTAATTCCCATTCACGTCCCCAGCCTAAATGACCGCATTGAAGACATTCCTTTGTTGGCAGAACATTTCATTTCAATTGTATGCAATGAACAAGGCATTCCCAAGAAATCCATTGACCCTTCGGGAATTGCAGCACTGCAAAAAGTAGATTGGACAGGGAACATACGCGAACTGCGCAATGTCTTAGAACGTTTGGTTATCCTTTGTGATGAAGAAATTAAAAAAGCCGATGTAGAGCGTTATGCCAATCCAAAATAGAAATGTAACTTTAGAATCCAAAAATCAACCATGAAATTCAACCTTAAAAATATCCTCCCCCACATCGCAGCCATTGGGGTTTTTATCCTTTTTGCCAGCGTTTACTTCTCTCCAGTTTGGGAGGGAAAACAATTGAAGCAATCAGATGTGAAACAGTACCAAGGTGCATCTAAAGAGATTACAGATTATCGCTTGATGAATGGCGAAGAAGCCATGTGGACCAACACCATGTTCAGCGGTATGCCTGCTTACCAAATCAGTATGATTCACAAAGGGAATTACATGGTTCGCGTGGCAGAAGTCCTCCGTCTTGGTTTACCCACTCCGGTTGGGATTTTGTTTGTCATGATGCTTGGATTTTACATTATGGGGCTTTGCATGAAGTTAAATCCATGGGTAGCCATCGTGGGTTCCATTGCTTTTGGGTTTGCTTCGTTTAACATTCTCTACCTCGGCGCTGGACATCTTACCAAGGTGAATGCCGTTGCATACATGGCGCCAACCTTAGGTGGACTCCTGTTGGCTACCCGTGGAAAATGGCTTTGGGGAAGCATCGTTTTTGCCTTCTTTCTCTCGCTGAACATCAGTGCAAATCACCTTCAAATCACCTATTATTTGTTTATACTTCTTGGCGTTGTTGCCCTCGCAGAAGGCATTCGATTGTTGGTCGAAAAACAATACATGGGACTGCTTAAAATTACCGGCGCATTGCTTTTGGCGACAGGGTTGGCCGTACTTCCGTCGGCAAGTAACCTCATGACCACCTACGCTTATTCAAAATATTCTACGCGTGGAGATTCTGACATTTCAGTTGTACCGAAAGGGACAAAAAAAGAAACCAAAGCGAAGTCAGGATTGGATAAAAGCTATATTTTAGAATACAATTTTGGGCCAAAAGAAGCGCTTTCGCTTTTTATTCCCAATGCCAAAGGAGGGAATGCCGAGCCCATTGGAAATGATGAGAGCGCAATGGAGGCGGTTCGCGATCTAAACTACAGCCAGCAAATTTCTCAGTCAAACCATTATTGGGGGGGGCAGCTGTTCAGCGGCGGAGCCATTTACCTCGGTGCGGTAGCCATGTTCCTGTTTTTGGTAAGCTTGTTCTTGGTTAAAGACACCCTTCGTTTCCCTGTACTTGCTTTGTCCATTTTGTGCGTGTTGCTTTCTGCGAAAACAGGAGGGGTGAATTTTTGGTTCATTGACCACTTTCCGATGTACAACAAGTTCCGTGATTCAAAAATGATTCTTGTGATCATGCAAGTCATCGTTCCATTAATGGCGATGTTGCTGTTGGACAAGCTCGTAAAAAAAGAACCGTTGGAAGGAACCAAAAAATTCCATTATGGTGTAATCGGTGGGGTCGCTGTTATCGGAATTGTTTTGTTTTTGGTACCCTCTATTTCAGGGAATTTCATTACCGCAGATGAAACCAAACAGTTTAACGATGCTGTAACGCAATCCAAAGATCCATCACAGGCCACCATGATCCAAGGTTTAAAAGCTGAGTTGATTCATGTCAGAGAAGTCATCTACCGAAACGACGCTGGAAGAACCGTCGTGTTTTTCGTCCTCACAGGATTGATGCTTTTGTTATCGTTAATGACCAAGGCCAAGCCTTTCGTCTGGTTGACAGCCATTGGACTCTTTGTAAGCATTGATGAAATTTCCATCGCAAAACGCTACCTTAACAATGAAGGGGATGGAATGACCTATGAAAAGTACGAAGACATCACCGAAGGTGAAATTCCTTACATGCCGGACAAAGCGGATTTTGCCATCTTGCAAAACGAAGAAAAAAACATTCCCAATTTTGGTCAAAAAGCATCTGACGTTTCTGCTAAATATGCGGAAGCGGGATTGTACACCAACCAACCTTCAGAGGTGAGCAATGTGTTTGCACAATTCACAGCGTTGCAACTGAATTCAAATTACCGTGTGTTCTCCTTTGACAATCCTTTCAATGAAACGGTAACCTGCTTTTTTCATAAATCCATTGGGGGCTATCACGGTGCAAAGTTGAAAAGATACCAGCAATTGGTAGATTTTTACATCCAATCCGAAATCCAAAAAGCCAACCAAAGCATTGGTGCGTTCAAAATGGCGAAGTTACAAGGGTATGCACAAACCATGGGAATCACCCAAGAGCAGGCAAAAGCAGTATACGATACGATTTCAGTCGCAGGGGCTACCTTGGCAGACTCTTGTCAGATTTTAAATATGTTAAACACCAAGTATTTGATTCTTAAGCGCTCAGACATACCGGTAGTAAATCCAAACGCAAATGGAAATGCATGGTTTGTGAATCGCCTTAAAGTGGTAAATTCTGCCAACGATGCCATGTTGGGATTGGGTAAATTGAATACCAAAACAGAAGCCATCCTTGACTTGGCGTCCGACGAAGCGAAACCAGCGTCGAGTTATGGTACCGATTCAATGGATAGAATTCGCTTAACTCGCTATGCCACCAAAGCGTTAACCTATGCATACCAATCGAAACACAAGGGATTCGTTGTATTCAGTGAAATCTATTATCCCGAAGGTTGGATCTGTAAGATTGATGGAAAAGAAGTTCCTTACCATCGTGTGAATTACATTCTTCGAGGGACTGAAGTTCCTGCAGGAAAACACGAGATTACATGGTCCTTTGAGCCGAAATCATACATAACGGGTTCTAAGTATTCCATGCTTGGCTCCATCTTACTCCTACTCGGATTTTTTGGGATCGGAGGACTTGAATTGAAAAAAAGCTTGACTGCTAAAAAACAGGACTGATTGTATTCAGTCCGTTTTTAATTAGGCAAAAGGATGTGATTTCACGACTGGAATTTGCAATCCAATGAGTTTTTGAATGTCCTTGATGTATGCTCGTTCCTCTTGATCACAAAATGAAATCGCTTTACCGCTTGCACCTGCGCGTCCAGTTCTTCCAATTCGGTGAACATAGGTCTCTGCAACATTGGGTACGTCATAATTGATAACCAAAGCCAGTTCATCGATGTCTATGCCTCTGGCTGCAATGTCAGTGGCTACCAATACTTTTAACTGATTTGTTTTAAACCCATTCAGTGCGTTTTGTCTTTGGTTCTGCGATTTGTTTCCGTGAATGGCAGCGGCAGTGATGTTGGCTTTTGCAAGAATTTTTACAATTCTGTCGGCACCGTGTTTGGTCCTGGAAAAAACCAAAACCGAAGGAACATTTTGTTGGTCCAAAACATGCAACAACAGGTTCTTTTTTTCCGAAGTAGAAACGTAGTAGAGCTCTTGCGAAATGGTTTCTGCGGTTGAGGATACGGGCGTTACAATTACTTGTTTTGGGTTGGTGAGAATGGTACTTGCCAGCGTTTTGATTTCTTTAGGCATGGTTGCAGAGAAAAACAAGGTTTGTCTTTTTGAAGGAATGAGTTTGATGATTTTCTTTACATCGTGGATGAATCCCATGTCCAACATTCTGTCCGCTTCGTCAAGGACAAAGATCTCCAGGTGACGTAAATCAATGCATCCTTGTTGTTGAAGGTCAAGCAATCGTCCCGGTGTGGCTACCAAAATATCCACCCCGTTTTTAAGTTGGTTTACTTGTTTTACTTGACTTACCCCGCCGAAAATTACTGCGTGACGTTGGTCCAAGTTTCTTCCGTATTCTTTGATGTTTTCTTCAATTTGAATCGCAAGTTCGCGGGTAGGCGTAAGGATTAGACTTCTTATTTTTCGTTTTCCATCCGGACGTGGGTTTTTGGTTAAATTCTGTAAAATAGGAATGGCAAAAGCCGCGGTTTTACCAGTACCCGTTTGCGCGCAACCCATGATGTCATTTCCGGAAAGGATAATGGGTATGGCTTGTTCTTGAATGGGCGTTGGATTGGTATATCCTAAATTGTCTAGTGCGTTTAAGATCGGCGCTATAAGATCGAGTTCGTTAAATGTCATAATTTTAATTGTGGCGCTTTGGCCTTCATGGTTATTGGAAGTATGCCTCCAAGTGCTTTGTTACATTTGCTTTGAAATCGTAGAATTATTCAAAGTCTTTCATTGAAATTCGCTCCCCAAGGAGGAGGTCACGTGTTGTTTTTTTGCCTATCAATTCTTTTAAATACATCGGGTGTAGGCTGTGCCCCGGCCGAACGGATTTCACCATTTCGCTCGTGATTAAGGTACCTTTTAGTAGGTCCTGACAAGGATAAAGCGATCTGCTAAAAGCTTTTCCACTTTGTTGTTTTGGCGTCAAGTCATAGGTTGTGTCACCCATTGCTTTTTCTGTCATTCGCACCTGTTTGACCATTTCTGTGAATTCACTTTCATCCAATGAAAAGGCTGCGTCTGGCCCACCGATTTCGTGGTTCAAAATGAAATGTTTCTCAATTACGCGTGCACCCATGGAGGTTGCAATGACAGGGACTAAATGTCCAGGCGTGTGGTCAGAAAGTCCAATTTTTACAGGAAAATCCTTTGCAAATTGCACCATCAAATTTAGGTTGGCTTCTTCGATGGGAGCTGGGTAGGAGGAAGTGCATTTTAGCAAAGTAAGGTCCGTGTTTCCCATCTGAATACATGCATCAATCGCACGCTGGATGTCCTCTTTTTCAGCGATGCCTGTGGACAGAATCATGGGTTTTCCTTTGGACGCTACGTAAGCTATCAAGGGGATGTCTGTGATTTCAAACGAAGCAATTTTGTATATGGGACATTCCAACGATTCCAAGAAATCAACTGCGGTGGGGTCAAAGGGAGAAGAAAAACAAGCCAATCCCTCTTCTTCTGCTGCTTTGAAAATAACGGCATGCCAGTCCCAAGGTGTGTATGCTTCCAAGTACAAATCATGTAAATACCTTCCATCCCACAAAGTGCCTCCACTGATTTTAAAATCAGATTGTTCGCATTTTAAGGTCAATGTATCTGCCGTATAGGTTTGAAGTTTGATCGCATCGGCACCTGCTCTTTTCGCTGCTTTCACCGTTTCCAAAGCAGTCGCTAAGCTGCCATTGTGGTTGGCAGATAATTCAGCAATGATAAATACATGGTCTTTTGGAAGCTTGAACATTAAAGGCTCTTTTTATAGCGAATGCGGTCATGAAGAAGTTCCCGCTCGTACCCTAATTTGGCAAAGATAGCACAAGATGCTGAGTTTTCGGCTATAACTTCTCCGATTAGTACAGAAATGCCTTGTTGTCGGGCTTCGAATTCTCCCATTACCAAGATGGCAATGCCTAAGCCTTTTCCATGGGTTTTTGGGTCTAACAAGTAACTTATGTGAGCCGTGCAAGGTTTATCGGCCGACAATACATCCAAACGAAAAGAACCCATTGGACCTGTTTTTTCACTTTGAAGTAGGAAGTAAAAACAATTTGGATTTTCAAGTTTTGATTGAAACCATCTTGCGTGACCTTCCTTGGTGATTTCTTCTTGCTGAAAGGAATATTTTCGAACCAACGGATCCTTGGCCCATTGATAAGTTACGTCTTCATCCATAGGGGTGGCAGGACGTAAGTTCGCATTCCATTTGCTGTGAACAATGGCAGAAATGGATTTTCCATCTTCGATCAGTGCGTTTGGTAAGATACGCTCTCTGTAAAATCCATGGTTTTCCAAGATGGGATACAAGTGTGGACGAAGGTCATAGGCATAGGTGAAGATGCGTTGTAAACCCAATCCTTGGAAAGCGATGGGCTGTATGAGTTTCAGGAAGTTTGACCAATGCATTGCAAATTGTGTCTCCTCCAATTCTGTCGCCATGATAAAAGAAAGTTCTGCGCTTTGTTTTTCGTAATTGATGTGCACCAACCCACCATAACCAATGCAATCTCCCCCTTGTACATAAGAAAAAAGAAATTGGGAAGGGTGCTCGCTTGTGAATAAAGAAGCGACCACTGTATCAAAATAGATCCTTTGATTTTCTTCTGTTAAGGGTTCTTGCTGGCGAAGATGATACATCTGTTCATTGCGCCATTTTCTGATTAAGCATTGGTCATTCATCCGAATGGGAACCAAGGCATACTCGCCCAAATGCTTTTCTTGGATGCTTAGGTTCTTGTAGCGCATGTTGTAAGTTTTTCACATACCTTTTCCTTCACAAATTGATGGCCTTTTGGATTCAAATGGTGGTGGTCCGACATGATGCCTTCTGAAGGAATGGCATTTAATGAAACAAAATGTTTCGCAGAGGAAAGGATTTGGTTGTAAGCATCAATGTTTTTAGTGATTCCTGGGAGCGTATTTTCATAGGCTTCTGTTGCAGGGAGGATGCCTAAAAACACTACCGGACAAGTGAAGGAATTTTCAAAAGTTCGAATGGATTGTAAAAAGGCTTCAGGCGCATTGTAGGTAATTTTTCGCGCCTTTCGTACCCCGTTTTTATTCAACAAGGAAAGGATTTTTCCGCCAAGCATTGGAATGGATTGCAGGGCTTTTAATTCCCATTTCTTCACAAAACGTGGTGCGCAATCAACGATGCCACTTTGTACAATGACGGCGTCAAAGTAGCGGTCTTTTTGAAAATAAAACAATTGCTTTTCTAGGTCTTTCAAGGTGGCTCCGCCAATGGCAGACAGGCAAACTTCAAAGCCTTCTTTCCGGAGCATTTCAGGCCACGTCTCAGGGTGCGTAACCAATTCAGGATGGCTTCTCGGCAAACTTAAAGAATCCGTAAAAATCAACAGTTTTCTCATTGAATTTTTGTTTTCTCATTCAAGAGGTCAATCAAAGATTGGTCGGTTTTATATTTCAAGGTCAGGTGTGAGTTTATTGCAGCAATATCTGGATGATGATCTAAGTAGGTTATTACATCCCGCAAGGTATATTCGATACCTGCTAAGGGGAGCACATCTTCGTGAATTTCATTAAATAAGATCAGATCTTCTTCATAATCCAAGGTCAGTCTGTAAGGTCGAACAAAAATTTCAGGGAGATCGACCTTGTGTATTTTTACATGTTCAGGATTGTTTTGGAAATACCAAGTCATGTATTCTGACAGTTCAGCCGAAGGAAAGTGTGATTTGATTCGTTTTAAGATGGATACATTGAAAATCTCCAAATTAACCCCGACAGCGGCATCGTTTCCAACCGTATAATCCGCCCCAGAAGAAAAATGTTCATTGAGTAAAAATTCACATATTTCATTGTCTACAAAGGGCATGTCTGCTGTAACCCGCACCACCACGTCTAAATCATATGCTTCACAAACATCAATGTAGCGTTGCATAACATCTTCAGGGTGTCCCTGATAAAACCCAACCGTTGAATCAAAGGTATGTTGCTTCAGGATTTGGTCCTGTGCCTCTGTAGATGTAGCTAGGATTACCTTTTGTATGCCTTTAAATTTTAACGCATTGCGCAAGCAAAATTCTATGGAAGGTAAATCGCCAATGGGTAGTAGTGCTTTTTCTTTCAAGCGGGAAGATTTCATCCTGCAGGCAACAATGACCCCAATTTTTGCGCGACGGAAATCGCTGGTTTGCAAAGTGTCATAGGGCTTTTTATCGGAAGTAAGCACCTTGAATTCTTTTTGAATGGCTTGAATCTCGGGGAGTGTAAGTCCTGGTTTACCGGATCTTCTGAAAAACAAATCGGAGTGAGGGTGTACCAAATCTCCAGCGTTAAGTACGTTCTTGGCGACGGGAATCATTAAGGTTTTCGCAAGGTAGTTTTGCTCGCGTTCATTGATGAAAGGTTGCGTAAAGGCTTGTTGATATGCATTTATTTTTTCCATCATCAAGGCAAAACGTTCAGGGGTTAGCGATGAAAAGTGATCGTATTTTGTTTCTCTGTCCCCAAGCATCACGTGTTTTTCGATGACATTTACGCCCTGATGCAAAGCAAACAAGGGAATGTATAGCGCGTCGTCCGAAGTTCCATCTAAGTGATCGGCAAAAACGATGGGGTTTGTAAAGGTTTCCCGAAGGGTGTGTATTTTAGAAAGTCCGCTGTCTTGTAATTCTGTGGGGTACGATTGAAAACCAATTTCCACCCAAATCTCTTGGGGTTGAAGCGTTTCCTGTACGTAGGAAATTCTTTCTTTAATTTGTTCGATTTCTTGCGCGGCAATGTTTACAATCAGCTGACAATGGGACAAATCAAGGGAGGACAGCAATTCCATGAGCTCTGTATTAAATAGCACGGAGCTTTGAAATTTAATTCCATGAATGTTTGGCAGGTTTTCTCGGAGTATTTGGACACCATAGGCATCAAAAAGATCAAGCCAAATGTCTTTTGTCTCTTTTGCCAATTCCAAGGTTTCTCTCCATTGATTTGGGGTAAAGTAAAGGTCTTGATATACTTTATACCATTCAAAATCAGGCGTTGCCAAGGTCTCTGGAGACAAAGGTTGGAATTTCATCCCGAAGGAGCCTTGATAGGAATCGAAGGCGCGAATCAAATCATGCAAGTAGGTGAGGTCACCGCCATGGGTGTTTGCCAATTCAATGAGGATGTAAGGTTGATTTTTCATTGGATGTCCAATTTAATCAATAAGCGCCAAAGATTGTTCAATGTCCCAAATAATATCGCTAAAATGTTCAACACCGATGGACAATCGAATCAAAGAATCTGAAATTCCCATTTCGGCAAGTAGGGCATCGTCAACGCCTGCGTGGGTCATGCTTTTAGGGTGCTCTGCAAGGCTTTCTGTACTGCCGAGGCTTACGGCCAATTTAATCAGTTTAAGGTTATTCAAAAAGGCAAAAGCTTCTTTTTCGCCGCCGTGGATGCTAAATGATATCATGGCGCCAGTGCCCTCACATTGTTTTAAGAAGACCTGATACATCTTACTTTCTTTGTCCAGCAACCCTAAATAATTTACCATGATCACTTTCGGATGGTTTAATAGGTAGTTTGCAACCTCGATGGCATTTCTTTGTTGCTGTTCCATTCGAACTTTAAGCGTTTCAAGGCTTCGCATCAATAACCATCCAGTCCAAGGTCCTGCCATGTTTCCTAAGAAAGTACGCAGGTTTTTAATTCTTTGCATCAAGATTTTGTTTCCCAAAACAGCACCGGCAATGATGTCGCTATGTCCACCGATGTATTTGGTAGCTGAATACAAGACAAAATCAGCTCCATGCTTTAACGGATGTTGCCATAAAGGACCCATGTACGTGTTGTCAACGGCAACCAAAACCTGATTTTCAGGGTTTGAGTAACGCACCGCAATGTCTTTACACAATGAGATGTCTATTAAGTCATTGGTTGGATTGGCAGGGGTTTCCAAAAGAATGAGTTTCAAACGGTCTGCATGTCCACAAGCATCAAGCATTTCAACAATTTGCGCCTCAGTATGGGACGTGTTAAATCCAAGGACATGCACACCTATGGATGGAAGGAAATGATGAATGAAGTGGTCCGTGCCTCCGTACAACGGATTGGAGTACAGAAGTAAATCTCCAGGTTTTAAAAATTCTAACAATACCGTCGTAATCGCAGACATCCCGCTTTCGAAAATGGCGCAGTCTTCCGCGCGGTCCCACAAACAAAGCCTGTTTTCCAAAATCTCTAAATCCGGATTGTTAAGTCTGCTGTAAATTAACCCGAGTTCTTCATTGGGTAATTTTTCGCGCTTGCCATAGGCTACTTCAAAAAAAGCTTTTCCATCTTCTGCACTTTTAAAAACAAAGGTTGAAGTTTGAAAAATAGGACATTTGATAGCACCTTCAGAAAGTTCTGGCTTGTACCCGAAGGTCATCATTAAGCTTTCTGGTTTAAAATCGTGAGGATCCATGGGGGTAAATTGTTGTGTTGAATTTCTATTCGGCGAAAGTACTAATAATGCGTTGCTAAATGTTCAGAAAGTGACTTCGGATTCGAAAAAGAAAGGGCTAGTTTGAGAATTTGCCCACCTTGATGTAATTTTTATAATTCGGATTAAATCCAAAAAATTTCAGAACGTCTTTGAGACGGTCTTTTGAAGTGCGTTTCTCCATGGAAATGTCCATCGTGAATTTCCAATTAATAGATTCAATTCGTTTTTTCATGACACTCGGGTGTTGTCCTTGGAATTTTTTAAGTTGTGTAATGTGTTTCTCATAGGCGAATTCGGCGACTTTTTCAATGTTTTGTTCGACCCACTCATCGTCGTGCCAGAGCTTATTGAAATTTTCTTGTTTTCGCTGCATTGACCGAGGATCTTTAACCCAACCATAATGGTGAATGTGTGCAGGAATGGAAATAACATTGAGTTTTTCATTGGTGTTTTTACGAAAACCTTGCGCATCCTTGTGGGAATAAATTTTTTGGTTGTTTCTAATGATGCGTATTTCGTTTTTATACCACGAATTAGAAGCGCCTACGTAATCATACGAGCCATAAAAATGACGGTAATTGAATAAAAATCCATCCACTTTTGTATCGTTCAAATGATGTTTCATGGCATTGAGAATCAAAGATTCTGAACCTTCTTCCAATACTTCATCTCCTTGGATGTAAAAACACCAGTCACTGTCCGCAGAAATGGCATGAAAAGCCTTGTTGGTTTCAACGGCCAACACAGCCCCGTTTTCTCGCAGTGAATCATCCCAAACGGTATCAATGATCTTAATTTTAGCTAAATTCAAGGAGGCAATCAATGCACGGGTTTGGTCATCTGAATTTCCGACGGCTACCACAATTTCATCGCAAATAGGTTCTATGGAAAGTATGGCCTCTAGGATTGGGTAATCATAGGTGATGGCATTTCGGATGAAGGTAAAACCTGAAACTTTCATGTGGTTCAAGGGGTGTAAACGATATTATACATTGACGCCGAAGACATAACCAACCAAACCAGACAAGCCCATGGCGATGGTACCCCAAATGGTAATTCGCATGATTGCCTTTTTCATACTTGATCCACCCGTTTTAGCCGAGATGCTTCCTAAAATGGCTAAGAATAAAATGGTAAACCCGTAAAGAAAATATTCAATGCCTTTGATGGGAGCCAAAAGCACAACCATCAGGGGTAAAATTCCTCCAACGGTAAAGGCCGTTCCCGACGCCAAAGCCGCTTGAATTGGATTCGCCTTGCTAATTTCATTGATGCCCAATTCGTCGCGAACATGTGCCGCTAAGGCGTCTTTTTCTGTCAATTCTAAGGCAACCTGCATGGCCGTTTCTTTTTTGAGACCTCGGTTCTCGTAGATTTGCGCCAATATCTGCAATTCCTCTTCCGGCATGTCTTTTAACTCTTGCGCTTCTCGTTCGATGTCCGCGGTTTCGGTGTCGGTTTGAGAACTCACAGAAACGTATTCACCTGCTGCCATGGATAATGCGCCTGCGACCAATCCGGCAACCGTTGCCAGTACCGTGGCTTCCCTTGAATTGCTTGCGGTGGCAACGCCAATGGCAAGACTTGAGATGGAAATAATTCCGTCGTTTGCACCCAATACAGCTGCCCGTAACCAGTTGCTTCGGTGGATGTAATGGCTGTCTAGGTAATTCTCGATTGTTATTTTCTCCATGATTTGCTGTGTGATTTATGCCTTTGGAAGCGTTCCAATGGGTTCCCAAAGTTCTATTTTATTCCCGTCTGGGTCGAGTAGGTGAACAAATTTCCCATATTCATAGGTGACAATTTCATCCAATACCGTTGCGCCATTCTTTAACATTTTAGCGACCAATCCTTCAAGGTTTTGAACCCGATAATTGATCATAAATTCTTTGGTAGAAGGTTCAAAATAAGTGGTGTCAGATTTGAATACACTCCATTGCAAAGCATTGATGACTTCGGGGTTATCCAACTCCCTTCCTTCAAAGGTAGCTCCGTATGCGTTGGTTTCGAAACCCAAATGCTCGGTGTACCATTTTTTGGTTGCAGCTGGATCATTTGAACGAAAAAACACACCCCCGATTCCCGTAACCTTGGGTTCGAGTTCTTGGGCATTGTGGTCCTTTATGGTTTCCTCGTTATTCATAATCTTAAATTGAGAATTCAGGGTCTACAAATTCTCGGATTTTCATTCGCAAACTTTCCACGGTTTCCCAATCTTGGTTGTCCTTTGAATTGTAGGAAAAACCTTCTTCAACTTTCACCGCTTCGTTGGCAGTGATAAACGCTTTCAAATCCCAAGTGGGGGTTTGAGGCAGAATGGTGTAGTATTTACCTAAATCGTAGGTGAAAAAAGAATCCGATGAGCTGATCATTTCCTCATGGATTTTCTCTCCGGGACGGATGCCGATGACCGGTTTTTCGCAGTCTGGACCAACGGCTTCAGCCACGTCAATGATGTTGTAGGAAGGGATTTTTGGTACAAAAATCTCACCACCCCAAGCGTTTTGCATGGCATGCATGACCATGTCCACACCTTCTTGCAACGAGATGTTAAACCTTGTCATTTCTTTTACAGTGATTGGGAGGATTCCATCCAACTTCTTCTTTTTAAGGAAAAAGGGAATAACGGAACCATTCGATCCCATCACATTTCCATAGCGTACGACAGAAAATTTAATGTCTTGTTTCCCTTTGATGTTGTTGGCAGCGACAAAAAGCTTGTCGGATGTTAATTTGGTGGCGCCATACAGGTTAATGGGTGCGCATGCTTTGTCGGTTGACAAGGCGACTACGTTTTTGACGTTGGTTTTAAGGGCCGCTTTGATTACGTTTTCAGCACCGCCAACATTGGTTTTGACACATTCATCTGGATTGTACTCAGCGATGTGTACATGTTTCATGGCAGCAGCGTGGATAACACAGTCAATTCCTTGAAAAGCTCGCTCCAATCGTTCCGAATCTCTCACGTCTCCAATAAAATACCTGAGTTGCGGGAATTTTTGCAAAGGAAACAATTGCTCCATTTCGAACTGCTTTTGTTCATCCCTGGAATAAATTACAAGGCGCTTCACATCGGGAAAATGGGTAAGTATGTGCGCGGTTAAGGCTTTTCCCAAGGAACCTGTTCCTCCGGTAATTAATATGGATCGATCATTCATCGTAACAAATTTACATTATTTATTCGGCGTAGAAGTCAGGATTTCTTCTAGGTTTTTTCGTTCAAATGCATCAATCATGGAGACACTGCTCGCATTGTAGATCTTTACGCCCTTCGATTTAGCATACCGTTGAATGTCCCAATACCCTTTAAATGAAAGGTAGAATTTTTGAATGATTTCATGCAATCTTCTTGGCCTTTCTTTTCGGTCTTCTACTTTCATGGGGGAAGTTCCTTCGGTGGCATAAAAGTGCACATGTCTTAACATCGCCTCATTTTTTTCATTCACGGTGAGGTCAGCCAACCATGAGTGGTCAGCCCCTGCGATGACAAGGGTTCGATAACCTAAGCCAATGGCCGTCATAATTCCCGGAATGAGTACATTGTGTGGGCGTGGCATTCCCCATCCTTTTGCATAACAGAAATGGGATAAAAGCGGTAAGCCTTCAACAGGTGTTTGGTTGAAATACAAGGGATGAAGGTGGGGGTTTTTGGAAAGCAAAGATTTGAAATCACTGGATTTCTTTGCGCAAAAAGGGACCAAAAGTTTCATTTCCCAAGAGGTTTTTGTTGCCAAGGCATTGAACAACTCATGTTTCGATTGGATGTAAAATTCCGAAAGTTGACCATCCTCATAAAAGTAGGTGAGTGCATTGAGAATGTATAACTTGGGTTTGTACATTTCAAAGGTTGGACTTGTTGCGGCGGCATTTACGGCCATGAGGTCGAAAGAAGCAAAGGTTTCGGTGGAATTTTGGGCGAAGGTATCGTTCAGGGAAGGGCCGTTTCCTAGGATTAAGCAAGGTTTTGCAAAGGATTGCGGTTTTTGTAAAATCCCACGAAAATTGGACTGAAGGAACATGCGCAGAAAACTGATTTTACTCTGGAATGATTTCGTGAAAAAATCTTGGAGGCAAAGGATTCGTTTCATGCTTTTTTCGGATTAATAACCAAACCATAACTTACCCAATAGCGAAAGAACAAAATCATATTCCCCTTACTGGATTGTCCTTTGAATGCAAATAAAAACCACAAAACAAAGCTTCCCATCCATTTGATTCCTTCCGAAAAAATCCTTTTCAGTAGGCTACCATTCCCTTCGGTTTTGCTTCGGATTCGTTCACTTTGGCCAGTGCCAAGTGCTTGTTTTTTGATAAAGTCAAAGGTGGTTCTTTCATTGGGAACGCAGTGAAATACGCGCGCATCAGGTTGGTATAAGACACTGATTTTCTGCTTGTAAATCCGATTGAATAGGTCTTTTTCTTCGCCCCCAAATAGGTTCGCTCCAATTCTTCCAAGTTGTACGTCAAAAGTTCCAGTCTTTTCAAATAACAAGGTGCGAAAGGCCATGTTGGAACCCCGAGGGTAGTCTTTTTCGGAAAAATAATGCAATTCATTTCCACGGTTGAAATATCCCAAAAGTGAATTCAAATATTTGTTTTCCCATTTCGGAATGATGTCCTCGTAATGCAGAGAAATGGGTCCTCCAATGGCACCTACCTCTGGGTAGTTTTCAAAGGTATTTACCAAAACGTTAAGGTAATCCACATCTATAAAAGCGTCGTCGTCTAAAAAAGTAATCAGGGGTGCATTCGATTCTTGGATGGCCCTGTTTCTTGCGTGCGAAAGTCCTTGGTTCGTTTCCAAGAAATATTCCCCATGCTTGGAAGGATTTTCCGTTAAGAAATGCGTAAACAACTCATGGGTATTGCCAGGAGAATTGTTGTCAATGAGTAAAATTTCATAAGCAGATTCAGGCAGCGTTTGTTTTTCAATGGATTGAAAAAGTTGGGGTAAATATTTTTCCCGGTTATACGTGCAAATCGCTACAGAAATTTTTGGTGTATTCAAGTGCTGGTTAGATTTTTCGCTTTATCAAGGTAAGGGCTTCGTTTAATCCCGCTGCATTTTTTCCACCTGCGGTTGCAAAGAAAGGTTGCCCGCCACCGCCACCTTGAATCAAGGGTGCTGCTTCTCGAATCCATTGTACCGCACTCCATTGTTTTTCTTCGACAAGTGAATCGGAAATGATTACGCTCAATCCACACTTGTCGCCATCGGTATTTCCAATGATGCCAATAAATCGGTCCACTTGTCCTTTGAGTTGAAATAGGATGTCCTTCACAGAATTGCTGTCTAAAGAAATTTGTTTGCAAAGGATGTTTAGGTCGCCAACCTCTGTAATTTCAGACATTAAACCATTCTTTATTTGGATGCTTCGCGCTTTCATGAGTGACTCTACTTCCTTAGCGATTTTGGAATTGCTTTCCATTAAATCCTGCACGCTTTTAACGATGTCTTTTGGATTTTTAAACAAAATTCGAATGTCGTTAAGCAATGCGGTTTCTTCCTTGTAATGTGCTTCCGCTGCTGATCCTGTGATCATTTCAATCCTTCGGATACCGGCCGCTACGGCAGATTCTGATTGTATTTTAACCAGACCGATGGAATTTGTGTTGTCCACGTGGGTCCCGCCACAAAGTTCAACAGAGTCACCAAATTGTATAACGCGTACAAACTCTCCGTATTTTTCGCCAAACAAGGCCATTGCACCCATGGATTTTGCTTCTTCGATCGGTGCGCTTCTTCGTTCTTTCAACGCAAGGTTATCCTTGATTTGTTGTTCCAATAAGCGAACGATTTTAGACATCTCATCATCGGAAATTTTGGAAAAATGAGAGAAATCAAAGCGTAAATAATCAGGTCCAACCAAAGAACCTTTTTGTTCCACATGGGTACCAAGTACTTCGCGCAATGCATGGTGTAGCAAATGCGTAGCACTGTGGTTCTTCATGATGTCGCTTCTTCGTTTTGCATCCACTTTCGCTGTGAAGCTGTCATCCAATTTTGTGGGAAGGGTTTGACTTAAGTGAATCCAAAGGTTGTTTTCTTTTTTCGTGTCGAAAATCCAAATCTTCTCACCCTCATTGTATATTTCACCTGTATCTCCCACTTGTCCACCTCCTTCGGCATAAAAGGGCGTTTGGTCGAATACCAACTGGTAGAAGGTTTTTTGGTTTTGGATTACTTTTCGGTATTTCAAGATTTTTATCGGTAATTCCAAGGTGTCGTATCCAGAAAAGCTTGTTACAACGTCAGGGTGAATTTGGTTCCAATCATCTGTTTCAATTCCCGTAGCTGCGCGCGAACGTGCTTTTTGCTTGTCCAATTCTTCCTGGAAGCCTTTTTCATCTACTTCGAATTGGTTCTCTCTTGCAATCAGTGAGGTTAAATCCAAAGGAAAACCATAAGTGTCGTACAATTCAAATACATCAGCGCCCCCGAGTTGTAGGTTCTTTTTTTCGGTTGCTTGTGCCATTAAGGCGTCCATTCTGCGGATTCCCTGTTCAAGGGTGCGGAAAAAACTTAATTCTTCTTCCTTGATTACTTTTTCAATAAGTGATTTTTGGGTAATCAATTCCGAATACGGATGCCCCATTTCCTTAACCAACACCGCTACAATCGTATGTAAAAAAGGATCTTTAAGTCCCAAAGTTTGGTAACCATAGCGAACCGCCCTTCGCAAGATTCTGCGGATGACATACCCGGCTCCATTGTTTGAAGGCAACTGACCGTCAGCGATGGAGAAACAAATCGCTCGAATGTGGTCGGCTATAACGCGATGCGCTATGTCAGTGGTTTCCTTTACACCATATTCAATTCCACTTTGTTGAACCATGTGTTGGATCAACGCCTGAAACAAATCAGTGTCGTAATTACTTGTTTTTTGTTGCAATGCCATCGCCAACCTTTCCAAGCCCATTCCGGTGTCAACATGCGTTTGTGGAAGGGGTTCTAAACTGCCGTTGGCTTTTCGGTTGAATTGCATGAATACCAAGTTCCAGATTTCAATTACCTGGGGATGGTCTTTGTTTACCAGGTTTTTACCAGGTTCGTTTTGCTTTTCTGTAGCAGACCTTAGGTCAACATGAATTTCTGTACATGGACCGCATGGGCCTGTATCGCCCATTTCCCAAAAATTGTCTTTTTTCGTTGCGAGTAGGATGTGTTTTGGGTCGATCAATTGGGACCAAATGTCAAAAGATTCTTGGTCTTGTGGGACATTATCGTTCGTGTCTCCTTCGAATACCGTTACGTATAAGTCCGCTTTGTTTAGTTTGTAAACTTCCGTTAGAAGTTCCCATGCCCAATGGATGGCTTCCTTTTTGAAATAGTCACCGAAGGACCAGTTTCCGAGCATTTCGAATAAGGTGTGGTGGTAGGTATCAACACCTACTTCCTCAAGGTCGTTGTGTTTGCCGGAAACACGAAGGCATTTCTGTGAATTGGCAATGCGCTTTTCTACAATGGGTTGATTTCCAAGAAAATAATCCTTGAATTGGTTCATTCCAGCATTGGTGAATAAAAGCGTCGGATCGTTTTTGACGACCAAAGGCGAAGACGAAACAATGCGGTGTTGTTTGCTTTCAAAAAAATCTAAAAAATGCTGGCGGATTTCTGCTACGGTCATCGGAATAAATATATCGTTTCGCAAATTTAAGAAAATCAGCGATTATGCGTTGAAAATAACTTTTGTCCACCGATGATTAAGAAATGTTTAAATCCCATATCCTGTGTACCTTTGTCCTATGGAATTTATCAGTAACGAGTTGGATGCCTATGTTTGTAAACATACAACTCCACACAGCGCTTTATTGGATCGGATTGTTAGAGAAACCCACCTCGAGGTGCTACAGCCGAGAATGCTCAGTGGTCACTTTCAAGGCAGGGTGCTTTCTTTGATCGCTAAGATTTGCCAGCCGAAAAGGATTTTAGAAATTGGAACCTATACTGGGTTTTCTGCCTTATGTTTGGCGGAAGGATTGCCTGATGACGGTAAGTTAATTACCATCGATGTAAACGAAGAACTTGCACAACGGGTAAAAGGCTATTTTTTGGAGTCTGACTATGCATCGCAAATTGATTTTCGCACAGGGAATGCCTTAGAAATCATACCAACCTTACAAGAATCATGGGATTTGGTATTCATTGATGCCGATAAGAAAAACTATTTGGCGTATTATGATTTAGTAGTTGAAAACACAAGGCCGGGGGGACTTATCTTGGCGGACAATGTGTTGTGGTCTGGGAAAGTCATTGATCCCCATGCAACCGATCGTGAAACAGAATTGTTACGAAAATACAATGAGACCCTTCATTTGGATGACCGTGTCGAAAACGTTCTCTTACCGATTCGAGATGGAATCATGGTGGCCCGAAAAAAATGAAACGAACACTGACCAAAACAGCCGATGGTTCCTTTACCTTGTATGTTCCTGAAATAGACGAGCATTATCATTCTATCCACGGGGCCCTGCAGGAAGCAGAACATGTCTTTATTCAAAACGGCGTTGACAGTTTCAAGCATCAAAAGGTTGTACATGTTTTGGAATTGGGATTGGGTACAGCGTTGAATGCTTACCTTACTTATGTATGGGCTGAAAAACGCGCTGTTAAGGTGAGTTATGTAGGCATCGAAGCCTTTCCCGTGGCACCTGAAATCGTTAGAAAATGCCTGGAAGTTCTTGGCGAGGATGATTTAAGGGTCTTGGATTTTTTTGAGCACTTGCGTTTTGAAGAAACACAATCATTGGGACACTTTTTCGAAATCACTCCGAGAAACTGTAAATGGCAAGATACGGTGTATTTAGAAAAGTTTGATGTTGTTTACTACGATGCTTTTGGCCCACGGGCACAAGAAGAATTATGGACCCTAGAAAATTTTAACATTGCTTATCAAGCGCTGAAAACGGGAGGAATTTTAAGTACCTATTGCGCCAAAGGGCAAGTGAAACGCGATCTGAAATCAGTTGGGTTTTTCGTTGAGACATTGCCCGGACCTCCTGGAAAAAGGGAGATGGTGGTGGCTGTTAAAACAGTAATCTCAGCTTGAAACTCGTAGCATCTTTCTTTTCACTTTGAAGGTTCGGACTTTTGAGATCAAATGAATTTATAAGGGTTGGGATTGGGCTTCAACGACTTGAATTCGACCGTTTGGCGTAATTTCTTTATTTTTGAAACATCAGTTGGTTTAAGCTGTCATTGCAATTGATGTAATTCTCTCACCGTTTAATGATTAAAAGGGAACATTTTCAGTCGATAGACGCACTTCGATTTTTTGCTTTCTTGAAAGTCTATTTGCTGCACATTCCCCTAGATGCAAAGTTCCCTAATTTTTCTTTAATCAAGTCTGGAGGAGGTATTGGGGTATCGTTTTTCTTTGTGCTTAGTGGATTTTTAATCTCCTATTTACTTTTTTTGGAAAAAGCCAATTCGAATCGAATTGATTTATGGAATTTCTATAAACGCAGGGCTTTTCGAATTTGGCCTCTGTTCTTCCTGATGGTGCTGATTGTGTTTTTCATGCCGTTTGACATAAAACAAGATTGGGGACTTCATATGGTTGGGGGTGGATACGATTTTGACTGGAGGTATTCATTTACTTTTTTGGAAAATTATAAAATGATTATCGAGGATCAATTTCCTAAAACCACGCCTCTTTCAGTGTTTTGGTCTCTTTGTATCGAGGAGCATTTTTATATTGTGTGGGGATTGCTTTTCTATTTTATGTCAACGAAGAACGTCTTGAGAATGTTGGTCCTTTCTGTGGTGATTGCATGGTTGGCTAGGGGATATGAAAGTCATTTTTCTCATAATTTAGTGGTTAGAACGAACGATTTGTTAACGAATTTAGACTATTTCTCTTGCGGAGGGATCCTGGCTTT
>RFQZ01000017.1 GCA_009924735.1 Flavobacteriia bacterium | reverse complement strand
AAGAGAGCTTTCTCATGGCGATTTGGTATTGGATAATCCGGATGAATTGGTCAACACCAATACCCTGTTAAGGTCAATGGGTATAGGTAATAACAATAACAACAAAAAATACAACAAGAATTTTAAACAAAAACAAAAGAAAAAATTTAAAAAGTAATGGCATCTTTTGAAATTTATGGTGGAAAACCACTAAAAGGGGACCTTTATCCTCAAGGCGCAAAAAATGAAGCACTTCAAGTTCTTTGTGCTCCTTTGTTAACTTCCGAAAAAGTCACAATTTCCAACGTACCCGATATTGTCGATGTTAATAAACTCATTGGTTTGCTCCAAACCATGGGTGTGAAGGTGGAGAAAGTCGAGAAAGGAACCTATATTTTTCAAGCCAAAGAAATTGATTTAAGTTACCTAGAAACGGAGGATTTTAAGAAAAGAGCCTCCTCGCTTCGCGGTTCTATTATGATTGTTGGCCCTCTGCTCGCACGCTTTGGGAAAGGTTTTATCCCAAAACCAGGGGGAGATAAAATTGGTCGAAGAAGGCTAGATACCCATTTTGAAGGTTTCACCCTGCTTGGCGCAAAATTTAACTACGACGCGGGAGAACATTTTTATTCCATCGAAGCAAAACACTTGAAAGGAACCTACATCCATTTGGACGAGGCTTCTGTAACGGGTACAGCGAACATACTCATGGCTGCTGTTATGGCGAAAGGTAAAACAACTTTCTACAATGCGGCTTGTGAACCCTACATTCAGCAGTTATGTAAGATGTTGAATTCGATGGGCGCAAAAATAGAAGGCATTGGTTCCAACTTACTTCACATTGAAGGTGTGTCTGAACTTAAAGGTTGCTTTCATAGAATTCTTCCCGATATGATCGAAATTGGAAGTTTTATTGGATTGGCTGCCATGACACAATCTGAAATCACCATTAAAGACGTGAGTTGGGACAACTTGGGAATCATCCCGAATGTGTTTAAACGTCTGGGTGTTAAGCTCGAAAGACGAGGGGATGACATCTACATTCCTGCACAAGAAAATTACGAAATTGATACGTTTATTGATGGCTCCATCCTTACCGTTTACGATGCACCATGGCCAGGATTTACCCCAGATTTATTGTCCATCATCCTTGTCATTGCAACCCAAGCCAAAGGTTCTGTGTTGATTCACCAAAAAATGTTCGAGTCAAGGTTGTTTTTTGTCGATAAATTAATTGACATGGGCGCACAAATCATCCTTTGCGATCCACACCGTGCGACCGTAATTGGTTTGAATCGAGAGTTTCAATTGCGCGGAATTTCCATGACCTCACCTGACATTCGTGCGGGGGTTTCACTCCTAATTGCTGCCTTGTCCGCCAGAGGAAAAAGCGTAATCCATAACATTGAACAAATTGACCGCGGATACCAAGACATTGAAATACGTCTCAATAACATTGGTGCCGACATCAGAAGAATTGGATGATGAAAAACAAAACAATTTTCCTTCCTTTTATGATGCTTGCCGTCATTCTTTGTGCTGCATTTTGCTTCAACCAAAAAGAAGTATCGTCACCGCCTAAAGGAAAAGCACCCGAAATTAGCTTGGTGTCCCACAAAGGAAAAAAAATAAAATTGTCCAAATTGAAAGGGAAATATGTTCTCATTGATTTTTGGGCATCTTGGTGCGGACCCTGTAGAAAGGAAATTCCCAACGTCGTTGAGGCCTATTCCCAATACATATGCTATCAAACCCTGCATATGCTCCTTGTAACCATCTGAAAATGTTTCTGTAGGACGATTAGCCACACCCAAGCAAATGGTTGCGCACTGATGACCTAAGGCTCTTCCTAACGCGAATAACGCAGAACTTTCCATTTCAAAGTTCATAAGCCTTAGCGAATTTTCCTCGAAATACTGTGATTTCATTTGGATGTCGGCGATTTTTGTATTGAGTCGCAATTGTCTTCCTTGCGGACCGTAGAAACCAGAACTGGTAATCGTAATGCCCGGAAAAGCACGGTCGCTCGTAAGTAGGTAGGTCAATGAAGGGTCTGCAGATACAAAGTATGGACTGATGCGTTCTGGAAGATTTAAAAATGTTTTCAGCTTATCGTTCATAAAGACCTCGTGGTCTAAAAAATCAATGTCGTAGAAATGAGCAACGTTGTCTAAACCAAAGGCATGTGAAGAAACGATGTAGCTGTGAATGGGTATTTGTGGTTGCAAGATTCCGCAAGTCCCTATGCGTATCAGTTTAAGTTTCTTTTTTTCAGCGATTTCAGTACGATTCTGTAAATCAATGTTGACCAAGGCATCGAGTTCATTAACCGTAATGTCTATGTTGTCTGTACCAATTCCCGTTGACAATGCACTGATTCTTTTGCCATGATAGATACCAGTATGGCAAACAAATTCTCTGTGATTGCTTTTATGAGTGATCTCATCAAAAAAATCGGAAATCAAAGAAACCCTGTCTTGGTCACCGACCAATAAAATGGTATCGGCAATATTCTCAGGCGATAACCCTAAATGATATACTTGCTGACAAGCATTTAAAGCCAATTCTGTAGGGGGAAAATGTTTCAAGTAGAAGGGGACTATAGACTGCCGAATACTTTGCTTAACAGATCGGTCACCCGAGCAACAGGATCCTTCCGAATTTTATTCTCTTCCTTTTCAACCATCTTGAAAAGACCTTGAATAGCCAATTCTGTTACATAAGCATCCAAGTCTGGATTGATTTTTTCACCGCCGGACAAAGCAGTTACTGTATTGTATTTGGTAATAATTGGGTTCCAATAATTTGTAAGTTGCACCTTTGAAGTTGCGGCTTTAACCTTAGGTAAAAAAGCTGTTTTCAGATTGGCAGTGGTGTTATCCTTCAAAAATTTTGTAGCAGCGCCATCTCCTCCTTTCAAAATTGAAAATCCATCTTGTATGGACATACCCAAAATGGCCTCTTTAAAAATTGGCAAAGCTTCTTTTACAGCTTCCTCTGCGGCTTTATTTAAGGTGGTCTCAAATTTATCTACTTGGTTCTGCATACCCAAAGCAATCGCTTTATCCTTCACTTTAATGGCGTCAGGAGGGAAGGGAAGTCTGATGTCTTTGTTCTTCAAAAATCCATCTACAATTGAAGAAGAATCAATGGCGTTTTTTATGCCAACATTCAAAGCTTCTTTTAATCCTTGAATAACTTCGTCATTCGTCAATTGAGGTTTCGTTACCGTTGTTGGCGCTGAGGTTGGAAGGTTAGATAAATCGATAACATCACAAGCACTTAGGGCAACAGAAATTAGAATGAGAAAGTAAAGGTTTTTCATAATTATCTTAAGATTTGAACGTATCCAGATTTAGTCTTTTTACCATCGCTGTCACGGTCTTTATACCAAACGGTCCATGTGTAAATTCCTGGTTCAACTGATTTATCACCATATTTCCCGTCCCATTCTGATGTAGAATCATAAGTTTCCCAAATGGTTTCTCCCCAGCGATTGTAAACGGTTAAATGAAATCCCATTTGGTCAATCCCCTCCACATAAAATTTCCACGTTTGGTTGTGTTCGTCATTGTCAGGTGTAAAGGTATTCGGTACATAAAATACGATGTCCGGAATCACTTGCAATGGCAATGAAACTGAATCGGAGCAACCTTGTGCAGTGGTAACAGTTAAGTTTAACATGTAAGTCCCAACAACCCCTTGCGGAAAAGTAAACATAGCATTCATGCCATTACTGGTAATGCTTTCGGCACCTTGGCTTGTCCAGTTCCAATTTACGATGTTCCCTTGTGAATTGTCATTGGCTTGTACTGAGGTTTCAAACCAGGTAACTGGATTTCTCGATAAAACGAAGTCTGCAGTTGGCAATGGAGTTACTTCAACGATGTCTTGAACACTGCCAGTGTATACGCACCCATAAATTGAGGTAGCCGTCATGTTTACACTGTAGAATCCGGGATAAGGAAAGGTGTTTGAGAAATTTTGTGTGCCCGCAACGGTATAATTGTCACCATTGGAAAATGTGTAAACCGTACTGGCTATTTCATTGGCATTTCCGGATGTGTTGGAGAATGTAAAACTCCCCGGCATACATAAAATGGGTACGTCAGGAGCGCAACTTGGAAGAATGGGTTCAGGGAATGTAATGGTCATACAATGTTGGGTGCTCGGAGACCCACATTGTTCAGACAACGTAAGGCAATATTGCGTAGGGGAAGTTGCTGGATCTACAAGTACCGAACTTCCGGGACCATAAGCATTTCCAAAATTATCCAACCAGCTGTAGATATAGGCAGAGGATCCTCCTGTGCCAAGCGCTGTCAAGGTAATGGAAGATTCTGGACAAATCATAGTGTCTGGTGTCATGCTTACGATGCTCAATGGAGGAGGCTCGTTTATATTGAAACTGATGGTTTGTACACAGCCATTAACGTCTGTAACGGTTACGGTATGAGGACCTGCACCTAAATCATTTGCGGTATTGCTTGTAGAAATAGAACCCGTCCATTGATAGAAATACGGAGCCGTACCTTGGGTCACATTTACGGTAGCGCTTCCGTTTGAAATGCTGTTACAGCTGGCATCGATGACATTGGTTAGATTCAGAACCATTCCAGGTATTTCTGTAACATTCACCATAACAGTGTCAGTACAACCAGAAGGAGAGGCTAGGGTGCAAATGTACGTTCCTGCTACCAGTCCTGTTGCGGTTTGGGTGGTTTGACCATTGCTCCAAAGGTAGGTTGTTCCAACAGCGGCTGGAATCATGTTTGCTGTGGCTGTTCCATTGTTCCCGCCTGGGCACGATATTAAGGTGGATGAACTGGTATAAGAGGCAGGGTTGTCACCCACAATGCCGGTTCCTGTAGCAGGACATCCGCTTGCATCCACAACATTAACGGTATAGGTTCCTGCAACAAGGTTGTTTACGGTTTGTGTATTTCCAATGTTAGGAGTCCAAGAATAGGTAAAAGGTGGATTTCCCGCAGCTGGGGTCGCGGTAACGGAACCTACACCTTGTGAACAAATGTCATTGGTCACCGAGACATTGACAGCAGCCCCACCAATCGTCAACCATGTGGTATCGTTGGTTATAGAGCCAATGCTTGTATTGCAGGCTGATCCGGACAAGAAATATCCTGTTGGACCAGGAGAGGGTACATTGTTAACTACCAATACACCATTGTTGTAAGGGAAAGTCTGTCCAAGCGTGTTTGCCCACAAAAAATTGGTTCCTGCACTTGATACCAATAAATATGGAATTTGGGCCATTGCATAATTGTTTGTATTGTTCGGAGCCGTTGGTGTAAATCTTCTTGCATCCTGATTTGCACCCCAAACGGTATTGTTTCTTCCTGGCGTAATGTGCGCAACTGTCATCGGATTGTTTTCCGACCCTTGGATCGCTAACCCACTGTTCCAGCCTGCGCAAATCGGTTTGTTACCAATGTGAAGTTCAAAAACATTGGTAGTTTCGTAAAGAACAATGGCCATGTAATTACACTGTTGTGTACAGCTAAACATCATAATGTTTTTGTAAAGGACTACAAACCTTCTGTTTGGAGCCGTACCAATCGTTTGATATTGAATTTGACCACCCAACGAAGGGTTGATGTCTTGATACGTTAGCATGATTGAATTTCGTGCAGACGGGAAAGAAGCAGTGGGAAGGGGAGGTACGCCACCCAAAGACCATGGACAATAACCGTTGGCATTTGCCAGGTTAAATGAAATCAATCCGTTAGAACCAATGACACATTGATTGTAATTTTGACCATAAAAATTAAATGGAAATCCAATGTTTACGGCACCTGACCAGCTGTCATCTGATAAATTTACACTTGAAGGAGCGTTTAAGTAGATCCCCGCAACGTTTAGATTTCCCGCATTACAATTGTTTATGGTTACGGTTTGTCCTGGACAAACATTCGCATCTTGACCCAAGCATAAAACAATTTGACCTTGTGTATAGGATTGAGTTCCAATCAAAAAAAGAAACAAACTTATTATAATGGTATTCTGAAACTTCATATGGCTAAATTAAGGTTACGACCCAATACGTTGTAAATCACTTACGCGTTGCTTTGGGTGCAGGCCAAATTTAACAAATTCTCTACAGAACAGGAACATTATCTTAATAAAGTTACATGTCCTGTGAATACTTTTCTTTCGTCTTTGTACGGAGATTTAAGAATAATCTTCCAAGTATATATACCTTCTTCGATATCCATTCCATTCAAACGTTTTCCGTCCCACCCTGTAAGGTGATTGTGATTCTCCCAGATCAACTCACCCCAACGGTTATAAATGTAGCATTGATAATCGTATGGATCGAATGCAGCGGTAATTACGGGAAACCAGTTTTGATTGTATTCATTTCCATCTGGAGTAAAGGTGTTCGGAACAAATAGGAGTTGGGTTTCGTTTAGTGTGACAACCATCATTGCTGTGTCCAAACATCCATAATTTGTAATGGCAATAAGGCTCACTAAAAAATTAGCGGTTTGATCATTTGGGAAAAAATAACTTGGTTCAAACTCTGTGGATGTTCCTACGCCATCTCCAAAATCCCAAACATAGAATGACGCACCAGAACTGTTGTTAAGCATGGTACTCATGTTATCTAAATCTGTCAGCAAAGCTGGGTTTGGAAGGAAGTCTGCGATTGGAAGTGGATGATCGCAGAAATAATTCGGCACCATGGTGTCCCAAACACAACCCAGTGCGGTAGTTAGGGTCAATTCAACATCATAGCAACCTGCTTGTTGATAGGTGTAGATTACAGGTGTCATTGAATTGAAAACCGAACCATTCCCCATATCCCATTGCGCGTTTGTATAAGGCGTACCAATGGATGTATTCGTTAAATTAACAGTAAACGGATTACATCCTTCAAGTATAGGTGCGCTAAAGGATGGAATTGAGGCTGGTTCTATGTTGATGATTAAACTGTCTGCCCCTATACAACCATTCAGATCTGTACCGATCACATTATACGTATTGTTAACCGTAGGAACAAAAGAAACACCGTTTTGAACATTGTTGTTCCAAACATATGTGTTCGCACCAGAACCAGAAACAGAAGTGGGTGCTCCCTCGCAAATGTTTTGACTGGCTCCTGCATTCACAATTGGATTCGCCCATACCGTTAGTTGCATGATGTCTGTATCAATACAACCATTAACATCAGTACCGGTAACTGTGTAATTAACAATGCCAACCGGTGGTGTAAATGTTTGACCATTAATCAATCCGTTGTTCCAAACATACGTATTTACCCCGCTTCCTGTAATTGTTACCGAGGTCCCCGAACAGACTTGAATGTCTGGTCCAGCATTTACGATGGGTGTTGGAAATACCGTTACGAGCAATGTGTCATAGGCGGGACATAGGTTCACATCAAAACCAATAACTGAAATCGCTTGACTGTTTTGTGGTGTAAATTGGTTTCCGTTTACCGTATTTGTTATCCATTGATATGTATTTGACAAAGTTGCATTTAAAGGAATGCTAAATCCAGGACAGATGCTTGTGTCGTTTCCTGCGAAGACCGTGGGCTGAGGAATGGTAATGGTTAAGGTATCAATTCCATTACAACCATTTGAGTCAATTCCTGAAACGATCCACAATCCTGATGTTTGAGGAACAAAGTAAACATTATTGGTAACACCTCCTGTCCACTGATAAGTTACGGCACCTGTCGCAGTTAATACGGTAGAGTCGCCTTCGCAAACTATTTGATTAGGACCAGCATTCAATGATGGGTTTGACCAAATGGTCAGAATCATTGTGTCTGTATTGGTACATCCATCTACAGAAGTTCCTGTTACGATGTTCGTTGTAACCCCTAATGGAGGCGTAAATGTTTGCCCATTAATGATTCCATTGTTCCATTGATAGGTATTTGAACCAGTTGCGGTTAGGGTAGTTGAACTTCCTAAACATAAACTAACATCAGGTCCCGCATTGACAACTGCATTTGGATAAAGTGTGATGGTCATTGAATCTTGGTTGACACAATTGTTGTTTCCAATACCTGTTACTGTCAATGTCTCATTGATCAAAGGAGTGTAATTTCCACCGTTAGCCGTACCTGTTTCCCAAGTATAGGTTGTAGCACCTGTAGCCGTAAGTTGGATAGTGGTTCCTGGACAAATCGATACATCGTTTCCAGCATTCACAGGAGGTAATGGATAAATCGTTACCGCTTGGTATAAGGTATCGGCACACCCTCCTACATTCGTAGCCGCAAGTCCAAGTTGATAAGTTCCTGCGTTTTGATACGTGTGTGTAGCATTGGTTGTTGTGCTGTTTGGGGTATTGTCTCCCCAAATCCATTGATACGTAACTGCTGCCAAATTTGGGTCTTGTGTTTGGTTAACGGTGTTTACAGTCGCACCTACACAAGCATTGTTAAAAGTAAAATTTATCACAGGTGGAGGAAGGACCTGAATGGTTTGTATTGCAGTATCTAAACATCCTGCCTGTGTGTAAACGACGTGTGTTACGGTATAGGTACCAGGGTTTTGATAAATATGTGTTGGGTTTTGGTGAACAGCAGGATTGTTTCCGTTAAGGGTACTTCCATCCCCAAAATTCCAAAACCAAGAAGCTGCTCCGCCGTTGGCTAACGCAACACCATTTATACTTGTAGGTAATATGGTGGGTGTGCTGTTGAATTGTGTTAAAGCCCATGGGCAAGCTTGCGTAACGGTAAAATTGTTTTGAACGGTTGTTGGTATTGCGGATGCCGTTAAGGACACAGTACAGTTTCCCTGGTTTGAAAACGATTGCATGGTTACAGTGTAGGTTGGTAATGCTGTAGCAGCAGGAACTGAAATTGCTTGTGTGTTGGCACCGTTCGACCAGCTGTAGCTTTGGAAACCAGAGGGTCCTGCGATGTTTATGTTGGGTGAACCGAAGCAGTAGTCTAAGTCCAAGACCAAAGGCATGCAATCGGCGACAACATATGCATATCCAAAGTGCCCACCATAATTACAATCCTTAGTCGTAAACTCCACCGTCACGTTTGTACCCATATATGCAGTCAGGTTAACACCCACAATCGTCCATGGAAGCCATTTTACGGATCCGCAGTTCTGGAAATTTTGTCCGGCTTGACCCGCATAAACTGTATACACTCCACAATTGCCCCCAATTTGGTTTCCGTTTGCATCCAATAAACGCATTTGAAAAACAGGCTGAGCCGCTGCTTCATGTCCAGGGTCTTCCAAAACACACGCATATTTGTATATGAACAAAGCGTTTTGAGGTGTTACCGTCATGGTATATTTCAACTGTTCGGCCTCTGAACCGGTGTTGGAATTACCCAAACGTGCTGAGGCTGTGCTTCCTGGAGGTATCATTTGTAATCCACCACACGAGAATGGATCGACGCCTGGGGCGCTTATGATTGTGTGCCTCCCGCCTACAATTCCCATGGAAGCGGCCGGACTACCGTAGCTACCATAATAACCTGTCCAATTGTTGAAATTTGCCATACTAAAGTTGGCATTTGGACAACCTGCGTTGTTTTGTGAGTGGAGGCTTGAAAGGATGAGTGTAGTAAAAAAGACAAGTAAAAATCTTTGCATAAGTTGGTTTTTCTAGCTAAGGACAAAGTTTAATAATAAAAAGGGAATTTTCAACATCACAATGTTTACTTTCCGTTATTTATTTATCAATTACGACTTTTTGATCTTTTAGGTTGGCTTTATTGGTATTAAAAAAGCCACAAGATAACATTAACTAAAGGTTAACATCACCTTTGTTGAGTCACTAATTGTTGAAAAAAAAACATTCCACTACTCGAAAACTTGTCTACATTTGTCCAATTAAAAAATTCTTTTATGTCGAGCAATTATCAAAGTCAAATCGATGCCTTCATGGATTCTGTAAAGGCAAAAAACGGGCATGAGCCTGAGTTTCTTCAAGCTGTTCACGAGGTAGCCGAGGCCATTATTCCATTTACGGAAGCACATCCGAAGTATAAAACACACAAAATACTTGAAAGAATTATTGAGCCAGAGCGCACCATTTTATTTCGCGTTCCATGGTTAGATGACCAAGGGAATGTTCAAGTGAACAGAGGATATCGTGTGGAATTCAACTCCGCGATTGGACCTTATAAAGGTGGTTTGCGTTTTCACCCTTCTGTGAACTTATCCATTTTGAAATTTTTAGGTTTTGAACAAATTTTCAAAAACTCTTTAACCACATTGCCTATGGGTGGTGGTAAAGGAGGTTCTGATTTTGATCCCAAAGGGAAATCAGACAATGAGGTAATGAAATTTTGTCAATCTTTTATGACAGAATTGTGTCGCCACATCGGAGCAGATACAGATGTACCAGCAGGTGACATCGGTGTAGGTGGAAGAGAAATTGGTTACTTGTTTGGTCAATACAAACGTATTCGCAACGAATTTACCGGTGTTTTGACAGGCAAAGCTCGCAACTGGGGAGGATCTTTGATCAGACCAGAAGCAACAGGATACGGAACGGTATATTTCGCTCAAGAAATGCTTGCTACAAAAAACGATTCCTTTAAAGGTAAAATGGTAGCCATCTCTGGTTCAGGAAATGTAGCGCAATACGCCTGTGAGAAAGCAACAGAGTTGGGAGCGAAAGTACTCACAATGTCAGATTCTTCAGGATACATTGTGGATACTGACGGAATAGACGCAGAAAAATTAGCTTTCATTATGGATTTGAAAAATGTACGCAGGGGACGTATCTCTGAGTATGCAGACAAATTTTCAAGTGCTAAATTTATTGCAGGAAAAAGACCTTGGGAGGTTAAGGTTGACATCGCTTTGCCTTGTGCAACCCAAAATGAATTGAATGGTGAAGAAGCAAAGCATTTGGTTAACAACGGTGTGATTTGCATCGCTGAAGGAGCAAACATGCCTTCTACACCTGAAGCCATTACCGAATTCCAAAAAGCTAAAGTACTCTTCGCTCCAGGTAAAGCATCCAACGCAGGTGGTGTTGCAACCTCTGGATTGGAAATGTCGCAAAATTCATTAAGAATGTCTTGGTCAGCTGAAGAAGTTGATCAAAAACTTCATGGAATTATGGTTTCAATACATGAGGCTTGTTTGAAATATGGAAAACAAGAGGATGGATACATCGATTACGTTAAAGGTGCCAACATTGCCGGTTTTGTGAAAGTTGCAGACGCAATGATTGACCAAGGTTTGGTCTAAGCACATGATTTTTGAACCCACTTCGGTGGGTTTTTTTTATTGTATTTATTTAATTTATATCCTTTGGTTCGCGATAAAAAATATACCATAGCATTTGATAAGACAGGCTTTTCTGATGCTGAATTGTTGGAAATCTACAAAGCAATCCTTCTGCCTAGATTGATTGAAGAAAAAATGCTCATATTGTTGCGTCAAGGGAAAATCACAAAATGGTTTTCTGGTTGGGGACAAGAAGGGATTTCTGTCGGCTGTGCCTATGCCTTGGAAAAGGATGAGTTTATCCTTCCAATGCATAGAAATCTCGGTGTTTTTACCACCCGTCAAATTCCCCTGAATCGTTTGTTCTCCCAATTCCAAGGCAAAATGAATGGGTTTACGAAAGGAAGAGACCGCTCTTTTCACTTTGGATCTATCGAACATCATTTGGTAGGTATGATCTCCCACCTGGGTCCTCAATTAGGCATCGCGGATGGCATCGCTTTGGCGCAAAAACTCAAAGCGTCACAAAAAGCTACCTTGGTTTTTTCCGGTGATGGAGGTGCGTCAGAAGGAGATTTCCATGAAGCACTGAATGTCGCTGCCGTTTGGGACCTTCCTGTTATTTTTTGCGTAGAAAACAATGCATGGGGCCTCTCTACTCCGTCAGCTGAACAGTTTAGGTGCAAACAATTTGTTGACAAAGGCATCGGATATGGAATGGAAGCCGTTCAAGTGGATGGGAATAATATTCTTGAAGTAATACGTGTTATTCGTAAAATTGCTATTGAAATTCGCGAAAATCCTAGGCCTTACCTTGTTGAGTTGATGTCTTTTCGCATGCGAGGACATGAAGAAGCTTCAGGAACAAAATACTACCCGGATGGGCTGCAGGAAATTTGGGAGGAGAAGGATCCCGTGGAAAACTTCGCTCAGTTTTTAGCAGCGGAAAATGTCCTTTCGATCGAACAAATGGATGCCATTAAAGCAGAATTTAAGGAACAGATTAAGGTTTCATTTGACGAAGCAAATGCTGAGCCCGACATCGTACCCAATGTACAAGCGGAAGTTTCTGACCTTTTTGCACCCTCTGAGTTTATTCCTTGCCATCCTGCGGGTCCAACCAAAGAATTAAGATTCATAGACGCCATCCAAGAGGCTTTGATTCTTGGAATGGAAAAACATCCTAACCTGGTTTTAATGGGACAGGACATCGCGGAATATGGAGGTGCTTTTAAGGTTACCGAAGGTTTTGTGGATCGTTTTGGAAAAGACAGGGTGCGAAATACACCCCTCTGTGAGTCGGCCATTGTTGGTGCTGCTTTGGGACTTTCCATTTCAGGGATGAAGGCTGTTATGGAGATGCAATTTGCCGATTTCGTTACCTGTGGTTTCAATCAAATAGTTAACAACCTCGCAAAGATTCACTGGCGATGGGGACAAAATGCGGACGTTGTTGTTAGAATGCCAACAGGGGCAGGTACAGCAGCCGGACCTTTCCATTCCCAAAGCAATGAAGCATGGTTTACACACACGCCAGGCTTGAAAGTCGTTTACCCTTCCAATCCAAGCGACGCAAAAGCATTGTTGATTGCAGCCATAGATGATCCAAATCCAGTTTTGTTTTTTGAGCATAAGGGAATGTACCGAAGCGTAAAATCCATGGTGCCAGAAGGGTATTTCAATATGGAAATTGGAAAGGCGAAAGTGGCTTCAATTGGAAATGCGTTAACCATTGTGACTTACGGCTTAGGCGTTCATTGGGCCTTGGATGAGAAGGAAACATCGGGAATGGATTTAGAAATCATCGATTTATGTACCTTGTTGCCTTTGGACACCGAAACAATTTACACTTCCGTTCGGAAAACCGGTAAAGCACTCATACTTCATGAAGATTGCCTGTTCGGTGGTTTAGGGGGTGAAATTGCCTCGCTTATCAATGAACATTGTTTTGAAAGTTTGGATGCGCCCGTCATGCGCGTAGGTTCACTGGACACGCCTGTTCCCTTTGCAGCCCAATTGGAGGAACAGTTTTTACCTCAAACGAGGTTTAAAGAAACCCTTGGTAAACTATTCTCCTATTAATAATTTCGGGGGTGATGGGTCAAAATGGCCTCACGAAGAAATCTTTGGTCGAGGTGAGTGTATATTTCTGTTGTCGTTATAGACGCATGTCCCAACATTTCCTGTATTGCCCTTAAATTTGCGCCTCCCTCCAAAAGATGCGTAGCAAAGGAATGTCTGAAGGTGTGTGGAGATATTTTTCGCTTCAAACCTGTGGAAATAGCTGCTTGTTTGATAATGGTGAATATCATTTCTCGGGTGAGCCGGCTTCCTCTTCGGTTTAAAAACACAATGTTTTCCTCCCCTTTTTTGATGTCCAACTTTTTACGTTGATGCTCCATGTACCACGAAACAGCCGTTTCAACGCTTTTACTGACAGGTACCAACCGTTGTTTATTTCCCTTTCCAATCACCCGAATGAATCCTTCTTCAAAAAACAGTTCCGAAATGCGTAGTTCAACCAATTCACTTACCCGTAAACCACAACTGTACAAAGTTTCGATGATTGCGCGGTTGCGATGTCCTTCGGGTTTGGATACGTCAATGGAGGCGATGAGGGCATCAATTTCAGCAACCGTTAAGACTTCAGGAAGTTTTCTGCCTATTTTGGGTTGCTCTAACAACTCGCTTGGATCAACTTTTAAAGCGATTTCTATGCGCAAAAAGTGATAAAATTGTTTGATGCCAGAGATGATTCTGGCTTGGCTTCTGGCACTTAAACCCAGGTCAAATAACAAAGCAATGAAAGATTTTAAGTCGGAATAGGTGATTTCTATTGGAGATTTCTCTTGTTCCAATGCATACGATTTTAACTTCTGAATGTCTTGTTCATATGCCATCCATGAGTTTTCCGCCAAACCTTTTTCAATTTTAAGGTATGAAACAAATTCCCTAATATAGCGGTCCCAATCCATGCGTTATGAAAATTGACATAGTTAACGGTCCAAACCTAAACTTGCTCGGACAACGTGAGACAAATATATACGGTTTTGAAACTTGGAATGTCTACTTTCAAAAATTGAAATCCACGTCAGATTGTGTGTTGAGAGATTTTCAATCAAACATTGAAGGGGAATTGATAGATTTTTTGCAAAAAAGCGATGCAGATGGCATTGTTTTCAATGCGGGTGGCTATACCCATACCAGTGTTGCGCTGCGTGATTGCATTTCTGCACTCTCGATTCCGGTAGTGGAAGTACACATTTCCAATGTTTCTGCTCGGGAAAGTTTTCGCCACGAATCGCTGCTTTCACCTGTCTGTGTAGGTACGATTTTCGGTTTCGGACTCAAAGGATATGAAATGGCTTTGCATTATTTCTCTTCAAAAATGAACTAAAAAGGGTAAGGCATGTAAGGCAAGAAAAAAATTACCATGAAAAAAATTTTCTTCGCCTTTTTTACTTTTTCAATCTTCTTATCAAATGCGCAAATCGCGCCAAAACGTAAAATTCAACTGGTCATCCTTTTCGATACTTCCAACAGCATGGATGGATTGATTAATCAAGCCAAGTCAAAGATTTGGTCTATCGTGAACGAAACTTCAAAATTGACCTACCAAGGTATACAGCCGCAGCTTGAAATTGCGATGTATGATTACGGAAACCAATCTTTAAATGCCAAAGATTATTGGATTCGAAAGCAAATGGACTTCACACAAGATTTAGATTTGGTTTCAGCCAAGTTGTTTGGATTGTCAACCAATGGGGGAGATGAATTTTGTGGGGCGGTAATACAAAAGTCACTTGCGGATCTTCAATGGTCAAAAGACAACAAAGATTTAAAAATGATTTTTATCGCGGGAAATGAACCCTTTAACCAAGGACCGATTTCCTATACTGAAGCATGTGCCGCGGCAAAAAACAAGGGGGTTATTGTTAGCACCATTTTTTGTGGAGATTATACCGAAGGCGTGAACACATTCTGGAAAGACGGAGCAACCTGTTCGGGAGGTGATTATTTTAACATTAACAGCGACAAAGCCATTCAATACATTTCAACGCCTTACGACCAGCAAATCCAAGAGTGCAATACAAAATTAAACGGGACCTATGTTTCCTTTGGTGAAAAGGGTTTTGCAAAGAAATTGGAACAAAAAAACCAAGACGAGAACGCTTCCACGCTCAATGAGGAGGTTTTAATTGAACGAACAAAAGCAAAGTCGAGTGCGAATTACAAGAATACAGATTGGGATTTGGTAGATGCTGTAAATGCGGATTCTACCCGAATATTTAAATTGGAACCCGAAGAATTACCTGCAGAGCTAAAAGGCAAATCAAAAGAAGAAATACAGAAGTACGTAAGTGATAAAAATCTTGAAAGAAGCAATATCCAGGCTGAAATCACCAAGCTTTCAGTGGAAAGAGAAAAATACATTGAAACTGAAAAACTGAAAAACAATACTTCAAAGGAGGATGATTTAGGAATTGCAATCTCAAAAAGCATAAAAAAAGTCGCGTTAAAGAATGGATTTGAATGATGTTTTTCTGCTTAAACGACTGGATATTTTCATATTTTTGAAGAAATTCACGATATGAAGCTTTTAAAAGAGGATAAGATAAGTTATTTGAACCTTGGTTTAATGTTCATCACAGCAATTCTCGCTTTTGTGATGCCCTTTGAAACCTTCCTTTTTGCCTATGCTTTTTTAGGACCCTTACATTACCTTACGGAAATAAGTTGGTTGCACGACCGAAATTATTTTGCCAAAGGTAAGTATGACTTTTTGGTGCTACTGATCATTGGCATTGCCTTGTCCTTCGCTGCCTTCTCTGCGGATTTTGGTTATGAATCTGAAATGTATACGAAGTTTGTTGAAATGAACTTGTTTGACAAATTGCTGGTTTTTGCATTGATTTCTTCGATTCTTTTTGCTTTGGTGAAAAACCTCTTTGTAAAAATCGTTTCGATCTTATTGATTTATGTTTTCATCAACGGTTGGTTAAGCCCTGAAAATGCAACTGAAAACCAAGCGAGTACCACTGTTTTTGCCCTTACGTCCTTGGTTCCAACCCTCATCCATGTGTATGTTTTCACAGGTTTGTTCATGCTCTTTGGGGCGCTTAAGGCAAGAAGTAAATCAGGACTTTGGCAAATGGTTGGTTTTGTGGTATTTCCCATCCTATTGGTGTTTTACCTTCCCGTCGACACGAAAAATACACATTTGACAAAATATGGGGAGGATGCTTACTACGCTAAAGGAAATGGGTTTTTCAATACCAATGCAAGCATCATGGACCATTTTAACATAGGTGAACAGCCCATTTACACCAATAAAATGTACATCAATGACGTGCTCAGTAAAGATGCAAATGCTACTCCCATTCAAAAAAAGGCTTTTAAAGATTCTGTGAAAACGATGATGAATAAACCATTTTTAATTCGTGATACCCAGAATCCTTATTACATGAAGGAACTCGAGGTTAGTAAAATTGCAGGGTATAAAAAGAATGTGTTCTGGAACCTGATTTTTAATTCGACCACAGGTATAATGTTGATGCGTTTCATTGCGTTTGCATACCTCTACCACTATTTGAATTGGTTCAGTAAAACAGAAGTGATTCGATGGCACAAGGTTTCTAAAGTGCGTTTTATTTTGGTAATCGTCTTATGGTTGGCCGCTTGTGGATTCTACATATACGATTACAGCCTAGGACTCAGCGTATTGTTTTTCTTGAGCTTCACACACGTACTGTTGGAATTCCCATTGAACATTGTTTCCATCATTGGAATTGGAAAAGAGAGTGTGTCCATCGTAAAACATGGGTTTAAGCCCTTGCCTTCAAAGTCTTAGGACGCTTACCAAGTAAATAAAGGCTTTTCAGACATCAGGGCATTTACAGTAGTGCGGATTTCTGAAATTTCCTCCTCCTTGCTTTTTGCCATCAGCGCCCGGTCAATCAGCGCAACCATCGTAAGGATTTCATTTTCTTTTACCCCCCTTGAAGTAATGGCAGGCGTACCAATTCGAATACCTGAGGTTACAAAAGGAGATTCGGTATCGTAAGGGACCATGTTTTTATTAACCGTGATGTCTGCTTTTACCAAGGCATTTTCTGCATCTTTCCCCGTGATTCCTTTGTTCCGTAAATCAATCAACATGCTATGGTTATCCGTGCCTCCAGAAACAATGTTGTATCCAAGTTTCATGAATTCATTGGCCATTACACGGGCATTTTCTTTCACTTGTTTCATGTAGGTAGTGAATTCAGGTTTTAGTGCCTCCCCAAATGCAACGGCTTTCGCTGCGATGACATGTTCCAAAGGTCCTCCTTGAATGCCTGGGAATACAGCGGCATCTAACAATGCAGTCATGGATTTTAAATTTCCATTGTTCCAACGTAAGCCAAAAGGATTCTCGAAATTGTTTCGCAACATGATCACCCCACCCCTTGGTCCCCGAAGGGTTTTATGTGTAGTCGTTGTAATGATGTGGCAATGTTCCAAGGGATCGTTTAGCAATTTTGTGGCGATTAATCCTGCAGGATGGGAGATGTCTGCCAACACCAATGCGCCAATTTGGTCAGCTATGTTTCTAATTCTTTGGTAATCCCAATCACGGGTGTAGGCACTTGCACCACAAATGATCATTTTCGGCTTTTCTTTCAAGGCGGTTGCCTCCATTGCGTCATAATCAATCAAACCAGAGTGCTCAAGCACTCCATAGAAGAAAGGTTGGTATAACTTCCCGGAGAAATTCACAGGAGAACCATGCGTGAGATGTCCACCATGGGAAAGGTTGAATCCAAGGATTTTATCACCGGGTTTTAGGCACGCAAGAAACACAGCTGCATTCGCTTGGGCTCCAGAGTGGGGTTGTACATTTGCCCACGTAGCTCCAAATACTTTGCAAAGTCTGTCAATGGCTAATTGTTCAATTTTATCTACGACTTCGCAACCTCCGTAATATCTTTTTCCTGGCAATCCTTCAGCGTATTTGTTGGTGAGAATACTTCCCATTGCTTCCATAACCTCATTGCTAACGTAGTTTTCAGAGGCAATCAATTCGATTCCAAAAGTTTGACGGTGTTTTTCTTCGTTGATTAAATCAAAAAGTACTTGGTCATTTTTCATGTTATGCATGGATTATTTTGTTGATTTCATTAAGACCTGATTTCAGCGTAGTCTGTGGTTTGAAGTCTATGAGTTTGAATAGTTTTTCAGAATTACCAATTCTACGCTCTACTTCATAATCGTATCTTTTTTTAGGGGCATCGATGTATTTTATTTCAGATTTTGAATCCGTTAATGCCACAATTTGTTGAGCCAATTCATTCACTGTCCACTCCGTTTCGTTGGCAATGTTTACAATGTGAAACCCATCAATTTTCATCAAACGAATGCAGGCTTCAATTACATCATCAATGTAGGTGAAATCCCGGGTCTGGTTTCCATTTCCGAAAACCGTAATGGGTTGGTTGGACATTGCTTGTTCAAAAAACCTTGGAATGACCATTCGGTTGTCTTGATTTCCCCCATACACATTGAAAAACCTTAAGGCGATGGTATTTACTCCCTTTTCTTCAAAATGACTGGCCAGAAAAATTTCATTATACCTTTTTGCCATGGCGTAAGAGGTTCTTGGGTCTACCAAGACATCTTCGGTCAATGCCGTTTGAACAATTGCGCTGTGGCTGTAAATACCACTCGTGGAAGCATAAAACAATTGCTTAACTTGATGCGTGTGCACCGCTTCAATTACGTTTCTTGTACCGATGACTTCTACGTCCATGGTTTCAACAGGATGATCCGCAACGACATCAACGCCTAAAACGGCTGCAAAATGGTACACAACCGAAACGCCTTTAGCACATTCCATTACCAAATCCCGGTTTCGGACGTCCCCTTCGATGAAGGTTATGTTGCTTTGAAGAAATGCTGGAATTTTATTACCATTCAGTAAATTGTCGAGAACGACCACGTCATAGCCATCCTTGACCAAACGTTCAACCAAATGACTGCCAATGAAACCTGCACCTCCCGTGACCAATACTCGCATGAAATGAATTTTTACAAATATCTTAAATTTTCCTCAGAAAGTAAGGTAACGTTGAACAGAATGGAAGGTATGGGTGATTTCGCTGAGTTCCTCATTCCAAATGTTTTTTTCAACAAGTGCGTCGATTCTCACCCTTCCGGAAGCATGAAGAATTTTATCATCCTTTAAAAAAATGCCCACATGAATGATTTTTCCCAACGCATTTTGGAAAAAAACCAGGTCACCTTCCCTTCGATCCTCCCATGAGATATTGGTCCCGGCATCCATTTGGTCTGCGGAATCGCGTGGAAGTTTATATCCAAGCGAATGATAAAACAGTTGTGTCAGTCCCGAACAATCCATGCCGAATGATGTTTTTCCTCCCCACAAATAAGGAACATTCACAAGTTCATAAGCGAGTTCCAATCCTTGTTTATGTGGAAAAATGGACGACTGTTGGAATGAATGGTTTCCAATTGCAAATTCCCGTGAATCGGTAATATACGAACCGGAAGGTATGTTTTCAATGCCCCAAGACGTTGAAAGTTTCGTGAGAAAAGCGGTTGAAACAACGCGTTCATCGTGCCACTTTTGAATTTCTTTTTGCGTTAATCCGATTAAATGCCTTCGGTCAACAAATCCAACATAGCCATCGGTAAAACTTTGAACGTGAATCCAATGCGATTCTTGGCCTAAGACGCTGACGGTTTCCCCAAAGGTAAGTTGTGAAATCATCTCTGATTGGTCGGTGGTTTCCTTGCGCATGGCGCACACAGGTGCGTGACAAAAAGCTAAAGTTTGATGGGGCTGTAACAATTTCATTGCGATTTCTTTATCCACAAAAGTAATGAAGGACACCCAAATATGATTATTTTTGTTCCAATGGCAAATGAAGAGAAATTAATACTTGTAACGAACGACGACAGTGTAAACGCCAAAGGCATTCACGCTTTGGTTTCGGTAGCAAAACAGTTGGGTAGGGTAATCGTCGTGGCTCCAGACAAACCGCAATCAGGGATGGGACATGCCATTACCTTGAGTGACCCAATCCGAATCAACAAAATAGATATTTTCCCTGGCGTTGAGGCCTATTCTTGTTCAGGTACCCCAGTGGATTGTGTGAAAATTGCCATTTATGAAATCCTTAAACGGAAACCGGATGTTGTCTTATCAGGCATCAATCATGGTGAGAATTCTTCGACCAATGTACTTTACTCTGGCACGATGTCGGCTGCGATAGAAGGGGCTATGGAAGGTTTGCCATCCATTGGATTTTCTCTTTCGAATTTTGATCCTGAAGCAGATTTTTCACATGGTTTTCCTTTCATTAAAAACATCATTGAAAAGGTTCTCCAAGAGGGACTTCCGAAGAATACCTGCTTAAATGTAAACATCCCTGATGGGCTTAAACACAACATCAAAGGGGTAAAAGTTTGCGTTCAGGCACATGCTTTTTGGGCGGATCGCTTTGACCGCAGGGAAGATCAGTTTGGAAGGCCTTATTTTTGGTTGACGGGCGCGTTTGATGAGGTAAACCCTGTACCCAATTCAGACTTACATGCGTTACAGGATGGATACATTAGCATTGTTCCTACCCATTTTGACCTTACAAATTACAATGCTTTGGAACAAATTAAATCTTGGAATTTATGACATTGACGAAAGAACATTTTTTAGGCTTCGTAATCGGTATTTTAACCCCCGCAGTTTGTTTGCCATTGGTATTGTGGATTATGGCGTTGTCTTTTTCATATGATTTTGAATTTTTCTGGGAACAGTTCATCACAGATGCGAGGTACACCAGTAAATACCTTTCTTTGTCCTTCATTCCCAACCTATTCTGGTTTTATTTTTTCCTCAACCGTGAGCAATATGAAGTAACGAGGGGTATTATTTTAGCAACCTTATCGATGGTGCCTTATGCCATTTACGTGAATATTTTTTAATGGAACCGAAAAGGGTTTTTATTATTTGTGGAGAAGCTTCTGGGGATTTACATGCCGCCAACCTCGTAACTCAGTGGCGCGCGCAAAACAACGATTTTGAATTCTGTGCATGGGGTGGAAACAAGTTAGAAGCCTTGGGCGTCCCAATCTTGAAAGACATCAAAACACTCTCCTTTATGGGATTTCTCGAAGTAATCATGAACCTTCGGACCATCCTAAGAAACATCAAGTTGTGTAAGCAACAAATAACCGAATTTCGAGCCGATGCGGTCGTATTGGTTGATTTTCCTGGATTTAATTTACGGATTGCCAAATGGGCAAAAGCGAACCATATCAAAGTTATTTATTACATCTCACCACAGATTTGGGCGTGGAAGGAGGGAAGGGTGAAAAAGATTAAGGAATGTGTAGACCACATGTTTTGTATACTCCCTTTTGAATCTGAGTTTTATGCCAAACACGGCATGTTGGTGCATTACGAAGGCCACCCGCTGTTGGATGAAATCGTGAACTTCAGGTCTCAAAATCGCACCCCTTTGCAATTTGACAAACCCGTATTGGCCATTTTGCCCGGAAGCAGAATGCAAGAAGTAAAGCGAAAACTGCCTGTGATGCTTGCAGCTGCACAGCATTTTCCTGAATACCAGATTGTCGTGGCATGTTCGAGTCAAATTGACCTCGAATTCTTTGAGAAATTTCAAGACGAAAGCATAGCATTTATCTATCATAAAACCTACGACATCTTAAACATATCGGAGTTGGCTTTGGTTACGAGCGGCACCGCTACCCTAGAGACAGCATTGTTTGAAGTGCCACAAGTAGTTTGTTACAAAAGCAGTAACTTTTCCTACCAAATTGCAAAAAGATTAATCAAAGTAAAATACATTTCGCTGGTGAACTTAATTATGAATCAAGCATTGGTATGTGAACTTATTCAAGAGGAATGCAATGAATCTCGGATGGCATTTGAACTGAATGCTTTGAAGCGGGGTGAAATGGGACGTGAAAAAGTAGCGTCTGGTTACAAAGCGCTCATTTCTGCATTGGGAAATTCTGGGGCAAGTAAACGGATTGCTTCCAAAATGATTGAAACCTTTTATTCCGGCCATCAGTAAAGGTTCCTATGTTCCGCTACTTATTTGTCATTACCTGGTTTTTTTGTTTCGCTTTTCATTCTTTTTCACAGGATATTCATGTGGGGATGTTTCCCAACAATAAGTTGAAACGTGTCAAATTTGCGAATGCAACCACTTCTTACCATCTTATTGGCGATTCCACCTACATAGGAACGATTGATCATTTTGGATTCTTTGAAGCGATTGCTTTGCCCTCAAAAAAAGTGGAAGTGATTTTTCAAGGTCAGCGTTACTCTGGTTACGAAAGGATTCAATTGGTGGCCACTGAATATAATAAATCCATTGAGTTTACAGGGATTTCACCGGTACTTAAGTCGAGGGCTTTTGAAGGTGACTTTGAGGTTTCCAATGCCGGTAACTACCTTAAAATCGTGAACGCCATTAACCTCGACACCTATTTGGAAGGTGTTGTGGAATCGGAGTCTGGTACGGCGCAAAAACTTGAATACTACAAGGTTCAATCGATCATCAGCCGAACCTTTGCCTTAAAGGCATGGAATAAGCATGCAAAGGATGGGTATAACCTCTGTAATCAAGTACATTGTCAAGCATATTTGCATAAACGGAATGGAAGTAACCTAATTGATTCTGCAGTTGCGTTGACAAAAAACATCATTTTAACCCTCAACGACACTTTGTTGGCTCCCACATTTTTCAGCGCAAATTGCGGTGGACAAACTTGCAATCCAATTCAGGTTTGGAATGAAGAAATTCCGGGATTGGAATCCTTTAAGGATACCTTTTGTATTTATTCACAACAAGCAAAGTGGACAAAAAAAATCACGAAGTCCGAATGGACGCAGTTTCTATTGGGTAAATATCATTACCCAATTGATGATTCTTTAAGTCAAACCAGGTTGTATGATTGGTCCAGCGATGGCCGTACCGCATTTCTAATACACCCGGGTTATGGCATGCCTATGCGTGACATACGAGAGCATTTTGGGTTAAAATCGTCATTCTTTAACGTTGATCAAAGTGGAGATGAGGTGGTTTTGGAAGGAAGGGGATACGGACACGGTGTAGGATTGTGTCAAGAGGGCGCAATGCGAATGTCAAAGTTGGGATATTCTTATCTTCAGATTTTAGGGTATTACTTCCCCAGTTACCAAGTGAAAATTCGAAACTAAGGAATGTTCTTTGGGATGATCACAAATATTTCCTCGTCTTGTTTTTTGAAAAATTTATTCGTTCTGGCGTAAGATTCCAAATAATCAATTTTATAAAGGTCTTTCAAAATGGATCGGGTTTCGGTTAATTTTTGCTTCATTTCAACGTTCTGCGCAACCAGTGCCTTTCGCTTGTTAAGGTTGGTTACAATGGTAAAAATGTCGCTGTCGTCTAAGAATAACATGTAAATCATGAAAATGATTCCTGTGATGGTAAACTTGTTTTTTAGTATTCTAGGAATTTTCATGAAACGAAAGTAGGTAAAAAGCAAAAAACCATCGGTAATCGATGGTTTTCTTATGCATAAGTAATTGTTGAAATCACTTTTCCATACAACTTTTAAACTCTGTGGAATAGAAACTTGCAAAATCTTTATCGTCGATGAGCCATGGTTCAACGGCCTCTAGCAATTCACATGCTTTAAATGGTTTGCCACCATCCCTTGTCTTCATCAATAAGGCAACTTTTTTCACACCCATTTTAAGTACTTTCAAATCAACCGTAGACATAATGAACTCTGTTCCGTTTTCATCGGTAAATTTTTCTCCGTAGGGAGTTTCTTCGTCTAGTTTTTTATACTTTTTCAATTTTGGGATTTCCGTAGTGAAAATTAAGTTCGCACCTTTTGTGTCCTTCATGTTGAATTTCAAATAAGCTTCTAAAAACTTACTGGAGATGGGTGCCAAAGTCACTTGACTGTAAAAATCAACAGCTTCGGCAAGTTGGTCCATGGCATCAGCGTTTTTACTGTCCTCGTCTACAAAAACTTCAATGTTTTCAGTGAGCAAATACGTTTCTAACTCGCTTAAGTATTTTTGATGTTCGTCGTCATAGATTACGCCGTTTTTGTCTAATTCTTTTGCAGCAGCAAAACTTGCAACTGCATCCTCGAAAGCAGACTCAAATCGAGGGTCTGAATTGCCTGTTTTTACCAATCCTAAAAATCCTTTGGATAAAAATAAATTTGGAGTGGGGTCATTTGCAAACTTTGGTTTTGCAACATACTCAGAGGCTTTTTCAACCAATTTCACATAGTTGGGTTTTGGTTTTTGAGCATATAAAGCAGCCAGTTCAGGGAATACGCTTCGAACAGAGATCAAATCTTCCATTTCAGCAGAATACTCATTTTCTTCTTCACCATTTTTCTCAACGATGTTTAATCCAATGGTATAATTACCCAGTTTATTGAAAGTGATTTTAATTTTTTCAGCGTTTTTATTGGTTCCTTTGACGAAGTCCCAACCTTTTCCTGGTTCAACGCTTCCGTTTACGGTCCATGTATATGTTTTTGCTCCTTTCGAAGTAAGTTTAGAAGTGTTTACGAGTTCAACGATGTTTTCTGGTTTTACCTCATTGTTTAATACGGGTACGACCAAGCGTTTGCTCGCTGTAAAAGTTACGTTTTGCGCGAAGAAGAAACTGGTAACTGTTAAGCAGAAAAGGATTAAGGAATGCTTCATTTTATATAAATTTTGCCCGCTTTTTTCAAATTTTATGCCGAAGTTACAATTTAATTGTGACTTTTTATGAGCAGTGTCAATATTTCACAGGCTGCAACGGACAGTTTGGAGCCAGGACCATAAATGCCAAAAACACCGGTTTTGTATAAGAAATCATAGTCATTTTTAGGGATCACTCCACCCACCACAACGAGTATGTCACCCCGATTCTGTTGTTTTAAAAGTTGGATGAGTTCTGGAACTAACGTTTTATGTCCGGCGGCTAGGGAAGATACCCCAACGATGTGAACATCATTTTCAATGGCTTGTTTTACAACTTCTTCTGGGGTTTGAAACAAGGGTCCCATATCTACATCAAAACCAATGTCTGCAAACGCGGTTGCAATGATTTTGGCGCCTCGGTCGTGGCCGTCTTGTCCCATTTTTGCAATCAAAATTCTAGGTTGACGTCCTTCCAATGTTGCAAACTCAGAACTTAATTTTCTGGCTTCATTAAAATCTTTATCTAGCATGGCGTGTGTTTTATAAACCCCTGAGATGGTCTTAATGTTGGCTTCATACCTTCCAAAAACCTTCTCCATGGCAAAAGAAATTTCACCCAATGTACATCTGGCCAATGCGCATTCAACGGCGATTTCGAGTAAATTATCCGAATTGCTCGCTGCCGCTTCCAGTTTGTTTAATAGATTTTCTGCTTTTTGGGAATCTCGCTCGTTTTTAATGCGCGCTAACTTTTCAGTCTGTTCCAGCCTTACCATGTCATTATCAACTTCAAGGAGATCCATTTCTGAAGTTTGTTCTGTTACGAACCGATTCACGCCAACAATGACTTCCATTTCCGCATCTATTCTTGCTTGTTTTTTCGCTGAGGTTTCTTCGATCCTTAATTTGGGCAGTCCGGTTGAAATGGCTTGTGTCATCCCACCCATTTCTTCTATTTCAGCCATCAATTTTTTCGATTCATGAATCAGTTCCTGCGTGAGGTGTTCAATGTGCTTACTGCCGCCAAATGGATCGATAAACTGTGTAATTCCTGTTTCGAGTTGAATGAATAACTGGGTGTTTCTGGCAATTCTTGCGGAAAAATCTGTAGGTAGGGCGATGGCTTCATCCAGTGAATTGGTGTGTAAGGATTGGGTACCTCCCAAAACGGCAGCCAATGCCTCAAGACAAGTTCGGGTAATGTTGTTGAATGGGTCTTGTTCTGTGAGCGACCACCCAGACGTTTGACAATGGGCTCGTAGAATTTTTGATTTCGTATTTTGAGGGTTGAATTTAGAAACAATCTCCGACCAAAGCTCTCTGGCGGCGCGTAACTTTGCAATTTCGATCGGGAAGTTCATTCCAATCGCCCAAAAGAAACTCAACCTTGGCGCAAAATCATCAACACTTAATCCGGAAGCAATTCCAGTTTGCAAATATGCCTTTCCATCGGATAGGGTATAGGCAAGTTCTTGTGCTGCGTTCGCGCCCGCTTCGTGCATGTGGTAACCCGAAATGGAGATGCTGTTAAATTTTGGCATAAAACGCGATGTATATCCGAAGATATCAGCAATGATGCGCATCGACGGAGCAGGAGGGTAGATGTAGGTATTGCGTACCATGAATTCTTTAAGGATGTCATTTTGAATCGTGCCGGTTAAGGAAGTCAAATCTGCACCCTGTTCCAAAGCCGTAGCAATGTAGAAAGCCAAGATGGGGATAACCGCACCGTTCATGGTCATGGAAACCGACATTTCATGAAGTGGAATTCCATCGAACAACATTTTCATATCCTCAATGGAATCAATGGCCACACCTGCTTTTCCAACATCTCCTTTTACCCTTGGATGGTCCGAATCATAACCCCGATGGGTTGGTAAATCAAAAGCGACTGAAAGTCCTTTTTGTCCGTTTAATAAATTTCTTTTATAAAAAGCATTGGATTCCTTGGCGGTAGAAAATCCTGCATATTGTCGAATGGTCCATGGTTTTGAGGTATACATTGAGGCATAGGGTCCTCGGCGAAAGGGTTCAACCCCAGAAAAAAAATCTTCAATCGCCAGGGTTGGTGGATAATAAGGAATTTGAATCCCATCAATCTCACTTTGTTTAAATTCACTTTTTGGGACTGATTTTACAAAATCACTCCAATGTGCTTTGTTCATAAGGCAATGTTTTCGTAGAAGTAATATGGAATCCCTAGTTTGGAATGGGGCGACTTTCTCGCTGGAACATCGTTCGAATCACTCAAGAAGCAATTGATGCCAATCATTTTTGTATCGTTGTTGTCAAGGCCAAGTGTTCGTTTTGTTACGGTTTCTTGAATCCATTCGACCACTTGAGCTTCAGGTTTTTCAAGCGATGCCAAGCGGTCTAATTTATCCCAAACAAGGTCGCACATTTGTTGGGTAAGGTAATCAATGATGTAACTCCCCTCGGTTATTTGGTCATACAGATCAAGGTGTGCTTCTTCCTTTAATAGGTTTGAGACATTCATTGCCATACGTCGAGAGAATTCGGACGGACCTGTTATGTTTTGAAAATCATAAGGGGTAATGCAAAGCATATCCACACCGGAGAGGATGGCAACCAATGCTTCGTTGGTATGACGCAATTGATTTGTATTGACATCCTTCAGTGATTTGTTCCTCCAGCCTGTTTTTGCACAGAGAAGGGTGTTGAAATTAGGTTTATCGTATTTTACCTTTAAACATTCAATTAGGACTTGTAAGGATTTGAATTTAGCGATTTCCATGAAGGTGTTTTCTCCGATTCCAATTTCGAAGAGGACAGAGTCTGTTGAATTTTGACGAAGCAAAACCTCAAATTGATGCAACATCCAACTTATTTCTGTTTGTCCATTTGCTCCAGCTGAATAACCATCGAAACCATCTAATTTTAACGTTGAGGACATGGATTCTGTAGTGTGTGCATTGGGGTTGGTTAAGATTTTGAAATTGGATGGGTTCCTTTTTTCAATCCATTGTTTTAAGGCCTTTTGCGCTTCTTCAGAGTCAGCTTCAACAAAGGTTTGGATGTATTGGAAAGCAACGCCTTCAAACAATACGTCTAAGTCGGTTTGGCCATTTTCCCAAGTTACCATGAGAACCTCTGAACCGAAATGTAAGTCGTTTAGGATTTCTTGGTTGCTCTTTTTTGCATTTTCAACGACATGGTAACTTGCCAATTTCCATGGGTTTCTTGTCGAACCAAAGCGTTTAAAATCTACAAAATGTTCGGTGGGGTTGTTGTTTTTGTATTCCCATGAAATGCCTTCAATGGGATCTGTAAAAATTTTTGATTCGGTCGTTTTTAACTCCTTTTGAACCTTATTTTCCCAAACTTCACGTATCATTTTTTTATAATCTTAGGCTCAAATATAACCATTTCATTGCTGAAATCGGATGGGGCACTGCGCTAATAAAAAATGTAAATTTGTCGCGACTATGGCCAAACTTCATTTTATTTGGATTGTAATTTTACTGCTTCTTACGGGAGCGTGTGGCTTAAATGCGAACCAAGAAAAGTCATTAAACCGAGACATTGTACAATATGTTAATGCCTACAACAAGCATCTCAGGTTGTTAGAGACTTCACTTACCCATCCTTGTGTGGTTGACCAACTGCTTTCCTCTGGGGATTCCGTGTTTAAAAACCACTTCCAACATGACCATTGTGAATTGACCAATTATCGCATTGGGACCATCGATTCCAACGGAGACACCATGACAATCGCGTTAAATTTTGATTATGATTCTTTGCAATTGTCTTCACATTCAAATAAAAAAACTATCTATGCAAGCAGTTTTAACAACGGCCTGAATTGGTTTTTTTATGAGAAGAGATTCAAGTCGTTGGTTCATTGTAATCGATTAAAAAACAAGGTAAGATGAAAATTAGGTTGTTGGTTTCAATTGTAGGTTTGGTCTCTTCCTCTTTCGTGTTTGGACAAGGATGGCAACCGGTTGGAAGTCGTTCGCGCTCAATGGCAGATGCCTCTGTGACCTTGACCGATGTATGGTCTTATCACCACAATCCAGCGGCCTTGGCAAAAATGGAAAAATGGGGAGTTGGAATCGCCTATGAAAACAGATTTTTACTGAAAGAACTGCAATCACAATCATTTTCTATAGCCGTGCCTTTAAAAAAAGGGGTGATTTCCGCAGGGATGCAAAGTTTTGGATATACCCAATTTAGGTCTATGAAAGTGGGAATGGGGTACAGTTTGAAACTTTCCGAACTGTTTTGTCTTGGTGTACAAATGAACATGCATCAATTGCGTTTGCCTCAAGGGTATGGTGTTTCTTGGAATGCGACGGGAGAAGCGGGATTGTTGGCGCAAATCACACCGGTTTGGAATGTTGGATTCGCAGTCGTCAATTTCACCCGAACAAAATTAAGTGACTATCAAGAAGATCGTTTGACTACGGTCATGAGGTTGGGCACTTCGTATCGTTTTTCTAAAAAATTATTGGTGGCAGGAGAAGCAGAGAAAAACATTGACTATCCCATTCGAGCAAAAGCGGGGATAGAATACCTTCCCGCCGATAAATTTGCAATTCGTACAGGTTTTGCGACCAGTCCAATCGAAATGAATGTAGGCTTTGGTTATGCATTCAAGAATCAATTTCTCTTGGATTTCGGTACTGCCTACAACCAAAAGTTAGGGTGGTCACCCAATGTTTCCTTTACCTATCAATTGAAAAAATGACAAGGGCTGCCATTGTAATCATTTTTCTTTTGGGTTGGACTTTTCAATCGTTTGCACAAGATAAATCCGAAATTATTCAACAAAGAATCGAGTTTATTTCGGAATTGTATCAATCTGAGAACATTGATTTGACGACGTTCATCGAACAACTTAATTATTACTACGAGCATCCCATAAACTTGAATTATACCGAAGGAAATGAATTGGAAGAAATTGGACTTTTAACCAGCATACAAATCAGTGACCTTTTGCTACACCGAAAGCTATTCGGAAAATACATCACCATTTATGAACTCCAATCCTTGTCGTATTGGGATCTAGAAACCATAGAACTCGTAAGGCCCTTTGTGAAGGTTGATGATAAATTAGACAACATTCACATCACCTTCAAAGAAGCGTTGGAGCAGGGAAAATTTGAGACTTTTTTAAGGTATCAACCCACGATGGAGCATAAACAGGCGTATGACAATGTACCAGATTCAGTGAAAGCAACCAGTAATAATTATTACTATGGAAATAGCGATCGCTACTATTCGAGGTTTAGGTACACGTACAAAACCAACATTAGCGTTGGGGTTACCGCTGAGAAAGACGCAGGGGAACAATTTTTCAAAGGAGCCCAAAAAAAAGGGTTTGATTTTTATTCGGCTCATGTTTTTTTTAAAGGAGGAAAGTACATACGCAGTGTGGCTTTGGGAGATTATCAAGTACAAATAGGACAGGGGGTGACTTTTTGGTCAAGTTATGCTTTTGGTAAAACCTCCGACATCGCTACCGCAAAAAGAACGGCCATTCCATTAAAAGCCTATACCTCCGTTGACGAAAGTCGTTTCATGCGAGGGGTTGCCGTTGATTTGGCATACAAACGCTTTGGTGCATTGCTGTTTGCATCCTCCAAAAAAGTGGATGCATCTTCTGTTTCAGATTCTCTTTACAATGATTTGGAATTCATTTCCACACTGGATTTGTCAGGGCTTCACCGAACCAACCGTGAGATTTCCAAAATGAATGGTTTGCGTGAAAACATCGCTGGCGCAAACTTAACGTACCACCAAGGACTGTTTAAGGTAGGTTTGTCAGGCGTTTACCAAGGGTATGATAAGCCGTATTTGAAAGCTGTGAAAATCTATAACCAGTTTGACTTTAGGGGACAGCATCATTTGAATTTTGGCATGGATTATTCCTACAACTATAAGAATGTGGCCATTTTTGGTGAAGTTTCGAAAGCGTATAACGATAATTTAAGTTCGATGAATTCGGGTTGGGCGATGATGCACGGTGCCCTGATTTCATTGGATTCGAGAATGAGCTTTGGATTGGTCTATCGAGATTATCAAAGGGATTATTATTCGTTTTACAATGCAGGATTTTCAGAAGGCAGTAATACCCAAAATGAACGGGGATTGTACGCCGGGTTTAAAATGAAATTCAACACGGCTTGGAGTATGAACGGTTATGTTGATTTGTTTAAGTTTCCGTGGTTAAAATACGGAGTGGATGCACCGAGCCAAGGCCATGAATTTTTAATTCAACCCATCTACAAACCAAACAAAATATTTGAAATCTACTTTCGATTCCGTCAACAAGTACGCGAAAACAATGCCTCAAATTATGTAGGAGCGGTTACGCCGATTGAACCGAACTTGCAGCGAAATTATCGTTTCAACTTGTCTTATGTAATCAACGAAGCTTTTACTTTTAAAAGTAGATATGAAATGGTAACCATTCAAAGTGATAGCAAAGGTTTCCAAAAAGGGATGATTTTCACGCAAGATTTGTTGTGGAAGCCAAAAAGTTCCCCCATCGATTTGGCACTTCGCTACGCACTTTTTGATACCGACAGTTATGACACAAGGTTGTATTCTTTCGAGAACAATGCTTTGTACGTTTTTGCTGTTCCAGCCTATTATTACCAAGGGAGTAGGGCATACATTCTTGTGAGGTATTCCTTCCTCCGCCACTGCGATCTCTGGGTAAGGTATGGCGTATTTTTGTACAACAATAGATCCGTAATCAGTTCTGGAGCCGAACAAATCAATGGCAGCAGAAAATCCGATTTAGTCGTACAATTGAGAATTACTTTTTAATTTTTTAAAAGTTTTTTGTTACCTAAATAGCATAAAGGCGTTTGGGAAAATAACAGGACTGCAAGCCTGATTGTTTCACCCCTTAAATCTATTTGTTATGACTCCGAATCTCTCGAATTTCCAATTTTCGTCGAAGCCAGAAGATGATATGATCCTCATCGAACGTGCAAAGCAAAACCCAGCTCACTTTGCCCCGTTGTATAAAAAATACCACGATGCAATTTTTAGGTATGTTTTCAAAAGGGTGGATGAGGAAGAAGCCGCTTATGACATCACTTCATGTGTTTTTGTGAAAGCGATCATCAATTTACCGAAATATGAGTATCGAGGGGTACCTTTCTCCTCTTGGTTGTTTAGGATTGCGAAAAGCGAGTTATACCAATCCTTTCGCGACAAAAAAGCAAAACGAACCATTAGCATCGATTCCGTACAAATCGGGAGGGTCATGGAGGAGTTTAGCATTGATGAAAACGAGCACAAGCGTGAGATCCTTCTAAAAGTTCTTCCTTTGCTAAAGGACAAGCAACTTCAGCTGATCGAAATGCGGTTTTTTGAAAAAAGATCCTTTCGTGAAATGGGCGAGATTTTGGAGCTTACAGAAAACAATGCGAAGGTTAAAACCTTCAGAGCCCTGATAAAATTAAAAGCATTATATGCCCAACACAACCCTCTAAAATAAAAGCTATGATAAAAATTCTAGTAAATCGTACGCAACCCTCCAAAGCGGAAATCGCAAAAAGACAAGATTTTAATTACATACTTTCAGCCTTGCCGAAAAAGAATTTACTTTATAGCCCCTGGTTTTATGGGGCTATAGGTTTTTCAAGTTTGGCAGGGCTTTTTTTATTTCTATTAGCCTATTGATATAAAATAACCCTAGAACCAAGGGGGAATAGAAAAATTTTAGTTACTTTAGCAACATGTCAAAGAATGCATTAAAATTTTTCTTTTTGTTTACATTGATGTCAGTGAATGTCTACACCTTGGTAGCTCAAAACATCAACTTCAACTCACAAAAAAATTGGTCTTTGAATAAGAAAGAGTTGATTTTCACAGTGGGTGCTACCCAGTTCACAGGCGACTTAGGAGGCGCGGGATCTTACGGTCATGATTACAGTCTTTATGACTGGGATTGGCCTTCCGTAAGCTATACAGTTGGCGTTGGTTACCGTTATCGTTTTCACCCAAAATTTGCCACCACCACTACTTTGAATTTAGTAAATGTTAAAGGTGATGATGCACTTTCTGAAGAACCCATTCGTAAAGCAAGAAATTTAAATTTCAAAAGCAACATGTTTGAATTGCACCAGCGAATCGAATACATTCTTTTCTCTGTTGAGCGCTTTTCCCCAAGTTTTAGCCGTCCTGGCGAAAAGCATGGAAAGGTTCGAAATCAACAATATTATGTCTTTGGAGGCATTGGTGGAACCTACTTTAATCCTAAAGGAAAATATCAAGGGGATTGGGTTAGCCTACGCCCACTTAAAACGGAAGGACAGGCAAAACCTTATTTACCGATTGCCTTGTCAGTTCCACTCGGATTTGGTTTTCGTTTTGGCTTAGGTACATCTTGGAGAATGGGGATTGAAGCGAGTTACGTGATTGCTTTTACGGATTACCTTGACGATGTGTCTACCGTTTATGCCGACCCGGCCTCCTTGGATGGTCCAATTGCCCAATACTTATCCAATCCTTCTGACCAATCAGTGACCGTAGGACCTGGTTTTAATTGGTTTGGGGCTGGTTACCAACGTGGCGACAAAAAGCAAACAGACGCGTATTATCACTTGAACATCGTTTTTATCAAAAACTTGACTTACAAGGATTATGGTCGTCAACGCATTAAGAATGTCGGCGGTGCAAAAGGAGTAAGAATACGTTAAAAAATTCAATGTATTCTTTACTAAGAAAAATTCTCTTTCTATTTTCAGCTGAAAAAGCGCACCACTTAGTTGTATCCTCCCTCAAATTGGTTTTTAAAACCCCCTTGTTAAATCGTTGGGTGAAAAGTCATTATTCCATTGAAAATCCACTGTTGGAACGCGAGCTTTTTGGGTTGAAATTTTCAAATCCAATAGGGTTGGCTGCGGGTTTTGATAAAGATGCCTATTGTTTTGAGGAGATGGGGAATCTGGGTTTTGGTTTCATTGAAATTGGTACCGTTACCCCAAAACCCCAGGATGGGAATGACAAACCTCGTTTGTTTCGGTTGAAAAAGGACGAGGCCATTGTCAACCGCATGGGATTTAACAATAAGGGCGCTTTGAATGCTGTTGAAAGGCTAAAAAGTCGTACGGATTTCAAGGTGATTATCGGCGGGAACATAGGTAAAAATAAGTGGACCCCGAATGAAAGTGCGACCGAAGACTACCTCTATTGTTTTGCGGAACTTTTTCCTTATGTTGATTATTTCGCCATTAATGTTTCTTCCCCAAACACTGCCAACTTGAGAGAACTTCAAGAAAAGGAGCCACTTACAAAATTGATTTTGGCGCTTCAAGCAGTCAATCATGGTTATGAAAATCCGAAGCCCATTCTATTGAAGATCGCACCTGATTTAAGCAATTCGCAGTTAGATGATATCATAGCGATGTCCATAGAAACCAAACTCGATGGAATCATTGCCACCAATACCACCCTTTCGAGGAGTGGACTGAAAACGGATCCAAGTGTTGTTGCGGAGATAGGTGCGGGTGGCTTGTCGGGGAAACCTGTTTCAGAAAGATCTACAGAAGTGATTCGATACATTCATTCAAAAACCCAAGGAAAACTTCCGATCATCGGCGTAGGAGGGATCCACAGTGCGAAAGACGCTATGGAGAAACTAGAGGCAGGCGCATCGTTGGTTCAGCTTTACACCGGTTTTGTATATGAAGGCCCCAACCTTATTAAAAACATAAAAAAAGCATTGATCAATCATGCTAAGTAACAAAGTGTTTCTAACAGAATGTCCGCGCGATGCTATGCAAGGCATTCATGATTTCATTCCAACAGAATTAAAAGTTGATTACTTGAACGCATTGCTTGCCTGTGGATTCGATAAGTTGGATTTCGGTAGTTTTGTTTCCCCTAAGGCAATTCCACAATTGGCAGACACTTCTGAAGTACTTCCTCACCTTCATTTGGATGGGAAAACTAAATTATTGGCAATAGTTGCCAATGAGCGAGGGGTGGAGACCGCTTTGGCGTTTAGCCAGATTGCTTTCTTGGGCTTTCCTTTTTCGATTTCTGAAGAATTTCAACGAAGAAATACCAATGCGACCATTGCTGAAGCCAAGAAAAAATTGCGAACGATGGTAGACCTGATTCATCAAGAAAAACGCGAAATGATGTTGTACCTCTCCATGGGTTTTGGGAATCCTTATGGGGAACCTTGGTCTCCTTCATTGGTGGTAGATCATGCGAAATCCTTGTTTGAGACTTTGGGGATTAGGCATTTTGCACTTTCAGACACCATAGGATGCGCCGAGCCCGCTTTGGTTTTTGATTTGTTTGGCGCCCTAAGCAATGCATTACCAGACGTAGAAATTTCTGCACATTTACATGTTTTGCCTGAAAAATCAACCGATATTTTTGATGCAGCGTACCGTGCAGGTTGTCGCAATTTTGACTCAGCCATCCTCGGAATTGGGGGGTGTCCTATGGCTACAAATGCATTGACAGGAAATATGGCTACAGAGAAAGTACTGCAGGTTGCAAAAGAACAGGAACTCTTAACGGGAATTGATTTAGACGCTTTCAATACCGCTACAGAAATGGCATCACAAATCTTTAACAAATACCATTGACCATGGAGAATAATATAAATACACCCGAGAAAAAATTCTACCAAAGAAAAAGCTTTCTTTTCATGGTATTTGGTTTACTGTGTTTCGGGATTATGGCAATTCTGATGTTCAGAAAGTCAACCGTAAAAAAGAAGGATAACCCCGTTAAAAAAGTTGTAACTGAAGAAATTTCAACGAATTTCAGAACCAATAAATTTACAGAAGGTCAAGAATATAAAATTTTGGCTGAATTGGGTATTTGCGATACAACACGCGTGGGCGATGAGCTGGGTGCATGTTCACCCAAGTATTTTAGGTTCTTTCCACTTAACCATAAAAAGAAATTATCCGAAAGTTGTATGATCCTAGTCAATGGCATTGCCTACACGGATCCGGGTGCGAAATTTCCAATTCGGAGAACCTTGGTGTTTGAGAAAGAGGGAGGAAAATGGGTGAGTGTAAATAAATTTAAGGGGTACATCATTGGACGGAGGGATGTTCCAAATTCGGATTATGACGACATCGTAATGCGCTTTCGATTGGATGAATATGACGAAGCCTATCATGTGGTTTATACCTGGAAGAATGGTAAATACCAGTTTTCATATTGTGAGGAGTTGTTTACCTATTATAACAAAGGAAAGGTCAGAAAGGAAATGATTGACTCTGTATCTCGTGAAGTAGAAAAGATCTTATTGGAAGAGAACTTGGTGTTTTAGAATTTTTCCATGGCACCCAATCCAAAGAGTGCGAAGTCAAATTTAGCGGGGTCCAATGGGTCAAGTGTTTTGAAGTATTCAATAAGTAAAACATTGGACTTCCAGTCGTTTTGTGTCCTTTCTAAAATCCCAAGTTTGCGCGCCACATTCCCTGTGTGAACATCCAATGGAATGTAAAGTTCGGCCGGAGAAATGCTTTTCCAGATACCGAAATCCACCCCTTTTGCTGCAGACCTCACCATCCAACGGAGATACATATTGAGGCGTTTACAGGAAGCATTTTTCAATGGGTTTGAAATGTGTTTTTCGCAGCGTTGCGGGTGTTCCACTGTGAGCATCTTCTTTCTGAAATTTGCAATACGGTCTACCATTCCTTCATTTTCACCGCTGTTTTTAAAGGCCAACTCCAATCCGCCTTGTTGGTAGGTGTGTCGCAATCCGCGAATAAAAAATGCCAAATCTTTTCCTTGAAAGGTTCTGTGGACAAAGTTTATCTCTCTATTCAAATCGTGATTCATGACGAAATCGTAAGGAGATTCCCCAAATATTTCTTGGAGTTTTTTTCCGCTTTTGAGAATGGATATGCGATTGCCCCATGCGATGGTAGCTACCATCAATCCCATGATTTCGATGTCTTCCTTCCTTTGGTATTGATGGGGAATGGAAATTGGATCGTTTTCAATGAAGTCTGGATGTTCAAATTGAGACGCTTTGGACTGCAGAAAATCAGCAAGTGCGTTCGGATCAGAGAAATCTTCCATCTTGCATTTGTAACATTCTGTCGGCTTTTTCCGCCAATGCTAAATTATGGGTAACAATGACAAAGGTTTGCTGATAGTCTTCCCGCAATTTGAAAAACAGGTCCGTTAACGATTCTGCATTTTTTGAATCCAGGTTCCCCGAAGGTTCGTCAGCTAAAATGACTTTTGGGCGATTCACCAAGGCTCTGCATACCGCTATTCTCTGTTGTTCTCCTCCTGAAAGTTGGTTGGGACGGTGTTTCGCACGGGATTCGAGTCCAACCGTTTGAAGCAATTCCATGGCTTTTTGTTGGGCTTCTTTTTTGTTCAGTCCTTTGATCATTGCGGGAATCATAATGTTTTCACACGCATCAAATTCTGGGAGCAATTGGTGGAATTGAAATACAAATCCTATGTTTTCATTGCGAAATTTTGCCAATCCGTTCGCGTCTAATGAAAACGGGGCAATGCCGTTCAAACTGAAGGTTCCTTTGTCGGGTCTGTCAAGGGTCCCTAAAATCTGCAATAAGGTAGTTTTTCCAGCGCCAGAAGAACCCACGATGGAAACAATTTCCCCTTCCGATACGGTTAAGTCAATGCCTTTTAATATTTGTAATTCGCCGTAATTTTTGGTTAACCCTTTAACGCTTAGCATTATTTTTCAAAATTTAAATCATGGTCCATTTTGTCTCGTTTGGTTCTAAGGTACGATTCATTGTGGACATTGCTTTTGATTTCCAAGGGGATGTTTTCTACGATTTCTAAGCCATAGCCTGTCAACCCTGTTCTTTTCTTGGGGTTGTTAGACATCAGTCGAATTTTTGTGATTCCAAACTCTCGGATGAGTTGGGCTCCAATGCCATAGTCTCTTTCGTCAGGTTTGAATCCCAGCTCTATGTTTGCGTCGATGGTATCGTATCCATTTTCTTGAAGTTTGTAGGCTTTGAGTTTATTTCCCAGCCCGATGCCTCTTCCTTCTTGATTTAAATAGACAATAATTCCTTTTCCCGCTTTGTCAATCATTTCCATTGCCTTGTGCAATTGCGGACCACAGTCACAGCGACAAGATCCAAAAACATCGCCTGTTAGGCAAGAAGAATGTACACGAACAAGGATGGGTTCTTCTTTTTCCCAAGTGCCTTTTGTGAGTACCAAATGGTCTTGGTCTGTATTTTTATCTTTGTATGCATGAAGTTGAAAGTCACCAAATTCGGTAGGCATTTTAACATCAACAATTTTTTCTACATGTTTTTCATTGGCAATTCGGTACTTGATAAGTTCTTCGATTGAAATGATTTTTAGGGAGAATTTTTTTGCGATTTCTAGCAATTCTGGTAAGCGTGCCATGGTCCCATCCTCATTGAGTATCTCGACAATTACACCGGCCTCTTCATGTCCTGCCATGCGAGACAAATCAACCGCTGCTTCTGTATGTCCAGCACGCCTAAGCACGCCCCCTTTTCTTGCACGTAGGGGGAAAATATGCCCTGGTTTTCCAAGTTCTTCAGGTCTTGTATTGGGGTCAATCAGCGCCAATATGGTTTTAGATCGATCGCTGGCAGAAATACCGGTGGTGCAACCATGACCAATCAAGTCTATGCTTACGGTAAAAGGGGTTTCGTAGGCGGCAGAATTGTTTCGTACCATCATTTCCAATCCGAGTTCATCACAGCGTTCTTCGCTTAGGGGCGCACAAATAAGTCCGCGTCCGTGTGTCGCCATAAAATTGATTACGTCAGGCGTTGCATTTCGCGCTGAAGTTAAAAAATCACCTTCGTTTTCCCGGTCTTCATCATCAACAACAATGATTATTTTACCTTGTTTTAAGTCCTCAATGGCTTCGTCGACGGTATTCAAAAGGTGTGGCATATAGAATTAAGCTAAGGGGATGTTTTGAAGTGTTTTTAAGTAAAACTCCCAGAATTTTTGAACCGAAGAAATCTGAACTTTTTCGTCTGGCGAGTGCGCTGCACGGATGTTAGGTCCGAAAGAAATCATATCAACGCCGGGGAGGTGTTTTCCTAAAATCCCACATTCGAGTCCTGCGTGGCAGGCTTTTACTTTGGGTGCTTGTTTAAAAATATCGTGGTATAGGGCTTCCATCACCTTTAATATTTTTGACTCCGCATTGGGTTTCCATCCTGGATAATCACCTGTATGTTCAACCGCGCAATGGGCATTCTCAAAGGCGCTGCGCATGGTCATACAAATTTCTTTTTTGGTAGATTCCACTGAACTCCTTTGGAGGGATTGTGTGGTGAAACTTCCGTTTTTTATGATTACCCGTGCCAAACTGGAGGATGCTTCAACCAATCCTTGAATGTCTGGACTCATGCGGTATACACCATTTTGAATGCCACAAAGCAAATTGATCATTCGATTGCGGTCTGTTGTCTCTACAGCAGAAAGGGTGGTGTCTATGATTTGTGAAGTGAAGCTAAAGTCAGGTTCAATGGAGTGGTATTCCTGGGTTAAGGTTTCGTTGAAGTCCGACAAGATTTGAAGCGTTAATTCCTTGTTTGGCGTAGCAATGACGCAAGTTGCTTCCCGAGGTATTGCATTTCGAAGGCTTCCACCATCGAACGAGAGCAATTGAAAATCTTGTCCATTGCGTATTTCCCAAAGAAGTCGCGCCATCCATTTATTGGCATTTCCTCGGCCTTTATCGATGTCCATTCCGGAATGACCTCCCAATAAACCACGTAACTTAATTTCTATTGGAACCCAATTTTCATTTTTCGCAACTTGCGTGTATGTGTAACTTGTGTTTGTATCGATTCCTCCGGCGCATCCTATGGACAATTCATCGTCATCTTCGGTGTCCAAGTTCAATAAAATGGTACCATTTAACATTTTGCCATCCAGTTCTTTCGCTCCGGTCATTCCTGTTTCTTCGTCAATCGTAAACAAGGCTTCCAAGGGTGGGTGTGCGATGTCTTTGGAAGAGAAAACGGCCATGATTGCGGCGACGCCAATCCCATTGTCTGCGCCTAAGGTGGTTCCGTTGGCCCTTACCCAATCTCCTTCGACCAACATTTCTATCCCTTGGGTAGAAAAGTCGAATTCGGTGGTTTCATTTTTCTGATGCACCATGTCCAAATGCGATTGTAGGATTACGGCAGGATGGTTTTCCATTCCAGTGGTTCCGGGTTTCTTAATGATCACATTTCCAATGGCATCTTCAAGGGTTTCAAGTCCAAGTGAACGTCCGAAATTCAACATGAACGTACGGACTTCAGTTTCTTTTTTGGAGGGACGTGGAACGGCATTTAAATCAGCAAAATGGTTCCAAAGCGCTTTGGGTTCTAAGTTTCGAACAGACATCTTAAGGGAATTTTGGGTATTGTTGAAAATCAGGGTCTCTTTTTTCGAGGAAGGCATTTTTTCCTTCTTGGGCTTCATTGGTCAAATAATAAAGCAAGGTAGCATCACCAGCAAGCTCCATTAATCCATGTTGACCATCTAATTCGGCATTCATTGAACGCTTAATCATTCGAATGGCCAAGGGGCTTCTTTTCATGATGGTGTTGCACCATTCCACCGTGGTATTTTCAAGTTCAGCAAGCGGCACAACTTTATTCACCATGCCCATTTTCTCAGCTTCTTCTGCTGTATATTGATTGCACAAAAACCAAATTTCTCGGGCTTTCTTTTGTCCTACATGTCTCGCGAGGAAGGAAGATCCAAATCCTCCGTCAAAGCTCCCAACCTTAGGTCCGGTTTGACCAAAGATGGCATTTTCAGAGGCAATCGTAAGGTCGCAAACAACATGAAGCACATGTCCACCACCAATGGCATAGCCATTTACCATCGCAATGACTGGTTTAGGGAGTGAGCGAATGGCTTTGTGAAGGTCTAACACATTTAACCTTGGTACGCCATTTTCAGAGATGTATCCGCCAATTCCTTTGACATTTTGGTCGCCTCCAGAGCAGAATGCTTTGTCGCCAGCGCCTGTTAAGACAACGACGTTGATGTCATTACGCTCCCTGCAAATGTTCATGGCGTCCAGCATCTCCATGTTGGTTTCCGGACGGAACGCATTGTAAACGTGGGGTCTGTTAATGGTGATTTTTGCAATCCCCTGAAAAAAATCAAATGTTATATCCGTGTAGGATTTAATTGAAACCCAATTTCGCATGGTATGAATTTTCGACAAAAATACAACATCTGAAGCGTTAAATGGTTTGGAGAAAAAAAACCTTTTCCCTGTTTATTCTACGGTTACTTCATCCATAAAAATCCAGGGTGTATTTCCTGCTCCGGGTTGGTTTACGGGAATGCTTGCTTCTCCTTTGATTCGAATGGTGATGTATTTCGCACGCGTTTTGAATTTACAGTCCGTTGTTTCACCAGAGATTTTGTACGATTTCACTTTAATTCTGTCGTTCGATTTTGTTGAAATGGTCGCGGTTAGGGGAAGGTAAATCCAAGAATTAGGTTCATAAAGAAAATTCAAAGTGACCTTTTTTAGCTTTTGGCGGGTGGGTAAGGTAATTTGAAATTCCACTTGGCTGGTGTCAAATCCGACCCACTGAAATCCTCTCCAAGGACGTGCTGCTTTTTGTCCATCCACCAAAACCAGGGAGCCCGGGTTGTATTGTTTACTGGGGGGTGTTATGAAATTCACCTCACAACCCATCGCTTTGTGTGGAACGATATCGAAAGAATCCGCGCAGCATACAGAGAAGTAAGTGATGTGAATGGGATCTATTTTTGACGTTTGGCGTGGAATGAGAAGGCTGTCTCCCTGAGCCATCCATTTTGAGTCAGCAGAAGCAAAGTTTGATACCAAAACAACAGCTTCGCTCGTATCGGGAAAATTAAACCTCAGTTGGATGCCGTTGGAAAATCTTTTGAAAAAAGGATGCGGCGTCATGAAATCTAAACAAGGGTAAACGTCCAAATTGGGATTCATCAAGAGGTCAATGATGTGGTAATTTCTCAGTGTTTTTTCGAATTCTGCATAAGGAGGTTTTTGTGTACACCAAAGGGCTTGACTGAGTGCGATTGCCCTTGGGTAAGCCATATACGTCAGCTGGTCAAAACTGGAAATGTATTCCGTCCACAAATTCGCTTGACCGCCCATCACATAACCTGCCTGAGTCGCAGTCATTTCAGGGGAAATTGGAGAAAATTCATACACTTTTTGAAGTGGGGTGTAACCACCAATGGCTAAGGGTTCCGAGGACGATTTACTTTGGTAATGGTCAAAATAACAATGAGACCCAGGTGACATGACTACATAGTGGCCTTGTTTAGCGGCTTCAATGCCTCCTTCCATTCCTCTCCAAGACATAACTGCGGCATTTGGAGAAAGTCCTCCTTCTAAAATTTCATCCCACCCAATGAGTTTTTTTCCTTTGGAAGTAAGGAAACTGTCCATCCTTTTGATAAAATAACTTTGAAGCTCATGTTCGTTTTTGAGGTGGTTGTCTGCAATCACCTTTTGACAATTGGGGCATTTCTCCCAGCGGGTTTTTGGGGCTTCGTCTCCACCTATGTGTACAAAGGGTCCCGGAAACAAGTCGACTACTTCAGAAAGCACATCCTGCAAGAAAAGTATGCTTGAATCTTTGGCACAAAAAACATCGTCGAAAACCCCCCACAATCCTTCTACGCCTTGTTGTTTTCCTGTACATGAGAGTGCTGGGTAGGCAGCCAAAGCGGCCCTGGCGTGTCCTGGCATTTCAATTTCTGGAACGATGTTGATGTAGCGCGCTTGGGCATATTGGACAATTTCTTTGATTTCTTCCTGGGTGTAAAAACCACCATAAAGTTGTTTGTGGTACGTCCGCGGGTAGGTCGAAAAGTGGTTTTCTACCGTGCTGTCTCGCCAGGCGCCAATGGTTGTAAGCTTTGGATATTTTTTGATTTCAATGCGCCAACCTTGGTCATCCGTTAAATGCCAATGGAAAACGTTGAACTTGTAGAGCGACATCAAGTCGAGGTATTTCTTGACTTCATCGACCGAGAAAAAATGCCTTGAAACATCTAAATGCATCCCGCGCCAATTGTATTTTGGGTAATCTTTTACAAAACATGTTGGAACAGCGTAATAAGGTTCATCCTCCTTTTTTGTGACCAATTGCATCAATGAGTGAAGGGCATAAAAACAAGAGGCCTCGCTGGTGTACTGAATCCGAATGCCGGTTTTGGAAACATTGATCGAATACGCGTTCGGATAGCCCCCCAACAATGGATGAAAGGTTACAAAACCGCTGTCTTTGTAGGTAGTGACCAATTCTGTTTGATACAGCTTGGCAACGTCAAAAATGGCAGTTGAAATAAAGGAAGGGGTTGAGCTGGAGTCAAATCCCAACGCATTAAATTGGATGCTGTCCCCTGTGGAAATGTAGGTTACGGGGGTTGGAAGGATCGGGCAATTCGAGGTGTTCTGTCCGAAAACGGTGAGGTTTAAGAGGAAAGTCCAAAGTAAAACGTGTGGTTTCATGGACTAAAATTACAGTTTTGGGCACAAAAAAAGGGCAAATGCCCTTTGATTAATTTTTGTGTACTACGGAGGTGGTGATTTTGGTTTTTACCGTTTCCAACGAATTGCTGTAATTCAGTAAAAAGTTGATCAGATTGTCTGGAGGATTGTTTCCTTTTAATTTAAAACCCTTCTTGTTGTTTTTGTACTTTTTGGTCATACGCTAATTTTTTGAACCTAACGCAAATCATCCTTTGATATTGTTAATGTTTTTAATTCGTTGTATTTTTTTAATTTTGACCACCTACAATACGAAAATTTATGTCAAATATGATCCAACCAGGCGTAGCCTCCGGCGATGAGGTTCAAAGCATTTTTGCTTTGGCGAAAGAAAAGGGTTTTGCGTTACCTGCTGTAAATGTAACGAGTACCTCTACCGTGAACGCAGTCATTGAAACCGCAGCGAAATTAAATTCACCTGTGATTATTCAGTTTTCCAATGGCGGAGCACATTTTTTTGCAGGCAAAGGACTCTCCAATGAAAACGAGCAAGCAGCGATTCTCGGAGGGATTTCTGGGGCAAAGCACATTCATGAGCTCGCAAAAGCATACGGTGCAGTTGTGATTCTACATACGGACCATTGTGCGAAAAACCTATTGCCGTGGATTGATGGATTATTGGATGCGGGGGAAAAATTCTTTCAAGAAACAGGCAGACCCTTGTACAGCTCACACATGTTGGATTTGTCAGAGGAACCCATCCATGAAAACATAGAAATCTGCAAAGCCTATTTAACCCGGATGTCGAAGATAGGAATGACCTTGGAAATCGAATTAGGGATCACCGGAGGGGAAGAGGATGGTGTGGACAATTCCAATGTGGACAGCTCGAAATTGTATACACAACCAGAAGAAGTTGCTTATGCCTACGAAGAATTGTTGAAAATTTCTCCTCGCTTTACGATTGCCGCTGCATTTGGAAATGTACACGGAGTATACAAACCGGGAAATGTCATCTTGAAACCTGAGATCCTTAAAAATTCGCAAGATTTTATTCAAGCAAAGTACAATACGGAGCCGAATCCAGTAGATTTTGTTTTTCATGGCGGTTCGGGGTCTTCATTAACGGAAATACGAGAAGCAATCACCTACGGAGTGATCAAAATGAACATCGACACAGACCTTCAATATGCATTTACCGAAGGGGTGAGGGATTACGTTACAGGGAACATTGAATACCTTAAATCCCAAATTGGAAATCCAGAAGGGCATGACAAACCCAACAAGAAGTACTATGACCCAAGAAAGTGGCTTCGTGAAGGGGAAAAGACTTTTATCAAAAGATTAACGCAATCTTTTTCGGACTTGAACAACATCAATACCTTAGCTTAATATGAGTTGGTTTAAAAGAAAAAAGGAAGGAATTACAACTTCCACGAACGACAAAAAGGAAACGCCTGATGGTTATTGGACGCAGTGTTCAAATTGTAAGACTTTATACATTGTAAATGATTTAGCCAAAAACAATTTCGTTTGCGAACGTTGTTCCCATCACGAAAGAATCGATGCGTTAAGTTATTTTGAGATTATTTTTGATGATAAGAAATTCGAAATGCTTGATCAGGATTTGGTTTCTGGAGATCCATTGCAATTTGAAGACACGAAAAAATACGTAGACCGCCTAAAAGCCACGCAAAAAAACACAGGTTTAAAAGACGCCATTCGCACCGCGAAAGGACAGTTGGATGGCAATCCTTTGGTCATTGCTGCCATGGATTTTGGTTTCATTGGCGGTTCCATGGGAAGCGTAATGGGAGAAAAGATTTCACGGGCCATTGACGAAGCGATACGTTTGAAGGCACCTTTTATGATCATTTCCAAATCAGGCGGAGCGAGAATGATGGAGGCTGGATATTCCTTAATGCAAATGGCGAAGGTTTCAGGGAAATTGGGTCAGTTGGCAGAAGCGAAGTTGCCCTATATTTCTTATTTAACGGATCCAACTACGGGAGGGGTGACGGCTTCGTTTGCCATGCTCGGTGACATTAACATCGCAGAGCCGGGGGCACTCATTGCCTTTGCTGGACCTAGGGTCGTGAAAGAAACCATTGGAAGAGACCTTCCCGACGGATTTCAAAAAGCAGAGTTTTTACTCGAGCATGGATTTTTGGATTTCATCATTGACCGTACACAGATTCGCACCAAATTATCGCAAGCGATTCGATTGTTTATGAATTGATTTTGAAGTGCTTTGGCAATCGTTATAAGCATTAAAGCTTACTTTCCTATGGTTTTCTTTGAAGCGGAAGCTTGGGTTTTGCGTAAGAAAATCGCGTAATTAATTTTACATCAAGGTAAGCGTCCAGTCCCAGGGTGCCAACAATGCCCAGTTTCGTAAGGTCCGCAAAACCATCAGGTGCGACGATTTCATCCGGATACCTCATCCATTCGACTTCTCCTATGAGTATCTGCGTCCCATTCGAGGTCACCTCTAATTTTTCCCTGAATTTCATTCCGAAAGAAACCTGGGCATTCAATACGAAAGGAACAGGAAAGGCTTCGATATGTCCCTCTTGCAGTCCCGTTTCAATAAATTCCGATTCTTCGCGTGTATACCTTGCAGAGGTTTGATGCGCTTGGGCAATGAAACTTTGGTCAATCAAGTTTATGGTAAAGAATTCCGTTGACAGGATGTTTTCTAAGCTGTGGCGTTCTACGCTGTCAGGACGAAAAACCAGTCCAAGCAAGGGTGGGTTCGCTCCGATGTGTACCAATGAGTTGAAAATGGCCAGGTTTGTTTTTTCATCTGCGGATTTCGTAGCGACCAAACAGGCGTTCTTCACTCCTGCAATGCTATTGAAAAAGGTCGTTTTAAAACGTTTCTCTAGGCCGTCGTATTCGTTTCGGGAAGTAATTTTCTTCGACATAATCCTATAACCTTTTCGATTTCATTTTGTTCATTCTGCTTTGTAACACGGGTTACTTTCAATCGGGTTTTAATTCGCAACTTTGTCTCGTGATTATAGCGGGATTTATACTTTTGGTTTTTGTAGGGATTTCCTTAGGATTGATAGGGAGTGGGGGATCCATCTTAACGATACCCATTTTGCTCACATTTTTTGGGTTGTCAACCGAAATGGCCTTTTTTCAAGCCTTGTTCGTGGTTGCCATTTCCTCCTTTTGGGGAAGTTTACTGTCGTTTTATCATCGTCGCGTAGACCTTAAATCCTTGTTGTTTTTTGGAATTCCCTCGGTCATAGGGGTTGTGGTAACAAAATATCTCTTGCTTCCTTTGGTTCCTTTGGATTGGTTTACGTTGTGGGGATTTCATTTCACCAAAGACATTGGCTCTTTGTTTCTGTTCGTGATCCTGATGGTGATGGCATCTTTAAAAATGATTGCAAAACCAAAAGAGGGAGTTCCTAACGTGGAGAATAAGAGCGATGTTTTGTTTGTTTTACAAGGTGTTTTGGTGGGTTCACTTACGGCGACCATCAGCGTGGGGGGAGGTTTTTTAATCATTCCGTTTTTAGTGATTTATCGAGGCCTGGAAATGAAAAAAGCAGTGGGAACTTCGCTTGTATTGATTTTTATCAATGCTACCTTGGCTTTTCTTCTGGGCTTTAAAAACATGCCGCAATTGGAAACAAATTCGCTTTTGTTTATGGGGTTGTCTGCGAGCATAGGAATGCTAATCGGTGTATATTTGCAAAGGTTTATGAAGGGAGAAGCATTGAAAAGAACTTTTGGTTTTTTTGTGTTAGCGGTTGGTATTTACGTGTTGTTTAGCACCATTTTAAAAGGATAAGTATGAAAATAGAACAAATTTACACTGGATGTTTGGCACAAGGTGCCTATTATGTTATTTCCGGAAACGAAGCCATTGTGATCGATCCACTTCGAGAAACAAAACCTTACACGGAACGTGCTAAAGCCGATAACGTCAAAATCAAATACATTTTTGAAACCCATTTCCATGCTGATTTCGTTTCGGGACATGTTGATTTGGCAAAAGAAACAGGCGCTGCCATCGTGTTTGGTCCCAATGCGCATCCAGATTTTGATTTTTACGCCGCAAAGGATGGGGAAGAACTTTCCTTCGGAAATGCAAAAATACGCGTGCTTCATACCCCCGGTCATACCCTTGAATCGACATGTTACCTCCTGATCGATGCGGATGGGAAAGAACAATGCTTATTCTCCGGCGATACGTTGTTTATTGGGGATGTAGGTAGACCTGATTTGGCGCAGAAAGCGGCTTCAATGACACAAGATGAATTGGCAGGGTTACTCTATGATTCCTTGCGAAATAAAATCATGACCTTGTCGGATGATTTAGTCATTTATCCTGCCCATGGCGCTGGCAGTGCCTGCGGAAAGAACATGTCAAAGGAAACCCATGATACCCTGGGAAATCAAAAACAAAACAATTATGCGCTGCGTCAAGACATGACGCGGGAAGCATTTATCTTGGAGGTTACCGATGGTTTGCTTCCCCCACCAAATTATTTTGCGCAAAATGTCGCGCTGAACAAAAAAGGATACGATTCCATTGATGTGGTGATGAAAAGAGGCCTTCAACCACTGTCGGCCCTTGAATTCACAACCCTCGCTTCGGATGCCCTAATCCTTGACACACGTTCGGCATCGGCGTTTTCCGAAGGTTTTATACCTGGAAGTATTTTCATCGGTTTGGAAGGACAGTTTGCACCGTGGGTTGGCGCGTTGATTCCCGATGTTGCGCAAAAAATTCTTTTGGTCACAGAAACTGGAAAGGAACAAGAAACGGTTCAACGATTGGCACGCGTAGGATATGATCAAGTGATTGGGTATTTGGCGGGAGGATTTGAAACTTGGAAAGGTGAGTTTGATACTGTAAAGCGATTCACTGCAGAAGAATTTGTCAACGGTAACAACAAGGACGCTGTTTCTATCGATGTGCGAAAACCCGGAGAATATTCATCGGCGCACTTGCCTGAAGTTTCCAATGTGCCTTTGGATTTTATCAATGACCAAATGGATGCCTTTCCGAGAGGGAAGAAATTAACCCTGTTTTGTGCAGGCGGTTACCGCAGCATGATTGCAGCTTCTATACTGAAATCTAGGGGTTTTCAAGAGGTGACGGATGTAATAGGCGGATTCAATGCAATTGCCAAGACAGGTGTTACACAGGTACAAGCGTCTTGTAAAAATGCGTAAATCCCACAGACAGGTCTAGCGCATTTTCTTGAAGCGATTCACGGAAATAATTCCTGTATCATAGGAACACACCCATGCTTCAATTGCATCGTTGTTTTCATAAATGTCAACGCCAACAGGCTTTCCTGGACAACTGATTTTGTTCACGAGTACAAAACGATCAGCCATGATTTTAAACACTTGAAGTTCGTTTCCTTGGTAACAAGTGACAAACAAATACGCATTGTCTTTGGATAATGCCATGGTCCTAGGTTGCGCTGCGGTGTTTGTTGTGAACAAGGTTTCACCATTCGCAGGATTTACGCATCCTACCTTCGCCAACGAATTGAAAGAAACAAAAAGTCGAGCGGTATTGTCCTGTAAAATATGTCGTGGATTTGAGGCTACTTTAATCTCCCCAGACAAGGTCCATGTTTTGTTGTCAATCACCGAAATGGTGGATCCGCCCATGATCGCAACGTAGGTTTTGTTCGTTTTCTCATCGATGACCATTCCTCGGGGTATGCTGGGTACAGCAATGTTCGTCTTTAATTGGGCATAGGGGTATTTCCCGCCATTCATTTCCAAAACACTCACATTGTAGGAATGCCAATTGCTCACCAAAAGAAAACGGTCGTCTGAGGTACACGCGATAACCTTTGGGGTTTTTCCTGTTTTTATGATGGGAACATAAATCGTATCCATGTTTTTCCCGTCGGCATCTTGAACATAGACGCATTTGTCGCTTTTCGCCATGGGTTTATGTTGGTAATCATACAAGTGAATGGGTACAATTCCTTCCGCATTGTGAAGAGAAACCCATAAAATACTGTCGTGGTGTGATAAAAAAGCTTCCACAGGTTTTTCTTCATAAGATGAAATGGGTTTGTTCGAATCATAATCCCAACCCGTCCCAGGGGTGGCTTTGAATTTAAAAATGCGTTTGATTTGTCTCGACTTTTGGACACATTCCATCACAGACATCCCTTCGAGGTTCATTGCATAAAGGAATTCCATGTTTTTACTGAATACCACAGATTTGGTGCCCCCACTTGCCTTTAAATTTTCGGTTTGGATAAACTTTAGGCTGTCGCATGGGTCAAAGGAAAAAAGTGCTTTTTCTGTCGCAGGAACCTGAGGCTTGGCAGTTTGTTTTTTCGGTGCAGAGGTCACGGAGCTGCAATGACAGAAAACAATGGGAATCAGAAAAAAGACCAGGGAGATTTTTCGAATGTTTTGCATGGGAAGTTATTTTTTTGTTTTGGTCAGTAGGTGAAATCCCAATCCCGCACTGATGCCGACTTGGGCCATGGATACAGAGGTAGCAGGATTGTTACGGACATAGCTGTCACTCCAGTTTATTTCTGCAAAAAAATCAAAGAAACGGGAAACGTATAAACAGGTACCAACCTTCACAAGCAATGCAGGGTTTGCGGACCATTTATAGGAAATGTTGTAATTGTCTTGTGCGATTTCCGTGATGCTTACGCCCGGCTCAAGGTGAATGGAGTGTTTCCAGTTTCGCTTTCCAATGTGATAACCGAAACCTGCATGAATACCCGTATAATTTCTTGGGATGTTTACAGCTTGGAATTTAAGGTTTGCAATGTTGGGCATGAACTGAAAAACTTCACCGCGTAAGCTGATTCTGTCTTCCAAGACGTATTCCAAATAACCATTGAGCATGGCAGCACTTGAATAAATTTTGTAGAATCGGGTGGGGGCAATGGTTGCTGAAGCTTTTAACAAAGAGGGGCCAAAATTCAGAGGTCTCTCGTCTGTATTTATTGCTTGACCGAAGGCAAAACAAGGAATCCACAGTAGAACAAAAATTATTTTCTTCCCCATAATTTCGCGATTTTGTAGTTCAAACTTAGGTTGATTAACAAATGTCCAGATTGAAGCGCACCTTTTTCTTCATGAAATTCCAAAACCTGTGTGTCAAAGTCATAATCGATGTGAATGTGATTTCCCAAATGGAACATGTACTGCGCTGTTAAGGATACGTCGAACCTCGGGGTGATTTCGAAATGGGTTCCTAGTCCGGCTTGTACAGCGGAGCTCCAGCGCTCAGCAAAATGGTTAATGTCAGCCTTGTCTTGAATCAATGAGTAATCGAAGCAATGCCCTGCGACCACGTAAGGACGGAAAAGGGGTTTGTATTTGGTCTGTTGTATTCGGTAACACTTTAATTCTGAAAGTGGATAGTATAGGACACTCCAACCAATATGGTAATCGGTACGATGCGCATAGTTCAGGATGTCACTGGTGATGTAATCGAAAAACCAATCGGTGTTTATTTGTTTTGACAACCTCAAACGGGCATGTCCGCCGATGCCTTTTCCTGGCATTTCATTTTGTTGGTCGTTGAAAGCGCTAAGCGTGGAACGAATGCCAATCGTAAGCATCCCACTGCTGTTAAGTTTATCGTTGTTTTGGGCGTAAAAAACGCCTGTCAGGGCGAGTAAACAAATGAAAGTTCCAATCCTTATCATATTGCGAAAGTATCAATTTTATGCAAAGGTAATTCGTATCTTCGCGAAAAGTAGAATATGCGGGTATATTTGGACAATGCAGCAACCACCCCTGTCGCTAAGGAAGTTGCTGAAACCATGTGTGAGGTTTTAACCCATCAATTTGGAAATCCGTCTTCAAGTCATTCTTTTGGACGCGAGACCAAGGCGCTCATTGAGACTGCGCGAAGAAACGTAGCGAAACATTTGCATTGCCAACCTTCCGAAATTTATTTTACTTCTGGCGGAACCGAAGCAGATAATTTAGCCTGTCACATTGCAGTGAATGAATTGGGGGTAAAAAGAATCATCTCAACGGTACTTGAACATCATGCCGTAGGTCATACGGTAGAAATGCTCCGCGAAAAACACGATTTGGAGTTGGTTTACCTCTCTGTCGATCGACAAGGTCACATTGATTTGAATGAATTGGAGGAACTCCTTAAACAGGAAATACCAACCTTGGTTTCCTTAATGCACGCCAACAATGAAATTGCTACCCTGATTCCGATAGAACAGGTGGCTATCTTGTGTAGAACGCACGGGGCTTATTTTCATTCGGATACCGTCCAAACCATGGGACATTACGCCTTTGATTTGAAAGCCTTGGATATCGATTTCATTACCTGCGCAGCACATAAATTTCATGGGCCAAAAGGCATAGGTTTCTTGTATGTGAACAAGCGCATCAAAATGACACCAATGATTTTGGGCGGTGCTCAGGAACGTGGATTTCGTGGCGGAACGGAGAATATTGCGGGAATCGTGGGGCTTTCCAAGGCCATGGATTTAGCCTACGCTGATTTAGCAGCCCATCAAGCCCATGTGCAGGGAATCAAAAGCTATATGATGGAAAAATTGAAAAGTCACTTTGACACCCTTGATTTCCATGGCGATGTTACCCCAGAAGGTTCTTTGTATACCGTACTTAACGTCTCCTTTCCTGTCATAGATAAAGCATCCATGCTATTGTTTACCTTAGATTTGAAAGGCGTAGCGGTTAGCGGAGGCAGTGCGTGTTCTTCAGGCGCAGCGAAGGGTTCTCATGTGTTGGAAGGCATTGGTGCAGACATGCGCAGACCCAATGCGCGGTTTTCTTTCTCTAGGTTTAACACCCAATCAGAAATTGATTTTGCTTTACAGCAGGTTTTTGAAGTTTTTTCCAAGACCTTGGTGTAATGCAACGCCCGTTAAACATCCTTTTTCTTTGTTCGTGGTATCCGAGTCCCAATACCCCCACTTTGGGTAATTTTATTCAAAAACATGCAGAAGCTGCGGGGAAGTTTAACAAGGTTACCACCCTTTCTCTGCATGCAACGGATGGAGGAAGTAGGTTCGTGGATCGAACAGAACGAAATGGCATAGTCGAATTGCGGGTGTTTTATCCAAAAAACAGAGGCGTTTTCAAAAATATTGTACAGTTTTTTCAATGGCGAAAAGCGATGGCGCTGGGGGTTGAAACCCATCGTACTTTATTCGGTCAACCGGATGTCATTCATGTAAACGTGGTCTTTCCATTGGGTTTGAGGGTGAAAAAGTTTTTTCAAGGCATTCCCATGGTGATTACGGAACATTCGAGCGGTTTACATCAGGGGCCAAATGCTTATCCAAAGTGGATGGTGAAGCGAATGATTCCTGTATTTCGACGGGCAAAAATGATTCTTCCGGTCAGTGCAAACCTCGGGGAGCGAATTAAAGCTTTGTCTGGGGCAAGTTATCAGGTACTCCCCAATGTCGTTCATGAAGAAGTTTTTACAATAGGTGAAAATTCACCACACTTGAATCGCCTGGTGCACATCTCCACGGCCTTCGAGCCTGCAAAGAATGTGTTGGGAATGTTGCGCGCAGTAAATCTTCTTGCGGAAACGCGAACGGATTTTGAATTTCACATCATCAGTGATGGAGATGTGTCCGATGCACGGAAACTTGCAAAATCCCTGGGGATGTTAAATCGCGTGGTGTTTTTTCATGGAACGAAAAGTACGGAAGAGGTTGCCTCGTTCCTGCGAAACTGCAAGGCCTTGGTTTTGTTTAGCAATTTTGAGAATTTTCCATGTGTAATTCCAGAAGCATGGATGTCAGGCGTTCCGGTGATAACGACAGCGGTTAATGGCATTCCAGAATTTGCGAACGAAAGCAATGGCATCTTGGTGGAACGGGGAAATGAAGCACAATTGGCAGAAGCCATGCGGGCAATATTGGATGGAAAAACTTTCGATGCCAGCGCATTGAGGACTTATGCCCTTACACATTTTAGCTACGAAGCCG
>RFQZ01000016.1 GCA_009924735.1 Flavobacteriia bacterium | reverse complement strand
GGTCATCCTACAATAAAAAAAGCCGACCATTGCTGACCGGCTTTCGCTGAATCCCGTTCGTACGGGACCCCCTTTCAACCACCGAAGCAAGCGAAGGTGGAATCAACCACGAAATAAATCGACCCTCTGATTAATCCCGCACATGCGGGACTCTAACCAACTGAGCTAAATATCCATTTGGAGTGAATTGCGAATCACATAATTGCTCGATTAATTTTCTGGATTTTTGTTTTTTAATGAAGCGCTCTAAGTGAATTGCAGCGGATTCATTTTCTGCTTCGAAGGTTGATTTTAATACCCAATCAGTGGCCCTTCCGGTATACTTGTCTTTTGAATTTGAATTATGTTGGATAAGACGATTCCAAGGATTGGATGAGTATCCAACATAATAACGATCAATGCAAGTAGAATAAATAATATAAATAAAATAGGTCATCCTACAATAAAAAAAGCCGACCATTGCTGACCGGCTTTCGCTCCCCCTTCAGGACTTGAACCTGAGACCCTCTGATTAACAGTCAGATGCTCTAACCAACTGAGCTAAGGAGGAATGTCCTTTTATGTTGCTACCTATAATCAGTTGTCCAACTGAGTGGCGACGCTTCCGGTCGGCATCATGACAAGCTATGCTTCGTCATGACTAAGGAGGAATTTTGTGAGGGCAAATATAAAGAATTTTACTTAATTCAAAATGAAATTCATGAGAAATCTCTAGAAATCCTCGTCAGATAAAGTAAAATCGTCAAATTGATTTTCATAATCCACATCGTATTCCGTAGTATCCAATAAATCATCTGCCGTTTCATCTTCCCTATGGGCTGGACGTAAAATATTGGTATCAGAGACATTTAGTCTTATTTCTGTCCGAATATTTCCGTCCTCCTGCGTGTACGCCTTCGCGAATGGGGTCCCTGTCAACTCTACCAACGCTCCCTTTTTAAGAAAGTCCACAATTCGCATGTGACTGCCTTCTTTTTTCCAAATGGTGCAGTTTACCCAAGTCGTTTTGGTTTTGGAGACACCGGTTTTTTTGTCCCTCCAATTCTTGTTGTGTGCTACAGGAAAATTTACAGCGATGATGCCGCGTTCCATTTGTTTGACAAGGGCATCTTTGCCGATGTTGCCAATCAAGCGGGTTTCAAATACAGTGGCCATGATTATTTAGTATTATTAATTTTACAATTTCTTAACTTGTAAAAATAACTAAATAATCTTTGTTTGACTTTTCTGTTGAATATTAATGGTTGTGACCGTCTGGACCATGTACGTGTCCATGTGCAATTTCATCTTCAGAGGCTTCACGAACTTCCAAGATTTGACCTTCAAAATGCAAGTCTGTTCCTGCCAAAGGATGATTAAAGTCCATTTTGACAACATCGTCACTAACTTCCATGATGGTACCTCTCAATTGGTGACCTTCACTGTCGCTCATGGGAATGATTTTACCAACAGAAAACATTTCTTGGTCAAAATTCCCTTGTTCGTCGTGGAATACATTGCTTGGAATCATTACGATTTCGTCGTTGTTGTGCTCGCCGTACGCGTTGTTGGCCGTGATTGCAAAATCAAACAAATCTCCTTTGGCTTTGCCAAGAATGTTTTGCTCAAAATCTGGCAATAAAGCATTGGCTCCAAACAAAAACACCAAAGGATTCTCCTCGTCAGTGATTTCAATATGGTCGCCTGTTTTGTGGTTGGACAGCTTATATTTCAAAGAGACCACGGTGTTTGTTGCAATGTTCATGTTGATTTTATTTTGAATTTATGAATTAAAAAAATTGGTTTTACTTCTTGACTAAGTCGGCAACAAAATTTGGAAGCGCAAAACTTGCGGTTTGTAATCCATGGTTGTAATACCGTAGGCCATTCTCGGATACGAAAGAATCGATAACAGGCTTCTCAGGTACTTGATTTTGTCCAACATTTCCTTTCAGTCCGTATTGGAAACTCCACATTCCTGTAGGGTAGGTGGGTACAAAAAATAAGCTCACGGGTGCTTTGTCTGTTCCAAAGATTTCTTGCAACGTAAAGTTCAATTCTTTAAATGCTTTCTCGTTAAATTTTGGAGATTCTCCTTGCGCAACCAAAATCCCGTCCTCTTTCAACGCATTAAAACAATTTTGATAAAATGCAGTCGAGAACAATCCTTCAGCTGGACCTACAGGATCAGAACCATCCACCAAAATCAAGTCATAGGTATTTGGAGCGGCTTCTTTCGCAAAGGCAATTCCGTCGCCCACGATTAAGGTTAATTTTGGATGATCGAAGGAAGATGCGATTTGGGGTAAATGTTCTTTACAAGCGTCAATTACAGCGCCGTCAATTTCTACCATGGTCACCGTTTCTACGGATGTATGTCTCAATACTTCACGTATGGTTCCTCCATCGCCGCCGCCAATCACCAAAATGTTTTTAGGGTTAGGGTGCATAAACATACCTGGGTGGGAAATCATTTCGTGGTAATGAAATTCATCTTTTTCTGTGGTCATCACCATGTCGTCCAAGGCCAACATTTTACCATATTTGTAGGATTCTAAGATTCGAACCCTTTGGAAAGGAGATTGAACATCAAAAAAGACTTCACCGGTAAATCGCAAGGAGAGAGCTTGGCTTTCGTCTTTATCCGTAAACCAAACGTTACGAGTGTAAAAATCAGGATTCACCCACTCGCTTGCTTTTGAACGCATGGAGGTAATGTCGAAGTCGTTTCTGGTCAATAAATTCACCGATCCTCTTTTGATTTCAATCGCTGAATAAGATTTACTCTTGAAGCATTCCTTTAAGTGATCAAATGCGATCCAAGAATTCATGTCGCCGCAGGTAAATACATCTACCGCTGCGTAACCGTATTCAGGCCAGGTATGAATGGCTAAGTGACTTTCTTGAATCACAACCACCCCTGAAACACCGTAAGGTGAAAAATGATGAAAGGTTGAATTGATTACCGTTGCCTCAGCCTTTTTCGCCGCATCCACCATGTCGCGTTCTATCGCAGCAACGTCGTTCATGATGTGCGGATCACAATTCATAAATTCCACCAAGATGTGGTTACCAAGTGCTTTACTCATATTATTGTTCTATTTTTAATGCTGCAAAATTAATTGTTAAATTTGGTTCTATGTTAAAAATGGTAAGGAATCCACGATTATTGAGTCTGTTTTTTGTTGCAATGGGTCTTTTAATGGCCTTTCAATGCGATAAATACACTCCCTCCCAATGTTTAAATGCTAAGATTTCCAGCTTTCAAAATGATTGCTGTGCCTCAGGGGCTTCCGTAAAGGAGTATACATTTCAACAAGAAAGCGTATTTGTGTTTGACCAAGGACCTTGCGGAGCAGATTTCGCATCCTATGTATTGACATCCAATTGCGATACACTTGGTTTTCTTGGTGGTTTTGCAGGAAACACTGTCATTAATGGGGAAGAATTTTCACATGCCGTATTGGTGGGTACCGTTTGGAGCAATTAGTTTTTTATCCATTTGTACCTTCCGTAAGGTGTCTCTAGAAAATACACCCCTGAAGTAAATCTTCTCACGTTTATCGTTTTGTTTTCTGGGGTCAACGCCATGGTCGCAACAAGTTTTCCTTGCGCATCCATAACTTTTACTTGGATCGCTTCATTCAATCCTTGAACTTCAATTACATCGTTTGCTGGATTTGGCGTGATGAGAATAGACGCTGTGTTATACATTTCAATCCCTGCCCCCGAGACCACATGGATGACACTGGAATCACTGGAAATACATCCGTTTGAATCTGTGATTGCGTAATGGATGGTGAAGAATCCAGGACCGGTCAAAGTCGGGTGGAAGGAGGTTCCAATGATCCCCGAGCCGCTGTAAACCCCGCCGCTTGGAGTGCCTGGACTTACGTTGAATGGATTCGATCCTGTAAACACATTGACCGTCGCCTCATTGTATTGAACGGGGTTGACATTGAACAATGTTATTATGGTTGAATCACTCGCTTGACATCCGTTTGGCCCCGTTCCCGTTACATAAAACGTTTGGTTTTGGGTTGGGAGAAATGCCTGTTGATTTACCACACCACCAGACCAAGTGTATTGGATTGCAGTTCCTGTACCTGTGAGCGTTACGGGTACGCCAGGGCAGGTGAAAAAACTTGCGCCTCCATCAACATAAGGCAATGGCAATAAACCTAAAGTAATCACTGGTGAATGGGTATAACATCCAACGCTGTCCTCGATTTTTATGGAATAGGGACCAACGATGGCTGTGGTTAAATTCAGACCACTAACACCATTAGACCAAAGCGCATCGTAAACCGTGGCACTTGTATGGGCTGTTAACGCTGCAGTTCCTCCGGTGCAAATGCCCGCAACGGAATCGATGTAGACATTGATGTTTTTGGAGAGTATCAACGCATAGGCATCGGCTTTTCCAAATCCATACCCATTGTTAGGTGTTACCCCTGTTGCCGCGTCTGTAACCGCATGACTTGTTAAATCATTTTTAAATGATAGGTAATTCGAAGTGCGGCATTTTTGTAGGTAGAGGGCTGCTATTCCAGTTACGACAGGAGAAGCCATCGAAGTGCCTCCGTTTCGAACGTGGAAACCTCCTTGGTCTATGGTGCTGTTATTGGCGGTATTGCTCAAATACCAGATAGGGCCTGCCGAAAGCGTAACATCGCCTGCGGCTGTGATGTCCGGTTTAGTAAGTCCGTGACGGTTGGGGCCTTTGCTGCTGTTTTCGCTTAATTTTCCAACGGGCGTAGTGGAAGCAGGGGTATAGTAATTGTTGTTTTTATCAATGTATCCTTTGCGATTTCGCATGTTGGCAACAGAAACTACCTTTTCTGAACAATTCCATGAGCTCACAATGGTTTGCAAAGAATCAGGCATCACATAATGTTGTATAGCCGGATATTGAAGCGCTGTCGGGATGCTAGTGGAAAAATTACTCAGCTGAATCCAACTTCCGCCCCAGGCATCGTATTTCCCTGATCCCGTTGTCATGAACCGATATCGATAGGCCATCGAATCAATGGTTTGAAAAACGGACAATAAATGGTAATTGGCACCGACAATTTCCCGATACGTTTCTATGCACGCAATCCTTTGACCTACAGCATTGTATATGGTGTCATACAACGGTACCGCTGCCATGTTGGCGGTGGCATAACGAAAAGTAGAGTGTCCTCGATAAGAAAAGTTCGGAGTGATTTTGTCGGCTCCATAGGCGAAATGGTAATGCGCATCTGCAGTGTCGGACCAAAGGTCAAAAACAATTTTATTCGGACCGGCAACGGTAGCCCCTGTGTTGGGAATGTTCCAAAAGAAACTCGTATCTGAGGTAATCGCTGCATTTTTAACGTGAAATTTGCCTTGTTTGCCTGCATTTCCAGCGGCACAAACGACGATTCTTCCGTCCTGCATGTCCAGCAAAGATTCTATGTAATCGGCAGCAGGGTCATTTCCGTCATGGCTACCTAAATAATCTCCAAGAGATAGGTTGATCACAGCGGGTTTGTTCAGTGAATCTGCTACTTTAAAAATGTAATCACAAGCGTCAGCAATGGTTAAGGTCCAGTTTGCTAAATTGAAATTCGTTTCTACCACAATGATGTCAGCCTCCGGCGCAGCACCCTTGTTCTTCAAATTCGCTCGTGCATTTCCTGCTGCCATTCCTGCAACCGTGGTTCCATGCGCAGTGACGGTTTCTAAACTTGTACAGGTTCCATTGTTGATGGAAGAACTGTCCCAAACGGTTCCGTAATTGTAAGGCTGGGGAGGGTTTGGACCATTAACCGTATGATCCCAATACCTCAAGACACGTGTTTTACCGGTATTCGTTTTAAAGTCTGGGTGATTAAAATCAATTCCTTGGTCGACAATCCCTACAATGATTCCCTTACCGGTGTAATTGGTGTCTATCCCATTCAATCCTTGATGCACCCAATTGACCTTGTGTTTCAATAATGAGCTGTCGCCTAAAGATTTGGGCCTGGAAAATGAAAAGTATAACCCCTGAATGGATTGATTTTCCTTCAAAGCAGAAAGTTCCTTGTGAGAAGCATTGAAAAACAAGAAGTTCGGAGATTCGTATTTTACCTGAATTCCGATGGATGCCAAAGCACGTTTGTTGGAAGTCGAATTTGTAGCACTTAAGCAAATTTTTTCTTCGGGATGCTTGCTTGTAAAGGTTTCAAAATTAAAACCTAAAAAATCACTCGTTTGTCCCCAAATCAGTCCCAAGTTTAATACTATGAACAATAGGAGTAAAGATGTTTTTTTATATTGAAAGTTAAAAATCGTCATGCTAAAAGGATTCCAAGTAAAAATAAGCGTTATTTTTGAAATCACTGAAAAGATATTTTCCATTGTCGAATAATTAATTAAAAAAAGAGATGAAGTTCACTACCGTTTTGTTTTTACTTTTTGCATCCTTGTATTCCGTTTGTTTTTCTCAACCCATTGAAGGTACATTGAATTGGTACAATGGAAAGGGAAATGGGATGTTTACTGAAATGGCGTACAAGAAAATTCTTAAAAAGAAAAAATCAATTCCTGTGATTGTTGCTGTGATAGATTCAGGGGTAGACATTGAGCACGAAGACCTTCAGGGAAAAATCTGGACCAATGCTAAGGAAATACCAGGCAATAACAAAGACGACGACGGCAATGGGTATGTGGATGACGTACACGGATGGAATTTCTTAGGCAATGCAAAAGGTGAGAACCAAGAAAAAGCACGATTAGAAAAAGCAAGGATTGTAAAGAAATACCAAGATAAGTACGAAGGCATTGACAGTGAATCCCTTTCGTATGACCCCATTTTTTACATGTTTCAAAATGCACAATCTTCTTTAGCTGAGGATATGGCAGAATTTGAACCCTACATGGATATGTTAGGAAAAGGAATGTTTGATGAAGAAACGGAGAATTACATTAAAGACCAAATGTTGGTAAACCTGAATGTTGACTATGATGACAGAAGTTTGATAGGCGACAACCCAAATGACTTTGAGGATAAATTTTACGGAAATGGAAATGTGGAAGGTCCTGATGCATTGCACGGAACCCATGTTTCTGGTATCATTGGTGCCGTTCGTGGAAACAAGAAAGGTGGAGACGGTGTAGCTGATAATGTGCAAATCATGTCGGTTCGTACCGTTCCCAATGGCGATGAAAATGACAAAGATGTCGCATTGGCCATTCGCTATGCGGTTGACAATGGTGCGAAAGTAATCAACATGTCTTTTGGTAAAGGTTTTTCTCCCTACGAAATTGAAGTACAAAATGCCATCGAATACGCCGTTTCAAAAGACGTTCTCATGATTCATGCAGCGGGTAACGATGCAATGGACATTGAATATTCTGACAATTTCCCGAAGAAACCTTATTACAACTATGTAGATTCCCTTAACCAAAAGTTGTTTCTTAACATTGGTGCCAATACCAAAGACGGCGGAGACGCTTTGATTGCATCCTTTTCAAATTATGGAATGACACAGGTTGATGTTTTTGCACCGGGATTCGAAATCTACAACACCATACCCCAAAGTCAATACAGAAACTTACAAGGTACCTCAATGGCAGCTCCGATGGTCGCAGGGGTTGCAGCATTGCTAAAATCTAGGTTCCCACAGGCCACGATGTATCAAATCAGTGAGGCAATCACCAACACGGCAACCAAACACGATGAGTTGATAGGTTACTGCAGTACAGCAGGTGTTGTAAATGTATACAATGCGGCGGTATACCTAAAGAATCTATTTAAATAATTTCATGAGAAAAATTGGGTTTCTTTTCCATGTTTTCTTTTTCTGTTTTGCCACATTTGCCCAAAACGAAAAAGATGTAGAGGCCTTGAATCTCTTAATGGATAAATGGCACAAAGATGCTACCCAAGCGAAGTTCGAAGATTATTTTGGCGCTACAACCGATGGCTTTATTTTCTACGGTACAGCACCTGCCGAGAAATGGGATAAAAAATCGTTTCAAACATTTTCAAAACCTTATTTTGACAGCCTTAAAACATGGAGGTTTACGCCTACCAATCGGGTTTGGAACTTTTCAAAAAATGGAAAGACAGCGTGGTTCGATGAAGACCTTCAAACGTGGATGTTGGATTGCAGAGGTACAGGGGTTTGTGAAAAATCACACGGCGTTTGGAAATTATCTTACTACAACCTCAACGTGGTCATCGAAAATGAGAAGATTCAAGAATTCATAAAACTTCGTAAGTACTAACGGTATGAACTTATTCGAATTTCGCAATCACTTTAATCTTGAATTACAGAAGGTGTATGACGAAAGGGAACGTAAATCTATTTTTCAACGGATGGTTAAACATCGCTTGGATTTAGACGGTGCAGATGTACTTCTTGCAAAACTATCTTTAATTGGTCAAGTTGAACAAGAGGTTCTTTTTGCAGACCTTGAATCCATTAAGTTAGGAGAACCGATTCAATATGTTTTGGGCGTCACAGAGTTTTATGGTTTGGACATTCAATGTGATTCATCTGCGTTGATTCCACGACCTGAAACCGAAGAATTAGTGGGCTGGATTGTACAAGAAAACGGCGAAAAACCTTTGAATGTATTAGACATTGGAACCGGTACAGGTTGTATTCCATTGGCCTTGAAAAACGTACGCAAGGCATGGGAAATCGCTGGGCTCGATGTAAGCGAAGACGCGCTTGTTTTGTCGAAAAAAAACGGCTTAGCATTGAACCTGGATGTTCAATGGGTTTTGTGCGACATCCTTAAGGAATCCGCAGGAGAAAAATTCGCAAAGCCCTTCGATTTGATTGTTTCAAACCCACCCTACATTCCAGTCTCTGAAAAAAAGGATATGTCTTCTTTGGTGGTAGAATTTGAACCAGAAATAGCCCTCTTTGTCCCGGATGAAGACCCTTTCATTTTTTATAAAAGCATTGCCCTCTTTGCCAAGCAGAACCTTAAGCCGAATGGATCGATCTACTTGGAAATCCATGAGGACAGCGCCATTGAAATGGTTGATTTATTGAAAGCATACGGATTTGGAAACTTGTGCATGAAAAAAGATATGCAAGGAAAAAACCGAATGATTAAAGCACAAATGTTAAATTTAACACGTGAACGCTGAAACAGCTAAAATCGAGATCGCTGCATTGACCGAAGTGCTCAATAAGCACAATCATTTGTATTATGTCCTTGCGCAACCAGAAATCTCTGATTTTGAATTTGATTCCCTGCTTAAGAAATTATCGGATTTAGAAACGCAATTCCCCGAATGGGCCTCTGATAACAGTCCGACCAAAAGGGTGGGAGGGGACATCACCAAGAAATTCGAAACCGTTGCGCACCAATATCCCATGCTTTCCTTGTCCAATTCCTACGATGAAAACGAGATTAGGGAATGGGCAGAACGGGTTTCAAAATCAACAGAGTCTCCCTTTGCGTTCGTCTGTGAGTTAAAATACGATGGACTTGCCATCGGAATTCGCTATGAAAAAGGTGAGTTGGTGAAAGCCGTGACCCGAGGAGATGGTGAAAAAGGCGAAGACATCACGGCAAATGTGAGGACCATTCGTACCGTACCCTTAAAATTAACGGGCGATTTCCCTGAAAACATCGAAATTCGAGGCGAAGTTTTTATGCCGCATGCGCAATTTCTTAAGCTGAACAATGAACGTGTTGACATGGGGGAAGAGCCCTTTGCCAATCCAAGAAATACAGCCGCTGGTTCTATGAAATTAAAGGATTCTGCGGTGGTTGCATCCCGCGGATTGGACACCTTTCTTTATGGTGTTTACGGCGAAAACTTGCCTTTTCAAACGCATTTTGATTCCGTAGAAGCAGCGGGTAATTGGGGGTTTAAAATCCCTCCGGTATCAGAACACTATATTCTTAAAACACAAACGGTTCAAGGCATAATGGATTTCATCAAGTGTTGGGATGAAAAAAGAGAATTTCTTCCCTTTGACATTGATGGGGTGGTTGTGAAAGTAAACGAATACATGGTCCAAAAACAACTGGGTTTTACCGCGAAATCTCCCCGATGGGCTACAGCTTTTAAGTTTAAAACCAAACAGGTAGAAACACAATTGATTTCTGTGGATTACCAGGTGGGAAGGACCGGAGCCATTACGCCTGTCGCAAACCTAAATCCCGTTTCCTTGGGAGGTACCACTGTGAAAAGAGCTTCCTTGCACAACGCCGACCAAATTGAGCGACTTGGATTGCATCTAAAGGATTGGGTTCAGGTGGAGAAGGGAGGAGAGATCATACCAAAAATCGTGGGGGTCAATTTAACGTTGCGAGCCGAGGATTCGGAAAAAATACATTTCTTAGAGCGTTGTCCTGAGTGTGATTCAATTTTGGTGAGAACCTCCGGAGAAGCTCATCATTACTGTCCAAATGAAAGTGCCTGCCCCCCTCAAATCATTGGAAAAATACAGCATTTCGTTTCCAGAAAAGCAATGAATATTGATGGGTTTGGGGATGAAACCGTTGTACAATTTGTACAAGAAGGATTGCTTAAAAATCCTTCAGATATTTTTGGGTTAGACGAGGCTCAAATGCTCAACTTAGATAGAATGGCACAAAAATCTGTCGATAACCTATTCTCTGGCATCGCAGAAAGCAAGTCAACACCTTACCATCGCGTGCTTTTTGCATTGGGCATTCGGTACGTTGGGGAAACCGTAGCAAAAAGATTAGCCAAAGCTTTTCCATCCATTGATTTACTTATGAATGCAAGCTTTGAAGCCTTGCTGGAAGTGGATGAAATTGGGGAGCGAATCGCCAATTCCATTCTTTTCTACTTTGCTGTAGATAGCAACAAACAATTGATACATAAATTAGTAGGGGCTGGCTTGAATTTTCAGGCTGAACAAGTGGAGCTAAGTTCTGAGTCATTGTCGGGGATGTCCATCGTGGTTTCGGGCGTATTCCAGAATTTGTCGAGAGATGAGCTGAAATTATTGATAGAAAAGCATGGTGGAAAAAATGTAGGCTCCGTTTCAGCGAAAACTGACTACCTTGTAGCAGGAGAAGGAATGGGTCCTGCGAAACTTAAAAAAGCAACGGATTTAGGGGTGAAAATCATTGGTGTAGATGAATTAATGAAAATCATCGGTTATGAAGAATAATAGCATTTGGTCAAATACCCTATCCTTGATGGTGGTATTTAATTATGCAAATGATTTGCAGCTTAAAGAATACCGTAAAGCTTTGGACAGCATGCTGGATTCCAGCCACGTGAAAAACCTTTTGATCGTTGTCAATCTTCCCAAAGAAATTGATAAAACCAAATTGCCCCCCCATTTTTTGATTTATTACAACAGTCCCAATGATTACTCTTTCATGGGAAAACTAAAAGATGTCTTGCTGCAAAGAGAATTTGAGAAAAAATTCGACCTATTGATTTGGCTTGGGTCCACCGAGAAAAAAGTGTTCAATCAATTGAAAAATACCTCATTCGCTCGCAAGGTAGTGGTGAATGGCTCAGATTCGTTTTTTGACTTGGTATTGAAATCAAACGAAGAAAATCCAACAGATTTACTTTCCTTTGTAACCGAAACTTTAGATAAAATTGAACGCTATGACTAATATTTTTCACGGAACCGGTGTCGCATTGGTTACGCCTTTTCAAAAGGACCTTCAAATAGATTTTGATGCACTTGAAAAATTGGTTGAATATCAAATTGAAAACGGGACCGATTTTTTAGTCGTTTTAGGAACAACCGGCGAATCACCAACCTTGAGTAAAGAGGAGAAATGGGAGGTTTTAGATACGGTTCTGGATGTAAATGAAGGACGTTGTAAAGTCGTTTTTGGGGTTGGGGGTAATGACACGATGGGTGTTGCCCGTACCCTGGAAGAAGTGCCCGAAGGTGTTGATGGAATTTTATCCGTTTCGCCATTCTATAACAAACCCACCCAAAAAGGAATTTTGGCACATTATCGAATTCTTGCAGATTCAACCGATTTACCGATTATTTTGTACAATGTCCCTGGCAGAACTGGGTCCAATGTGCTTGCAGAAACTACCTTGGCCTTGTCTGAAATTTCAAACATAGTAGCCGTAAAAGAAGCTTCGGGTGACCTATCTCAAATTATGCAAATCTTAAAACACCGCCCGAAAGGCTTTGCTGTTTTGTCCGGCGATGATAATTTGACGGTTCCGATGATTTCCCTTGGTGCTGAAGGTGTTATCTCTGTGGTTGCAAATGCATTCCCGCGTTTATTCTCTGAAATGGTGAGCTGTGCGCTTGAGGGTGATTTTGCCAATGCCAAACAAAAACACTTTGAATTGTTCGAAATCACGAATATGTTCTTTGAACAAGGAAATCCGGGAGGCGTTAAAGCTTCTTTGGCAGCCATGAAAAGAATGGAGGAAAACATGCGGCTTCCTTTGTTCCCTATAAACGCCTCGTTGAGAAGCAAAATCGAAAAAGAAACCCACAGAATTTTATCCCTTTAGGTTGAGGTTCATTGCTTTTTTACTGATTCAAGGATGGTTGGCCTCTTGTACATCGCCTGTAGAAAAGCCCATAGACATTGCGTCCCCACAGGTGTCCGTGGGATTGGAAAAAACACAGTCTGACGCAAAAGAAGCATTGCTTCCAAATAACATTGTCGCGGTTTCACAATATTGTCCAGGTGTCAAAGTAGACTTAAAATACGCCACGCCAGAAAACTTCATGAAACAAGTGCTGTATACTAAATGGAAAGATGCTTATCTTCAAAAAGAAGTAGCAGACCAGTTAAATACCGCGCTGCGTACCCTAAAAAAAACAAATCCTTCCTACAGTTTCTTGGTGTATGATGCTGCAAGACCCGTGAGCGTTCAAAGAAAAATGTGGATTGCTTTGGATACCATTCCAGTGAAAGAAAGGGTGAAATTTGTCAGCAATCCTAACAATCGAAGTTTGCATAACTATGGTTGTGCTGTGGACATCACCCTAATCGATGCGGATGGAAATACATTGGATATGGGGGCAGGGTATGATGACATCAGGTCGATCGCCTATCCCTCCATGGAAACTTATTTTTTGAAGACGGGAGCACTGACCTCAGAACAGGTTTCCAACCGTAAAATTCTTCGAAAAGCAATGTTTACTGGCGGTTTTACAAACATACCAACGGAATGGTGGCATTTCAACGCATGCAGTCGCAAATTTGCTGCTGCGCACTACGAGGCCATTTTAACCGAAGTGGATTTTTAGTAGGTAAGGTAAAGTACCGTTGTGTCGAATGCCGTGGTATTCACCTGCAAAACCCCCGTGTTTGATGTGCCAAAAACTGCATATTCTATGGAGTAAGGTTTGTTTCCATCGTTCACGCAAAAGAGAGAGGTGTTTTGAGCACCGTAATAATGCTGTAAGCCTGAGCCACAACATTCGCTGCAATTCGCTTTCCCAAGCTGACGGATAAACTGAAGGTGGTCTGAACCTACCGGATTTGTGTTGTTGATGCGAATTTCTACCCAAGATTTGGCGGTTGTGGTGTAGTTTCGCACGTTGTCATCCTTCAATGTCAGCGATGAATAGTAAATATCCTCTTCCAATGTGAAATAATCATTTTTAATCACCTTCAGCACGTATTTCTCAGTTCGTGTTCGGGTAAAGGACAGTTGGTATTTTCCTGCATTGTCGGTGATTCCACTTGCCACCATAGATATTTGATTGTTTCCTACCGATACACCATACAGTTCAATTTTGGCATTCGCCAAAGGACTTTCGAAAGAGTCGTCGTAGATCGTGCCTGTTACCGTAAAAGTCCCTGCACCTTTCTCACATCCTAAAGCCAATAAAAATAGAGTTGTGTATAAAATGATTCTTTTCATTACGCATTGAATTTAGTGAAAAGGGCCAACATTCGTTCTTTGGGAATGAACAAAAAGTCTGAAGTTTCCTTCTGTTTCCCGGATTCCACTATCAACTTGTGGTTGTAAATACCAGTTTGAACGTATCCCAATTCTTCAAAATAACTAAGAAACAACGGGATGTTAACCTCTGAGATCTCTACCTGAACCACGGGTCTTAACCGAGAAATGTGTGGTTGAATGGAATTAAACACTACCCATTCGTAGCCCTCAATGTCACATTTTATATAGTCTAAGCGCTCGATGGATGCTAAAAATTCGCTTGCGTTTAAGACGGGTACCTCCAATGGATTTGAGTGGTTGGCAAGGTCACTTGGATCTATCACGTGTGGCAGTCCAGTACGTAAGGTTCCTTGTTGTACAGGCATCACCATGTACAAAGTACCGGCCTTTTCTCCGAAAGCTGTGTGCAGAGGAATGGCGTGTTTGTATTTTGAAAGAATTTTTTTTAATCGATTGAAAAATAAGGGTATAGGTTCAATTGCATAAAGTTTTCCTTTCCGATTTAAGCGAGCAAAAAGCATGGAGAAATAACCTAAGTTCGCGCCGATGTCTAAAACGATGTCGTCCTCAACAATCAATTTTTTGATCCCGTAATGAAACTTGAAACGCGAATCGTTCTTAAGCAGCCCTAAATCATACAGAAAAATAAAACCTTTTTGCATTGCATACAAATACAACGAGGTCGGCAATATCCGGTATAACCACTTTTTGATTAGGTAAATCATTGTTGCGAAAGTATGGTTTTTGTCGCTATTTTTATCGAAAATTCTATGCGATATACGATTCTCCTCATAGCTTTGTTAAGCTTTTTTGTCGGTTTGGCTCAACCTGCCTTGGATTTGAAAGAAATCATGAAGGGACAAGGGTTTACCGGTTTTTGGCCAGAATCCCCGTCTTGGAACCTTCAGGGCACTGCCATTTACTTTCGTTGGAATAAGGACGGTAAAGAAGAAGCAGAACCTTACGTATATTGGGTTAAGACTGCTGCTTTGAATGAAATCAGTGAAAAAGATTACCGCGAAGTAGTGTTTTTTGACAAGTCCCAAGCAAAGTTTCCAAATCAACTTTCAATCCTCGGAAATAGCCTCGTGCTCACCGACCGGAAAACAGGCGTATCGAACATATTGTTTCAAACAGATCATCTTTTGTCAGATTTGACAAGGGTTTCGGGCAATTATGCCTCCCTGCGCATGGACGATGATTTTTATGCGTTGGATTTTTCAGCCTTAGGCACGAATCGTTTTGTGCAATTGACCCATTATGTCGGACCTATAAATCAAAAAACACCAGATTCAACCTATTTACAGCGACAACAAGTTGAATTGTTTCAATACATAAGTGATCACTCAAAGAAAACAAAAAGTCCAATTTATTCAAGGTTTGACCTAATAAAAGAAACGGAATTGCCCTCTGATTTTGGTTCTATTTCAGGACGTTTTTTACAACTTCCTAACAAGGTGGTTTTTCTTCGGGTTGAAGACCCTACCAATGACATGTCCACTTCGGTTCCTGCCTTTATCACTTCCGATGGGTACGTGCAAAGTATGGATGCAAGGGCGAAGGTGAGTAACAACGAACCCAACCAAAAAATGTACCTGCATATGATCAGCCAAGACACCCTTGTTCAGCTTGATTTTAGTGCATTGACGGACATTCGGAAAAAGCCAAGTTACATGGATACAACGGGTGGGATGTTCTTAAAACAAGATCGCAATTTGTTCATCCATGATCCTGTATTTGCCGATTCTAAAGCGTTGGCATTGTTGGATGTTCGTGCCGCAGACAACAAGGATCGTTGGATTGTACTCGTAGATTTAAAAACAGCGAAAGTTACAGAGATTGAGCATCAGCATGACGATGCATGGATCGGAGGACCTGGCATTTCAGAGTGGAACATGGAGGGAGGTACGCTTGGTTTTGCACAACAGGATGAAGTGGTCTTTTTTCAATCTGAGGAAAATGGATTTTCTCAGTTGTATGAATGGCAATTTTCCAGCAAGAAAAAGGATTTGGTTTATCCGGGGACAACTGATTTTGAAATGCATTCCGTTGCGTTAAGTAGCGATGGAACAAAGTATTTTGTGACAGACAACCTTTCAAATCCAGGGGTGGTAAACTTGGCTTCCATTCACCGCATACATAAGAAAAGGGTTCCACTCTTGCGTATCAATGAAGGTGGGGTGAAGGATGTAGCAATGTCGCCAGATGAGCAAAGTTTGGCTTATTTGTATTCAACAGCGACCAATCCTTGGGAAATTTGCTTGAAAATAGGGGAGAAACAAGTTACCCGGGTAACGTATTCTCAAAGTCAATCTTTTAAAGATTATTCTTGGAAAACCCCTAATTATATACGTTTTAAGGCCAGTGATGGAAAGGATGTCCACGCGCGAATGTATGAACCAAGTCCCGAAGCGAAAAACGGTGCGGCTGTTCTTTTTGTCCATGGTGCGGGCTATTTGCAAAATGCACATTCTTGGTGGAGTCAATATTATCGTGAGTACATGTTTCATAATTTGTTGGTGGACAAAGGTTTTACCGTGTTGGATGTAGACTACCGTGCAAGTGCAGGCTATGGCAGAGATTACCGCACCGCTGTGTATCGTCACATGGGTGGGAGGGACGTACAAGATTTTATAGATGCAAAAAAATACCTCGTTGAAAAATTCAAGATTGATTCAACCCGTGTTGGAATCTATGGAGGTTCTTATGGAGGATTCGTTACGTTGATGGGATTGTTTCAACATCCAGATGCTTTCGCGTGTGGAGCAGCTTTGCGTTCGGTTACGGACTGGGCGCATTACAACCAAGAATATACCTCAAACATTTTGAACTATCCAGAGACTGACGCCTTGGCTTACCGAAGAAGCTCACCCATTTACTACGCTGAAGGCTTGAATAAACCTTTATTGATGCTGCATGGAATGGTGGATGACAATGTGCAGTTTCAAGACATAGTGAGGTTGCAGCAACGACTCATTGAACTGGGTAAGAAGGATTGGGAATTGGCTGCTTATCCCGTTGAATCTCATGGTTTTCAAGAAGCGTATTCTTGGCACGATGAATACAGAAGAATCTTAAACCTTTTTGAAACCCACCTCACCCTAAAGAAATAGCGATGGAGATTAGAGAATTAAAAACCAAGGAAGAAATGTTGGAATGTCTACCGATTTTACAAACCTTGTATCCGACACTTAATTTAGATAAATATGCTGAAGAACTGGATTTTATGTTGCAGCACAATTACGGACAGGTCGCGGTGTTTTTGGAAGGACGTTGCATCGGACTTTCAGGATTTTGGTTTGGCAATAAGTTATGGTGTGGGAAGTATTTGGAAATCGATAACATCGTCGTAGATCCGAAGCATAGAAGTTTAGGGGCTGGTAAAACAATGGTTGATTTCCTGAAGGATAAAGCGATTTCACTTAAGTGCAACATGGTTGCGCTGGATTCATACACAAACAATTTTAAGGCACATAAGTTTTTTTACAACCAAGGATTTGAACCCAAAGGATTTCATTTTATTTTGACACAACATGAAGAAAACATTAGGTAATTACAGAGTCATTTTACTTGGGTTGGGTCTGTTCGTATGGATAGCGCTTTCATGTAACCCTCCGCAAGCTAAAACGAGCACACCTAAAAATACAACACAACCACAGGTGCAAGTCGCGGATACAGATTCCTTGGTAAAGTTGCCAGTGGATGAGATTGGTTCCTTAGAAATTCCCGCACTCAACGTGTCTGCGCCCATCCTTCGTCACCTCGGTTATGCCTTTCAATACGCTGAAAAACAAGAGCAAGCCTATTGGGTGGCCTATGAACTCACAAAGGAAGAAACACAGAAAGGCTACGAAAGATCAAACGATTTTAGAGAGGATCCATTGGTTTCGTCGGGTTCTGCAAAAGATGCAGATTACAAAAGGTCAGGCTATGACCGTGGACACTTGGCACCTGCAGCCGATATGAGTTGGTCGCAGCAAACCATGCAAGAGTCTTTTTATTACAGCAACATGAGTCCGCAAGACCCAAGTTTTAACCGAGGGATTTGGAAACGATTGGAAGAGCAGGTGCGATCTTGGGCGGTTGAAAATGAAAAGATTTATGTGGTAACAGGTCCTGTACTTAATGGAAAGCTCTCTGAAATTGGACCCGATGGCGTAGATGTTCCGAAGTATTATTACAAAGTGATTTTGGATTACACAGGCGATGAAGTGAAAGCCATTGGATTCATCATGCCCAATGAGGGAAGTAAGAAAGACATTCAATCCTATGCATACGCAGTAGATCAAGTTGAAAAGGTCACTGGGATTGACTTTTATCCAAAATTAAAGGATGCTTCGGAAAACAAATTAGAGTCGGAATTGTGCCTTTCATGCTGGACTTGGGGCGCGCGATATGTAACCAGAAGCCATTCATCACGAACGCATCAAGGAGGAAATTCGACTTCGACCCAATGCCTTGGAACCACCAAAGCCGGAAACCGCTGCAAACGAATGACTTTAGATGAAAGCGGCTATTGTTATCAGCATCAACCTTAAAGTCAAAAGTAAATTTTTGTAACCTCAGTCTACTTCGTCCGTAAGACGTCTCAGTTTAACAAAAAATACTTATGACAACTTACAACGAAAACTTAAGAACCAAAGGATTAAGACAAGCGAAATTGAAACTTTCTGAGCACAGAGAGAGAGGTTCTGGATCTGACTTGAATGTTTTGCAAGTAGCAGATTTAATGGATAAAATCAGGTCGTGGTCTACGGAAACCGAAGCGAATAACTCAATTTTCTTCTCCGTTAACTTAAACTAATAGGTAATACAACCCGAACCCATGAGTTCTTCGCCCTTGTACCATGCCGCAAATTGTCCAGGGGCAATGCCTCGCTGAGGTTTCACAAATAGAATGTACAATACGCCGTCTTTGTTGTACATTCTCGCATCTTGAAGTCCTTGTCTATATCGAATGCGAACCTTGCATTTCCATCCCTTAATCAAATAAGATTCAGGGATTTTTTGTATCCAATTGATTCCTTCTGTTGAGATTTTTAAAGCTTTGTGGAACATCCCCGGGTGTGCATCTGTTTGTCCAGAATAGATCACATTCGTTTCAACATCCGTTGCCAATACAAAGCTCGGATTTGGCCTGCCCCCAATGTGCAATCCTTTTCGTTGACCAATGGTGTAATAATGCGCACCTTGATGGTCAGCTACTTTTATTCCGTCCTCCTTTTGATATACAAAAGGGGCTGACAATGCTTCCAAGTGATCAAAGTCTTCAGGCAAGGCATTGTATGTTTTATAAATCGCTAAATCTGAGGGTACTTCGATGATTACACCTTCTCTCGGTGCCAACTGTTGCTGTAAAAAAATAGGTAAACTGATTTTTCCTACGAAGCATAATCCTTGAGAATCCTTCTTTTCAGCGGTAATCAATCCCATTTCTGCAGCAATTTTCCGAACCTGAGATTTTTGCAAATCCCCAATGGGAAAAAGCGCCTTGCTCAGTTGTTCTTGGGATATTTGACATAAAAAATACGATTGATCCTTCCCTTGGTCCAATCCATCGCATAGGCCAAAAGTACCATCTTCGTGACTGATTTTCCTGCAATAATGTCCCGTAGCCACATAATCTGCTCCCAAGGCCATCGCTTCCTTCATAAACACATCAAACTTAATTTCACGGTTGCAAAGAATGTCTGGATTGGGCGTTCTTCCTTCGCTGTATTCCTTGAACATGTAGTCCACAATCCGTGTTTTATAGGATTCGCTCAGGTCAACCACTTGAAACGGAATGTTAAGGTGTTGCGCTACCAGCAAGGCGTCGTTGGCATCATCAATCCATGGACAGTCGTTGGAAAGGGTAACAGATTCGTCGTGCCAATTGCGCATAAACATGCCAATGACTTCATACCCTTGCTGTACCAAAAGATAGGCCGCTACGCTTGAATCTACACCTCCGGACAGACCGACAACCACTCGTTTCATTTTGTAAAGGTAAAAAATTAAGCCGGAAGGGTTTTCAGTGCCTTGCCAAGGGCAAGCAAAAAATAATAACTACTTTAGTATCGCGCCATCAACCCCCGCAGAAATATGGATTTGTTTACGAATGACATGGACAACCTAAGAAACCTATTGCCAAAGGATGGTATGGTTAATTATTTTGGGAGATGCTTTGGCAATCAAGAATCTCGTCACTATTTTGAAAGGTTGTTAAATACGATTGAATGGAAAAACGACGAGGCCATTATTTTTGGAAAACGAATGGTTACAAAACGAAAAGTCGCATGGTATGGCGATACAGATTTTGAATATACCTATTCCAACATAACGAAACGAGCTTTGCCATGGACCGATGAATTGTCGGCGTTGAAATTACATTGCGAAGTACTTTCCGGAGAAAAATTCAATTCTTGCTTACTTAACCTCTACCACGATGGAGATGAAGGAATGGCTTGGCACAGCGATGACGAAAAAGACTTGAAAAAAAATGGAGCCATCGCATCGTTGAGTTTTGGTGCTGAACGTAAATTTGCATTTAAACACAAGGAAACCAAAGAAACCATTTCAATCCTTTTGGAGCATGGCAGCTTACTGGTAATGAAAGATGCTACGCAATCGCATTGGCTGCACCGTCTGCCTCCCACCAAACGAATAAACCATCCAAGAATCAACCTAACCTTCAGGACCATTTTATCTCCATTAAATAACTAACTTAAAAAAATAAAACATGAAAAAATTTATGATTGACATTCAATTGGTAGGATTGGACCAAGAAACCCGAATGAAACTTCTCCCAAGAGAACAAGAAGTTGTTATGGAGTTGGAGCAAAATGGGACCATAGTAGATAACTTTATCAAGTTGGACATGTCCGGCATTTTTATGGTAGTCATGGCACTGGATGCCGAGGATGTGCATTCCAAACTCTCAGCCTTACCGTACTACCCCTATATGACAATAGCCATCATACCAATAAGGGTAATCAATAGCGTTAATCAATAGCAAAATTTGTAATTGTGAGATTTATCTTGGATCAGCTATTCATCATGGCTAACGTCCATCGCTTCTACGCAATTCATTCCGTCAATCGCTGCTGAAACAATTCCACCTGCGTAACCAGCGCCTTCTGCACAAGGATATAAATTCGTGATGTCAACATGGTGAAGTTTTTCTCGGTCACGGGGAACAAGAATAGGGGAGGATGTCCTTGATTCCGGTGCATGAATGACGGCGTCGTTGGTGTAATACCCCGGCATTTTCTTTTCAAAATCTAAAAAAGCTTTTTGTAAGCGCTTTGAAATAAATGCAGGTAAAAGTTTGTCCAATCGAATACTCACAATCCCTGGCGTATAACTGGTCCTTGGAAAGTCAGTGGACAACTTTCCCTCAACAAAGTCCTTCATTCTTTGGGCAGGTACTTTTTGATTGTCTCCGGTGGCTTCGTAACAACCACGCTCTATTTCCTGTTGAAAATTCAAGCAAACGAAAGGGTCTTCTGGGTTTTTAAAGTCACCTGGCTCAATGGATACAACGATTCCTGAATTTGAATATGGATTGTTGCGTTTGGAGGGAGACCAACCATTGGTGACCACTTCTCCGTTCGCAGTAGCACATGGCGCGATGATGCCTCCAGGACACATGCAAAATGAATAAACGCCTTTCCCCTCTACTTGGGTTACCAAACTGTAAGATGCTGGAGGTAGGTACACGTCGTTTGTTCTTCCATGGTATTGCAGTTGGTCTATTAATGTTTGGGCATGTTCAATCCTCACTCCCAGCGCGAAAGGTTTTGCCAAAATCTTTATGTGGTTGTTGTGTAAAATGTGAAAGACATCCCTCGCTGAGTGACCTGTTGCTAAAATTAATGTGTTGACCTCCAACCAGTAATCGTAGTTTATTTGAATGGATTGAATACTATTTCCGTTTCGTTTAAGCTGGGTAAGTTTTGATAAAAAGTGGATTTCGCCACCAAATGCTTGGATGGTCTCCCTGATTTTTGAGATGATGTTGGGGAGTTTGTTGGTCCCTATGTGAGGGTGTGCGTCGACCAAAATATCTTCATTGGCGCCGAAATAAACCAACATCCGAAGTACCTTGTCAACGTCACCGCGCTTTTTGGAACGGGTGTATAATTTACCATCCGAATAGGTTCCTGCACCTCCTTCTCCATAGCAATAATTGGATTCCTCATCTACTTGTTGCTCCCTTGATATCCTTGCCAAATCTCTTCTGCGCGCGCGTACATCTTTGCCACGTTCGAAAACAACGGGTTTATAGCCTAATTCCAAAGCGCGTAGGGCAGCGAAAAGCCCAGCAGGACCTGCTCCAATGATGTGAATTTCAGGAGCGTTGCTTACGTTTTTAAAGTCATATAAAGGAACCAAAGAGGGGAGTGGTTCATTCGCGCATTCAAAAGTTGCGTTGATTTTTATGTTTCTGCTTCGCGCATCGATGCTGCGTTTTTTCCAACGAAAATAAGGGAAAGATTTTCCTGAATGGGTACGAATTAGGTTCTGAAGACTAACTTCATCCTTAGCTTCTTCAGGACTGCAAGTGAATTCGACAATCGTAATCATCCTTCAAAAATCAAGGAAACCCACCAACCACGGTTGTAAAGGGTTTGAATGGGTTTAGAAACATTCGTATTGTCTTGGATAAAGGAATTCGTAAACCCATGACTGAATTTTAACTCGAGTCCAAATTTAAAATAAGGTGCGAAAAACTCCAATCCTGCTCCAATTTGTCCCTGCCAATCGTAACGATGAATTTTGATAAAAGGATCAATGAAATTCTGAGATGCCTTTTCTTGTGATTGTAAATCAATGGAATATTGACCGCCAACCAAACAATACGCTGCGAAATTGTTTAAGCGTTTGGTTCGAAACTGCATCATTAAGGGGAAAGCAAGGTTGGTTGAATTTATGCGTTGTTCCTCGATTCTATAGCCAAGCTTGCTGGTGTCTTCAAATTTATAGCGTATGGCGCGCTCCTCAAAAGAAATGGTTGGGATTAAACGCACCCTCACCATCGGCGTTCCCAATCGTAAAGTGGTTAGAATACCAAGTTGTCCCCCTGGTTGCGCATCGTTTTGAATTTCCAAAAGGCCATATTTTTCATAGGCATCTTGAACAGGGTAAAGGGTGAAATCCGAAGTATTGAACCCCAACATGAATCCAAAATGAAAAACCCTTTTGTCAAAATTCTTATAACGTTCTTGCTTAAACCTTTGGGCGCCTATCCAAACAGGCAAAACCAGCATAAAAAGAATCAGGATTTTTTTCATCGGGGAGAGAACGACAAAGATGCGTTTAAGTTGCATTATTTTTCCGCAATGTAAATGGTTGCAATTCCACCACTTACCAACTTCGATTGTACATTTCTATATCCTATTTGTGAAAGTATGTTTTTGAATTCTTCACCTTCTGGAAAGGCCGCAACGCTCTCGGGTAGGTAAGAATAGGCCTTGGCATCTTTAGAAATGCGCTTTCCAAAAAAGGGTATGAAGTACTTTGAATAAAGATGAAAAGCTTGTTTCACAGGGAAATTTTTGGGTTTTGAAAACTCCAAAATGATTATTTTCCCATCCTTTCGTGTCACACGCAACATCTCAGAAAGTCCCAAAGTGAGGTTTTCAAAATTACGTACCCCAAATCCAACGGTAATGGCATCAAACGAATCATTTTCAAAAGGAAGGGCCTCGGAATCTCCTAATTTCATTTCAATCACTTGGTCGAACCCGCGTTTTTTCATTTTTATTTCTCCCATAGACAACATTCCTTTGGAGATGTCCATTCCCACGATTTTAGTCGGGTTTAGGCGCAACGCTGCAATGGCAAAATCACCAGTACCGGTAGCTAAGTCTAGGATTCTTTTGGGTTGAAGTGATTTCAGTTCTCGAATGGCTTTGCGTCTCCAAATATGGTCGATTCCCAAGGATAAGAAATGATTTAGGAAGTCATACCTTGATGAAATCGAATTAAACATTTCTGCTACTTCTTCTTTTTTTGATCGCTCAGTATTGTATGGTTTTACAATGGGTTTAGACATTTCTTGGGTTTAAGAGTGTTTTGACTTCAAACAGGAGTTGTTCCTTGTCAATCCGAACGACACCGGAGTGTTCACATACCAAGCCTCCCGCAATGTTCGAGATTTCTGCAATCAACAAGGGACTTAGTTTTGAGGCCAAACAAAGGGTCGCAACGGCAATAACGGTATCGCCTGCGCCGCTCACGTCTGCTATGTCCCTGACATGCGCTTCAATGTGGTGAGGTGTTTCTCCATCAGTGATGTAAACCCCACGTTCTGAAAGGGTTATAAAGGTAAGAGCGTTGTTTAATTCCTTTTGAAGCATAGCAGATGCTTGCGACAATGCGTTGGAATCCTTGTTGATGTCAATTTCAAGGTTCAATCCTTCCTTGAGTTCCTTTAGGTTAGGCTTGAACAAGCTTACGTTTTTATAGGATAGGAAATTGTCCTTTTTAGGATCTACCGTAATAAATACGCCTTTACCGTTTGCGTAGGTGGTAAGCTCTTGGATGACTTTGGGCGTTAAAACTCCTTTGTTGTAGTCTTCAAAAATAAGGGCGTCAATTCCTTTATCGATGATTTTCTTGGCTGCCTCAATGAGAAGGGTCTCAGTAGTTTCATCAATGGAATGGGTATCTTCTTGGTCAATTCGAAGCAAATGTTGATGGTTTGCAATCACCCTTGTCTTGATGGTGGTTTTCCTTGAATCAAGTTGGATCATTGCCTCTTGGTTGATTGAAGATTCTTCCAATAACCCTAAGAGTATTTTTGCCGCTTTGTCAACGCCAATTACCGAGCAAAGAAAGGTTTCAGCCCCTAGAGCACGCAAGTTCAGGGCAACATTTCCAGCACCGCCAATTCGCTGCTCCTCTTTTTCTAAGAAAACTACGGGTACAGGAGCCTCAGGGCTGATGCGATTTACTTTACCAATGGTATAGGCATCCAACATTACATCGCCAATAATGGCAACCTTTAACTTTTCAAACCCACTAAAGATTTCGTCGAAATTCATTTGTTTAAAATTTCAAGCGCAGCTTTCATTCTTGCCATGGCTTCTTTTAGGTTCTCTTCCGATGCTGCGTAACTTATTCGAATGCAATTGGGTGCACCAAAACCTTTTCCATCCACCAAGGCGATGTTTGCTTCGCTTAACAAATACATACATAAATCATCGCCATTTGCGATGGTTTTTCCATTAAAGGTTTTTCCAAAATAGTGCGATACGTCTGGAAAAAGATAGAAGGCGCCATCGGGCTTATTGCATTTAACACCCTCCATGGTTTCTAAATAAGATAACACCAAATCCCTACGCTTTTGGAAAATGGCAACCATGTCTTTAAGCACAATTGGATCTGCATCCAGCGCGGCAATGGCTGCTTTTTGTGTAATAGAACTGGTTCCTGAGGTGAATTGTCCTTGAATTTTGTTGCATGCATCGGCGATTTCTTTCGAAGCACCGATGTATCCTAAGCGCCATCCTGTCATTGCCCAAGCCTTTGAAGCTCCGTTAACGGTTACCACTTGAGAATAGATGTTTTCAAACTGTGCCAAACTTTCATGGTGTCCTTTGAAATGGATGTGCTCATAGATCTCATCGCTGATGGCAACTATGTGCTTGTGTTTTGACAAGATGTTCGCGAGGTTCCTAAGTTCTTCTTTGCCATATACAGAACCTGTTGGATTGCAAGGGGATGAGAAGATGAACATCTTGGTTTTTGGGGTAATGGCTGCTTCCAACTGCCCAGGAGTAATTTTGAAATCTTGGTCAATGCCTGCTTGAATGATTACGGGAATACCACCTGCCATTTTCACAATCTCTATGTAAGAAACCCAATATGGAGCAGGAATGATGACTTCATCGCCAGGATTAATGATGCTCAAAACTACATTGGCGATGGATTGTTTTGCCCCGGTAGACACTACGATTTGGTCTTTGGTGTAATGCAATTGGTTATCGCGCAAGAATTTTCTTGAGATGCTCTCACGCAAATCATCGTACCCTGAGACAGGAGAATAGGTGGTGAAATTATCGACCATTGCTTGAACAGCGGCGTCTTTTATAAATTGTGGGGTGTTGAAATCAGGCTCGCCAAGGGACAGTGAAATGATGTCTTTTCCTTGTGATTTAAGTTCTCTGCTGAGGCGTGACATTGCCAAGGTAGCAGATTCTTCCATTTCATTCAACCGTTTTGAAAGTTCAATCATAGCGTAAAGATTGTGTGCAAAAATACGAAATTAAGTCTGTAAATCCGATGAATCGAGTAAATCAGGTCGGCGATTTTGGGTGCGCTCCATTGCCATTTTTTCTCGCCACAATTCAATCTCTTTGAAATTCCCACTTAAAAGGATGTCAGGAACCTTTAAACCATTGAATTCAGGAGGACGGGTGTATACCGGTGGAGAAAGTAAGTTGTCTTGAAAACTATCGGTTAGGGCAGAGGTTTCGTCGTTCAAAACCCCAGGAAGAATTCGAATGATTGAGTCTGCCAATACCGCCGCAGCAAGTTCTCCACCTGATAACACATAGGACCCAATGGAAATTTCTTTTGTAATGTAGTGGGTACGAATGCGCTCGTCAACCCCTTTATAATGTCCACATAAAATCATCAAGTTGTTTCGCAAAGAAAGTTGGTTGCATTCGCCTTGCTCCAAGATGATTCCGTCGGGTGTCATGTAGATGATTTCGTCATATTCTCTTTGAGATTTGAGCAGTTCTATGCATTTCGCTATGGGCTCAATGCGCATAACCATTCCTGCGCCTCCACCATATTGATAGTCATCAACATTCTTATGCTTGTCATCCGAATAATCCCTGATGTTGTGGAGGTGAATTTCTACCAGTTCTTTGTCCTGAGCACGCTTTAAAATGGAATCTGAAAAAGGGCCGTCAAACAATTGGGGTAAGATGGTCAAGATGTCTATGCGCATGTTCAAAAGTAGAAAAAAGTATTCGATGACACTCGTTTTTCTGTCCTTATCGTATTTTTATGCCATGAATAAGTTGACTTGTACTTGGGTATTGTTTTTTTTTATCTGTTTTGGTTTTCATGCGCAATCAACTTGGATAGGAAACACCTCTCCCTCATATGCTGAATTGATTCAATATCTAAAAAAAGTCGACAAGGAAAGTGACCGTGTTGAACTTTATGCAATGGGTGCTTCAGATGTTGTGGGCTTGCCCATTTACCTTTGCGTAGTGAATGGATCCGGAGATTCCTTAAAAACTTTTGAAAAAGCGAGAAACGGGACTTCTCTTTTGATTAACAATGCAATTCATCCTGGCGAACCTGATGGAATCAATGCTTGTTTGATCTATTTGGATCAATTTGTTAAAAGGGACAGCATCAACCCCAACGACCCTGTCTTTTGCTTCATTCCCGCATACAATGTCGGAGGAATGCTCGTTCGTTCGAGTACCAGCAGAGCCAATCAAAATGGACCCGAACAGTATGGGTTTAGAGGAAATGCCCAGAATTTAGATTTGAACCGTGATTTTATGAAAATGGACAGCGAGAACGCGCATACGTTTGCTAAAATTTTTCATGCCTTGGATCCAGATGTTTTTGTGGACAACCACGTATCCAATGGGGCTGATTACCAATATACACTAACCTACATCACTTCAGTAAGGGAGCGTTTGGCTCCTTCCATTAGGCATTTAATCTATGGACAGATGCTGCCTGTGCTAACCAAAGAATTGAAAAAGATGAAATGGGATTTGTTTCCTTATGTAGAAACGAAATCTGATATTCCAGATTCTGGCATTGTGCAATTCAATGACTTGCCAAGGTATGCCATGGGTTTTGCATCCTTGTTTCATTGCATCTCTATCACTGTGGAGACCCACATGTTGAAACCATTTCCAAATAGGGTGAAGGCCACCCATGATTTTCTAGATGAGCTTGTAAAATGGAGTGTGTTAAACCAAGAGAAAATAGAATTGGCGCGTGACCAAGCAAAGGTTTGGGATGCACAACAGAAGCATTTGATGTACAATTTTCAACGAACAGAAGAACAGGACTCAATACTTTTTAAAGGATTTGAAGCGGTATTAGATTCGAATGAGTTTACAGGTTTGTCTCACTTGAAATATAACCGAAGCAAACCATATCAAAAAACGATTCCTTATTTCCGCCATTTTGTCGCCAAAGATTCCGTGGAAATTCCCAGTTTTTACATTGTAAAAGGACATGAAACAAGAATCATTCGAAATCTTCAATCCCATGGAATTCTTTTTGAAACGTTGCGAAAAGACCAAGAACTTGAAGTGAATTGTATGATTGTCAAGCAATTCAGCAGTTTGTCAAATCCATACGAGGGACATTACATGCATGCAGAAAAACAAGTTGAAAAAGTGACCAGAAAAGTCAAATTTAATGCAGGGGATGTTGTGATTCCAACCAATCAAAACGGTGCATTTTTTCTGCACAATTGTTTTCAGCCTCTTACAGAAGATTCCTACTTCACCTGGAATTACTTTGATTCCTACCTTCAAGAGAAGGAGTATTTTTCGAATTATGTATTTGTGGAAAAAGTTCGCAGTATTTTATTTAGCAATCCTGGACTTAAACAGGAATTTGATGAAAAGAAAGAAAAGGATGCTGAGTTCGCAAAATCCGAATGGCAACAGTTGTATTTTTTATACCAACACAGCCCATATTTTGAACCGTCTTACCGAATGCTACCCGTTTATGAACTAAAATAATTCGCGGTTCTCGTAAAGGTACTTGAGCATTTCCTTCTCTAAGATGGTAAGGGATTTCCCCCTTCTTGTCATCATGCTTTCCATTCCGTCCAATGCTTTTTCAAAACGGTACGCGACCGTTCTCGTGGGTTCTCCAAACGAAAACGAGGCAATGTGTTTTTTAAAGAATCCAGGTCCATAGACATTACATGCAACCCCAAGCATGGTTCCAGTATTGAACATTGTATTAATGCCACATTTAGAATGATCCCCCATGAAAAGTCCTACAAACTGTTCGCTTGACGAAATTGTTTTCCTTGTTTCATAGCAATGCACATCAACCACACCGTAGTTGTTCATTAAATTGGAAGCATTGGTATCCGCGCCAATGTTGCACCATGACCCAATGTAACCATTTCCTAAAAATCCATCGTGCGACTTGTTCGAATACGATTCAAAGATAACATTGTTTACCTCGCCACCTACTTTACAATGCGGTCCAATTGTACACGCTCCGTAAATTTTAGTACCCATTTTTAACTGGGCATAATCACAAAGTGCCAAGGCTCCACGAACCATCGATCCTTCCATTACCTCAGTGCCTTTTCCTAGATAAATCGGGCCGTTGGTTGTATTGAAAATACTGGCACTTTGAACCGATCCTTCTTCGATAAATAAAAAATTTGGATCTCCAATCAAGGTACAATGGGTAGGGAGAGGTGCGCTTTTTTTTCCTTTGGTATACAAATGAAAATCGGATTTCAGCACTTGCTCGTTTTTCTTGAATAAATCCCAACGTTCCATTAATTCGACCATAGGCTCGCCTACATATTGAATGTCATTGTCTGCTGACTTTACATACGCGAGTATTTTGCCGTTGTATTTTAAGCAGTCCCCTTCAGAAAGTTTTGATAATGCCATGATAAAGTCCGCATTCGGAACGATGCTCCCACAAACCGTAATGGCGTCAGAAATCGAAGGAAAGAGGGTTTTTAGGTGATTATTCAGAAGGTGTCCGATTTCAATTTCAGGAGCCAATAATTGGTACCTCTCTAAATTGGTGAACATGCCACATCTTAATGCTGATATAGGTTTTGTAAGTGAAATAGGGGCAAAACGCAACGACCATGGATTGGCATCAATGTTTATTCTCAGGGACATATTTGTTTTTTTTACTGAAGGTGAACAATAGGAGGAAGGTGAGGAGTCCATTCAGGATCAACATTTCGTTTCCAATGACATAGTTGCTGAAAATATCTTTAGAATACAAGTTTAAAAAGTAACAGGCGGCAGGTGAGAGGATGCAAATCACAGGGATGCTTCGGGGATTAAGATTTCGTTTGGTAAGGATACCAAAAGCAAACAAGCCAAGCAACGGACCATAGGTGTATCCGGCGATTTCAAAAATCAAATCAACGATGCTCTTGTTGTTGTACCATTTCAAAATAAATACAATCAGCATGAAAAGCCCTGCGAAACCAAAATGCACCCACCTTCTGATTCTTTGTCTTTCTTTCTCTTCGAGGTTCTTTCGCTCAAAGCCAATAATGTCAATGCAAAATGACGAAGTCAAAGCGGTGATAGCGCCGTCTACAGAAGGGAAAAGCGCAGAAATTAGGCCAATGATGAAAATCACGAAAACACCCAAAGGCAAATATTTTTGTACAATGGTTGGGAATAAATCGTCGGGTTTTAGGTCTAATCCATGTTGGTTTGCAAATAAGGTTAAAACGCCTCCAAGGAGAAGGAAAAGGGCGTTTACGAAGAGTAAGATTACACTGAATACAACCATGTTTTTTTGTGCGCCACGTAAGGTTTTGACACTGATGTTTTTTTGCATCATTTCTTGGTCTAATCCCGTCATTGCAATGGTGATGAATGCGCCACCTAGGATGTGCTTGAGGAAATAATCTCCTTTACTCGGATTGGTACTCCACAGATCTAACAACTTCTCATTTTTCATGGTCGTTAAAATGTCTGACCATGAGAGGTTCAGTTGCTGCTGAATCGAAACAATACATACAACCAATGCCAACAACATGAAAACCGTCTGCAGGGTATCTGTCCAAACAATGGTCTTAACGCCACCTCTTAATGTGTAAGCAATGATCATAGCGATGATAATCAAGGTAGTGAGCCAAAAAGGAATGCCTAATTCCTTAAAAACAAAGAGCTGTAAAACGTTGATTACCAAATACAATCGCACGGTCGCCCCAAGGGTTCGAGATAGGATAAAATAACCTGCGCCCCATTTGTAGGCCGATATGCCCAGTCTCAATTCTAAATATCGATAAATGGAACTGAGGTTATGCTTGTAATAGAGGGGTAAGAGTACGAAGGCAACGACAAAAAAGCCAATGAAAAAACCCAAAACCAATTGGTAATAGTGCCAGCCATTGTCCATCACCTTACCAGGAACCGAGACGAAAGTTACGCCCGAGAGAGAGGTACCTATCATTCCAAAAGCGACCAAGTACCATGGACTCTTCTTGTCTCCAGTAAAAAAACTATGCGAAGTGGCATTTTTGGAGGTCGCGAAAGCAATCAACAACAAGATGCCAAAATACCCTAGGAGGATAAACAATAAAAGAATAGAATTCATTTTGTAAAAATAGTATTTTACCAAAAAGGAGGAGAAAATAAAAACAACTGATCCAAATTCTTGGATTGTGATTAAGAAAGTCATCTATATTTGCAGAAAAACGAAAACCATGAATCCTATTATCGCCTTGTTTGTTGTCATCATTCTTTCCATTCTTTCTATTTTGATTCTTCTTTCTCGACATTTGAAAAAAGAAGCGCTGAAAGATTCAATCCGAATCCAAGGTGATTTAAAAAAGGAAAGGCAATCATTTTTCTTGCCACATCAACTGGAAGCGTATCAACGTGCATTGCTTTTCTTAGAAAGAATCCATCCAAGCAGTTTGATTATGCGTTTAAATCAGCCAGGTCTGAATGCATTGGCTATGCAAAGCATTTTACTCAAAACCATTCGTGATGAATATAACCATAACGTGGTTCAGCAACTTTTTATATCTAAACAAAATTGGGGACTGCTTAAAGAAGCAAAAGAGGAAACCGTAAAACTGATTAACATTGCCTCTTCCGGCATGACGCCAGAATCTTCCGCCATGGATTTTGCAACTTCCTTGTTAACAAAAACGGCAGAGGTAAATCCCCTGCCGTCTGAAATTGCGCTTGATGCAATCAAAGCTGAAATGCGCTTGTTGCTCTGATTATCTTACCACGTGAATGAAACCTTGTTTTTCGTAGTTTTCAAACACCAATTTGTACGTATACACACCTGCTTCCAACGCTTTACCGCCTTTATCAACGCCACGGAAGAAAGGAGAGTCTTGGCTTTGTTCCCATACCATATTTCCCCAACGGTTGAAGATGTATAAAGTGAATTCATCACAAGTATGAAAATAAGATTTTAGGTCTAAGAAATCATTCGTGTTGTCATCATTTGCGGAGATGACATTCGGGAAGTCAAAATCGTTGAAACTTAAGGTATAGGTGATGGTTGCATCAATTTGTGTAGTGTCAGAAATACAACCGTACTCTGAGGTCAAGAACGCCGTGTAAATTCCCATTCCATCAACACCTAATGGGAAAGTAACATTGAACAAGTTCGAATTGAAGTTGTTGGGTCCTGACCAAGCAATGGTAGAATTTGGCTCGCCTGTGGCAGTTAAAAAGAAAGGATCGCCAGGACATTCAGGAATGTTAAAGCTAAGTACAGGAGGCAAAGGTGTAGCCATTACATACATGTCAAAGGTAGTGTCTGTTTCACAACCAAAGGCTGAAGTTACAGTATAGGTAATTGGGTGGATACCTGGATTGGCAATAACAGTGCTAAGGTTAACGGTCGTATCATCAAGAATTCCATCAATTTCCCAAGTGTATGACAATGGTTCGTTGGTAGATACCGTAGGAAAACCATTGATTACGAAACCTACATCTTCACATTGAATGGTATCTGCTAGGTAGGTAAACACTGGCAAATCATGCACGAAGAAAGACAAAGTAATGGTGTCGTCACATTGCACTGCGGCCGAGAAAGAATCAGTTGTAATCAAGGAAATGTTTTGAAGACCAGGGGTATTGAAAACATAACTTAAATCCATCGATGTATCGAGTAATGTATTGTTGTAAACCCATTCAAAGGTGGTTGAATTCGACAAACTTGCGGATGTGTTGTTGAACTGAACGGCTTGATCTATACAAGATTCAGTAATGGAAAAATTCGCAGTTGGGTTGTTAAATACGGTAAAACTCTGAGAAATTGTGTCGGCGCAACCATTTTGTGTTAAAGCAATCAAGTCTACTTGGTAAACGTTTGGACCGTTGAAGTTAACCGTAACGGTATCACCCACCAAGGTGTCGTTGTTTACGTACCAATAATTGGTAATGGTATCACCTCCTAACAGTGAACTGCTTGCATTGAACGTTGCTATTTGTCCTAGGCAAACGTCATTGAATCCAAAACCGGCAACTGGGTTTTCAAAAACGTCAATCACGGTTGTAACGGTATCCACACAGTTCGCTGTGTTTTGAACAATCAATTCAATCGTGTATTGACCAGGACCAGGGAATGTGTGATTAAAATTGAAGGTAGTATCCGTATAACCGTCTGAGGAAGTCCAATGACAGCTGTCTACCGATGAATTTTGAAAAGAAGTGGTATTGAAAAGTAAGGTTGAATTTCCTGCACAAACGTTTGAGTCAACAATGGATCCGATAACCTCTGCAGGTAGTACAGCTGTTGTTAAAGTCGCAACACAACCGTTTACAGATGTAATTGTACAGTTTACTGTGTCTACTCCAGCAATGTTCACACTTGCAACTTGTCCAGTCGCCAATTGTTGTCCATTTGCTGCGTTGGTCCAAACATAATTCGCAAATCCAGATGGCGCTTGAAGCGTAGCCGTATTGTTGGCGCCATTTTGGCAATACAAAGCAGAAAGGTTTAAGGAGGTACAAGAAGCATCAACATATGCATATCCATAATGCCCACCCAAAGAGCAGTCACCTGTTGCAATGTCTAAGGTAACCGTTTGCCCCAAGAATTGCGTTACATCAACTCCGAACGTTGTCCAGTCTTTGTACGTAACGCCACCACATGTTTGAAAGCCGGGCACACCATTCGCTGCCGCTACTTGATAAAAAGTACATGGAATTGGATTTCCTGATGCATCGTACAATTGAGCTTCGAAACGTGGTTGTTGTGCTACGGAATGCCCAGCATCTTGAAGAACAACAGCATACTGAACAATGATCATGTTCGATTGTGGTGTAATATTGAATGTGTATTGTAATCTTGCAGCTTGACCGCCTGTGCCTTGTCCATCTCCAACCATAGCAGAGAAATTACTTCCAGGTGCTACAATCGAAAGGTTTGTACAAGCAGCTACTGCAGGGTCATTTCCTGGCCCAACCATGATTTGGTGATTGCCACCGATCTGAAGACCTGGGTTGCTCGTGTTCAATGGACAACAAGAACCTGTGGCACCTGTCCAATTCGTAAATGAATTATCTTCGAAATCCGCATTAAAGCAAGGGCTTTGTGCATTCACGGATAGGTAAGAAAACAAGATAAACAAGGCAGTGAAGGGTAAATGTAAAAACTTCATATAGGTCTATTTTTTATAACAACGCGCTAATGACGCACGAATTTAAGGTAAAATTGCATAAGGAGAAAAAAAAGATAAGCCGAGGCATGGAACATCCTTAGTTATTTTCGAAATCTTTGCTTTAAATAAGCAAAAGCCATCGGTAATAAGGATATAATTATGATGGAAAAGATTACGATTTCAAAGTTGTTTTTGACAATCTCTAGGTTTCCGAAAAAATAACCACTCAAAGTCAGCAATAGTACCCATCCGGATCCTCCGATGACATTGTATCTTAAAAATTTTGAATATTTCATTTCACTTATGCCCGCTACGAAGGGTGCGAAGGTTCTAACGATGGGCACGAAACGGGCAAGGACAATGGCCTTTGCGCCGTGTTTATCAAAAAAATCATGGGTTTGGGTGAGGTATTTTTCTTTAACCAAAGACCTATTCCTAATTTTCCACTTCAATGCCTTTAATCCGATTTTCTTGCCCAAATAATAATTAAGGGCATCACCCGAAATGGCGGCAATGATCAAAAGAACAAGTAAAAACCACAAATTTAATTTTGCTTCAACCCCCTGCTGTATGGTTCCAGCGCAAAAAGTCCCTGCGGCAAACAAAAGACTGTCACCTGGTAGTAAAGGCATGATTACCAAACCCGTTTCGATGAATATCACCAAAAACAATATTAGATAAACCCAGTTGTGGTAAGTCATTATCAGCTTAAACAAATACTTGTCTAAATGCATCAAGAGGTCCAAGGAGGATTGTAGGATTTCCATTAGTAAATTGATAAGGTTGTGTCGACTTCTTCTTTCCACCCCAGCATTCCATTCTCAACAATGATGATGTGTTCAAACCCATGTTCAACTTCAAGTAGGTTACCAATCGCTTCAGCTCGCTTACCTGACCTACATAACAGCATGATTTCAATGCTTTTATCCATCTGCTCTGCCTGATGTCTTAACGTTTCCATTGGAATGTTTTGAAAACCACAATTCCCAAATTCGTACTCATAAGGTTCGCGTACATCGACACATTGAATGGCTTTGTTCGATTCTATCATCTTAAAGCATTCGGTAGCTTTTAAAATTTTCATGGTTTCAAAGATAACTACTTTAATTGATTCGTCTTAACACCCTTTATTCCCTCAATGATTTTGTTTATACAATAAGCGATGGTTAGGTTGTCTGTTTCAATCTTCATCCAAGGATTTTCAGGGCGCTCGAAGGCCTGGTCGTTTCCTGTGAATTCGTTTAGCATGTTATCTTTAGCTTGGCGATACAACCCTTTTACGTCTCTTGCTTCGCATACCTCGTAAGGACAATCGATAAATAGCATTTTGAAATTTTCCGCTCCAATGATTTCCTTTGCCATGCTTCGGATTTCTTCGGTTGGCGAAATTAATGCCGTAATTACGTTCACGTTTTGGTCATTTAAGAGTTTTGCGATGTAAGCAACCCTTGTGTTTTGAGCCATTCGATCTCCCATTGAATAACCGAGATCCTTGCTAAGTGTATTTCTTAATTGATCTCCATCCAAAACAATGGTGGGGAGACCCAGTGCATTCATTTCGGTTGACAGCTGTGTGGCAAGTGTGGTTTTACCTGCTCCGGAAAGTCCGCTCATCCAAATGGTAAATCCTGAATTTTTCATTGCGTTCAAAAATAGGCAAAAATGAAAGTCGGTCAGCGATTTAATGACTTTATGTATATTTGGCAAAATATTTTGATTTATGTTATTAGCAGGAAAAGTTGTGTTAATCACAGGAGCCTCGAGAGGCATCGGTAAAGCCATTGCACAGGAATGTGTTCTTCAAGGCGCCAAAGTTGCGTTTACCTATTTATCATCGGATGAAAAGGCGAGGGCTTTAGAAGTTGAACTTACCAAAGAAGGAGGAGAGGCCGTTGGTTTTAAATCCGATGCGTCAGATTTTGACCAGGCAAATGTTTTGGTTGACTTGGTCATGGAGAGGTTTGGCACCATTGATGTCCTGGTTAACAATGCCGGAATTACAAGAGACACATTGCTTTTAAGAATGACCGAGGCCCAATGGGATGAAGTTATCAATACCAATCTAAAGTCAGCCTTTAACCTTACCAAAGCGGTTCTCAAGCCTATGTTAAAAGCTAGGGCTGGTTCCATTATTAACATGAGTTCTGTCGTAGGTGTGAAAGGCAATGCTGGACAATCAAATTATGCAGCGTCAAAAGCAGGATTGATTGGTTTTACAAAATCTATTGCCGCTGAGTTGGGATCAAGAAATGTTCGTTGCAACGCCATTGCGCCCGGTTTCATTGAAACTGAAATGACGGAAGCACTGGATGCTACTGTGGTTGACCAATGGAGAAATACCATTCCATTGAAACGTGGGGGTCAACCAAAAGATGTTGCCAATGCAACCGTATTCCTCGCGAGTGACATGTCTTCATACATTACGGGTCAAACCCTACACGTTTGTGGAGGGATGTTAATGTAATACGATGAATACGCGCCCAAGAAGAAATAGAAGTTCTGCAGCCATAAGAGACTTGGTGCAAGAAACCCATTTAGACGTCGCCCATCTTTTTTACCCTTTGTTTGTGAAGGACGGGTTGGGTATTAAGGAAGAGATTTCTTCCATGCCAGGAAATTACCGTTGGTCAATCGATACCCTTCTACCCGAAATAGAGGCGTCCTTAAAGCTTGGGTTGAACAAATTTGTACTCTTTCCTGCTGTTGAAGAACATTTAAAAGATGCTATTGGTTCTTACAGTTACGCGAATGACAACTTTTACCTAAACATCATTCACACCCTTAAGTCTGCATTTCCAGAAGCACTGCTTATGAGTGATGTCGCCTTGGATCCTTATTCTTCAGATGGACATGACGGCTTGGTCGTAAATGGTAAAATTGTAAACGACGATACTTTGCCAATTTTAGCAAAAATGAGCATTGCGCAAGCACAAGCAGGAATTGATATCATTGGCCCCAGTGACATGATGGATGGTCGTGTTGGACATATTCGATCTGCTCTTGATGGACAAGGATTTACGGATGTTTCCATCATGGCTTATTCCGCGAAGTATGCCAGTGCTTTTTATGGTCCTTTTCGAGATGCGCTAAATTCCGCACCAAAATCCGGAGATAAGAAAACCTATCAAATGAATCCAGCTAACAAACGAGAAGCCTTACTTGAAGCGGAACTGGATGCGTTGGAAGGTGCCGATATGTTGATGGTTAAACCTGCCTTGGCTTATTTAGATGTGATTCATTTGTTGAGAGAAAATACAGTTTTGCCTATTACAGCCTACAATGTGAGTGGCGAATGTGCAATGGTATATGCTGCAGCCGAAAAAGGGTGGATTAACTATGAGGCCATTGTTGCTGAAATTCTACTCGGAATGAGAAGGGCAGGAGCAGATGGGATTTTGACTTATTTCGCAAAGGATTTCGCAACCTTTATGTCTAAATAATGGAACCTTTTTTACTTAATGAAGATCATTTAACACTCAGTGCTTTCGATGCTTTAATCAAGTCAGAACGAAAAGTTATTCTGGGTGATGCTGTTGTTTCAAAAGTAAATATTTGTTATAAATACCTTCAAGAAAAGCTGAGAAGCAACGAGGACCTAATCTATGGAGTTAATACAGGATTTGGCTCTTTGTGCAACACTAAAATTTCTGAATCAGACCTAACGCGTTTGCAGGAAAATCTGATTCGATCTCATGCGTGTGGCCTTGGAGAACGTGTTCCGGATTTTTTGGTAAAACGCATGTTGCTGCTCAAAGTGATTGGGCTTTCCAAAGGACATTCTGGGGTGCAAGTGGAGACCGTCAATCGATTGTTGTTTTTCTACAACCACAATATTTTTCCTTTGGTTTATCAGCAGGGAAGTTTAGGTGCATCAGGAGATTTGGCACCATTGGCACATTTGTGTCTTCCGCTGATAGGTGAGGGAGAAGTTGTTTTTGAAGGTAAGGTTCACCCATCGAGTGATGTCAATGAAAAATTTAATTTATCTCCGATTGAGCTTAGAGCGAAAGAAGGTTTGGCCTTGCTAAATGGAACGCAGTATGACGGAAGATTGAGCCCCTTTCAATCCAATGTAAATGAAATTCGAAAGCAAAAGGGACAGGTTGAAATTGCACGCCAATTCTTAACGCTTCTCGAGGGCAGTACAATGGCAAGCCAGCCCAAGGAACATGTCCAAGATCCTTATTCTTTTAGGTGCATACCGCAGGTTCACGGGGCTTCATTGGATGCTATAAATTACGCATCTCAAATCTTTGAAAATGAAATCAATGCGGTAACAGACAATCCTACCATTTTCCCTGAAACTGATGAGATTGTTTCGGCAGGAAATTTCCACGGACAACCTTTGGCCATCACCATGGATTTTTTAGCAATCGCCGTCGCTGAATTGGCTTCCATTTCAGAACGAAGGATTTACAAGTTGATTTCAGGAACTCGAGGTTTGCCTCCATTCTTAATTTCCAACAGTGGACTGAATTCAGGATTTATGATTGTACAGTACACCTGCGCATCTATCGTCAGTCAAAACAAGCAACTTTGTACGCCAGCAAGTGTGGATACGATTGATTCAAGTCAAGGGCAAGAAGACCATGTAAGCATGGGAGCGAATGCCGCAACTAAATTGTTTCGTGTAGTTGAGAATTCAATTTCTGTGATTTCTATGGAGATATTTACTGCTGCACAGGCTTTTGAATTCCGTCAACCCTGTCATTCCAGTGTTGAAGTAACTAAGTTATTTGAAGGTTTTAGGGAACAAGTTAAATTCGTTTCCGAAGACGCAAATGCTTCCATCGCAATGAATCAATCCATACGATTTGTTAAGTCGAAACTGAAAGATTAACCTGGTTATTGTTTTGTAAGCAGTTTACAAAATTGATTTTTCCCTTCGTAGATTTTTACCAAATAATTTCCGTTCGCAAGGTTTACCGTTGAAATGTTTTCTCCTGGAGCCATGTTTTGTGTATGCACGACCTTCCCTAACATATTGTAGATTTCAATTTTGGCATTTTGACTTAAGTGGCTAATGGTAAAGTTGTTTGCTGTAGGGTTCGGATAGATTTCGATGGATTCCAAAAGTATGTTCTCGATTGAAAGTGCATTGTTCATGGTAATGCTACCCGCTTGATTTACCACCCAGTTTTGAGGGTCTATTGCGATGCCATTGTTGATTGTCCCTATACCTGAAATTAAGAAAGTATTTGAATTGGCTGTGATGTCAAAACGAATCGTTGTGTCGGATAAACCTGGACGTGTAAATTTAAGATCGATCGGATTGGTAAAGGTAGGAGTGATGTTCGGCATCGAAGAAGTATGGTTGATTTTGATGTACGCATTGTTTCCTGCTTGTTTCCATTCTACAGAATACGTTGGAAATCCTTCGCCAAAATACCATTGTTCGAAGTAAGGCGTGAAATTGTAGCCAGTTGATTGGGTAAAGGCATCACGCACATCAATTCCATACGCTGTACTGTAAGCCTTTGATGAAAGAAAATTACGAAGTGTGGCAAAAAACAAACTGTCGTTGTTTGTGATGTATCGGATGGTATGAATGATGGCAGCGCCTTTGTCGTAGGTAAGTCTTCCGTCGAAAATACGTGCTTCATTTAATGAATCTAATACCCAAGTGCTTCCTCCGGGTTGACTCATTACGTTGTTGTGCACCCCAGCCATGTTTTGAATTTCTTGTCCTGGATAAAGATTTTCCAATGTAACCTGCTCTCCGTAAGAAGCAAAACCCTCGTTTAACCAGATGTCGCACCACGAGGCGCAGGTGACATAGTCTCCCCACCATTGGTGTGCAAGTTCGTGACAGGTAAGTCCAGTACTGAAAGATCCTTGCGTGGTCATGGTTTGGTGCTCCATTCCACCGCCTATTGGGGCCATGCAATGACCGTATTTTTCATCTTCAAAAGGATAGGGTCCAAAGAGGTCGTAATACAATTCGATCATGGTAGCGGTTTCATCAATGTCTGTTTGGAAATTTATCAGTGTCTGCGGGTTGTCATAAATATAATTTTGAATCAAAATAGGGGCTGGCGCACCCACTGGGTTTGCGTAGATGTTGTACTCAATGTATTGAGCTACAGAAACAGAAATTAAATAATAATCAATGGGGTGGCGATGTTTCCATTCATAGCGTGAATTTCCATTTCCTAAATTAACAACTTGGGTTAGGATTCCGTTGGATCCTGCTTTACAACTGTTTGGAACGGTGATTTTAACATCGCAAGAATCCACTTTGTCTGTCAAACTTTGTTTGCAAGGAAACCATTCGTAAGCTGAAAAAGGTTCGGAGAGTGACCATACGACTTCATTGCCCCAAGTTGGAGAATTGGCATTGGTCATTCCGCTTCCTCCTAAGGGATTGGTTTGCGCTGTTGGGGGCGTTCCGTTGTAGAATGTTTTTACCGTGAATGTGGTACCTGCGGGAAAGTTCACCGCAATTTTAACGGCAGAATTGATTCGGGTAAAAGGCACAACATTGCCATTGAGTTGGATGGAGCTAATGGTTAAAGTAGAAAAAAGCTCGAACAGAATTGTGTCCAAAGCTTGTAGGGTTGTAGCTTTCATTTCTACGTTTCCGGACAAAGTGGTGGTGGTATTGGTCATGTTGAGATCAAGCCCATAATAATGCACATCGTATTTCTCGGTTTTTGCAATTTGAGCAACCGAAAGGGTATTGCTTTTTAATTGCGCATTCGAAAAGTGATTTCTTTTGGAGCAAGTCGTACTGTTTTCTTTTTGAGCAAAAGTACTAGCGGCAATAAGTAAAAAGGCAATAAATAGGTATTTCATTGGTAGTAAATTAAATCACGGTCTAATTTACGGAAGAATATTGGAAGACACTATAGAACCACAAAAAAACACTTGAAAAAAAAGGGTATCTTTACGCTGTAAGACTTACAGGAGAAATTACCATTTGGATTTATCTCCAAGTCTTAATTTTGTCCGGTTTACAGATTTAATATCACCAAAGAAAATGAAAGGTAAAATACGGTTTTTGTGGATTCCATTCGTGGCTTGTATGTTCTTTTTGTCTTGTGAAAAAGAAGGCGTTTGCAATGTCTATAATGTCAGCGAAAGCAATGGAAGCGAAAGTCATAATTTTGGCCTTAATTGCATGCAATGCCATAAGGCAGGTGGTGAAGGAGAGGGTTGTTTCAACGCAGCAGGTTCTGTGCAAAACGCAGCATTAACAGCACCCGAAACCAGTGGTCAAATTGAGTTTTACTCGGGACCTAACGGTACAGGTTCACTTGTGTATATCATTCCATTGGATGCAAAAGGAAATTTTTACACCACAAAAATCATGGGGATGAATGGCCTTTATCCAGCGATTAAAAATGCAACCGGAACCCAATTTATGGGAAGTTCACTTACAACAGGCGCTTGCAATTCATGTCATGGAAGTTCTACCGGGGCTTTGTACAGCAATTAAGAAAGATGTTTTTAAGAAATAAAGACTGATTTAAAGCCCTCGCGATTAAGCGAGTGCCTAATATTCATCCTCATTGAACAAGAAGTCTTCTCTCGAAGGATAGTCAGGCCAAATCTCTTCGATGTTTTCGTAAACATCGCCTTCATCTTCCAAGTCTTGTAGGTTTTCAACGACTTCAAGTGGGGCACCTGTTCGTATTGCGAAATCAATCAACTCATCTTTTGATGCTGGCCAAGGGGCGTCCTCCAAATACGAAGCTAATTCTAAGGTCCAATACATAATTTATAATTTACGAAAATACAATTTCGGCAAAAGTAGTTTTTATTTTGTATCGTACAAATATATTTTACTGAAATGCCAAGTTAATTTAATTTTTCTGGTTTATTTCTTAGGAATCCATTTAACTTCCTCAATTTTCATTGTTTTTGAAATGATTCTTGAAAGCATAAAAAGATAATCACTTAAACGATTTAAGTATTGAACCTCCAGGTGATTCTCCGTCATTTCATCAAGTGCTACCACTTTTCTCTCAGCCCTTCTACAAACGCAACGAGCAACGTGGCAATAAGAATTGGTTACATGTCCACCAGGTAATAGAAAATGGGTGAGAGGGGGTAATTCGGAATCCATTTGATCCATCCAATCCTCTAATTTGGAGACGTCTGTTGCGTCGATTTTTGGCAATTCCATTTTGGTACCTTCGGGTGAAGTTGCCAATTTAGATCCGATGACAAACAGATCGTTTTGAATTTCGAGAATTTGATTTTGGTAGAATGGTACATCAAAAGAATCTTTCACCAGCCCGAGAAAAGAGTTGAGTTCATCCACGGTGCCATAGGCATCAATGCGTATGTCAGATTTTTGAACCCTGGTTCCTCCAATCAATCCCGTGGATCCGTTGTCTCCTTTTTTCGTGTATATTTTCATGTTAAATGTTTCAATGCTTCTTCTAGGTTGGGTACTTCATCTAATAAGTTCAACAATTTCATCAGCACTTTGTCAACAATCGCGTCCGGACATGAAGCTCCAGAGGTAATTCCAATGCGTAGGGGACGATGGTTGGGCAGGAAATCGTGGTGCTGTTCCAAGATTTTTTGATGAATGTTAAAAGAATGAATTTCGGTTGTGTTAATGATGTGTTGTTCACCATTGATGAAATACGTAGGAGATGAATTTTCTAGTATTTCTACTAGGTGTGTTGTATTTGAGCTGTTAAACCCTCCGACGACAATGGATAAATCTAAATTGCTTTCCATGAGCGCGTAGGTGCTCGATTGGTTATCGTTGGTCGCATAACAAAGGGTGTCACGCGTATCGGCAATGTGGTTTTTAATGTTTTCTTCCCCAAACTTTTCAACCATGATTTGGCGAAGGTAATCCGTAATGGATTGAGTCTCTGTGGCCAACATAGTGGTTTGGTTTACGATTCCTATTTTGGTCAAGTGAATTTCAGGGTCAAAACCCTTAGAAAATTTTCCTTCGAAACTTGCGTAAAATTTTTCCATCTGAACATCTCCAGAAATGATTTTACCCAGGAGAATGGCTTCGTTCATGTTTTTGATAACCAATGAAGGCGCATTCGATTGGCTATGTGAAAACGTAGCACGGGTTTCTTCGTGGTCGTGTTTGCCATGAATGATGATGGTATGGTCCAATTCCCCAAGTTTTTGAGAACGATTCCATACTTTTTCAACAAATGGACACGTCGTATTGTAGGTAACAATGTCGATTCCTTTGTTCTTCAATATGGATTCAATTTCCAAAGTGGTACCAAAAGCGGGGATCAAAACGATGTCCTCCGATGTTAAGGAATCAAAAGGAATGAGTTGTGTGCCATCGGTGTCCTGCATGAAACGTATGCCATTCGCTTCTAAATCAGCGTTCACCTCGGGGTTATGAATCATTTGACTGAGAAGAAAGATGTTTTTTCCTGGATTTTCTTCCAATGCCCGGTAGCTTTTCTCAATGGCATTTTCAACGCCGTAGCAGAATCCAAAATGCCTTGGAATTACAATGACTACATTGTTAAATGAAATTTCGGTTGGGGTAAAATCTTTTTTCCTTGGGTCTTCTAACCTTCGTTTCGCTTTTACTTGCTGAATGATTGGGGAGCGGTAAAACGCGGGTATTTCGAACTGTTTCATGGTTTTGTCGAACCAAAAGATACGGCTTAAGGTTCAAAACAAAGATAAACATAAAAGGCTACCGAATGGGTAGCCTTTTGAAGTTAAAGATTAATTTGTTGGTCCTTTGGATGCTTAATGCGGTAGCCAAATGTGATTTTTTTGGTGTCTTTTGGTTTTAGGTTCATCTTCCATTCCAACACACCTGTGCCCGGAAGTTCATTTGCACCTCCTTTGTCAAGGACTTCTATGGTGATGTCTCCATTGGTGGTCATCGGAACTTGGTCTTGGATTATCAATTCTATGTTAGAGGACTTGTTGTTGATCACATCAATCTGATAAGAGAAGGTTCGTTCCCTTTTGTCTTGAATGATTCGGTCTTTACAATCCTTTTTGAGCAAGGTTCTTTTTACATTGATGTTCGGGTCTTTTCCAAGGGAAAGGTTTAAGGTGTCGTCCATGGACGTAGGGTCGATGTAGGTTTCACCAATGTAAGAACCGTCAAAGAAGATGTTTGCATTTGCAGGTACCAACTGAAGTTCATCCAATTTAGTCATTTGCGCGACCAAGTAAACCCCTGGGTCTACCTTAGGCACTGCGAAGTATTTGAATGTAGTGTTCAGTTCAGTGGTTTTTACAAGTACGAGGTGTTGTTCGTTGTTGGATTTAATGGAGTAGGGAAGGTCGATTTTAAACTCGGCAGAAATGAGTTGGTGAACTACGGTTGTGAACTGATCTGCAGTCATTGCTTTATCATCGTCGCTGTTGTCTTTTTTGTTAAGAAAATAACCTTGGTTAAATGCGGATTGTGGAATGGCATTGATTGTTTTGATGTTTATGTCCTCTCTTAGCATTTCATAATTATTGTAGTAATCAACATACCAAGGATTTAGGGTTGGTTTCGTTTTGTTTGCGTAAGGATTGTTGGTAGAGATGTTTAACTTGACATTGTCCCAATCCATCCCAGAAGTTTGGTGGACCTGTGCTTTGTAGGTAAGAGAGATTTTACCTGTGGTGGACTCACTGCGAATGTCGTAAATCGGTGTCCATCCAGCATTGGCTATAACGTAGCTGAATGAAATCTTACCTGTCACGGCCTCTGACGATGAAAGGGTTACAACAATTCTTGGGATTGATGCGTTGTTGTTTTGCGGTTTATCGGTTTGGTTTTGGTAATTGCTTAAATCATTGTAACGCTGTTGCAATCTGTCCTTGGTTTTCCCTTTTTCTTTTTTTCGTTTCTCCAAGGCCAACATTTTTTTATTGATTTCATTCATTTTGTTTGAATAATATTCAACGGTTGACTTTAATAAATTAATGGAATCGTTCACTTTTCCTTGTCCTTTAACCGCACCGTTGTTTGAAATGATGTTTTGCGCTGCCTTCAAGACATTAATTTCATCTTGAATTTCATTCAAATCGAAAAGCAATGTTTCTATTGAATCTGAAATTTGGGACATTTCCTTTTTAATTTTTAAAGGAATGCCTTCAACTGCTTTGGGTTCTGGTTGTGGGTAAAAAAGGGTGTATTTGGTATCGATGATGATTACATTCCCTGTGGCTTTTAACTGAAGTGATTTTGGGTCAATGTAGGAACTGATTCCTTCGATGCTCAGTTCAGTGATTCCAGGTTTAAGGGTGTAATTTGCCTTGTGATGCATCTGCGCGCCTTGGGAAAAAACAGTTACTTCCGAAAGGGTTGATTTAATAAGGTCTTTGTCATTTGCCCATAATAGGGTGCTTGTTAATGTCAAACAAGCGAATAGCCATATTTTTTTCATGATTTTTGGTTTGGCGTCTTGTACATTCCGATGCTTATTCGGTTCAGAAAAAAACCAAATTAGTTTATAAGTCCCTGAATTTCAGCGATTATTTTTTCTGCGAATCGATTGGCTGAAGCGGCATCTTGGCTTTCAGAATAAATCCGAATGATGGGTTCTGTATTGCTTTTTCGGAGGTGCACCCATTCCTTTTCGATGTAGATCTTCAATCCATCCGTTGTGTCAATTTCAGCGCTTTGGTAGCGTTCTTCCATCGTTTTCAAGATGAAATCTGCATCGATAAACGGCGTTAGGGTAATCTTGTTTTTGGAAATCGTGTATCTAGGATAGCTGTCTCTCAATTCACTTACCGTCCCGCCTTTTTTAGCGAGATGGCTCAAGAACAAAGCGATTCCTACCAAGGCATCTCGTCCATAATGGGATTCCGGATAGATAATTCCTCCATTTCCTTCACCTCCGATTACGGCGCCAATGGATTTCATTTTTTCAACGACATTTACTTCACCTACGGCTGCGGCTTCGTATCGTTGGTTGTATTTTTCTTCTGTGATGTCCCTGAGTGCACGGGTAGATGAGAGGTTGGAAACTGTTGGACCAGGATTTATGGAAAGAACATAATCGGCCACAGCGACCAAGGTATATTCTTCGCCAAACATACTACCATCTTCACAGACAAACGCCAAGCGATCTACGTCTGGGTCTACGGTTATCCCAAGATCCGCCTTATGGTTGAGGATGGCATTGGAAAGATCGCCCAGGTGTTCCGGAAGGGGTTCTGGGTTGTGTGGAAAATGACCTGTGGGTTCGCAATACATTTCAACGATTTGTTGAACACCCAAGGCCCGAAGCAAAGCGGGTACAAAGATACCTCCGGTTGAATTCACAGCGTCCACAACGATGCTGAAATTGGCTTTTTTAATTGCTTCGACATCAACCAGTGGCAGGGTGAGGATGGATGCAATGTGTTTGTGTAAATACACGTCGGTTTTTGTAAGTTTTCCTAAATGATCTACGTCGACATAAGAGAATTGATTGGCTGCGGCGATTGCCAATACTTGGGCACCAAATTCTCCAGAAATAAATTCCCCTTTGTGGTTCAATAATTTCAGTGCGTTCCATTCTTTTGGATTGTGGGAAGCGGTAAGAATGATTCCTCCTTGCGCTTTTTCAAAAGGCACAGCAATTTCTACGGTTGGGGTAGTGGAAAGCCCAAGGTCAATTACATCTATGCCCAAGCCTAACAGCGTTTGACATACCAAATTTGAAATCATTTCCCCTGAAATCCTTGCGTCCCTTCCGATTACAATGGTGACTTTCTCTTCTGGGAATTGTGTCTTTACCCAACTTCCGTAGGCAGAGGCAAAAAGTACCGTATCTAAGGGTGTTAGGTTTTCTCCGGGAAGCCCACCAATGGTGCCTCGTATGCCGGAAATGGATTTAATTAATGTCACTGGATGGCTTTTTGTAGGTGAATCATTTTAAGCAAGGTCACAGCACACTCTGTTCCTTTGTTTCCATGTTTACCTCCGGACCGATCCACGGATTGTTGTAGGTTCAGGTCGGTTAACAGACAGAAACTGATGGGCTTGTTAAATTTTAACATGACATCCATTATGCCTTGGGTTACGCCTTGACAAACAAAGTCAAAATGACGGGTTTCTCCTTGAATTACGCTGCCGATGACAAGGATGCCGTCCAATTTCGGGTCTTTTGTCAACAACATTTGTGCAGTTACAGGGAGTTCAAATGCGCCTGGCACATGGGCCAAATGCATGATGTTTGCGTCTGCATTTTTGAAAACCACCAAAGCACCCTCTAAGAGTGCATTTGTAATGTCTTCATTCCATTCAGAAACGACGATTCCAATGTTAAAAGTTGCACTGTCTTGTAAATCAGTATCTAGAAGCGATGAGGATGGACGGCCTTCAGTCGCCATTTATTTAGATTTTACAGAAGAAACGCGAGCGATGTACTTCTCGATGGTTTTTTGATTTCCGAAATCTGCGTAATCGTCTTGTATTTTGGTGTAGAAACCAACGGCCTCTTCAATTTTACCAGCTGCTTCAGCATTTAAGCCTGCTTTAAAAAGAAACATGGGTGTTGTGAAATCGTTCTCATCCATTTCAGCAGCATCTTCATATTTCTCCATCGCCAACTCGTATTTTTTCAACTCAGATTGACAATCGCCTTGCAGTCCAACAGACAAAACAGAAACGTAGGTATCGTTTAAGTTAACAGACTCCAATTCATTCAATGCTTTTCTAAACTCGCCTTTTTTCATGTATTGAGAACCTAAAAGAAATTGACCGATTTCACCTCCGGTGTGACCGTCATATTTGTTTACAAAAGGCACCAATAACTTAATCGCTTGGTCTGTTGAATCTTTTTCAATGTAGTTTAGGGCGGACCACCAACCATCATCTGCTTTTTCATCTGCTGGCATCCACATCAGTTGTCGGTAGCCTAGGATTCCAATAACCAAAGCCAAACTGCCTCCAACGATGTATACAATGATTTGAAATCGTTTGTTTTCTTTAAACTTTGCTTTGATGGCGTCCCAGTTCCAATTGAATTTATCCATTTGATTTTTTTGTTTGCGAAAATAATGAAAATTTTCAATTAAAGTTTGAAGTCAGCTACAACAATCGGCATAAGCAGATCAGTATAGGTAGGGTAGGGTGAAAAATCATGGTAATTTCAAGTCAGAAATCAATCCTTTATTGAGGGTTTTAATTTCGTTTTTAGTCGATTTTGTCATTGCGTTTAAAGATAATTTTCTTAGATTTGAATTCAAATTTTACACACATGAAATCTTTATTTTTATTCTGTTTGGTAGCCTTTTTAAGCTTTGAGTCTTTTGGACAAGTTTCCATTGATGTTAACTCTGAAAAAGAAGTTATGGCTTTTTTAACAGCGAATAAATTCAGAGCGGAGGAATTAGGAGATTTTCCAATGCAGTTGGAAATTGAGCAACTGAACAACCAACCAACATTGGTTCTTTCCAATGAGCATGGAAAAAGAAAATTGTTTACAAACTTAACTTTTCAGCCTGCAACAGGTTTTGGTTTGGTGAATGGAATAGGGGCGGAGAAAAACGATTTCGATATCTGGATGTATGCAGATGGACACATCGTTGCCGCAGGAATGACATTCCTTCCGCAAGCGAAATAAGCGGATGCGAAACCTTCTCTTCATTCTATTTGTGTCTTTCTTTCTCGTTAATTGTGGTTCTGGAGGTTCCAGCTACGAATACGTTAAACCAAGTATTTCCCGGTATGGCAAATTTAGAAAAGGTTATGTGCGTTCGAAAGTAAGCACCAAGAAAGACGCCTTAAGATCTCAAAACAGGTCTAGGTATTATTACAAAACCCGAGGAAAATACCTCAGACGAAAATCCAATTGACATGACCAAGTACATTTTTTCGATTTGTTTCTTTGCGCTTTCTTTTGGCTTGCAAGCGCAATACAATCTTCAATTAAACCAAGTGATCTTGGTTGGAAATACTACGCAAACGGTACCTGCGGGAAAAGTTTGGAAAGTTGAATCCTATATGCAAAGTGGAATTACCATAACAGATATGACGGAATTTGGTACCGCATGTAATTATCCTGGGAGGCATCACCCAATGATTGTCAATAACCAGCCGTATTATTTGATCAATGGATCTCCAGGTCATGGAAGTTCAGGTACCTATATGGCAGTTGGGAATTCATTGCCGATGTGGCTGCCTGCGAACAGTACCCTTCGATCGGCTTGTACTACAGATGTAATCAGCGTGCTTGAATTCAATTTGGTTCCGTAGCTAACAAAATAGGGGAGTCCCCTTCAAATTTACCCACAAAAAAAGTCCGTCGTTTCCGACGGACCCAAGAGATGTGAGTAATACTGGATGGTTTAACCATAGCGAGGCTCTGGTACCCATCCTTGGGCCCAATGCTTTGCATTACAACCTTTTTTTTTTAGGCAAAGCTTATGTGTAAACACAACGATTGCCCACAAAAAAAAGTCCGTCGTTTCCGACGGACCCAAGAGATGTGAGCAATACTGGATTCGAACCAGTGACCCCTACCCTGTCAAGGTAGTGCTCTAAACCAACTGAGCTAATTGCCCTCTTGTTGCAGAAGTAAAAGTTTTTCGGCTTCCTCCTTTTGTTCTTCTATGCGTTTTTTAATGGCTTCCAACCATTCTTTGTTTTTCGATTCCAGTTCTTTGACGGGAATAAAACCTCTGCCCGTTACTGGAAATTCTTTTTGCAATTCACCACTGTAGTAAAACTCAAAACACAGTCCCCCAAAGGTATAGTCACGTTCACCTACTTTAAAGGTTGACCCACCAACCTCAGGGTTTTTCTTTGGTTTGCTTTTTTGATACCCAAGGTTAAAAAGGGTTCCAAGAATTTCTGGTCGATTGGATAGGTCTAGGTTAGCGCGTTCCCAATGGGATTGAAATTGACGCATTAAAAAAGCAGTATACAAATAGGAGTAATAGTGATCTCCCCCCTTAATCAACCGTTGAATGGTTTTATGCTTATGCGCAGCAATGGTATCGTTGATTACTTGAGGAAAAGAATCGTTTACATTGATGCATTTTTGGAAGTAATCGCCGGCATAAAATGGATCATCCTTGTTGAAAAGCGTTCTTTCGATTCGAATGGCGGTGTGTTCAAGGATTCCTGAAACGCCATATCCTCTGTTTGTCGGCATCATCAATCGGGTGTATGGATAAACGTATTGCTTGAATTTTTCCCTTCCAGAATTAAACATGCGCAATTGTTCGCCAACCACACACATCACAATGATTCTCGATTCTACACCTGTTAACCTTGATACCGAATCTATGGATGCCTTGTCTTTTGCGATGGTTTTACAGAAATCTTTCCACACTTTGTAATTCGACCATTCATAAGCAGATTGGTTACTGATGTTGTCTTTGGCACGAATCGCATTCATTTCACGCATGAACGCTTTGTTTTTCTTTAGCATTACTGAAATTGCATCCAGCATCCGAAGTCCTGTGTAAATGTTTTTTTCTTGTTGGTAGGCATCGAGAATGATTTTGGCATTTTGGGGGTAGTATTTCGCCAAGATGCCGAGTTTCTGAAACATGATGTACTCATCTTTTACCATAGATAAGCTGTCGGTCTTTAAATCTTTCCCGTATTTGTTAGCGATGTCTTCGTAGTAACGATTGTTCATGTCTACATCTCCTTTGTCGTTGGTCCACTTGAATTTAACAGCCAAAGCCGTAAAAATCAAAAAAGCCGCGATTCCAGCGAGAATGTGAAGCGCTGTGAGATAGCTGTATTTCAATACGCGTTTCCAGCGTTTTGTTTTGGCAATTTTTGGTTTTTGTACAGGGGTTTCAGATGTCATTTAAAGTATCTCCACAAAAAAGGTTCGTCAAAAGTAAGGAAAATCAAAAAGAATAAACAAATGGTATGGTAATTTACTAGAAATGAAAGCCATTGCAATGTCGCTGAAATTTATTTCTGTCTTAATTTGGCCTTTTGCTTAATTTTGAAGTATGAAGGGCTTGTTTTTTGGATGTCTACTTTTATTGTTTTGTTATTCGAATTGGAGTCAATCTTACAAATCAACCCATTCAGAAGGATTTTCACAAGCAAAGGCGTTTTACCTAAAACATAAAAAGCAATTCTCGGAGATTGCTACGAATCATCACCTTTCCCCGAAATTTGTATTTTGCATCGTATCCCCTGAATTGGCCAACTTCTCGGAAATGAGGAATTTCATGGAGTTAAATGCGATCAAGCTTGTATACCTTCAGCTGGGATCAGATTACGGGGCCTTTTCCGTGGGACAATTTCAAATGAAACCTTCCTTTGTCGAACGCTTGGAAACCGAGGTAAAAAAGCATTCGAAATTAAAAAGGAGCTATGCAGCCTATCTCTATGAGCACAACAATCGAAATGCACGAAGCAAACGGCTGGAATCCTTGGAATCGGTTCAAGGTCAATTTCATTACCTAGACATGTTTTGTGCGGTGCTAGCGAAACGGGAAATTGATTTTGCCAATGAAGAAGAAAAACTAAAGTTCTATGCAACCGCTTACAATACGGGGTTTTACAAATCTGAGGAAGTGATTCGTTCTGAATTCGGAAAGCTTAGATTTCCTGCGGTTTCCAAAAAGAAATATAACTATGCGCAAATCGCTTTAGAGTTTTTTGAAGCGATCAAATAGGAGGGAGGTTTCTGTTATTTTCTCGGTTTGGTTTTCCTTGAAACGATTTTTTTATCCGTCTTTCTGTGTACAGTTCCCCTTGAAGGACTTCTGGTCGACGTAGATTTTGAAGTACGCGCGTTGCTGGGTTGGGAAGGCGTTTTGGCTTTGTTTTGCGTCGGTTTTTTTTGGGTTTTTGAAACGTCTTCATTGGAAGATCCTTCCAAGAGGCCATAAATAACGTCCATTTCTTCATCGGTTAAGTCCCTCCATTCTCCGAGCGGAAGGCCTTTCAAACCAATGTTCATGATGCGCACACGCTCTAATTTTTGGACTTCGTATCCAAAATGTTCACACATCCTGCGAATTTGGCGGTTCAACCCTTGGATCAATGTGATTCTAAAAACATGCGTTCCTTCTTGTACGATTTTGCATTTTTTCGTGTTAACGCCAAGCATGGGAACCCCTCTCGACATCGAGGTAAGCATTTCCTGGGTAAGTGGTTTGTTTACGGTGACGATGTATTCTTTTTCATGCTTGTTTCCCGCACGTAAAATCTTGTTTATGATGTCACCGTCGTTCGTTAAAAAGATAAGTCCTTGTGAATCTTTGTCCAATCGTCCCACGGGAAAAATCCGCTTGCTGTGATTCACAAAGTGAACAATGTTGTCGTGCACACTTTCTTCGGTGGTTGAGGTAATGCCCACGGGTTTGTTCAGCGCAATAAAAACCACGTCTTCACCTTCTCTTGGTTCCAGTTCACGTCCATTGACGCTTACCTTGTCACCCACTTTTACTTGGTCGCCGATGACTGCTTTTCGCCTGTTGATGGTAACCAAGCCACGTTCAATGAATCGATCCGCTTCGCGCCGCGAACAAAGGCCACTTTCACTGATGAATTTATTAAGTCGCATTGGGTAAACATTTTATAACAACGCATCCAATCTCTCGAATTCGTTGAATCGATGCCGTTGTTTCACTTTTAGGCATTAAATCTAGTCAATTTTAGAGGTTTACAATGAAAGGGAAGGAGCTAATTTTCAATTTCGAAGCCTCGGCCACCACCTCCGATGAATTAAATACCTTTGCAGTGTTCGTAACAATCAACTTTACATGAGTTCAGTCAACATAACAGATGCTTTAACCCTTCCTTGTGGTGCAGTGATCAAAAACAGAATTGGCAAATCGGCCATGAGTGAAAACATGGGGTCTCAGGGATTTTTGTCGAACCACTCTTTTCAAACACTTTATCAACGTTGGGCGGATGGTGGAACAGGCTTGCTGATTACCGGAAATGTCATGGTAGACCAACGTGCTTTGGGAGAGGCACACAATGTGGTCATCGAAAAAGGCATAAACGACCCAAGTTTGAAATTGTGGGCGGAAGCAGGGAAACGTAACGACACGCATGTTTGGGTTCAGTTGAATCACCCCGGAAAACAATCCCCAAAGTTTTTGAGCACCTTGCCCGTTGCGCCCTCAGCCATTCCCTTGAAGAAACCATTGAACCGCGTGTTCAATACCCCACGTGCATTGAGCGAAACTGAAATCGTAGACATCATCGATCGCTTTGCATTTGCTGCAAAAGTGTGCAAAGAAAATGGATTTACAGGGGTACAAATCCATGGAGCGCATGGATACTTGGTGAGTCAATTTCTTTCGCCGACACACAACCAACGCACAGACAAATGGGGAGGGAGCCTTGAAAATCGGATGCGTTTTGTCAGCGAAATATATGAAGCCATACGTGAGGCCGTTGGGCCACATTTCCCGGTTAGCATCAAGTTGAACTCCGCTGATTTTCAAAAAGGTGGATTTTCGAAAGCGGATTCCATGGCTGTGGTGAAGCATTTGTCTGGATTGGGCATGGACCTGATTGAGATCTCTGGCGGGACGTACGAAACCCCTGTAATGACGGGAACCCATGTCAAAGAATCCACCAAAGCGCGCGAAGCCTATTTTTTGGATTACTGTGAAGAGGTCAGAAAAACAGTTACGTCTCCTTTAATGTTGACGGGCGGATTTCGCTCTTCAAAAGGCATGAACGATGCCTTGGCGGCGGGTGTTTGCGACATGGTAGGAATTGCGCGTTCTCTAGCCCTTAACCCGGATTTCTCCAATGAATTGCTTTCTGGCAAGAATGTGAAAAGTTTGGTGAAGCCTTTAACCACTGGATTCCCATTTCTGGATAGAACCTTCCCCTTGGAAATTGTTTGGTATACCGATCAAATTCATCTGATGGGCAAAGGCAAAAGCCCAAACATCCATCGTTCAGTACTTCGTTCGGTTCTAGGAATGGCAATGGCATTAGGGGTAAATACCTTAGGAAAAGTAAGGGGTTGAATGGGGGAACGAAGCGCTGTTGGGTGAGGTAGAGATGGAGGCGACTTCGATTTGTCTGAGTTCTAATAACATCTGTTTTTCATTAAGCACGCATACAATCACAATGGATAGCACAAAGGACAACATGATTTTTTTCGCTATCTTTATTCATATGGAACCAACAAAACCGAACCTTACATTTACCTGCTCGAAAAAATTCAGTGATATGACTCCGGATGCTGCAGGTAGGTTTTGTGCTGATTGCAAGATTTCAGTCAAGGATTTTAGGTCTTTGTCATCAGAGGAAATTCATAATGAAGTAACCACGGACAATTCTGCCCATCGGTGTGGGAATTTTTATGCGGTACAATTAGACAAGCCTTTTGGGAATTGGAAAGATAAGATAATCTTTTGGTACCAAACGGTTCAAGCATCAAGCTACCGTTACCGTGTTTTAAAGCCCATGATGTTATTCCTTGTTTCATCTCTACTCATCCTAACCGGTTGTCGGAGTCGTCAACTCGCGGGCGCGATTGCTTACGATTTAGATTCTACAAAACATGGGGTAAAGCATAAAAAGGAACTTAAGCAGGAGAAATCAAAGACGACCAAAAATTATTGATAGAGAAAAGACGGAGGGGAGGGCTCGAGAATATTCAAAAAATCGAAATTATTTGGAGATTTCAATCTTCAACTTCTTTCCTTTCACTTTTTCGTGGCGAATTGTAGCAAGAAGCGTTTTCACATTGTCTCTTTTCACAGCAGCATAAGTCGCAAAATCAAGAACCGTAATCAAGCCAATTTCTTCTTTTAATAGATTTCCTTTTTGAACTAAAAATCCTACGATGTCGATTTTATTGATTTTGTCTTTTTTTCCTCCACTGAAATACAATGTCACCAAAGGACTTGCAACTGGATGAGATCGATTTGATGGTAATTTGAATTCTGATCTTGGAACTTCCAAATAATCAGGAGTATTTTCGTCTTTGTTGAGCAATACATAGGAAGAACCATTCGATTTCATGCGTGCCGTACGACCGTTTCGATGAATAAATGCTTCTTCGCTGTTTGGAAACTGAAAATGAACCACGTGTTGAATTTCAGGAATGTCCAAACCGCGTGAACCTAAATCGGTACAAATCAACGTGTGAAAGCTGCCATTTCGAAACTGAATTAAAGCTCGTTCACGCTCGTCTTGTTCCATTCCTCCGTGGTAAATAATCGAATCGTAACCGTTGTCGAGCAAATGATCCCGAACCGATTCAGTAGCTTCTCTGAAATTGCAAAACACAATCGTTAATTCTCCATGGAAAGAACAAAGTAAATCAAAAAGCTTTTCGAATTTATTGCTATTTCGAACAGGATAATTCCAAAAAGTAATGGCTGGAGCTTCTGAATTTGCTAAATGATTTACGATTTCAGGATTGCGAAAGGCTAAATAACCAGGGAATTCTTTGTGTTCCGTGGCTGAAACCAAGGTTGTAAAAACCAAGGCGTGTAATTCTTGATAAATGAATTTAATTTGATCTTCAAAACCAAACTCCAAACTTTTATCATACTCATCCACAACGAATTGCGTAACTTTTGATAAATCCAGTGTATTCCTAGAAATGTGGTCGCAAATTCTTCCAGGTGTACCAATAAGTAAGGCCGGAGCTTCTTTTAAGCTTTTCTTTTCCACCGACATCGAGTGACCGCCATAGCAAGTCAATACTTTAAAATTAGTTTTCATAGCACGAAAAACTCCTTCGATTTGAATGGCTAATTCTCTTGATGGCGCTAAAATTACCGCCTGAATTTCTTTGGAGCTTGGTTCGAGTTTTAAAAATAAGGGCAATAAAAAGGCGAATGTTTTTCCAGTACCAGTTTGTGAAAGAATCATAAGGTTGCGCGAAGTTTCACTTTTACTTAGGGTTTCTTGCTGTAAGGCATTAAGTTCTAAAAATCCAATGTTGGAAAGAACGGAATGAATTTGTTGTTTTGAACTCATGTGGCAAAGATAGTGGGAGTTACAGAATAATACGGTTGGATTTCCAAAGTGATTCCCATAGAAAGTTTCTAAGAACGAATTTAAGTGGACCGAGTCCGCCGTAGCCCTGCTTTGCAATTGATTGTTTGGCGAGAATTGAACCTTAATGACATAAAAAAAGCCCTGCTTCGTTTTTACAAACTTCGCAGGGCGGAGGTGGAGTCGGAGGGGAGGGTTAGCTGCGCTTACCCCAAGGCCTAACGTGCAATGGATGAAAGCAGTTATTCACTGCGTTCATTCGCTCCTTTTTTTTCTTTTTCTCACCAAAGCATGCTTTGTTCGAAACAAAAAAAAGCAGCTACCCAAGGGTGCTGCTTTCATCAGAGTGGAGTCTATAGACATTTTTTCGAACCAATTTATTGATGATTTGAATCAATTAAACCTGCTCTACAAATCAATTAATGAGTATAGTTAAGTTCATTCAAAATTCTTCGCAAACATTTCTCGATCATTAATCTTTCAAAATAAAGTATATTATATTATGCAAATATGTTAAAATATCATACATTTGAATATTATA
>RFQZ01000015.1 GCA_009924735.1 Flavobacteriia bacterium | reverse complement strand
AAAGGACAATTAACGGGGCGTTTAAAGATATCAGTAGTATCGACTGGGAAGTATGTAATGCCTTTTTTTCTCGCTGATTTTATGAATGAGCATAAGGGAATCGAATTGATGATGGATGTTACGAATAAAAACAAAGTGGTTGAGAGTCTGGAAAAAAATGAAGTTGATTTTGCCCTCGTGTCTATTTTACCCACGACCTTGAACATTGAAAAACTGGATTTACTTCAAAATAAGTTGTATTTGGTGGGCAATACCGAAACAGAATTAAACAAGGTAACAGGTACCAAAGAAACATTCACAGACTTGCCCTTAATTTTTAGAGAAAAAGGTTCAGGGACCAGGCAAACAATGGAAAGCTTCATTGACAAAAACAACATGTCCATCCCTAAAAAGATGGAGTTGACTTCAAACGAAGCCGTTAAACAAGCTTTATTGGCAGGTCTGGGCTATTCCATCATGCCATTGATTGGGATTAAAAATGAGTTGCATAACAATGAATTGCAAATCATTCCCATGAAAGGACTTCCCATCAAGACCACTTGGAGTTTAATATGGTTAAAAGGAAAGAAACATTCTCCAGTTGCTGCTGCTTATTTAGCACATTTAGAAAGGGAGAAAGTCACAATCATAAACCAAAAATTCAGTTGGAATGAGCGGTATTAGTGATCGGTACGAACCATCTTTTTGATTTTAAACCCTTTCATGAAACCTTTATGCAGATGTAAGCCACTTTTTTTCGTATGCCCTTGCCGTCTTGAATGCTAACCCAACAAGGCCTTCATCTTTTTTGCAATGAATTTGGTAGCGTACAAGGGAGAAATTCTACTTAAGATGTCCATGAATTTGGCATCTGAACCCACGCAAGCGCGGAACTTGTTCTTTTCCATCGCCTCCATGATTTGTCGCGCAGCCTCGTTTGCTTTCATGCCTTTGAATTGGGAGACCTCTGCAGACTTGGCAAAGCTTGGCATTGAAATGCCTGAATTAACCGTAATGTTAGTTTCTACCGCACCCGGAAAAATCAAGGTTACATGCACCTTGCTCTCCATCAGTTCAGCGTACAGGGCTTCGGTAAATAATTTAACTGCGGCCTTTGATGCGCCGTACATTCCTTGGCCTGGTACTGGTAAAAAGCCACCCATGCTTGAAATGTTCACGATGTGCGCTTCAGGGCGTTCCAACAAACCAGGGAGAATTTCTTTTGTGAGGTACACCATGCCAAAGAAATTTACAATCATTACCCTGTGGATGTCCTCCAGGCTCAAATCGTTGAATTTAACAAAGGGTTGAATGATTCCGGCACAGTTGATCAATGCATCAATAGGTCCCTGAGAATGGATGATCTCCACCACAGTCGGTTTAATTTTATCGAAATCAGAAAGGTCCAGGGTTGCAATGTGCATTTTTTCACCCAAGCTCTCCACTTTGGATTGAGTGTCTTCCAAAGAAACAAGGTTCCTGTCAATTCCCGTCACTTTTGCGCCGCGTTGGATCATTTGAATCGCAAGGGCTTGTCCCATGCCACTTCCTGCGCCTGTAACCACGACGTGTTTGTTGTTTACGTTCATTTTTTTTGTATTTATTCCGTTTTCGGAGGTGTAATTATGGTTTTTCCCTTGGACTTCATTCACAAGGTATGTAAAGTTTTTAAAACCATTGGCTTAAGGTATGCCTGCTTAATTCCAACAAGAAAACAGCCGCTATGTTTCAATGGTTCCATATTCAAAGGTAGCCTCGTTCTCGTCGGAAACATATGAGCAGGGTTTTTTAACTTAATGATTGTTATCAGGTTTTTCTGAAAAGGATGCGGTACCTTTACCCAACTTTGTTTCAAGTTGTTCACAGATGTTTTTATCCTTTAAGAGGGTGTGTGAACTATTTTTTTGAACGAATGTTAATTAATCATGGCGCTAATTTCTGTTTCTAATCTTTCTAAGTCTTTTGGCAACTTCAAAGCGGTCAAAAATGTGTCCTTCGAGGTAAGAGAAGGCGATGTTTTCGGTTTTTTAGGACCCAATGGCGCGGGCAAAAGCACAACCATTCGCTGCTTGCTCTCCTTGATTAAACCCTCTGGTGGTGAAATTGAATTCTTCAACCAAAACCTTGCTTCCAATCGCAACGCTGTGCTTTCAAAAGTGGGCTGTATCATTGAAAAGCCTGATTTTTACAAATACCTTTCTGCCTATAAAAACCTGGAGATTTTCGGACGAATTTCCGGTAAGGACCTAAGTAAAATGGAGATTTATAAGTTCTTGGATTTCGTAGGGTTGACAGGAAGGGAAAAAGACAAAGTTTCCGGTTTTTCCCATGGCATGAAACAACGATTGGGCATTGCACAAACCTTAATGCATGACCCCGACATCATTATTTTGGATGAACCTACCACTGGATTAGATCCCCAAGGCATCATAGAAGTGCGAAATTTAATCCTTCGGCTAAGGGATGAGCAAAACAAAACTGTATTGCTATCGTCACACCAACTTTCTGAAATTGAAATCATCGCCAACCGAATGGTGATCATCAACAAAGGCGAAACGATTGTGGAAGGAAGTGTGCAAGAATTGCTTGAAAAACAAAGCTTGAACCTACAAATCAACGTAATGAACGAAAGTATTTTCGAGTCGACCTTGCTGCAATCATTCCCTGAACTTAAGTACCACAAGGTATATCCCCACAACTATCACGTAGAGATGGTTTCAGATACCAGTGCGCAATTGAATGAGAAACTCGTAAATGCAGGAGCGGGGGTAAAATCCATCGTTCCGAAGAGAAGTTTGGAAGATTTTTTCATTAAAATGACAGAGAAATAATGCTTTGGAAGAACACACGAAATGAGTGGATAAAAATCACTTCAAAAATTCGAAGCTACCTGGGAATTGGTGCCTTAACCGTATTGATTGTGGTCGTTCAAGTCGCCCTCAAAGCGGATGGGGGATCCTTCATTTCCTATGTCACTGCATCTTTTGAACAAACCTTAAGTTTTAATGGTAAAATTTTAAATGGCAATTTGGTCGCATTCATTGTGCTTCAAATGTTGATTGTCCACGTTCCATTGCTCATTGCCTTGGTAACAGGCGATTTACTTTCAGGGGAAGAAGCCGCAGGAACCATTCGCATGCTGGCAACGAAACCCATTTCCAGGACCCAAATCGTACTCTCTAAATGGATTGCAGCAGCGCTGTATACCTTTGTGATGACTGCTTGGCTGGCATTTTTATCCCTTGTCGTTGGGAAATTTATCTTCGGAGAAGGCGACCTCATTGTGCTAAATTCCAGCGGGTTGAACATCATTGCATCCGACGACCTTCCTTGGCGTTTTGCCCTTTCCATGTTGATTGCCTTTCTTGCCTTGCTTACGGTATCCACCCTTTCGCTGTGTTTTTCTGCCTTTGCCAAAAACAGCGTGGGACCCATTGTAGCCACCATGGCGGTTATTATTCTCTTTACAATCATTGGAACCTTGGATGTAACTGTATTCGACGCCATCAAACCCTACATGTTTACCACCCACATGGCGGCTTGGCGTAGCGTGTTTGAAGTACCCTTGCCGTGGGACGCAGTGTGGGAATCCATTGTGGTATTGTTGGTACACATCGTTGTGCTCTTGGGAATCACCATTTTACGTTTTAATAAAAAAGACATTACCTCATGATCTTACGCTTATCCCTGTTTGTTTTTTTAGCGCTTGCACACGCAAACTTTGCGCAAACTTCTGAGGAATTACTCAAAGGAGTAATCTTGAAAATCAACAGCGTAAAGGATTATAAAGCAGACATTTCCATCAAAGCAGAAATTCCTTTTGTGAAAGTACCCATCGCCAAAGCGACCTTGTATTTCAAGCAGAAGGATAAGTTCAAAGTGGTATCAAAAGGCATCGCGATTTTACCAAAGCAAGGAATAAGTGACTTAACCAGCTTTCTGAGCAATGAAAGCAAATACACCTCTCTATTGGGAGATTCAAAAACCATTGGGGACATTAAAACAAAATTGGTGACCGTAATTCCAAACGGTGAAAACAATGAAATCATCCTTGCGAAGGTCTACATTGATCCAACAGAATCTTTGATTTATCGAACGGTTCTTACGACCAAGGAAAGTGGTACGGTCACGGTCGATTATACCTATGGCCAGAACAAAAAATACGGTTTGCCCAATAAAATGACCTTTTCTGTCGATGTGAAGAAATTCAAGATGCCCAAAAGCGTCGCCTCAGACATCCGAAACAGTGAGAAGAAAACGAAAGATAAAAAGGAAAACAAAGGGGTGATTACCATCACGGTGATAGGCTACGAAGTCAACAAAGGCATTTCCGACGATACGTTCAAAAAAGATTAATAGATGTTTACTTCGCGTTCCAAGCGAATGTTGAATTTCTCCCAGATGTCGTTGATGATGGCTTCTGACAAAGCGAAAACCTCTGTGCCCTCCGCCTTTCCATAATTCACCAATACAAGTGCTTGTTTTTCGTGTACGCCAACCTCTCCGATTCGTCTCCCTTTCCATCCTGCAGTTTCAATCAGCCAACCCGCTGCCAATTTAACTTTTCCGGGTGTAGACGGGTAGTTTGGACAGTTGGGATGGTTTTTTTGGATGTGCTCAAGGATTTCAATAGCCACGACAGGATTTTTAAAGAAACTCCCTGCATTTCCTAGAACCTTTGGGTCGGGAAGTTTAGAACTGCGAATGGCAATCACTGCCTTAGAAATGTCTTGTATGCTTGGGGAAGTGATGCCCTGTTTGGATAATTCTTCTTCAATCACTCCGTATTTTGAATTGATTTTCGGATGCAATTGCAACCTGAAAGCCACTTTTGTAATGATGAATTTCCCTTTCAATGCTTGCTTAAATACACTTTCACGGTATCCGAATTGACATGCTTCGCGCGAAAACTTTCGCGTTTCACCTGTAGCGATTTCAATGGCAAATAAATATTCAAACACGTCTTTGATTTCAACGCCGTAGGCGCCAATGTTTTGCATGGGAGACGCACCTACGCACCCAGGAATCAGCGATAGGTTTTCGATGCCGCCAAAACCTTTCCCCACACAATCCATCACAAATTGATGCCAGTTTTCACCTGCACCTGCTTCGATGACTACCTCTTGGGCATCCCTGTATACCTCCTTGATTCCCCTGATTTGATTCCGTAGGAACAAGCCTTCAAAATCTTTCGTGAACAAAATGTTGCTTCCGCCTCCGGTTATCAAAGTGTTTTGGGAACGTATGATGGGAAGCAATTGAATCAATTCGGTTTCGCTGGTGAAGTCATCGACCCAAGAAGCCTTGACATCGATCCCAAAAGTATTGTATGGTTGTAAGGACTGATTTGCGTGCATGGTCAAAACTAAATAAATTATTCAATCACCGGGTGAAATAACCCTTTTCATTGGGTTTTAAATCGTAAAACCATAAAAAATCCTGCAAATGGTGGCTTTTGATAAATCCCCTTCGGCAAATTCTTGGAACGAAAACGCGACCGCCTTTGCCTGGCATTAAATCATCTAAATGGTTCACTGGCGCTTGTGGAGCTATGCCATCTTGAAAGCAAATGAAATCTGCCTTGTCTTCCCCTAAATTGCTTCCGTATTGCCAAACTTCCATACAGGAATTCCAATTGAAATCACCCATGGTGGGCATTTCAGGGGCAAGGATTAAGATTTTCCCCAGTACAAAATGGGTGTCCAATGCGCTCAAAAACCCAACGGAATAAACGTATCCCATGCTATGGCATACCAAATCTAACGTGTCTTTTTTGGTTGTTTTCGGAAACGAGTCTTTGACCATTTGCAGGAAGTTTTGGCCGCAAAGCTGTCCGTTTTTATAGCGAATGGCATACCCCTCAGGATTTGGTTTGGTATTGAGTCCAAAGCCTTTCTTACTTCTGAAGAAACAAAATCGCGTCAACAAATAGGAGGCAGCAGCACGTCCTTTTGAGCGATGCGCAGAGGTTGAGATGGGGTGGTGACCTGAAATGTAATAAGGGACGATGGGTTGAAACCGTTGGATGATGGTGTCGTCAATGTTGTACCAATACCCAGGCGCTTTTTGGGTGACGAGGTTTTGGGTGGTGTAGGCGTCGTTATGAGGCCCCAAATACCCATTGGCAAAAACCATATAACGTTTTTGGGCGAAGGAATTGAACGCGCAAAGAAGGATGAAAATACAAGCCAGCTTATTTCCCATACTGATATAAAATCCCTTCCGAGAAGGCCGTCCAATAACATGCTTTTTGGCCACTCGCCATCAGGCCGCTGTTGATCCAAGTGTTGCAAGTCGTCAATATACTGTAACTGCCTTTTGCATCGTAATAACTGTCGTAATCAAACGTTGTTCCGGCAACACGGGGCTTTAAGAAAATGGGTTTGTGGTTTTTGTAGCGCAAGGTAGTTTTGATGTATTTACACAATTGGGTGTATTGCAACTGCGTCAACTTAAGTTTAACCACCGGGCGATCCGATGGAATTTCATAGTAATAATAGGCATGCACGGCAGAACCACTCATTCCCGAAGCCGCCTTAACAGCCGTAGCTACGGTTAAGTCATTCCATGTGGGTGTGTTCAGGTAAAATTCTTTGTCGCCCCATCCAATCGCTAAATAATGAAAGGTGGTGTCGATGATTTTGTTGTTTTCGTAGGGGAAGACAGCATCCCAATTTTGAAGGGGGTGGTGGACAGGCACCAGAAAATCAGTGTGAACACCGGATTTCATGAAATAAATCTCTACTTCTTTTTTGGCAATGGTTTTTTTAGATTCCCTTGGAATCAATGGCAACACGACACATAAAAAGAGATATGAAAGCAACAGAAGAAGGAGCATGGCAATCAGATTTTTTAGGATCCGAAAGGTGATTTTTAAAGGGTGTTTGAGCTTGTGTTTCATTGCTTAAAGTTGCCAAAAAAACCTAATAATCTTAAGTTTTTTCAAAATTAAAGCTTTCATCTCAATCGTGTTACTATTTTTGCCTTCATTCGTTACCTAGCCAAAAAAAAATATGAGAAATTTATTATTCATTGCTTTTGTTACTGCGTTGTCTACTGTTTTTGCGCAACAAAATCCGAACACGCTTTCAACAGGAATAAAATTTCAAGAAATCATTACGCAGATTGAAGCCAATTATGTCGACGCAGTGGACTCAAAGAAATTGACAGAAACGGCAATCATTGCCATGCTTGAAAAACTGGATCCACATTCAACGTACATTCCTGCTGAAGAAGCCAACGAAGCACAGTCGCAAATCAATGGGAGCTTTGTAGGCATTGGGATTCGATTTCAAATTGTAAAAGACACATTGATGGTGGTTGCAACGATCCCCGGTGGACCAAGTGAAAAATTAGGCATTTTGGCGGGTGACCAAATCGTAGCGGTAGATGGGAAAATCATCGCAGGCGTGAAAATCAAGAACGACGATGTTCGCGCCAAATTGATGGGTGAACTTGGATCCAAAGTGGAAGTTCAAATCCTTAGAAAGAAAACGGCTTCCTTAAAGTTTAACATCACCCGAGATAAAATTCCCATTTATTCTGTGGATTCCTACTACATGGTGAACAAAGAAGTGGGGTACATCAAACTCAACAGCTTCTCTCGTACCACCGTTGAAGAAATGCAGAACGCGCTGAAATTCCTAAAATCCAAAGGAATGAAATCACTTATTTTTGACCTCCAAGGTAATGGGGGAGGACTCCTGGATGCCGCCCGAGGTGTTGCCGATGAATTCCTTTCTGGAAATAAACTTTTGGTTTATTCTGAAGGTCGTTCCCAACCGCGTAGCAACTTGCAAGCAAGCAGAAAAGGTCTTTGGGAAGAAGGTGGATTGATTGTGCTCACCGATGAATATTCTGCTTCAGCAAGTGAGATTGTTTCAGGTGCATTGCAGGATTGGGACAGGGCTTTAATCGTGGGCAGAAGAACGTTTGGAAAAGGTTTGGTACAGCGTCCAATAACCTTGTCGGATGGTTCTGAAATTCGACTCACCATCGCGCGCTATTACACACCCACAGGGAGGTTTATCCAAAAACCTTATTCCGATGTTGAAAACTACAGAAAAGACCTGACAGAAAGATACCTCAATGGAGAATTTCAACATGCAGATTCCATTAAATTACCAGATTCTTTGAAATTTACCACCCTCAATAAAAAGCGTTTTGTCTATGGTGGAGGAGGTATTATGCCGGATGTGTTCGTGGCCTTGGACACTACAGATGTTACCGATTACTTCAACGACTTGGTTCGTGGGGGGCATGTCAATTCATTTTCCCTTCAATATGTGAACAACAACAGAGAAACCCTGAAAAAAACGTATCCATCCTTCGATGTGTTCTTGAAATCGTTCGCTACAGATGAAAACTTCATGAAAGAATTCTTTGCCTATGTTGAGAAGGAAGATCCAAAACTTACCATGGTAGAAACAGAATACGCCACCAGTGCGAAATCAATTCAAATACGAATAAAATCCAACATCGCACAGGACCTTTTTGGTTTCAGTGAATCCTACCAGATTTTTAACCAGATGAATGAAATGGTTAACAAAGGTATCCAGCTGTTCAACAGCAAGGAATACGATGTCTTTGATTTGGCGGATTAACCTACCAAATTTTCGCCACCTTTCCTTTTGGGTTTCGCATAGGTTTGCCTTCCGATACGGCAAAGGCTTCGAAGAACTCAGGACAATTTTTCAGCGGTCCATTTACGCGGTACATCCCTGGTGAATGCGGGTCTGTTGCCAACCTGTTCTTCATTTCTTCGGCTGTATACTTAATTTTCCAAAGTTGACCGTAAGCAATGAAAAAGCGTTGTGATGGTGTGAATCCCTCGCGTTTGACTCCAGACTTAAATTCTTCGGTCATTTGGTACGCATGGTAAGCCATAGTTAACCCTCCTAAATCCGCAATGTTCTCTCCCATGGTGAGGTCTGCATTTACGCAATTTCCTTCGGTAGGACAAAAAGCGCTAAAGGTTTCCCCTAAAATGGCCGTTCTACTGTCAAACGCTTCGCGGTCCTTCACAGACCACCAGTTGCTAAAACTTCCGTCAGCGGCAAATTTCGATCCCATGTCGTCAAATCCGTGGGTAAATTCGTGTCCAATCACCATTCCGATGCGGCCATAGTTCACAGCGTCTTCGGCGTTGACATCGAAAAAAGGTGCTTGCATAATGCCTGCAGGAAAAGCAATTTCATTCAGCAAAGGATGGTAGTAGGCGTTGACCATGTGTGCGGGCATTCCCCATTTTGCTTTGTCAACCGGTTTTTTAAGTTCACTGAAGTTTTTTTGTACCGAATAGCGGGCACTTTCTTTGACATTTTCGAGGTATTGTTCAGGAGAAAATTTCAACATCGAAAAATCTTCCCATTGAGAAGGATAGCCTAATTTTCTGCCGATGGCCAAAAGTTTTTTGGTCGCCTCCGTTTTTGTGGAATCTGTCATCCAATCCAATTTTTGAATGCGCTGCTCGAAAACCTTCAGAAGGTTATCTACCATTACATTGACTCGTTTTTGTGCCATTGGAGAAAAGTGTTTCTCTACGAACGCTTTTCCTAATAATTCGCCAAATTCTAAATTCGTAATTTCATCAATCGCTTTTTCATTTAAAGGTTTTTGTGTCTTTTTTCCTTTCAAAATGGTACCGTAAAAATTGAAATTTTGGTCAACGAAAGCCTGGTTTAGATGTCCTGCATATTGGTTGATAAGGTTCCATTGCAAGTAGTCTTTCCACGCATTGATTCCCATGAGTCCAATGACATCTTTCGTAGGCATTTTGTGATAGGTAAGTTCGGGAATTCTCATTTGTGCCGGTGTCAACATGGAATCTGCAAGTTTAGTCTCCATTTGTACAACGTTAAAAGCTGACCGCGCTGCGTCCACTTCAGTTTTTCCAAGCATGACAAAACATTTTTGGATGTGTTTTTCGTAGGCGACCAAGATGTCCTTATTGGTGGCTTTAAAATAATAATCTCGGTTTGGCAATCCAATGCCACCTTGTCCCAAGTAACTGATGTTGCGGTCCACATTCTTTAGGTCTTGTCCAACACCAAATCCAAAACCACTCCCGATACCGTCCTTGTGTTGGCTGGCGATGAACTCCACCAAAACATCCTTTCGTTTAATCAATTGAATGGCGTCCAAGTCTTTGATAATAGGAGTGATCCCAATCGAATCACGCACCTTCATATTTAACAGGGAAGCATAATAAGCGCCTAGAATTTGGTTTTGAGAACCTTTAATGCCTGGCCGCGCCTTGCATTCCTCTAAAATTTCGGTGAGTTTGATGTTGTTGGACGTTTCCAATTCGTTAAAACTCCCCCAGCGAGATTCTGTGGATGGAATGGCCGTATTTTCCACCCAAGTGCCATTGCAAAAGGAAAAGAAATCCTCCTGAGGTGAAATTTTAGGATTCATATTCGCCATCGTAACGGTGCTGTAATTTGGGTTTACCGTTGGGGTTGTTGTGACATTCTTTGGGGTGCCACATGCGAAAAGCACGGAAAGAACAACCAGGGATAAAATGCTTTTTTTCATTCGTTATGTATTTACGTAGTATTTCATTTCAACATGCGGGATTCCGTCCTCTAAATATTCTTTTCCTGTGGAAGAAAATTGATGGGAGGCATAGAAATTTTCAAGGTGTTTTTGTGCGGACAGTTTCACAGGGACTTCGCCATAGGTTTTAAGAATGAAATCCATGCAAGCACGCATGAGGCGATGTCCTTCACCTGTTCCCCTTGCCTTTTCATCGATGGTTACCCTACCAATGGCAACTTCTGGGTATGAGACACCAGGAGGCAGTATGCGTGCCGTAGCCAATAGGTTTTGCGCTTCGTCACAACCCATTAAATGAAAACAATCGAGGTCCTTTCCGTCCAAATCTTGATAGATACAATTTTGTTCAATGACAAAGACCTTTACCCGAAGGGCAAGCAGCGAATACAATTCGTTTACCGAAAGCGAGGAGAAAGATTTGATTGAATACTGTAACATTGTGCGTCCCAAAGGTAAAAAAAAAGGAATAACAACAATTCATGCGGTGGTTTGGCATTTCCTATTAATTTTGTGGGACAATGGAGTTGAGTAAAACGGTTGTTCTTATTGTTTTTGCATCCATCATTTCGGTGCTTTTATTCTTTGATTTGCGTAGCCTTGTGAAAGCCAAGTCGAATGTGAAATCGAATGCAAACGCAGTTCTGTGGACACTTGTATGGGTAGGTTCGGCCATGCTTTTTGGGTTTTTCGTTTGGCAACAAGAAGGGTTTGAGAAATTCACCCAATTTCAATCGGCCTATTGGATAGAGCAATCCCTTTCGGTAGACAATCTCTTTGTGTTTCTTTTGGTTTTCAGGTATTTCAAGGTGGACGGCAAAGGACAGTCCAAGGTGTTGTTGTGGGGGATTCTGGGAGCAATCGTTTTGAGAGCCATCTTTATTTTTGCAGGCTCTTGGTTGATCGATTTGACCTTTCTGCCTACTTTCTCGATTGGGAATTGGACATTTGGTGGGGACGAAAACAATCCTGGGGCAGCGCCTCACTTTGGTAACATTAACATGCTCATTACTGTGTTTGGATCCATGCTGGTATATGGCGGCTTTAAAACACTTTTGATCAAAGAATCGGAGGATGCCAAAGATTTTGGGAATTCCATTGGCGCCAAGATTGCCAGAAAATTGTTCCCTGTTCGCATGAATTTTTATGGGAATCGTTTCTTTATCTTGGAAAAACGGAAGTATTATGCCACCCTGCTGTTTGTGGTACTCTGTGTAATCGAAACCACCGACCTCATTTTTGCGGTGGATTCCATCCCGGCTATATTCTCCATTGCACCCAATGATCCTTTCATTCTCTACTCGTCCAATATTTTTGCGATTTTCGGATTAAGGTCTCTGTATTTTCTCATCGCAAATTCCATGGATCGTTTCTCCAAACTGCAATTTGGGATTTCTTTTATCTTAATTTTTATTGGGGTGAAAATGGTAATGGCACCAATGTACCACATCGAAACCTACGTTTCACTCATTGTGATTGTCTCGTTGCTTCTGTTTTCCATTGGGTATTCCTTACTTTCCAAAGACAAAGCCTGATCCCCAGGAATTCAAATCACCCGATTGCCTTCCTTTTTCTTTTAAAGCGTAAATTTGCAACATGATAAAAAACTTCGTGTTCCTTTTGTGCTGTCTGTTCAGCCTCCCTTTGATGGCTCAAAAACCGCAAGGAGAAGGCGTTGTATTGGGAAAAGTGGTGGACCAACTTAAGAAGAAACCCCTGGAATATGTCAAAGTTAAACTGATGGACCCCAAAGATTCTTCCATCATTCTTGGGCAATACACCAATGATGAAGGGAAATTTAATTTTGAAAATTTACCCTACAAGTTGTATTTGGTTTCCATTTCATTCGCAGGATTTGAATCTGTTTTCATTCAAAATTCAGAACCTAAAAACGACCTCAGAATCGTAAACCTTGGCATCGTTGAACTGGTTCCTAACAATCAAAAAGTGATTGATGAAATCACCGTGCTTGGAAAACAAGACATCTTAAAGAGCGGAATCGACAAAAAAGTGTACAATGTCAGTGAAGATTTAACGCTGCGAGGAGGTACTGCAAACGATGTGCTTAAAAACATTCCTTCGGTGGATTTAGATCAAGATGGAAGGATTTTACTTCGAGGCGAGGGTTCTGTAAATGTCCTGATTGATGGAAAGCCAAGCTCTCTTGCCGGTTCAAATGGTAAAACGCTGCTAGATGCCTTGCCTGCGGGTTCCATTGAACGCATTGAAATTGTTACCAATCCCTCCGCGAAATACGATCCAGATGGAAGTTCAGGAATCATCAACATCGTACTTAAAAAGAACAAACTCAAAGGATTTAATGGTATGGTCAACGCAAACCTTGGCAGTGGCGATTTTAAGGGAGGGAATGTTGCCGAAGGAAATGTCTCGCTGAGTTACCGTAGCGCTTCCATAAATGTTTTTGGTTCTTACACCGGTAGGTATTTGGATGGTTACAGAAACAACTATTTGTACAGCCGTCAAACCCTTACCAATGATTCTGTGGTGATTTTGGACCAAGTAAGGTTAGGAACCGACCTCAATGCAGGTCAAACCATGCGAGGGGGACTCGATTGGACCATGAAAAACAACAGGATTCTTTCCTTTACATGTACAGGCGCTTTGGGTGTACGCGACCGCACAGGAGATTTGTGGACATCGAGGAAGAGCGAAGATTCTTTGGTAAATGAATTTGTCACAAGCAGGTGGTTGCGGACTTCATACGATCCTTCCCAACAACAAAACCTCGACCTTAACGCCAATTTCAAGCAAAACTTTAAGAGCAACCGAGGAAGCATAATGGTGGACGTTAACCAGTCCTTCGGAAGAGACCGGATTCAAGGGTATTACGAACAATCCTATTACACCCCGGCCGAAGTAGCTTTGGCCAACAAAGCAAACCTGTTGCAAAGACTTTCAAATGTGGAATCCAACAGCGTAAGTGCCATGCAAATCGATGGAACCTACCTATGGCCAGACCTTAGCATTCGAAGCGAATTTGGAGCCAAAGCCATTCTTCGCCACCAAACGGTGGATACTTATTCTGAAACACAAGATTCAACCGATCAATTGTATTACCTTGATACCCTTTCCAATTTTCTTTACCAATACGACGAAAAGATTTTTAGCGTTTATGGCATCTTGGCACATCAGTACAAAAAGTTTAAATACCAAGCAGGCTTGCGGGTAGAAAAAGCCTATCAAATACCCGACCTCGTCTCCGATACCATCCGAATTGTAAACGACTACTTTAATTTCTTTCCCTCTGCACACATTCGCTATGTGGTGAAAAAAGGGATAGAACTTGGACTCAGTTACAGCCGAAGGATTACCCGTGCAAGCAGTGCAGACTTAAATCCTTTTACTTCCTACGCCGATCCATTGAATTTACAGAGAGGCAATCCATATCTACAGCCGGAGTACATTGATTCGTATGACTTCGGTGCCACAAGGGAAGGTAAAAAATTGAACCTTTCGGCCAGTGTTTATTACAGGAAAACAAAGGACATGATTTCAAGGGTGAAGATATTTAACCAAGAAAATGCTGCGATAATGACCATGATCAATTTAAATTCATCCAATTCGCTAGGGACAGAATTTGTTATTAGTTACAAGCCTATAAATGGATTTAGGAATACTTTGTCGGCAAACATAAATTACATTCAATACCAAACAAACATCGAAAGTTGGAACCGTGCTGGGTTTAATTACAATGTGAAACTGAACAGTTCATTCGATTTTTGGAAACGTACCGCGACCGTTCAACTCAATGTAAATTACATCGCGCCAAGGATTACCATTTTAGGTACTGCGCAACGCCGAGGACCGGTCGACATCGGATTGGACAAGCGTCTGGGTAGTCATTGGTCAGTAGGGTGTAAGGTTACAGATGTATTCAACAGACAAGGGTTTTACATGCATGTTCGGCAACCTGCGATATCCCAAGATGTTGAGTTTAAATGGTTGACACGTAGGTTTTATGTAAATGTCTCCTATAAATTTGGTAAATTAGAAATGACCAAGCCTAAAAACAACCAAGATTCGGGCGGTGGTGAAATGTAATTCCTATGGCTAAAAATAAAAAATGGGTGAATGTGGTGTATTCTACCAACCCAAATTTCCAATTTGAAAGCGAGTCGGACGACATTCAAGACACGCTCGCTGCAGGTAATCAAAAATTATATGTGTCCATAGACCGTAAACAACGCGCGGGAAAGGAAGTCACGCTGATTGAGGGTTTTGTGGGTGCAGATGAAGACCTCAAAGAATTGGGTAAACTGCTTAAATCCAAATGTGGAGTGGGAGGTACGGCAAAGGATGGTGAAATTCTCATTCAAGGAAATTTTAAACAAAAAATCTTCGACCTTCTCATCGCTGCGGGCTATTCCCAAACCAAAACAAAGGGCGGGAATTGAAGGGTAAAGTTTTTCGCAGGATATGAAATCTTTCCAACTTGGACAAAAAAAAGGCAGTGTGAACTGCCTTTTTTTGTGAAGTGAATCAACTTAAAGTTTCGTGATCTTGAAGGTTTTAGATTTGCTACCTTGTGTTAGGACAAGTAAGTAAGATCCGCTGTTAAGCCCTTTGAGGTCAATGGTCGCTTGGTCTGTTGCATTTTGGCTGTCAAGGGTTCTGCCTTGTAAATCATAAAGTGAGAAAGCAAAACCACCATTTAAGTCAATGTTTAGGTTTGATTGGGTTGGGTTTGGATACACACGGCCCATTTCGGTTTCATTTTCATCAATCCCCCAAACAAGTACGTTTACATTGTAGGTTGTATTTGTTACAATGGCTGGGTTCCAATCAAAGTAAATGTGTGCCGTATTGGTAATTTCAGAACCTATGGCATTGCCAACGTTTTCAGAGATTTTGTAAATCAAATACCCATGACTTGCAGGTTCGTTGCTTGCTGAATCAGCCAACCATATTCCGTTGAATTCAAATCTTTTGATGCCGTTGCCTAAATCTACCACGACCATTGGGTGAGAAGTTTGAATTACCTCAAAGGTTGATAAGTCCAAATTTGAATCCATGGTATCTAAAATAAATATGTTTTGCGCCGGAGCCGTACCCGTGTTTTGGAAACGAACGGTATAGGTTAACGCATCGGTAAGGTTGACGTCAATGTCCGTAGCCAAAGCCATCATTCCGGATTGGTAAGCAATTCCCCGGTCAACGTTTTTGTCGTTTGGATCATAGCTGTTTCCAACGATTTGCAACAAGGAACCATTGTTGTTTTGCGCATTGCAATCTTGGAAGTTTCCTGTGGCAGCAATATTGCTCGTGAAATAATGCTGAGCACCATTTACGATCCCACCAGGCACATTAAAAGTAATGATGTCGTTGTTCGAAAAACTTGCAGCAGCGCTGTTCAAATTCCATGTGATTGTATTTCCGTTGATAACATATCCAGGGGTGTTGATGGTTGCTGTATTTACCGTAACCCCTACAGGGAAGTTAAAGGTCAGGGTGTAGGTTCCAGGCGCCAAAGGACCATAATTTCCCCAGTTCAAACGTACGTGAGCTACGGTGTTTTGGTAGTAACCAATCCATGGGGTTACGGTCGTCCATAAGTCTGTACAAACCGCGCCGTTGCCACCACAGTTGATGGCAAACATTCCGTTATAGTTGACACCATTTTGATTGCCAACCAAGTTTACGGTTTGGGTATTGGTGGTGTAGCCGTTGTTCGCTAGGTATTGTTGGCTGATGGTTGCGACTGCATAATTGGTATTGGAAATCTGTCCACAATAGGTAAAGTGACCTGTGGAATCAGTGTAAACCGTAACTGAATTTAGATTGTTAACACCAGGTGCACCGGTCAAAACAATCGGAACAAAGGCCAACGGACTTTCTCCTGCTTGCATGGTTCCGTTGTTGTTTGCATCACAAAAAACATAACCAGAAAAACAATTTGGACTCCCTGGATTTGGACCACACAGAATAGGGAAGCTTGCATTTGCCGGAGGCAATCCGCCTTGGCAAGGAGTGTTTAAAATGGTGTCTACACTGAAAACAGCTGAATAACCATGTTGAACCATCCAGTTTGCATTCAAGGAAACGATGGCTGTTGTGTTTGGCAATCCCATGTAAGAAGCGCTGTAATTCCCAGAAGCATTTGTATACACGATTGCATTTCCATTTCCGTAATTCACTTGGATGGGTGCATTCACCATATAGATATCGCCCGCTGAGTAAACGCCATTGCTGTCTTGGTCGCAAAACACAGTACCTGTTACACACATGCTGATTGGATTTCCACCGCCGCCATTTCCACAGTTCAAAGTATAAATCATGGTTGCAGCACCATTTCCTGCGCCAATGGATTGAGGGCCTTGAACGTTTCCAATTACATAGTTGTTTGCGCTTAACCAAGCTGGGTCTATGGTAACCGTGTACAATCCAGGTTGAATTCCAGTGAAATTGTAGAAATTATTTTGGGTAGTACCCGTATACACTTGCCCTGAACCTGTTAGAATCAAAGGAATGGAAACATTGTTAAGGGTAGAGTCGATGGTGCCATTGTTGTCACAATCCACTTGAAACATTGAATAAACTGGCAGTGAGCAGCTCCCAACAGTATAGCTAACCGTGTCAACTACCGCCGTCTGATTCGCCATATTCAGGATGTACGTTACAATGCTGTAGGTTCCAGGAGAAGGGTAGGTATGGGTTGGGGAAGGATTCAAAGGAATCACTGTGCCTTGAGTGGATATACCTCCATTGTAACTGTTTGAAGTTCCATCTCCCCAAAGTATTTGAAAAGAAAATTGCGATGGAACGAAATTGGTCCCACTGATTACGTAAGGTAAATCATAGTTTTGTCCTGCATTGTTGGCAGCGGATTGTGCCCAAAATGAAACCGTGACGACCGTGTCACAACTTGAAAGCGCTGTGTTGGGAATTAAATTTAAGCCGTTAAGACCATATCCTACTTGTGAATACGTCTGAATACTTAAAAGAACAATGACAGCCAGGGTAAATAATTTTTTCATAATCAATATTTTAACATTTTTTGGTACGACGTTTCAGGTCAGTTTTTAGTTGCGTTTCGACAATCCTTCCTAGAATTGATTAAATTCGCAAGCTAAGTTAGGAATCATTTTGGACAGAACTCAATTTATAAATTTTGGAAACCTTGAAATACTCGCCAACCAAGTGGTTGAGGGATTTGTGACGGGTATGCATAAAAGCCCATTCCATGGTTTTTCGGTAGAGTTTGCAGAGCATCGCATTTACAACCAAGGAGAGTCAACCAAGAACATAGATTGGAAGCTGTATGGGAGAACCGACCGGTTTTATACAAAAAAGTATGAAGAAGAAACCAACCTTCGGTGCCAAATCCTAATTGATTGCTCGAAATCCATGTATTTTCCCATCGATTCTCCAGAAACCAAAATTAGACATGCCATTTATGCAGCAGCGAGTGTCATTGAGTTGTTGCGGAGACAAAGGGATGCCTTTGGGGTGACATTGTTCGACAAGGACATTTTACTGCACACAGCCTCCAAAGCATCGCCTGCCCACCAACGTTTCGTCTATGCTGAAATTGAAAAGTACCTAAAAGCATTTACGCCAGGGGAACAGACCGACACCCACTTGTCGGCAATCATGCACGAAGTAGCGGAAATCATTCCCCGAAGGAGCATGGTAGTCGTTTTTACAGATTTTTGGTCCGCCAAAGAAGATGCAGATGCATTTTACACCGCGCTCAATCACCTAAAGCACGCAAAACACGAGGTGATTGTTTTTCATGTCTTTAGTAGAAAATATGAACAGTCCTTTGGATTGGACAACCGTCCCTATCAATTGATTGATATGGAAAGTGGAGAATCCATTCGGATTTTACCCAACGACTATCGAAACAATTACATTCAAAATGTCGAAGCACATATGAATGAAATAAAAATGCGTTGCGGTAACATTGGGGTAGATTTTACCTCCGTTGCCATTGAAGACGATTACCACCAAATTATAATTCAATATTTGATCAAGCGACAAAAATTGATGCAAGCACGACGAGGATAAGCCCTTTTATTAATTTTGTACTACCATGGTTGTCGAGGAAATAATTAGACCTGTTGCGAATGAACTTAAGGAGTTTGAAGGTTTTTTCACCGAAACCATGAAGTCCAAGGTGCCTTTATTGGACAAGGTCACGCATTACATGGTCAAACGAAAGGGAAAGCAAATCCGACCACTGTTTGTGTTTTTGTCTTGCAAGATTTTCTCAGACATCAACCAAAAAGCGTTTGATGCCGCTGCCTTGGTGGAATTGTTGCATACGGCCACCCTGGTTCACGACGATGTCGTAGATGATGCCAACGAACGTAGGGGCTATTTTTCTGTAAATGCATTATGGAAAAATAAAATTGCAGTACTCGTAGGAGATTACATGCTTTCAAAAATTTTACTTCTTTCGATTGAAAAACAAAACACAGACATCCTAGAACTTGTCGCACGCTCCGTCCGCGAAATGTCTGAGGGGGAACTGCTTCAGATGGAAAAGTCGAGGTTGTTGGACATCACAGAAGAGATTTACTTTGAAGTCATACGCAAGAAAACAGCATCTTTACTCTCTACAAGTTGTGAAGCCGGATGTTTGGCTGCAGGAGCCTTAGAACACCGCGAGACCATGCGCAGCTTTGGGGAGAAGGTAGGTTTGGCATTTCAAATCAAGGACGATATTTTCGATTTTGGTGATTCTGAAAACATTGGGAAACCTACAGGAAACGACATCAGGGAACAAAAGCTAACCCTTCCGATGATTTATACATTGAACCATGCGCCTGCCGAAGAAGTGAAGGCCCTAAAATTCATTGTGAAAAACCAAAACAACAAGGAAGAATCCGTTCGAAAAGCCATCGACATCGTGTTGAGGAACGGAGGGATTCAATATGCGGATGCCATGATGCGAAAAATTGGGGAAGAAGCCAAAGGATTGCTAGCGGATTTACCCGACAACGATGCAAAAGCATCCCTCATCGCATTGGTAGATTATACCATGAACAGAACCAAATAATTTATGAAAAAAGTATTCTTTTTTTTACTCGTTTTCGGAATCTTTGCCTGTGGCTCAGAGAAGAAAAAGCCAGTTTCAAATCAACCAGAGAAGTTAATAGAACAAAAGAATGGTGTCTATTACGAATGGTACCCAGGTAAAAAACAATTGAAATTCAAAGGTGCTTTGGATGCCAAAAGTCAACGCAATGGCAAATGGGTTTTTTATGCTGAATCTGGGAATGAATTGTCGATAACTATGTTTGAGAATGGATTGAAAGAAGGTTTTACCATTGTGAAATATCCCAATGGGAGGGTGCATTACCGTGGGGAATACCTTCACGATGAAATGGTGGGAACCTGGACAACCTATGATGCGGATGGGAAGTTGGTCACTGAAAAAAATTATGCCTACCCCAATGAGTAGAATCCCCGGACATGTAATTGACCAAATCTTACAGACTGCGCGCATTGAAGAAGTTATCGGAGAATTTGTACAGCTAAAACGTGCAGGTACCAACTTGAAAGGACTGAGTCCTTTTACCGATGAAAGAACGCCTTCCTTCATTGTTTCTCCCGGAAAGCAAATTTTCAAGTGTTTTTCCACAGGAAAAGGAGGGAACGTAGTTTCGTTTTTAATGGAAAAAGAACATTTTTCCTATCCAGAAGCTTTGAAATGGTTGGCTGATAAATACAACATTGAGGTCCCTCAAAGCCAAGAAGTTACCGCTGAGGAACTTGCCATTGCCACGGAAAAGGACAGCTTGTTTATCATCAACGAATTTGCAAAAAACCACTTTCACGAGAACCTCACGCAAACCCAGGAGGGAACCTCCATCGGATTGTCTTACTTTGAAGAGAGGGGCTTTCGAAGGGACATCATTCAAAAATTTCAGTTGGGGTATTGTGCCAATTCAGGTACAGATTTCACAGACAGTGCGTTGGCCAAAGGATTCAAATTCGAATACCTAGAAAAAGTAGGATTGTGCAAGGAAAAAGAAGGCCGTCGCTTTGATTTTTTTAGGGGACGGGTGATGTTTCCCATTCAAAGTCTTTCGGGAAGGGTCTTGGGCTTTGGTGGAAGGACCTTGTTCACGGATAAAAAAGTAGCGAAATATTTCAATTCGCCGGAAAGTCCGGTTTACAATAAAAGTGAAGTGCTCTACGGAATGTTCTTTGCGAAAAACAGCGCCATAAAGTACGACGAGTGTTTGCTTTGCGAAGGGTATACCGATGTAATCAGCATGCACCAAGCAGGCATTGAAAATGTAGTGTCTTCCTCAGGAACGTCGCTTACTCGGGAGCAAATACGCTTGATTTCAAGGTTTACAAAGAACATTACGATCCTATTCGATGGGGATGCAGCAGGTATAAAAGCTTCGTTTAGGGGGATTGACTTGATTTTAGAGGAAGGATTGAATGTGAAAGTGGTACTCTTTCCGGAAGGAGAAGATCCAGATTCCTTTTCAAAGAAAACCAGTTCAACGGATTTAATTGCCTTTTTGAAAGCGAATAAGCAAGATTTCATTTCCTTTAAAGCAGGAATTTTACTCAAAGATGCCCATGCAGACCCCTTGCAAAAAGCGCAGTTGATTAAAGACATCGTATTGTCCATTTCCCTGATCCCGGATGCGATAACCAGGACAGTCTATGCCCAAGAAATTGCGTCGAAATACGCCATTGAAGAAAGTTTAATCAATGAGGAAGTCAGTCGCCACCGCAAAGGCAAACTTGCCGAAGCGTTGAAAGAACCTTGGATAGCTGATGTTAAGACCGCTCCCAAGCCTATTCCGCAAAGCGATGCGCCCAAAGCAGCCGTGCTGCAAAGCGAATTGATCGAGAAGGAACTCATGCGCTTGATGTTGCAATACGGAAGCCGTGAAATGGTCTTTGTCAAAGAAAACGTGAGTGAACCCATGACACTCAGGGTTACAGATTTTGTCATTCAAGAACTCGCTTCTGACGACCTTTCCTTTGTTCATCCCGTTTGCGCAAAAATCTACGGGGAAATGTTAGATGGCATCGCAGAAGGAATTCTCTATACGGCCAATTATTTCAACCGTTCACAAGACATGGAAATCATTCAGTTTGTAACGGATTTAGAAACACTTGGAAATGAGTTGAGTCCAAATTGGGAATCCAAGTATAGAATTACAACCAAACACGAAGAGCACGACATTTATCCTACGGTTTTGTACGCAATTTATAATTTTAAATACCATAAAATCTGTGACCACATTGAGGGGTTGCGAAATAGAATTCAAGATGAATCCATCGAGGAAGCAATTTTATTGGAACTGCTCTCAGAACAAATGGCATACGAGCGAGTGAAAATTGCTTTTTCAGATAAATTAGGAAGAATAATATTAAAATAATGAGTGAAACATTTTTAAAAATTGGGCCCTTTAACATTTGCCTTTGGAACCTGGTCTTTTTGGTGGTCATTTTTGTGTCCGCTGTCATCATCCGAAAATTGTTGTCTCGTTTCTTAAAACAAACCCTCAAGAACAACAACATTCAAATCGAAGGAAGAAAAGAAACCTATTTGAAATTGTTTACCCAAAGTGTTTACCTGATTGCGTTGTATGTTGCGGTACTAAGTTTTCGATTTAACAATGCCAATGTAACCTTTGAAGAATTCATTAAATACAACCTCATCAGCTTTGGGAATGTTCACATTTCGCTGTACAACCTGATCCTTGTCATCGCCATCTTCATCGTCGCTCGGATGGTCATTAATTTATACAAGTTATACCTCGGAAAACGAAATGCACATAAAGCCAATTACGATCCAGGGGTAGAATTTGTCTATGTTCAACTTGCCAAATACGTAGTCAACCTTTTGTCCATTGTATTGGCATTAAACATACTAAACATCAACGTCACCTTAATTTTAACGGGTTCCGTAGGTTTATTGGTGGGCTTAGGGCTCGGGTTGCAAGATGTTTTTAAGGACATGATTGCAGGCGTGGTACTGTTGGTGGAAGGAAATTTAAAGGTTGGAGACATCGTCGAAATCAATGGGGGAAATTTGGTGAAAGATGCCTCAACAACCGTAGCCAAAATTTTGAAAATCAGCTTTCGAACTACCCAAATTGAAACGAGGGAAGGGAACGTGTTGATCATTCCGAATTCCCGTCTTACCCAACAACAAGTTGAAAACTGGAGCCATAGCTCCCCGCTTTCCATGTTTACCATTCCCGTGGTGGTAGATTTTGGATTTGATACAGAAATCGTTTCCAACCTATTGATCTTGGCCGCAAAACAACATCCCAAAGTGAAAAAAAACGAGCCCGTTTTTGTTAGGCTTTCCAAATTTGCAGACCATGGCATTGAGCTGGAATTGGTGTTTTGGGCAGAACATAGCTGGGACATCGGGAATTATAAATCGGACATACGTTTTGAAATAGACAAATTGTTTCGTGAACATGGAATCATCATTCCATATCCTACAAGGACAATTATTAACAAGGGATAGCCCTATTTCAACTTGCGTTTGTACATCTGGATCGTGTTTTCAATGCCAAAGTAAAGTGCATCTGAAATCAACGCATGTCCAATGGAAACCTCGTCCAATTGCGTTAAAGAACTTTTGAAAAAAGCCAGGTTTTCCAGACTTAGGTCGTGTCCCGCATTGATTTTTAACCCAAGCGACAAGGCGAAATCACAAGCTTCAACATACGGTTGTACACATGAAGGGTTTGTAGGAAAAGCTTCGGCAAAGGGACCTGTGTAAAATTCAATCCTTTCCACCCCTAATTTTGCAGCTGCTTCAATTTGGTGAAGATCCGTTTCCATAAACAATGAAACACGTATGCCCAGCGCTTGAATTTTTTCTATCCAATTTTTTAAAAAATCATGGTTATCCGTTACGTTCCAACCTTCCGAAGAGGTGATCACATCACGTCCATCGGGAACCAAAGTGGCTTGGGTAGGCAAGGTAGTCTTTAAAATGTCAAAATAACGCGCATCTGGGAAGCCTTCAATGTTGAATTCTGTAGTGATGATTTCTGCAATCGCAATGCAATCTCGCTGGGTAATGTGCCTTTCGTCAGGTCTCGGATGAACCGTGATTCCATCGGCACCGAAGGTTTGACAATCCTGCGCGAATTGTACAACATTTGGATGGTCCCCGCCTCGGGCGTTACGCAAGGTGGCCACCTTATTTACATTCACACTTAATTTCGTCACCTGTTTTTTGGACAAATTTACGAACTCTGTGGTAAATTCCCTACCTTCGTGGACCCTTATGCGTGCCATCGAAATGCTTACGGAAGAAATTCCTCCCTTGCTTCACTCTGACAGTGGAGAGAAAGTTCTTTTTTGGATGGACGAATTCAAAGTAAGTCATTTACCCGTGCTTAAAAATGGCAATTTCGTCGGCATCGTCTCAGAATCTGCTGTATTAGACCACCTCGAATTGGAAGAAAGTTTGGACGTGATGTTCGACCACCTTCCTCGTCCCTTTGCCTATTCAAATGATCATTTGTACGACGTGCTTTTGAAAATGTCAACCGAAAAACTGAGCGTTTTACCTGTACTAAACGAGCAAGAGGAATACCAAGGATGCATTTCCATTTACCAAGTGATGGGTGTAATGTCGGATTTTGGCAGTTTAAAAGAGCATGGCGGAATTTTAATTTTGGAGGTGAATGCGGTCGATTACTCCATGGTGCAGATAGCGCAAATCATTGAAAGCAATACAGCGAAGATTTTAAGTTCGTACATCACCACAACCGATGAATCTACAATCATCCAGGTGACCTTGAAGATAAACCAATCCAATCTTTCACGCATAATCCAGACGTTTGAACGGTATGACTATGTGGTGAAGGCAGCCTACCAAGACAAGGATGCAGAAGATGACCTTCGCGGAAGGTTTGATACCTTGATGAATTTTTTGAAATTCTAGCTATGAATATCGCAATCTATGGAATGAAATTTACCAAGCAAAGCTTGGATTACCTACAACAAATTATAGTTGAAATTGAACGAAGGGGATGGAAAGCTTTGCTCGAATACCAAACCGTTGAACACCTTCGTAATAAATACAACTTCGAACCCAAGGTCGCTACGTATGCAGATTTTACAGATTTCAAATCGGGAATTGATTTAATGATTGGTTTGGGAGGAGATGGGTCTTTCTTGCGCGCAGTGCGTTTCATCAGAGATTCAGGGGTTCCCATCGTAGGAATCAATACAGGAAGACTGGGATTCTTGTCTAACATCTCAAAGGAATCCATCTCGGAAACCTTCTTTCTGATTGAAGCAAAAAAGTTTGATTACCAAAAACGGTCGTTGCTTCGTGTTGCTACCCAAGACGAATTGTACGGAGATGAGAATTTTGCATTGAATGAATTGACCATTTCAAAACGAGATACATCTTCGATGATTACCGTTCATGCTTCCCTAGATGGAAAGTACCTAAACACCTATTGGGCGGATGGATTGATCATTTCAACACCTACAGGTTCTACGGGATATTCCCTAAGTTGCGGGGGTCCAATTATTACTCCGGGTTGTCAAGTGCACATCATTACACCCATTGCCGCGCATAACCTCAACGTTCGACCCGTTGTTGTTCCGGATCATATGCCCATAGATTTAACCTTGGAAGGAAGGGATCGAAGCTGCCTGCTTAGCTTGGATGGAGTCACAAAAAATATTAAACAAGGAGAACAAATTCGGGTGACAAAAGCAGAATTTCTAATTAATGTAATTAAATTTGACCACACTAATTTCTTGGATACCATCCGTAATAAGATGTATTGGGGAATTGATAATAGAAACTAACCATGAAAAAACACATTTTTACCCTTGGATTTGTTGCAATTGCATTGTTCTCTTTTGCACAAAAATCATCTAAAAAGAAAATTGCCCTTAAAAATGAAGTGGATACCGTATCTTACCTTTTGGGTGTTAACATCGGTTCCAACATTGGAAAAGAAATGAGTGAAGCCAATATGGAGCTTATCATTCAAGGTTTCCGCGATGCTGTCAACAAAAGTAAATTGGCTTGTTCCGATGAAGATGAAATGATTTTAGGGGGCTATTTCTCTAAAAAAGCTGCGAAAGTGCAAGCAGAAGCAGACAAGAAAAACGAAGGGCTTAAGGAAGCAGGTGAGAAATTCTTAGCCGATAACGCTAAGAAAAATGGGATAATCACCACTGCAAGTGGACTTCAATATTATGTGATCAAAGAAGGAGAGGGTGAGCATCCAAAAGCTGAGTCCCGTGTGAAAGTACATTACCATGGCACTACCATAGACGGTGTTGTGTTTGACAGTTCGGTTGACAGGGGAGAGCCCATCGAGTTTGGACTGAACCAAGTGATTCCAGGTTGGACCGAAGGGGTGCAATTGATGAAAAAAGGTGGGAAATACAAATTCTTCATCCCACAAAACTTGGCATATGGCGCAAGCTCTCCAAGTCCTCAAATTCCAGCCTATTCTCCATTGATTTTTGAAGTTGAATTGTTAAGTTTTGATTAATATGAAAAATTTACTTGTACTCTCATTTGCAATCCTATCGTTGAACGCATTCGCACAAAACGCAAGCGCTAAATTGCCGGAAGGTTTGTATGCAAAGTTTTCCACGACAAAAGGTGAAATCATCTGTCAATTGTACTTCGAAAAGGTACCCATGACCGTAGGGAATTTTATCGGTTTGGCCGAAGGGAAATTAAACGTAGACACCGTTAAAATTGTCAAACCATTTTTCAATGGATTGAAGTTTCACCGCGTAATTCGTGAGTTTATGATTCAGGGTGGAGATCCTGCCGGAAATGGTTCTGGCGGTCCTGGGTATAAATTCTATGATGAAATTGACACTACCTTGAAACATTTGTATCCTGGCATTTTGTCCATGGCTAATTCCGGACCAAACACAAATGGAAGTCAGTTTTTCATCACCCACAAAGCTACGCCATGGTTGGATGGAAAGCATACGGTTTTTGGACGTGTAGTCGTTGGACAAGAAATTGTTAATGCGATAGAGCAAAATGACGTAATGAATCAAGTGACCATACTGCGAATTGGGAAGAAAGCCCAAGCATTTGTTGGTCAAAAAGGTTTTGACAGCAAATACCTTCCAATGAAGAAGATTGAAGAACAAAAGCAAGAAGGGTATAAGAAAATTGCTGCAATGACGGACGCAGAATATTTTCAAGATTTCAAAAACCGCGTTTCCAAAGTTGAGACCCGTCCAAATTTAATGCAAGCAGCATCCGGACTTATGTTTCTAATCGAGAAAGCAGGAGATACTTTGACGCCTAAAATGGGTTCTAAAATTTCTTTGCATTACCGAGGAACGCTTTTCGCGACAGGGGAGAAGTTTGATGCTTCTTACGACCGCAACATGCCTTTGGATTTTAATTTTCAGGTACAAAGAATGATTCCCGGTTTTGAAGAAGGAATTAAGTTGTTAGGAAAAGGTGGAAAAGCGAAATTGTACATTCCTTACCGTTTGGCTTACGGCCCGGCAGGACGACCAGGAATTCCTCCATACTCAGATTTGATTTTCGAAATTGAAATGATGAATTGTGAGGCACCTGCAAGTGTACCTTCATCACCGGAAGGTCATGAGCACCATGAAGGAGACGGGCACAATCACTAATTACTGCGTATAAACGAAGTATAAGATATTCGCTCCCATTTTCAAAGCTTGCTGACGTTTGTTGTCAGGGTCGTTGTGAACACTTTGATCCTCCCATCCATCGCTTAAATCTGTTTCATAGGTATAAAGCAGCACCAACCTTCCTTCGTGGATGATTCCAAACGCTTGGGGTCGTTTCCCATCGTGTTCATGAATTTTAGGAAGCCCACTGAAAGGGAATTTTACGTTGAAGATGCCATGGTTAGAGGGTAATTCGACCAGGTCGTGTTCTGGAAAAACCTTTTTAATTTCAGTCCGAATGTATTCATTCATTCCATAGTTGTCATCGATGTGTAAAAATCCACCCGCCAACAAATACGTCCGTAAATTGCTGATTTCAGCTCTTGAAAAAACGACATTTCCGTGCCCTGTCATGTGAACAAAAGGGTACAGAAAAAGATCTTTGCTTCCCACCTCAACATAAGGAACTTCCTTTGAGATGTTCGTTCCCAATTGCGAATTGCAAAATTGGATCAAGTTCGGAAGCGCTGTGGGATTCGCGTAATAATCTCCTCCACCGTTGTATTTGAGGACGGCAAGCTTGTAACTTCCCTGTGCACAAACCAACGAAAGGGAAAGGGTGAATAAAGCAGAAATTAAGGTTTTCATCGATAAGAATTGAATCACAAAAATAAGGGAATTTACCATCTTATAAAGATTCAATACACTATTAACATTTCGCAGTAAGATTGTTCAAAAACACTGACTTTTGCATGTTTGAAGTAAGGTTATTTCATTTAATTTTGGTCACCAAATTCTGTTGCGTTGCAACCTCGAAAGTAAATTGCAAACTATGCCAAAAGACAATTCGCTAAAGTCCATTTTAATTATCGGTTCAGGTCCCATCGTGATTGGGCAAGCTTGTGAGTTTGACTACGCGGGTTCCCAGGCCGCAAGGTCCTTAAGAGAAGAGGGAATTGAAGTTACGTTGATTAACTCCAATCCTGCCACCATCATGACGGATAAGGTGGTAGCCGACAATGTTTACCTGTTGCCATTGGAGCCGGAAAGCATTGTGGAAATCCTTAAAAATCATAAAATAGATGCGGTATTGCCTACCATGGGTGGTCAAACGGCATTGAATCTCTGCATAGCTTGCGATGAAATGGGCATTTGGGAAACCTACGGTGTGAAAATCATTGGCGTGGACATCAAAGCCATTGAAATTACAGAAAATCGCGAAGCGTTTCGCATGTTAATGTTGGACATCGGTGTGCCCATGGCGCCCCAGAAAACGGCAAAATCTTTTTTAGAGGGGAAAGAAATTGCCCAAGAATTTGGTTTCCCACTTTGCATTCGACCAAGTTATACTTTAGGAGGCTCAGGCGCTTCTATTTTACACAACCCTGCTGAGTTTGATAACTTATTGGAAAGAGGTTTACAGCTTTCTCCCATTCATGAGGTCATGATAGACAAAGCCTTATTGGGGTGGAAAGAATTTGAATTGGAGCTATTGCGTGATGCCAATGACAATGTGGTAATCATTTGTTCCATAGAGAATTTTGACCCCATGGGGATTCATACAGGGGATTCAATTACGGTGGCCCCAGCCATGACTTTATCCGATGTGACCTATCAGAAAATGAGGGACATGGCCATCTTGATGATGCGCTCCATTGGCAATTTTGCGGGCGGCTGCAACGTTCAATTTGCGGTATCACCCGACAACCAAGAAGACATCATTGCCATCGAAATCAATCCTCGGGTTTCAAGGTCTTCCGCATTGGCATCGAAGGCAACGGGATATCCGATTGCCAAAATTGCTTCTAAACTTGCGATTGGATATCACTTGGATGAACTGAAAAACCAAATCACCAAAACGACATCCGCACTTTTCGAACCTACCTTAGATTATGTCATTGTGAAAATCCCAAGGTGGAATTTCAATAAATTTCCAGGAGCGAATCGGGAGTTGGGACTTCAGATGAAATCGGTAGGAGAGGTGATGGCCATTGGAAGGTCTTTTCAAGAAGCACTTCAAAAGGCATGTCAATCGCTTGAAATCAATCGCAATGGTTTGGGGGCGGATGGCAAGGAATTGACCAATCAAAATGAGATTTTACACAGTTTGTCACACGCAAGCTGGAACCGCATATTTCATATCTATGATGCCATTAAGTTGGGAATCCCTTTCAAAACGATTGTTGAAAAAACCAAGATTGACATTTGGTTCCTAAGGCAAATCGAGGACCTCATTAAGATGGAGCGTAAAGTAGAAAAGAATACCATTGAAAACATTCCATCCGAAATGCTTTTCGAAGCAAAACAAAAAGGATATGCAGACCGTCAAATTGCCCACCTCCTTAAATGTTTGGAGTCTGAAGTCTATGCAAAGCGTAAAGACTTTGGCATCAATCGGGTATATAAATTGGTAGATACGTGTGCCGCTGAATTTGAAGCGCTGACGCCTTACTACTATTCTACCTTCGAATATGAAAATGAGAGTGTGGTAAGCGACCGTAAAAAAATCGTGGTACTGGGCTCAGGTCCAAACCGCATTGGACAAGGAATCGAATTCGATTATTCATGTGTTCATGGTGTTTTGGCGGCCAAAGAGTGTGGTTACGAAACCATCATGATCAATTGCAACCCAGAAACCGTTTCAACAGACTTTGATACGGCTGACAAGTTGTATTTTGAACCTGTTTTTTGGGAGCATATTTACGACATCATTCAGCATGAAAAACCAGAAGGGGTCATTGTGCAATTGGGAGGGCAAACCGCTCTGAAATTAGCGGAAAAGCTACACCGATACGGAATTAAAATCTTAGGGACCAGTTTTGATGCGTTGGATTTGGCCGAAGACCGTGGTAGATTTTCCAAGGTGTTAGAGGAAAATAACATCCCGTTTCCACAATATGGCGTGGTAGAAAGTGCCGAACAAGCGTTGGAGTTGGCCGATGTGCTTGGGTTTCCATTGTTGGTACGTCCAAGTTATGTTTTAGGAGGACAGAAAATGAAAATTGTCATCAACAAAACGGAATTAGAACACCACGTTGTTGACATTATCAATGAAATGGGAAGCAATCAAATTTTGTTGGATCACTTTATCGGTGGGGCAATAGAAGCTGAAGCGGATGCCATTTGTGACGGGGAGGATGTATACATCATTGGCATCATGCAACACATCGAACCCGCAGGGATTCATTCTGGAGATTCTTATGCAGTGCTTCCGCCTTACAACCTCGGTGATTTTGTAATGACACAAATTGAGGACATCACTCGGAAAATTGCGTTGGAGCTTAAAACCGTAGGGTTGATCAACATTCAATTCGCGATCAAGGACGACAAGGTGTATGTCATTGAGGCAAATCCAAGGGCTTCCCGTACCGTTCCTTTTATTGCCAAAGCATACGACGAACCGTATGTCAACTATGCAACAAAAATCATGTTGGGGGTCAATAAATTGAAAGACTTTAATTTTCAACCGAAACGATCTGGGTATGCCATTAAAATCCCCGTGTTTTCCTTTGAGAAATTTCCCGAAGTGAAAAAGGAACTCGGTCCAGAAATGAAATCCACAGGCGAAGCAATTCGATTCATCAAAGACCTCAAGGACCCGTTTTTCACGAAAATCTATTCCAAAAGGAACATGCACTTGTCTCGTTAATTGAAATGGGAATTGTAAAAAAGGATGCCTTAAAAACCACCCTAATTTCATACGCCGGCCTTGTATTGGGCTATTTGAATAAGGCCTTTCTTTTCATTCTTTTTCTGACCACCATTGAAATTGGCTTGGTAAACTTACTTTCCACGACTGGCTTGCTCTTCGCGCAACTATGTAACCTTGGAAGCATTTATGTTACGTGGCGATTCTTCCCCTTTTTTAGAAACAAAGAAAAGCGAAATTATGGGTTCTTAATGCTCAATGTTCTCATTGTTTTGATTGGAATTTCCCTTTTTTCTACGCTGTTTTTTGTATTCAAAGCGCAGATCGTGGCCTATTTCACCGAAAAATCTCCGCTGTTTGTGGCCTACGCTTGGTGGGTAATTCCCGTGGGGATTGGCAATGTGTTCTTTATGCTTTTTGAAAATTACATGAGGGGCTTGTATAAAAATGTGCTCCCTGTTTTTTTACAAGACATCGTATTAAGGTTAATCACCACTGTATGCTTGCTTTTGTTTGCTGCGCAATGGATTTCATTTGAGCATTGCATGATTGCCATGATGGTGAGCAACCTTTTTCCAGCATCTGTATTGTTTGTTTACCTGTTGGCGAAAGGGGAGATTCATTTGTCGCTTAGACACATTACCGTTCCCAAAAGGTTTAGAAAACTCATATTGACTTTTAGCCTTTTCTCATACATTAATACCCTTGCCACCATTTTGGTAGTTTCTATGGACGCTTTGATGATTGGGAGTATGATTGGATTGGCTGCCACTGGGATTTATACAACGATGATGCAGGTTACGAGCGCAGTGCAGATACCCTTTCGTGCCATGACCCGTGTCAGTTCGCCCATCGTGGCAAAATTGTGGAAGGAAAAAGACTTGGTAGGCTTGCAAGCAATTTATAAAAAATCGAGTGGGGCAGGGCTTTTCATTGGATTGTTCTCATTTTTAGCACTTTGGTTGCCAAGGGAAGAATTGTTTTCATTTCTAAACCCTGATTTCAAGGCAGGATTGCCGGTGTTGTGCTTTTTGCTGATTGGAAAAGTAGTGGACATGTACTGCGGACTGAATGGAATTATCTTCGCTACGTCGAGAAAATACAAATTCGACCTGCTTTTTACCTTGTTTTTGTGTGTAGGGATTTATTTCATGAATCGTTGGTTGATTCCTATTTATGGGATTTCAGGGGTGGGATTTTCAACCGGATTTATTTACGTTTTCTACAATTTGGCAAGGTCGTATTATATTTACCGGTCCTATCGGTTGAATCCTTTTGATTGGGGACAACTCAGACCCATTGTATGGTTTGGATTGGTACTTTTGCTCTATTTTTTAGTGATCCCCATGCTTCCTTTTGAAATGGATTCGAGCAAATGGGAGCGCATCATTCGCTTGTTAACCATTGAATTGTATGTGGTAGTCGTCTTTGTGGTCCCCGTGCTTTATTTTAAGTGGGAACCCGAAACCGCTGGTTTTGTAAGAAGTTTTTTCGAACGTATTTTTGCAAAGCGTTTAAATCGTAAATTTAGACCGTAAGTAGTTCCTATGTATTCAAAGATTGTTCTTGTTTTACTGTTGTTAGCGATGCCGTTGTTTACGTTTCAGTCGATGCATGCGCAAATTGATCCAGACGATTCATTTGTGATTGAACTGGGTTTGCCAAACGGGATGGTGAACGGTCCTTTCAAGAACATTATGCAAGGGTTGGTTTACATCTCACCCATGTATCAATATACCACGAAAAGTGGACTTTCCCTTGGTGGAGGTTTGCATTATTCATTCTTCTCTGTCAATCAGTTTCGCATCAACCAAAAGGTCAGTGGAGGCATGCACAGTGGCGCCGCTTTTTTGAAATTAGGCCATGAGAAATTTTGGAACAATGCATTGGCAACAGACATCGCATTGAAGGGTGGGGTTGCACAATCTGTAATCATAACCGATGCGTTAAAAGCATCAGGCGTGGGGTTTCTTCCAAAAACCTGTTTGTACCTCGAACCAAACATTGGACTTTGCCTTGCCTCTGAAGTCAACGCTTCATTTCGTTTAACCATCGGCTATGCAATCTATGGTTTCGGTTTTAAACCTTGGGACTTAGGCGTGAATTCTACCTTAGGCTATTCACAAGCCGAACTCAACAAAGTCACCTCATTCTTGGTGGTAGGTTTTGGCTATTCTCGCTATTTCAATGGGAAAAAAAGTACCGATTCCGGTTGGGGAGAAGAATAAGTTTCTACGTCTGGATTGCTCCTACATTGTATCTTTTCGTGATTTTTGCGTGGTTAGACATTTCAATTCCCATAGAGATTACCTTTCGGGTGTCTGCAGGATCAATGATGGCATCAACCCAAATTCTACTGGCAGCATAAAAAGGTGAAATCTGCTCGTCGTAACGATTCTTTATCTTGTCAAAAAGTTCCTTTTCCTTTTCAGGGGTGATGGTTTCTCCTTTCGCTTTAAGCGTTGCAACTTCTATTTGAAGCATGGTTTTCGCCGCAGCTGCGCCACTCATTACCGCAATCTCAGCGGTAGGCCAAGCAACAATCAGTCTTGGGTCGTATGCTTTTCCACACATTGCATAATTCCCCGCGCCGTATGAATTCCCAACGATAACGGTGAATTTTGGTACGACACTGTTTGACATGGCATTGACCAATTTGGCACCGTCTTTAATGATTCCTCCTTGCTCACTTTTTGATCCTACCATGAATCCAGAAACGTCTTGGATAAACACCAAAGGAATGGATTTTTGATTGCAAACCATGATGAACCTCGCAGCCTTGTCTGCCGAATCGGAATAAATTACCCCACCCAATTGCATTTCACCTTTGGTTGATTTTACGATTTCACGGTTGTTTGCTACAATACCTACGCTCCATCCGTTGATTCTGGCATAGGCGCAAAGGATTGTTTTTCCGTAAGTTGGTTTGTATTCCGTAAACTCCGAATCGTCAACCAATGATTTCAGCAATTCTTTCGTGTTGTAAGGTTTTGAACGGTCATTCGGAAGGACTCCGTAGGCATTTTTTTCAGGTAACATCGGGGCTTTTGGCTCCTTTCTATCGAATCCTGCCCTTTCTGTTTGTCCAATTCTACCCATTAAGTCACGGATGGTTTCCAAACATTCTTGGTCATTGGCGACTTTGTAATCACAAATCCCAGAGATTTCAGTTTGTGTGGTCGCTCCTCCCAATGTTTCGTTTTCAATCACTTCACCAATTGCTGCTTTTACGAGGTAGGATCCAGCGAGGAAAATGGTACCTGTTTTATCGACAATCAACGATTCGTCGGACATGATGGGAAGGTAGGCACCTCCGGCCACGCAGCTTCCCATAACGGCAGCAATTTGAATGATGCCTTGAGAACTCATGATGGCATTGTTCCTAAAAATCCTTCCAAAATTCTCTTTGTCAGGGAAAATCTCATCTTGCATGGGAAGGTAAACACCCGCAGAATCGACTAAATAGATGATTGGAAGGTGATTTTCCATGGCAATTTCTTGAGCCCTAAGGTTCTTCTTACCAGTGATGGGAAACCAGGCTCCTGCTTTTACCGTAGCGTCATTTGCAACCACAATGCATTGGTGACCAGAAACATAACCAATTACAACAACCACACCGCCAGAGGGGCATCCGCCATGTTCAGCGTACATTCCATAACCTGCCAACGCACCCACCTCGAAGCGCTCGGTATCCTTGTCCAACAATAAGTCTATTCTTTCCCTGGCCGTTAATTTTCCAGAAGCATGAAGTTTTTCAATTCTTTTTGTGCCGCCGCCCAGTTTGATTTTGTTGAGTTCACTTTCCAAGTTACTGATCCGTAACCGCATTTGGTCATCGTTAAAGTTGAACTCCAGTTCCTTTTGTGAAATTGCCATGTTTGAAATTTGTTTCAAAGATACATATTGGTAATGAAAGTGCTAATTCATTACTTTTACCAAATGAACAAATGGATTAAATCTTTTACCTCAATTCTCAGTTTTCTTATTCTTTTCGCGAATGTTGCTTTGTCGTATGCCTTGCAAAGTTATTTAGGTCATGGGTTTGAGGTGTTTTTCCAAATACTTCGGTTTATTCTCATCGGGGGATTGTTTTTCATAGCCTTCAAAAGAAAGAAAATGTCTCTGTGGATTTTTGGCGCCATGCTTTTGGGGATCGAAGTGGGCTTGGATTTTCCGTGGTTTGCAAAAGAAATGGAACGATTCGCAAAAATATTCCTCCGTTTGATAAAATCCTTGGTGGCTCCGTTGATATTTTCAACCTTGGTCGTTGGAATAGCAGGTCACAGTAACCTCAGGCAGGTGGGACGAATGGGATTAAAGAGTATTTTGTATTTTGAAATTGTCACCACCATCGCCTTGTTCATCGGCTTGTTTTCAATCAATCTCTCCGAGGCGGGTGTAGGGGTGAAGGTTACTTCTGGAAAGGCGGAGATGGAGAAATCGGCAGAGTTGTTGGCCCAAAAAGCGGAGCACAAAGACCATTTGGTTGAAATGTTTCCCGAAAACATTGCGAAGTCGATAGCTGAAAATCATGTTTTACAAATCGTGGTCTTCGCGCTCATTTTCGCCATCGGTTTAGGAATGGTAAAGAATGAGCAGCACAAGCTGACCATGTTGCGATGGAATGAAAGTTTGGCTGAGGTGATGTTTAAGTTTACAGACCTCGTAATGTACCTTGCGCCGCTGGCTGTTTTTGGTGCCTTGGCTTCTACCGTCGCGAAATCAGGGGTAGATGTGTTACTTGGTCTCATGAAATTGGTGGGTACGCTGTATTTCGCTTTGATTGTCTTCGTTCTGGGTGTGCTCTTACCGATTGCCCTGATTGCCAGAATACCGATACGGAAATTCATCGCGGCTGTGACCGAACCGGTGAGCCTGGCGTTTGCTACCGCGAGCAGCGAGGCAGCCCTCCCAAAGGCCATGGAGAACTTGGAGAAATTTGGCATACCCAAACACATTGTGGGTTTTGTCATTCCTACAGGCTATAGTTTTAACTTGGATGGAACCACGCTGTATTTGTCCTTGGCAACCGTGTTCATTGCCCAAATGTCTGGGATTGATTTATCCATAGGAGAACAAATTTCCATCTGTCTGGTGCTTATGCTTACAAGTAAGGGCGTGGCAGGGGTACGTGGCGCTTCTTTTGTGATTTTGGCGGGGACGGTTGCATCCATGGGTTTAGATCCTGAAAAAGCTTCTGTCATCCTCGGAATTGATGCCATTATGGACATGGCCAGAACATCGGTGAATGTACTTGGGAATTGTTTAGCCACCGCCGTAATCGCAAAATCAGAAGGCGAATTAAATGTTACTGAGTGAAAAAAATAATACTAATATACTTTACCGCACTTAACTGCGCATTCGGTTTGGGTCAAAACTGCATTGATACCGCGCTCATCGATACCACTGCCTTATGTCCTGCGGTTTTTGATCCTGTCTGCGGTTGCGATGGGGTAACCTATGACAATGCTTGTCTTGCAGTCGTTTTTGGTGGAGTCACCTCGTATGACCCAGGACCTTGTCCTTTGTTGGAACCTGATACCTGTCTTTCTGTGCCAAACGGTGTAGATTTCGGTGCCTGTGCCATGGTACTTGGGGTGATTAGGCAAAATGATTCATGCTTCACCATCTCAGGCTGCTCAATGATTGGGAGCAATGGCATTGATTACGCTGGATACTTTTTCAATTCTACTTACCAATGCAACAGCCTTTGTCTAAACGATACCTTCGCGATTATCGGGTGCATTGACAGTGCCCTTATTGATGTGAGCGTCTTGTGCAATGGTGTTTACGATCCTGTATGCGGGTGTGACTCTGTGAGCTATTACAATGCCTGTGTTGCTGTGAACTATTTTGGGATATCGCAATTCCAACCAGGGGAATGTGCCTTCGCAGGAACAAAGGAAATTAGCTTTGGTGAATTTCGTGTGGTACCGAATCCAGTGAATGAGCATTTGGTCTTAGCGGGGCGTAAAATAAATGAAGTCAAAAAGACATTGGTTTATTCGTTGGAAGGTAGGTTGCAATGCCAAGGAATGGGAAATGAAGTCTTGGACGTGCATACGTTTACCCGTGGGAGGTATTTGTTAGAGATACTGCTAAACGACGGAACCCGAAACATCGTTTTTTTCGATAAAATTTAGCACAAAAAAAGGGAGCCAGGCTCCCTTTCATCGAAAATAAAAATTTTCTTAGTTTACTTTGCTAGAAAGCTCAGCACCCGCTTTGAAACGAACTGATTTTTTCGCTTGGATGGTGATAACTTCACCTGTTTTTGGGTTACGTCCATTTCTTTCTTGACGATCAGAAATAGAGAAAGATCCAAATCCTACTAAAGAAATTCTGTCTCCATTTTTTAATGCTTCAGCTGTTGCTTCTACAAATGAATCCAATGCTTTTTTAGCATCTGCTTTTGTTAAACCTGACCCAGCGGCCATTGCATCAATTAATTCTGCTTTGTTCATGGTAATACTTTTAAGTGGTTAATAAATAATTTACTCGACAAATATATTTGAATAACTAACCTAAGCGTCGCAAACCCTTGTAAAATCTAGTAAAATGTTGAAAAAACCATACATTTGTTAATAAATCCAAGGGTTTTAGGGGGAATCTGATGATTTGGACCCTATAAAATCTTGTGTGAACCATTTATTTTAACGTTTGTTTACCCCTTATGCGCAGAGAAGCAATAGTCATTGGAAGTGGAGTGGGTGGATTGGCAAGTGCCATTCGCCTCGCAAAGTTGGGTTTTAAGGTTAAGGTTTTTGAAAAAAATGATTTCTTAGGCGGTAAGGTACATTCAAGGACTTTTGGAGGCTACCGTTTTGACATTGGACCTTCCGTTTTTACAGAACCCCATCTGATTGATGAACTCCATAAACTCGTCGATACGCCAACCTCGTTTCGTTACATTCATTTAAAAGAATCCTTTAGGTATTTTTTTAACGACGGAAAAAAAGCCATTCTCACTTCAGGAATAGAAGATGTTGTTACATCCTTCGCTGAGGAATTTAATGAGAACCCTAAGAAAGTCAGAAAGTTGTTACATCGCGTGGCGAAGAACTATGACGCATTGTATCCGGTGTTCATTACCACCTCTTTGCATAGGTTTAGGCATGGAATCAAACCTGAACTGATCAAGGCAATTTTACGCATACCAATGTATGGTTTGGTAACCACCATGGATGGTTTTGTGAAACGATTCCTTAAAAACGAAAAATCCATACAGATTTTCAACCGTTTTGCTACCTACAACGGAAGCAGCCCTTTCAAAACGCCAGGATTGTTAAGCATCATCAGTCACCTTGAGTTGAATGCGGGGATTTACTTTCCTGTCGGAGGAATGGTTTCCATTACCGAAGGATTGGTCCAAACCGCTAAGAAATTGGGGGTAGCGTTTTACTGTGAAGATGCGGTGCATGAAATCATTGTTGAAAACGACAAGGTAGTCGGTGTGCAATCCCATTCAGGAAAATATCCCGCGGATTTGGTGGTTAGCAACATGGACGTGCACTTTACCTATGAACGCTTGTTGGGAGAGCGGTTTTCCCCAAATCGACTTTTGAATCAAGAAATGTCCTCTTCTGCAGTCGTATTTTATTGGGGGATAAAAAAACAATTTGATACGCTGGGATTGCACAATATCTTCTTTACATCCGATTACAAACAAGAGTTTAAGGCCATTTTTGAGGAGAAAACGTTGGTTGACGATCCTACGGTTTACATTCACATCAGCAGTAAAATCGAAAAATCCGATGCTACAGAAGGGGGTGAAAATTGGTTTGTAATGGTAAATGCGCCGATCAATACGGACCAAAATTGGGATGAACTGGTACAAGTATTAAGGAAAAACATCCTTCGTAAGATATCCAGAATACTAGAGATTGACATTGAGGAATACATAGAAGCAGAGTACATTAATGATCCTGTGAAACTCGCAACGGTTTTCAATGGCAAAGGGGGTTCGATTTACGGAAACAGCTCCAATTCTAAATGGTCGGCTTTTTACAGGCATCCCAACCAAGCGCCTAAATTGAAAAACTTATATTTTGCTGGGGTTACGGTGCATCCAGGGGGCGGTATTCCCTTGGCTTTGAACGCTGCAAAAATTGTTGAGCGAATGGTAAAAGAAGATTTTAATTTTTCTTAAAGGTTGTAAAACCCTTAATTAACTTCACTTCCCCATATTGTTTACAGTCGAAATATAGCAGAGAAGTTTTAGGCTTTTTTTTGAGATTCGTATAGGTAATTTGAACTTTGGTTATGTCTCCCTTTTCCAGGATCTGAAACGGTACAAACGCGCCGGTTGGTGCACGTAAATGTCTTAGGTAGGTTGTTAAATTTTCGGTGCTTCCCACTTTAATCGGGTGTTTTAAACGTTTCCCGTAACTTTTTTTATTCGAAGTTAGCGTCAAGTTCAGCAGGGGTTGATGAATAAGTTTTTGGTAGCTTGTATCCCTACAATTTCGGGTTTTTTCTGAAGCGTTTAAATACCCTTTTCCCAAAGCATTGTTGTAATCCGTACAGGCAAATTCAAACAAACCTTTGAGTTCATACACCACGGCTCTTTGATAGTAAGCTTCCGCGTAATCCCGGTCGAGGTGTAGGGCTTGTGCATAATCGGCCAATGCTCCATCATAGTTACCCGTGTACATTTTCGTGATGCCACGATTCAACCAAACTTTTTTATAGGTAGGACTGAGTCCGATACATGTACTGAAATCGTAAATGGCCTCTTCGTAATCCCCAAGCATATTCTTCGCCATTCCTCGGTTGTACCAAGCGTACGCATCTAAAGGAAGTGCTTCGATTGCTTTGGTGAAAGACGCCACGGCGCCTGCATAATCACCTAGTTTAGCCTTTTCTAAGCCTTCTGCATGGTTTTTTTCCAAGACATGTTCCTGTGAAAAAGCCGAGCTACATAGGGTGAGAAGCAAAATGATTAAGTGTATTAATTTCATTCGGTTTTTACTTTAATTCCAATGTAGACAGGTGAACGTTGTATAAAATTTTTACGAAACAGACGCATGCAAACCCGATCGCAAAAATTCCCGGCATCCATTTCGTTGTTGAAAGCGGAAAATGATTCATGATAATCAGGGTGGTTGAACGCATATTGTAGCGCAATTCCTGCATCGAACAAAGCGGCATGTTTAACCCCAATGCGCTGGGCGACCTGGGTTACTTCTTTTACACTTAGGAGTCCACCGTTGTTGGAGACGACAAATACAATGGATCCGTCCTCTTTCTCACCAATTAAATTTCGATAGGTTTTCTTTCCCCATTTACGATGCCCAAGGTATTGTTCATTGTCAATGTATCCGAAGATGGTTCCGTTTTTCATGGTAGATGGATGTGCTTGGCAAGCATAATAAGGCGTAGCACGATAGGGTGTAAAAATCGATTCAGGTCCGGCATGTGGCCTGCCATCGATGACTTTAAAATAACCAGAAGAGCTGCTCTTGTTTTGGTACTTTTCACCGAGGTAATAAATTTCGCCAATGGCATTGTTGTTCCGATCGTAAAAACTGGCATTGATTAAGAAATCACTTTGTTTACGACTTTGTGCTTCTGCTTGTGACATCGGATGAAAACGATTGGTAACGTCCGAAATGAGGTAAAAATCATTTTCGGGTTTAAAGGTGAACACTCGGATTTGCTCTTGAAGGATTAGGTTTTTCACCTTTCCAAGGATTTTCGGTTGGGAACGTTTGAAGTAAACTGTTTGAACCTTTACTTCGTCTGAAATAAATTCATCTGAAAGGTCTATTTTGGTCGCATTATTGATGGAAACCCATTCGTCATCCATCAACACTTTCATCGGGGCAGAATGGTCGAAGAAGAAAACGTAATTCGTTTCACTTCTAACCAAGGTGAATAGAAAGGAAGATGCGCCAAAAAGCATTACAAGGAACACGGTTCTAAATATTACCCATCCGCTGGATTTGTATTGGGTCCAACGTCTTAATAACCAACGCAAACCAAAAAAAAGCAAGGCGTAAAAGAGGGCGTGCCAGAAACCGTTGTTTAAGAAGATGCACAACAGGCAAACAAAAAGCAGGACTGTCACCAAGGTGAGATGTAGGGTGGGTGTGTTTTTTTTCGCCATGCAATTCAAATCTACCAAAATTTAGCTTTCATTTGCCTTCTTTCGAAACAAAGTTCGTTAGCGCCCGCGCCCCTTCAAGATGTTTTAAAATAAGAATAAAAAAAGCCTAAGTAAACTTAGGTTTTAGTAGCGTTTGCACTGACTTTCGCAGAAACTTCATTTAGATCGAGCGTTGAGCACGGACAAAATAAGTTTATCAGCTCCCTGGATCTTATCAATGGGGTTAAAATAAAAAAACAAAAAGCCTAAGTAAACCTAGGCTTTAGTAGCGAGACCGAGAGTTGAACTCGGGACCTTAGGGTTATGAATCCTACGCTCTAACCAACTGAGCTATCTCGCCATGATCATCATTCTGTGCTGTAGAGGTTGATAAACAGCCAAAATCATCTTAAAAATGAGGTGCAAATATACAATTTTTTCCTTTTTATTCATTTTGGCAGGTAGATAATTCCTTTTGCACAAATCCCATTAGGCTTTTGATCTGTTCTAGGGTGAAATCAAAAGGTACACCTGAAGTTTCATAAATGGATTTCAGTCCCTGCGTATAGCCCAGAGAAAGTCCTTTTTTGTATTTTGCCAAGGCCTTTGCTTCGTCTTCAATGCTGTTTTTCCATACGCCCAAAGCACCAATTTGAGCAATGCCATATTCAATGTAGTAAAATGGAACTTCATACAGATGCAATTGTTTTTGCCATGCATGTTTCTGATTTTCTTCAAATCCACTCCAATCGGTTAAACCCGTTCCAAATCTTTTCGTTAATCCCAACCAATAATCGTTTCGCTCTGCAAAGGTGTGTTCAGGATGGGTGTAAATCCAATGTTGGAAGGCGTCAATTTGCGCTACCCATGGCAAAACCATTAAGATGTCTTCTAAATGTTCTCTTTTTGCCCGTATTGCATCATCTGGATTTTGGTAGAACCTTCCCCAGTATTTCATGCTCAACAATTCCATCGACATAGAAGCCAATTCGGCACCTTCCGAAGGAACGTCCTTAAAAGCCGTCAGGGTTAAATCCCGGTTTAGAAATGAATGGATGGCATGTCCACCCTCATGGACCATGGTTACTAGGTCTCTGTGGGATCCAACGGCGTTCATGAAGATAAATGGGACGCCGATTTCGTACAATGGGTAATTATATCCTCCGGGTGCTTTTCCCGTTTTCGATTCTAAATCTAGGTGATTCATTTTCTCCATGGTTGTCAAACACGCTCCAAAATAACTGTCCATTTCAGTGAAAATGTCAATGGTTTTTTCCAACATTTCCTTCCCGCTTTCAAAGGGTTTTAGGGCTTTATTCCCATCTGGATCGACATCCAAATCCCACGGTTTAAATTTCATCTGACCTAATTTGTCTAACTTTTTTTGTTGGATTTCCTTAACCATGGGTACAACAAGGGATTCTACCGATGCATGGAATTCAAAGCAGTCCTCTTTGGTGTAGTCAAAACGTCCCATCGCTGCAAACATGTAATCTCGGTAATTTTCAAAACCTGCATTTAATGCCAGTTGGTGTCTTTTTAAAATCAGATCTGAATACAGCGCATTGAGTTTTTCGAAATCTTCACTGCGTCGTCCGGCCATTTTCTCAAATACTTCTTTTCTTACCTTCTCATCCTGATTTTTTAAGTGTAAGGCCGCTTGTTGCATCGTGAGACTTTTTTCTTCATAGGTGATTTCTTGCGCACCACTGATGTTACCATATTCTTGTGATTTTTCATTCAAATAGGCTTCTATGCTGATGTTTTCTTCACGGTATAAATCTAGCGATACTTGTATGGAACGAAAATAGATTTCATATGCTTTGTCTTTGCTTAACGCTTCGAGAAAGGTAGTTGCTACGATCTTTTTGTGCAATGCATTGTCCAGCGGCGCTAACTTAGGTTGTATGGTTGAAACATACGTGTTGTAGTCTTGCGCGAAGGTTTCGTTGGTCGTGTCTATCGTCATTTTGATATACCTCCATCCCACATTTTCTTCAAGAAATGCATCGAGTTCACTGATGTCACTTAGCCAATCTTTGTACGCATCTATCGATGTGATTTCACGAGACAAAAGCTCATCATAATAAGGTTTGATGTCTTCGAAAGTTGACAATACGATGTTCGCGGCAATAAAATTTCGCTGAATGGTGGGGATTTCCATGGAATTAATTTTCCACGAAAGTAACATAAAAGTCAGACCTAGTCAGTGAAAATCCTTCTAAATCGAGTGCTTTTTACTGCTTGATGAATCGAATCACTTCAGCACGATTGCCATTGTATGCACCTAAGTAATAGGTTCCTGCAGCCAATTTTTTCGACATTTCGATGGTGTTTTTCACAGCGCCATTTTGTGTTCCTAAGGTAAATTCAGATACCAATTTACCCTCGATGTTAAACAACTTGCAAGTCACCTCGTCGCCAATAACCCCATTGATTTCCAGTTCAAAGGTTCCGTTGTTTGGATTGGGATACAACATTGCAATTACAAATCCATCTAAATCTTCAACCCCTTGAACCGCCTCTACTGTAACTTGAACAGATGAGATACATCCGTTCACATCTTTTACATAGCAGGTATAGGTTCCGGGTGCAAGGTTGCTAAACAAGTTTCCTGAATAGTAATTGACTCCATTGGTACTGTAAGTGTAAGGTGCATTTCCACCGGTCCCGGTGATGGTAATGGTGCCATTTGCGCCCGTGGATCCTGTTGGGATTGCACTTACTGTGATTTGAGTAGGCTCAACAACTGTGGTAGCAAATGTATTGCTGCAACCGTTTGCATCTTGCACGGTCACTGTATACGTTCCTGCAGCAAGGTTGTTGAAGACGTTACTTGCTTGAAACGTAGCCCCGTTGATGCTGTATGTATACGCAGGTATACCTCCTGTTGCACTTACATTAATGGCACCATTTCCAGCGCCAAAACAAGTAATTGCGGTTGGAATTGCATTGATGGCAATGGCTGTAGGTTGGGTTATGGTAACAGAGAAGGTTCCAACGCATCCATTTGCATCTTTGGCATACAATGTATACGTACCTGCAGCCAATCCATTAAAAGCATTGGAAGCTTGGTAAGTGGATCCATTGGATGAATACGTATAGCTTGCTTGTCCGCCCGTTGCAGAAAGGAGAACAGAACCATTTGTGAGTCCACTGCACGTTATGTTGGTTGTACTGGCCGATGATACAATGATGTTTGTGGTAGGGCTTAGTTGAAAAGATCCGGTACCACTGCATCCTGCATTGTCTGTTACGGTGTAGTTTATTGTATTTGCTGCCAATCCTGAAAACACACCAGAGGCTTGGTTTGCACCCCCATTGATGCTGTAGGTGTACGGTGCTGTTCCTCCATTTACGGAGAAGGTAATCTGTCCATTGCTCCCTGTGCAGCTCGGCGGCGTGTTAACTGTATGGGTTATGTTTAACAAGTTAGCCCCTGTGGTTACGGTTATGGAATTGGCATCATTACAGGTGTTCTCATCGGGAGAAATTCCGTTTACAGAAGCGGAGGTAAAGGTGAGGACATTTGCGCCAGCACCTAAGCCGGTAACGTTAACGAAGATGGTATCCGTACTCCCAACGCTGTTTAATTGATTTGAATTATAGCTCACGGTGGTCGTTGCTCCGGCGCCTACTTGCCACGTAAAGGTTCCAGCTGTAACGTTGGTTGTTCCGTTGTTTTGAACAATTACACCAATTTGTACCGCTGAACCACAAATGGTTCCTGGAATAACTTGGTATGCTCCTGCGATACTTACATCCGTAGCGTCTGGGTTCATTTGGATGGCTGCTACACGTGTGCGGGTAGAACTTGCATCACGGTAAACGCCTGTGTAATAAAACGTTTTCCCATCAAAATCGTCCATTGCCATATGGTGATAATCTCCCCAACGCGTGTCAGAGGTTTTTGAGGAAGCCCCAGCGATGATGGTGGTCTCTGTCATGGTCATTTGTCCAAGGGGATCACAAGGTTTACGTCCGGTCATTTTGATAGACGGATAATCTCCGGCGGTGGTACTTGATGTTGAATAGGCCATGATGATGTTTCCACTTTTATCAATGTTAATGGCTGGCATCCAACGATTGGTTGTGCCTGGAGAATAGGTTCCTTCTTGATACAATGTCCAGTTGGCACTTGTACTTCCCGTTGGTCTTCTTAATTCACACCAACGTATGCCAGCCCTGTCAGAACCATTTACATCGGTAGCAAGGGAAGCTACAATGGTTTGGTGGGTATTGAATACACGCATCGGTGCTTTAAACATTACAGGTTCACGTAATGGATCTAATTTCACGGTGGTTCCAGGTTGTGGTACACAGGTGAAACTTGTAAGTCCACATAATTTAGAATCAATTTCAGCAATGGCGATGTCTTGGATTTTTGCAACCGTAGCGGAAGTTGCCGCCCAGTTTATGGTCATTTCCCAAAGTTCAATCCAATCGTTGGTTGGACTGTCAGGCGTTCCATTGCTATGAGATTCATCATCACGGTGTCTAATAAACAAAGGTTTCATTCCTACAGGTGCTGCATTGTCTCCCTCTAAGTCTACCGGTGTAATGGATTGAAAACCAAATCCGTTTAGGGAATATCCAATGGGAATTCCGATAAAGGGTGATGCCGTTCCCGCAAGTAGGTTACTTAACCTCATTGCATAAATCCTTGGGGGTCCACCTTCATTGGTGCTTACGGTAAAGGCGTCTGAGGTTTGACTGAATCCCCATTTCGGATAATCTGGGAAGTTAGGACAGGTAAATTGGTAGGTGTAATAAGCTCCTTGTGGATTGTTGGTTTGGGATACGTGAAGGAATAGGATGTTCCCTGAAGCAGCAAATTCCATTAAAAACCAACGTCTTGCCGGTTTGTAATAAAGTACAATAGGGTCACCAAATCCTGCGGGACCGCCAAGAGACTGCATGGTCAATGAGCTTGCAATGGTGGCTCCCGTACTTTTGTTAAATATACGGTACGTTGCGCCGCCTCCGGAATTTGTAGCTTGAATGGTTACAGAACTGTCAGCATCTACACTTGGGTCTGGTGGTGACATGTTGGTGCCTACGCCGAATCCTTGCCACACGATGGTGGCTGAAGTCGTTTTTTCGGTTTGCTCATGTTGTTGCCATACCCAATCCAAATTGTGGGTTTGCGTATTATCTACTTCGATTGATTCTCTACCTTTGAAATTAGGTTTAATAATTACTTTTTTCGATTCAATGTTTTTGTCCTTGGTAGGAACCAAATGACTTTCGGTTGGCGTAAACATCCCATAAAACTCAGAAGATTGAGCGAAAACAAAGGGTGAGGAGAGGGCAACTAGGAGAACGAGTAGTGTTTTATGCATCTTTTATTTTTTGAATTCGAAAATTACCATTAATTCTCAAATTATTTTAGATTTTGTAAAATAACTATGCGTTAAATTTGCAACAGATGAAACACCTGAAAATCGTACTGTCTCCTGCAAAATCCTTGAAATTATCAAAGAATGATGGGGAACTGTCTAATCAAAAGCCACATTTTCTCAAGGAATCACGCCAGCTGCATTCATTTTTGAAGACCTTGGATGCAATGCACTTGCAGGAACTTATGTCGATTTCCCCTAAAATTGCAGCAGAGGTAATGGGATTCACCAAGCATTGGAAAAAGGACTTTTCTTACCAAGCGGTTTCCCTTTTTGATGGTGAGGTATATAGAGGCTTAGATGTAGCAACCATGGATGCGAATGCTCTTGATTGGATGGAAGGTCACCTGAATATTTTGTCAGGACTTTATGGGGTTTTGCGACCCTTCGATGTCATTGCGCCTTACCGATTAGAGATGAAAACCAAAATCATACTGGATGAGCCCACAACGTTGTACCGGTTTTGGGGCGATAAAATTGCGAAATACCTAAGCAAGGAGTCGGATGTACTTGTGAATTTAGCTTCAGAGGAGTACAGTAAAGCGATACTCCCTTATTGGAATAAGGAACAGGTAATCAATCCAATCTTTCTAGAGGATAATGGCGATAAACCCAAAATGGTGATGATGTACGCTAAAAATGCAAGGGGAAAAATGGCTCGTTTCATCATCGATCATCGAATTGAAAATCCTTCATTCATCAAAGCTTTTGACCTCGATGGCTATGCTTTTTCTGCTGAAAAATCCCAAGGAAATGACTGGGTTTTCTTGCGTTAAAAAAAAGCGTTGAAATTCTTAATCAAGATGATCACAAAAGCTACCAGCAATACAAGTGCGATTGTGAAATTGATTAAGGTTGAAAGTAAAAACCCTAAGAAAGTTCCAAAAGCCGCCTTTAACGCACGTCTCCAGTCAGAATTGTCGTGGTACATCTCTCCCGCAAAAGCGCCAATTAAAGGTCCTAATATAAAACTAAAAGGAAAGGGAAAAATGATTCCGATGATCAGCCCAACATACGATCCCCTCACCCCAAACTTGGTGCCCTTGAACACCTTGGTTCCGTAAGCAGGTATGGTGTATTCAAGTATTAAGCTTGCTATGGCTAACAATCCCAAAGGAATCAAAACCCAAAAATTAAAGTCGATGGCAGAAGTACAATAAAGCAAGAGGATTCCAACCCAACTGAGTGGCGGGCCGGGGAGGCCGGGGATGAATACCCCTGCGATTCCTACCAGTACGCAAATCAATCCCAAAATTACCAATACTACATCCATTTTTCGACTGTTTTAAGTTTGTTCGTTTACAATTTTTTGACTTAGTTGTTCCCCGATCATCGCGCCAATGGCAACACCCATTCCTCCCATACGAACACCCACCATTAGGTTCTTGTCGATAACGGTTACGATGGGTTTTTTACTTTGACCCATTCCCATGATTCCTGCCCATTGATAGGCTATTTCGAATGCGTGACCTGGGATGATTTTAGTTCGAAGAAGGTGTTCCAAATGCGATTGAATGGCCTCGGTTGTTTCCATTTCGGTGGTGTTTTCACCGGTGAAATCCAAGTTTCTCCCACCTCCAAACAATATCCGGTTGCCTACATTCCTGAAATAATAATACCCTTGGTCAAAATGAAAAGTGCCTTCCCATGGTAAGGACGGAATAGGGGAGGTGACCAATACTTGAGCCCTCGCTGGCTCTACTTCTAAATCCAACAATTGCTTTGCAAAACCATTCGTACACACAATGACCTTTTCACTAACCAATCGACCAAAATTGGTTTCCAATTCCACCTGATTCGCTTGGTTATGAATGGAAAGCACCTCTGCGCCTTGTAGAAATTTTATGCCCAGTAAAGTACATTTTAAATGGAGTTGTTCCATTAATTTCCCCGTATCTATGCTGCCCTCTAAACGATTTCCAAAAGCTTTTTCAAACCCTGAAAATCCACAAGATTGAATTTTTCCAAGGTCTTCATAATATACGTCGGATACCTTTGTGATTTTTTGAATCTGCTCGTTTAAGTATGACAGAAAAGCAGGGGTGATGTCTTCTTGCGATTCTGGGCACAAATCCCAAGAGCCACATTGTTGATAATCCAACAGGGAAGGGGGTACAATTTCAAATAATTTTGTCAAGCCCTCAAAACGCATTTGTACGGTTTCCCAAACTTCATTTTCTGGGATGTGTTTGAGGTCATCGAAGATTTCTGTGGGACTTCCAAAACATGCAAATCCCGCATTTTTTGTACTTGCCCCAGACGGTAAATAACCTCGTTCCATTACGAGTATCTTATGCTTGGGAAGTTTTTGTTTGGTAAAGATTGCTGTGGTTAATCCGACAATGCCCGAGCCGATAATGGTAACATTGTTTCCTTCCAGGTAGCTTGTTTTTTCCCAATAACTGAGTTTGTGGTAAGGAAGCATTTTTTTTGTTCGTGAAATTTCGCCAAATTTGTTGAAGGATAAAGGTAATACATTTGTTACCATAATTTAGATAAATCGTTATCAGCACCGATGAAAAAACGCTTTGTATTATTGACTTTCCTGATTTCCACACTCGGATTTTCCCAGTCTGTAAATGTGATTCTGCCTGGACAGGTGCTTAAGCTAAAATCGACAAACCTGATTGCCGGAAGCAGTATCTACTTAATTCAAAACAACAATACCGTCGCAAAAGCCAAAGGTGATAACCAAGGTTTTTTTACATTGGCAGGTACGGTTGCTACGGGTTCTCCCTTCGAAGTGCAAATTTCTAAGCCCGGCTTTATCTCAAAAAAGATAAGCTTCGACGTCAAAAAGCTTGAAATTCCCAAAAAGGTAAATACCATAACCGTTAAATTGCTTGACTCTTTAATCGTTGAATTAATACCCGTAAAGGCAGGCGTAAACATACAAGTAGGGGACAAAGAATACGCGGAAAAATATACTTGGAATGAAGCAATGGCCATTTGCCAAGCCGACACCAAATTCAAACAAAAAAACATTGATTCTGTCTTGCAGATTTATAAAAACGCCGAATTGAAAATCATTTCAGATGGCTTCAAACAAAAAAGCTCGGAATTTGAACGCGTGAAAAACTATACGATGGCGATTCAGTACATCGATTCAGCTACAAAAGTTGGGTTGAAGGATACCACCATCGTAAGTAAGAGAATCTTCTTGGAGAAAGCCAAAGCGCTGCAGGAAAAAGAAATTCTTACACTCAAAGAAATTGAGAAAAACCTTAGAGAAGGCGATTCTTTGTTGACACTTTTTAAGTGGAAAGAGGCAGAGTTGAAGTACAAAGAAGCCTTGAAAAAGGACCCCGCAAACGTAAAAGCGAAAAATAAAATCACCGAGATTGCGGTTATCAAAGCGGCAGATGAAAAACGAAAGGCGGAATTGAAACTCTACGGAATCAACCGAGCTTCATGTACCAAATTAGCTGCCTCGAAAAAATACAGCGAAGCCATCACGGCCATCAAGAAGAACGAATTACTCCAAAACATTCCAAGCGTTTTAAAGGAACGAATTCCGGGTACCCTTGACTCCTTGAACGCTTTGGTAAGTCTTGCCAACTTGGAAAAAGAAATCAAAACAGAATTGACGAATGCAAAAGCCTTTAGTGTCAAAGGTGATTTAACAAATTCAAAAGCTGCATACGAAAAAGTTTTTGCACTGATTTCTAATCACAAAGACCCCAAAAAACAAGAATCCCTTAGGTTGGAAACGGACAAACAAATTTCACAATTCATTGATGCAGAGATAAAAAAAGCCTACGACCTTCACACGAAGAAACAATATGACAAAGCCATTGATTCTTACCAAAAAGCAATGCCTTTGATTTCCATCTTAAGTGACAAAGCGTTGCAAACCCAAAAAATAAATGACGTAAACGATAAAATCAAAAGCGCCCAGAAATCGAAGGCAGACGACGAGAAGAAATTCCAAGACGCCATTGTGATGGTTAAAAACAAACTGGATTCTGCCACCTTTGATCCCCAGTTCAATGCAAACCCTGAAGCGAAATTGTCCAAAGTAAAATCCCTTCTGTCAACCGAACCGTTGAAGTCTAAAGCATCCATGGCCGACATCAAAGCCCTCAACGACCGCTATCTAAAGGTTAATGCGTATTTCACGTCGAACAAGTTAAAAGTGAAAGAGTTGGAACTTAAGGATTCCTTAAAAGCCTTAGCCGCAGCGAACGCGCTCGTGATTGCAAGTGGTACGGCAGAGGTAGGGAAAATTGAAGTTGCTTTTGTGACCAAAAAATTGGACATCCTCAAAAAGAAAATGGAAAAACCTGCGCCTGTAGCTAAATCAAACACAAGAGGCGTCGTGTTGAACGTTCCCCAAGGAACTACAGAAGTCAAAGGCAGCGTGCAAGATGCATACAAGGACATCATGTTGTCAGAAGCAATGAAGAAGCAAAAGGTTGACCTGGCAATGGATAAAATAAAGGATGACATCGATTCGAAAAATGAACTTACACAACTTCAAGAAGCAGAACGTGCTGAACTCCAAATAGCCTACGTAGAAGGTGCCAACGACCAACGTGCAATCATCGACCAAAAGGAAATCGACAGAAACAAAGCGTTGGAATTGCAAAATGTAAAAGCGGTGGACCAAAATTCATACGACATCAACCGCATAAACAAAGAGAACTTGGCATTAACCAACAACCTCGCAAATTATTCCGAGAAGGTGGTTGATCAAAAAGATGTTGCCAACGCAAAAACCATACTGCAAAATGAAGAAAATCGTAAGGAGAGCACTTCCTTTGTTGATAAAACCATTGACAATCAAGACGTGCGTAAGCTAGCAGAATATGAGAGCCACTTGTTGCGTGTGAACGAACAACGAACGGCGACCCAGAATTATGAAGTGAGTACATACAAAAACGAGGTCGCGGTGGACTCCATAAATAAGCGAAATCAAAAAGCCCAAGACAAACTGACCGATTATATCGACATGAGAACCTACGAGCCTAATTATTTGAAGGATGAAAATGGCGTATGTTTTCCATGGAATAAAATGACGGAGAAGATTTATGAGTCGAAAAACGAAATGGGCTTTACCTATTTAATCATTGTTCGACGCATTGTCGTGAATCCAAATGGATATGGAGTGGTGTTTGAACAAACCACCACGGATTCCGGTCACCACGCTTATACTTTGAATGGACAAAGCATTCCCGAGTCCGTCTGGATGCATGATTCTACCGGCGAACCTGTCTTTGCGGAGGGCGTAGATGTGAAAACCGACTGCAATTAAAAAATTGTTGTCAGTAAGTCCATTGAGATTTAGATTTTTCAATCCTTTTCTTCTTTAGTTTTACCTAAAAAAATGCATATCCATTTTATTGCCATAGGAGGAAGTGCCATGCACAACTTAGCAATCGCCTTGAACCGAAAAGGCTACAAGGTAACAGGGTCTGATGATGAAATCCTAGATCCTTCTCGCACAAGATTGGAAAAGGAAGGAATCTTACCTGATGAAATGGGATGGTTTCCCAATAAGATAACTGAAGGAATGGATGGAATTATTTTGGGAATGCATGCCCGGGAAGATAATCCTGAACTCCTTCAAGCAAAAAACTTGAATGTACCCATTTATTCGTATCCAGAATACCTTTACGAAGCCAGTAAGGACAAAATCCGGGTGGTGATTGGCGGAAGTCACGGAAAAACCACCATTACTTCAATGATTCTTCATGCAGCCAAGAAACTCGATTTTCCATTGGATTTTATGGTGGGGGCACAATTGGAAGGCTATGATTGTATGGTACAAATTACGGACGAAGCTAAATTTATTTTGCTGGAAGGGGACGAATATTTGAGCTCACCCATTGACCGCAGGCCGAAATTTCATTTGTACAAACCTCACATTGCCTTAATCAGTGGGATTGCTTGGGACCACATTAACGTTTTTCCGACTTTTGAGAATTACGTCGAACAGTTTGATATTTTTATCCAACAGATTGAACCGAACGGAGTGTTGGTTTACAACGAAGAGGACCCTGTCTTACAATCTTTGGCGGTGTCGAATCTACAAACAGGATCTTCGGTGGCGTATCAAATTCCGGAATACGAAGTGAATGCTAAGGGTACATTGTTGAAGTACGATTCAAAGGAATATCCTTTACTGGTTTTTGGTGAACACAATTTGCAAAACCTCATGGGTGCAATGTTCGTCGCAGAAGCAATGGGCATCAATGCTCACAATTTTCTTCAGGCCATGTCAGATTTTACGGGGGCGGGAAAACGCCTTCAAAAAGTTGTCGACGTTCCCACTTTTAAAATGTTCAAAGATTTTGCCCATTCTCCTTCCAAATTGAAGGCAACAACGGCGGCGGTTAAAAACCAATTCAAATCGTTCAAACTCGTTGCATGTATGGAACTACATACCTTTTCATCCCTTAAAAAGGAATTTTTACCTCAGTATCTTGACACCATGAAAACGGCCGACACGGCCTTGGTGTATTTCAATCCGAAGGTAGTGGCACATAAAAAACTCGAATCAATCACCAAGGAAATGGTGTACGAAGGTTTTGGTGGAAACGTAGTTGTGGTCAATGATACCCAATCGGTTTTGGATTTTATCCACAAAGAGGTGGGGCAACAATCGGTACTTTTAATGATGTCGTCCGGGAATTTTGACGGAATCAATTTTGACGAATTAGGAGCGGAACTCTCTACGAATTTGTCTTGACTTGCTTGAACAAAAGCTTTCGGTAAATGATTGCGATTACCATGCTGTTCAAAATGGCATAAAGCGTAAGTGCAAGCAATGAAATCACAAAAGTAAAGCTGGGATTGGCAATTTGTTTGGATTGGCGCATGGACATTGTTCGGATTTCTTTGTCTGATTTATTCTCTAAGTCAGGGTTTTTCGATCGTATTTTCTCAATGTTTTTTGGATCCTCCAACAATTCTTTGGCTTGATTGATTTGATAATCGTTGTATGCAGGATGAATTTTGGCGTAAAAAACATAAAGAAAGATACTCACCATTAGGGTATAAAACATTCCGCCGGCCAATGCTTTCCGGATGTCTTGTAGTAAATTCCCGCTTTCGGTTTCGCTTTTTTTGGCAAGGTAGAGGGAGACTGCAATGGCACCTGTAAGGCAAAGCATATTGATTAAAACATAGACCTGAACGCTTCCAAAGGTGAACATTCCCATCACGAAAGCAACGTACTTAATTAACATCCAAAGTGCTGCAAAAACAAAGGCTATGACAAGGGTTTTTTTCATCTTAGCTGTTCATTGAAATCAAGAATTCTTCATTGGAAAGTGTATTTTCCATATGTGATTTCAAAAATTCCATGGCTTCCACAGGGTTCATATCCGCAATGAATTTTCGCATAAGCCACACCCTTTGAAGCACATCCTTTTTAACCAATAGGTCTTCTCTTCTTGTTCCTGACGCCGTAATGTCGATGGCTGGGTAGATTCTTCTGTTGGAAATTTTCCGGTCTAACTGAAGTTCCATGTTTCCAGTACCTTTAAATTCCTCAAAAATAACCTCGTCCATTTTTGAACCTGTCTCCGTAAGTGCAGTTGCCAAAATTGAAAGAGACCCTCCGTTTTCAATTTTACGTGCGGATCCGAAGAATCTTTTTGGTTTATGTAGGGCATTGGCGTCAACACCTCCCGATAATACTTTTCCAGACGCAGGGGATACGGTGTTGTAAGCGCGGGCAAGTCGCGTGATGGAATCCAATAAGATGCAAACATCGTGACCACATTCTACCATTCTTTTGGCTTTCTCAAGTACCATGTTCGCAACTTTCACGTGGCGTTCTGCTGGTTCGTCAAAGGTTGAGGCAATGACTTCGGCTTTGACACTTCTTGCCATGTCTGTAACCTCCTCTGGACGTTCGTCGATGAGCAATACAATTAAATAAGTTTCGGGATGGTTGGCGGCAATGGCATTCGCTACGTCTTTCAAGAGCATGGTTTTTCCCGTTTTAGGCTGCGCTACAATCATACCACGTTGTCCCTTTCCGATCGGTGCGAACAAGTCCATGATTCTGGTAGACAAGGTTTCTTGCGCATGGCCCGTTAACTTAAATTTTTCGTCAGGAAATAAAGGGGTGAGGTACTGAAAAGGAACCCTGTCACGAATATATGATGGGTCGCGACCATTGATGGATTCGACTTTCACCAATGGGAAATACTTTTCGCCTTCTTTTGGAGGACGAATGGTACCTTTTACCGTGTCGCCTGTCTTAAGTCCGAAGAGCTTAATTTGATTTTGACTTACGTAAATATCATCAGGAGAAGGCAAATAGTTGTAATCAGATGAGCGTAAAAAACCATAGCCGTCTTGTATAACTTCCAAAACACCTTCCGCGCTTACGATTCCTACTAAGTCATAGAGGTCTTCTCGAATGACAGGTGGCTTTTCCGCATGTTGTGGAGCTCTGTAAGGTTGTTGGTTGGGTTGTTGGTTGGATTGCTGATTGGGTTGCTGATTGGATTGTTGATTGGGTTGTTGGTTGGGTTTTGAGGGAGCTTTCTCCTCTTCATTCTTTATCGATTCACTTTGCGGTTCTCTACTTACCGGTTTGGGTTTAATTTCTTTCTTTTCAGTTTCTACTTCGGTTGTTGGCGCATCAAAATCCAAAGGGAGTGTAGGTTCCGCATCGGTAGTGTCCTGGGTAGTCTTTGGTTTACGACCTCTTCTTTGTTTGGGTGCCGCTTCAGCAATGGGTTCTTGCGAACTGTCGTTTGATTCTGTGGGAGATTCTTGTTCGGATGGATGTCCCGCGATTGCTGCCAACAATTCATTCTTGTTCATTTCATCGGCATTGTCAATGCTCAAAGTATTCGCAATAATTCTTAAATCATTAAGACTTTTACTTGCTAGTTCGTTTTTTTCCATGAATGGGTTGGCGGGTTAAAATTATAGGGGAGGTTGTATCAACCAGGAGAATTCGTGTGCAAGTTTATTAAAAAAAACCTTCAGTTCAATAAAAAAACATGAAAATCAGGTTTTTCTTTTCTTTTTCTTGGCTGCAGGAAACAATATATTGTTGAGTATCAGTCGATAACCAGGTGAATTCGGATGTAAATTTAAATCCGTAGGAGGATCGCCTACAAAATGTTGGTAATCTTCAGGGTCATGGCCACCGTAATAGGTCCACATGCCTTGTCCATATTCACCATGAAGGTAGCGAACGGTACCAATGGACTTCGTTTCACCCATGGTCAGCACATTGGGTTTGATGAATTCCTTATGGAAATCGGTAGATTGTCCCATAAAGCCTTTAATTGTACTGGTGTGGCATTGGGTTAACATGGTAGGCACAACATCCCACTTCGCAGAATATTCGAACAAGGTGAAATAATCTTCACCCTCTTCAATGGTGCGGTTGTTTCTTAGGTCAGTAGCATCGAGGTTTGAATACTCGTAGAAGTAAGGGTCTTTGTTCAAGGTATAATTTTGAAACGCAAGGGTTTTGTTGAAGTCAAGTTTTTTCTGTGCATTTTGATCTGCGGGATCCCCATCAAATATGTTTTCACAAATGTCCACCCCTTCGGCAGATAGCGCAATGTCATAACTGTCTGTGCCGCTGCACATGGTGAAGAGAAATCCACCTCCCATTACGAAGTTCTTAATGTTTTGAGCTACGGCCAATTTAAGTTGTGAAACTTTTTTAAATCCCAACATCCTCGCATTGGATTCTGCAACCCGTACTTGCTCTTTGTACCAAGCTTGTTGCCCTGCCGAGCTATAAAATTTACCAAATTGCCCTGTGAAATCCTCGTGATGTAAGTGCAGCCAATCGTATTTAGGGAGCAAACCCATTACAATCGCTGAGTCATATATTTTGTCATATTTTATTTCTGCATATTCCAATACCATGGTTACCGCGTCATCCCAAGGTTGTTTATTGGGTGGGGTGTATACGGCAATTTTGGGTGCTTTTTCCAATTGGACGACTTCCATGTTTACATCGGGATTGGAGATTTCTGTTTTAATGGCATTGACCTGTCCATCGGTAAGAATTTGGTACCTCACCCCACGTATTTTAAGTTCCTTTTCAATTTCTTGAAGGTGAGGCATCAGAAAAGCGCCGCCTTTGTAATTCAACAACCATTCGATCACAACTCCATTTTCCAAGGTCCAATAGGCAATGCCATAGGCTTTTAAGTGGTTGGTTTGGCCATTGTCCATCGGGACAAGGATTTGGGTTGCATGTCCACGAAGAACGCTGCATAGAAGCAAAAGGGTGAGTAGAAAAGACTTCATTTTAGAAAGGGACTTCTTGGTTGTCTCCAAAGTCAAAATCGTTATCCTTTTCAGGATTTCCATTCATTTTACTTTGGATGGTGATGGTATTTGAATCTTGATTGTAGTTCGAAATCGCAGTATTGCTCATTGGGGCATCGTATTCATTGTTCTCATTTAAGTTCTCAAAGCGTGCGTATTTGGCTTCGAAACGCATCCGAACCGTATCGGTTTTACCATTTCGGTGTTTTGCAATGATGTACTCACAGATGTCCTTGTTCGGATTTCCATTCTCATCCTTGTCAATTTTATAGTATTCAGGACGATACAAGAAGGAAACGATGTCCGCATCCTGTTCAATGGCACCCGACTCCCGTAAATCCGATAACATGGGTTTTTTGTCCCCTGCGCGTTGCTCAACGGAACGACTTAATTGGGCGAGTGCGATGATGGGAATGTTTAATTCTTTAGCGATTTCTTTGATGGAGCGTGAAATGGTAGAGATTTCTTGCTCGCGATTTCCATTGTTTTTTCCGTCTTTGGCAGACATCAGCTGCAAGTAGTCAATGATCACCAATTCAATGTTGTGCTGAGATTTTAGCCTTCTGCATTTTGCACGAAAATCAAAAACACTAAGTCCTGGTGAATCGTCAATAAAAATAGGCGCTGTGGATAATTTTACAATGCGGGAATGCATTTGTTGAAATTCATGGTCGGCCAAATCTCCTTTTCTTAGTTTTTCAGAATCTATGCGTGATTCCCCGGCAATGAGTCT